>JBBQJL010000006.1:0-95626 GCA_038325875.1 Candidatus Limnocylindrales bacterium
CCGCGAGCGTCTGGAAATGGATCGCGATGACCGGCGACGAAGCGGCCAGCTGGACGGGGTCGTGATCGTGGGCCGCGCGGCGTGCATCTCGGGCGTGGTTCAAAGGCAGGACACCGATGATCGAAGGCGGCGAAGGGAGCAGGCTGGGCAATGCCGATGAACGCCAAGGGAATGAGCCACGACAACGAGCCTGGGATGGATCTGTCGACCGATCTGGCCGATCCCACCATCCAGACGAACGACCATCCGGAACGCGGCCGCTACGAGATCTCCGTCGATGGGCGCCTCGCGGGCGTGTCCCAGTACACGCTCAAAGCCGGTGTGATCACGCTGACCCACACGGAAGTGGGCCGCGCATTCGACGGCCGTGGACTCGGGTCGCGGCTCATTGCCGACGCGCTCGATGATGCCCGTCGGCTCGGGCGCAGGGTAAACCCAGTGTGTCCGTTCACTGCCCGCTTCATCGGGTCCCACCCCGAGTACCAGGATCTGGTCGCCGACGCGTCGCAAGGTTTCATCCCGCCCACCACTCGATCTCGCCGGCGCACGCCGGACACTCGAGGGTGAGGAACCGCATCCATTCCACGGCCCGACGGCCACTCGAGGGACTCGTCCGCGAACTGTGAATCCGAGATCCAATGGTAGAACCGCGCGCATGATGGACGGACGCAGTGAGGTCCCAAACGCATGACCAGGGTCGTCGCGTGACGCATGCGTCGCGCACCACCATCGCATCGAACCGGTCCCCCAGATCAGGCCGCTGGCCGTCGAATGCTGAGAGATGGCGAGGATGCTTCTATGTCTGTCAAGCGGCCTCTGCCGAGTGCTCGAGGAGCTTGAACAGGCGCCTCGCGGCGAACCGCTTGAGGCAGCGCTTGACCTCCCGAGGGGTCTTGCCCTCGGCCAGCCGGCGAGCGGCGTAGGCACGCGTCTCCTCGTCGTGCTGAAGCCGCGACAGCACGATCGTGTGGAGCGCCCGGTTGAGCTGACGGTCGCCGGCGCGGTTGAGGCGGTGGCGAACGGTCTGGCCCGATGAGGCCGGGATCGGGGCCACGCCGCCGAGGTGGGCGAATGCGGCCTCGCTCCGAATGCGTCCCGCATGCGACCAGGCGTTGAGCAGCCGGGCAGCGCTCAGCACGCCGACGCCCGGCTCGTCGAGCAGGACCGGGGCGACCCGCTCGACGATGAGCTCGAGGGCCGACTCGAGATCGGCGGCCTCGGCCTCGCAGGCGAGGGCCCGGCGTGCCGTCGACCGCAGCGCCGTGATCGTCGACCGATGCTCGACCGACCGGCTGGGTCCCGTCCGGAGCCGGGCACAGCGCTCGAGGAGCTCGTCGGTCGTGAGCTTGCGGAGCTGGTTGCGGATCCCCTCGGGCGCGTTGACCACGAGCCCGTGGAGATGGGCGATCGCCCGCGTGCGGGTGAGGACGGCGCCCTCGCGCGTGCACACGAGGACCCGGATCGCCTCGCGATCGCCGCGCCGGCGTGGCTGCGCCAGGTGCTCACGGCTGAGCGCCTCACGGGCGGCGCGCAGCGCATCGAGCTCGTCGGACTTGGCGCCGTTGCGGCGTGCCGGCCGTGCTGGCCGGTCGATCTCGACGACCCACTCGCCCTGTTCGAGCAGGAACGTGGTGAGCCCGGAGCCGTAGCTGCCGGAGCCCTCGATCGCCCAGACCCGGCGCCCCGGGGCACGCTCGCGGGCGAAGGCGAGCACGCGCTTCGCGCCGAACGCGTCGGTCGGGATCGTCACATCGGCGACGAGGCCGCCGGTCGGCGTCACGACCGCGGCGGTGTGGGTGTGCTTGTGGGTGTCGACCCCGATGACAGCATCGACCTGGTCTGCGAGCATCGCCATGTGGTTGCCCTCCTGCTGGATGGGTGGCCAACGATCGGCGCCGGGCTGGGCTGGATCACCGTGCAGGCAGGACTGTGATGGGTCACACCCCGTGCGGGGTGGACAGGCTTCTGATCAGGCCAATGCCGCGGCGTCCCAGACCGGCGCCGACAGCAAGCGGGCAGACATATCTTTCGCCAGGGCACACCCGGCTCGACGCCAGGCGGCCAATGACGCTTGGGGTCATGCCCGCTGGCGACCACCCGGAGGCCAATGAGACTTCGGGTCATCCCCGCCGCTGCCGACTCCAGTCTGGGCTCCCGGCCCAGCCGAGGACCGGGCATTCAGTCTCACAGCGGCGCTTGCCTCGCATGAACTGTCGGGCTCGCAGGGAGCCGACCTCGGGCGCGTCATCTCGGGAGGAATCCCTCCCGCCCGACGACGAGGGGCTCGGCAACATCCGGCCTGAGGACGCGACAAAGTGACCGATGCGACGGTTATCACTCCGGGTCGCCCATCCTTCACGTTGAGTTGGACGGGTCAACAATCGATCAACCAGCACGCGATACCCGTCCTGCATGGCGCGCGGCCGATAGACGCGCTTCACCTTGATCGTCATTCCCACCCAGCTCGACGAGTGGCCTCAAAGAGTCGTGTCCTGCAGGCAGCCGGTCGACCCTCACCGGCCAGCTGGGCGCCGAGACACGCTCATCAGATCCCGACTGACTGCTCGTAGTACATGTTGTCCTCGCGTGAGCCGCCCTGGCCTTCGCCGATCACTCGATAGTCGTCGACGAGCTCGATCCGGCACAGCCACTTGACCATCTTGAACCCGAGCTCCGTCTCGACCCGTAGGCGGAGCGGAGCACCGTAGGCGACGGGGAGCGGCTCGAAGTTCATCTCGTACGCGAGGATCGTCTGGGGGTGGCGCGCCTGACGGAGATCCAACGCCTCGTAGAAATGGTGCTGGTCGGTGCTGTCCATGCCATAGGAATGGAAGATGAGGTAGCGCGCGGTGGGCAACGGGCGGCACGCATCCAGGATCGCGCCGAGCGGGGATCCCCTCCAGGAGGCGACGGCCGACCAGCCCTGGATGCAGTGATGTTTCGTGATCTGCGTCTGCTCCGGTAATCTCCGGACGTCGTCCATCGAGAGGCTCAGAGGCACCTCCACGAGGCCGCTCACCTCGAGTCGCCAGGTCGCGAACCCGTCTGCCTGGACTCTTCGGTACTCGTCTGTCTCCGGGGGTACCCCGTTGACCGGGAAGTACGGCGAGATCTCGTCCGGCCGGTACGACTGGTGCGACCGCGTGCGGAACGCGAGTGCGTGCATGACGGGCCGGATGATGCCTCCCAGTAGGTGCTGGAAGAGACGGGGTGAGCGCCGCGAACCCCAGGACGTGACCGCGTAGATCCCCAGGATGGCCGCGATCAGTCCCAGCCCGATGATGACCGCAAGACCTTGATCGTGGTCGTGCTGGCCCAGGATGATGTCGCCCATATTCCTGGCGAGGCCGGTGTAGACCACCATGAATGTGTGGCCGATGATGAAGACGACGAACGCCAGCAGGCCCAGGAAGTGCAGGCTCCGCGCGCCCTGGCGACCGCCGAAGAGACGGGCATAGCGCGGGAACTGCGCCTGGATCGCGGGTGACTGCGCCGCCCCCGTCAGGATGAGGAACGGTCCGAGCAGGAAGACGACGGCTGCATAGGCGAGTTGCTGGAGGGGATCGTACGGCTGGAACGCACTCGGCGGCGGCTGTTGGAGGCTGGCGTACGTCACGAGCGTCCGCCATGCATCTGGGAAGATCGACCACGATGTGGGGATCAGGCGCTGCCACTCGCCCGTGGCGAACAGCAGGACGACATACACGAGGCCGTTGAGGATCCAGATGATCGCCGCGAAGAAATGCCAGTGGCGGCCGAGGCCGAGGTTGTTGCCGCCGGGCTGTCCAAGCCACGCCGAGACGTCGCGCTCCTGCTCGAGCGCCGTCCATGGTCGGTCCGTCGGGATGGGCTCCTTAGGGAACTTCAGCCACTCGCTGCCCGGCGTGGAATGCTCGTTCCAGTACAGGCGCGGATAGGCTCCGAAGATCTGGATGCCTGCCCGGATCAGGAATCCGATGAGCAGGACGTTGATCCAGTGCGCGGCGATGATCCACGCAGGAAAGCCCAGGTTCACGTCAGCACCTCCGTGCGACATGGGGCGAACGAGGGCGACGAACGGCTTACCTTCCTGACGCCAGCCTCAGCCTCTGCGCAAAGTGGCTCGATCACCGCTGCTGCCCCTCGCGCGAGACGGTCCAGCGGGCAGCATGGGCCATGGCTTCGTCTACCGTGCGCTCGACGCCAATCCGGGCTTGAGGGTACCCAGCGGCGTGGAGAAGCTCCTCGGCGCGTGTCGCCGCCTTTGGCCCGTTCATGATCAACCCCTCGGCCGCGACCACCGCCCGGGCTCGATCGAACGCGCGCTCGAAGTCCTGATCCTCCCAGTCGGGCATCGTGACGACGAAGTGTCCCGCTCGCGCCAGCCAGCAGGCGTCGATCCGTCGAAGCTCGTCATCCGAAAGCGGGCCACCCCGGGTGGCTGTAGCCGCTTCGGTGGTGCCAGCGAGGGTCATCGGACGCGTTCCGCTTGAAGATGGGACGGCTTCCTAGCCTACGCCCGGCGGCCATCGCCCGCCCCGGCCGAGCGGCTCGACGCCTGTCGGGTCACCTTCCAGCGTGTCGCTCGAGGGCGTCTCACTCCCGTTCGTTCGTGGCGGGCTCGGGAGCTCGTCGACCACGGGCCGACGGCTGGCCCGGGGCGGCTGGATGACCTCCCTAAGGCTCGCGAGCCTCCAGTAGGCGGAGCCGATTTCGAGCCGCTCGTCCCGGTTCCCGGCGGCAGCATGATCGACTTCCATCGCCCACAGCCGCGCCCACGGCCCGAGTCCGCGCTGGAATCAGTACTCGCCTTTGATCACGAAGAACGAGCCCCGGATGGTTCCGGCCAACTTGGACTTCTGGCGTGCGAACTTGAACGTCGAGGCGAGCTCGGCGGGGATATCCATCCCGTCGGAAAGCTTGAACCCGACCGCCCGCTTGCCGACGTTGTCGATCGTGTACAGCACGTTGACGGACAAGCCGCTCTCGTAGAAGACGTAGGCCCACCGTATGTTCTCTACCTGGAAGGCCGTCGCCTCGAGCGCGCGAGCCGCGAACTTGAGGCCGCGCTCCTCCTCGAGGATGCGGTGCACCCAGTCGATGGTCTTCTTGGCCTCGCTCGCCGGTTTGACCGTGAAGTCATGGTCGTATTTGTTGTGGAAGTAGCGAGCCTCGTTCGCCCGAAGACCGGCGAGCGCCGGCGCCACCGGCGAGGACTCCAGGCCGGTGGTTGAGACGTTGGTGAAATCTACGAGATAGGACATGACCCACTCCATATGACTCGGGAAGCTCCCACGGCGGGCGGCGGTCGCGACGCACTGCGGCGATCGCGAAGACTGTCGATTGTCCAGATCCGACGAGGGCCTGCGCCCGGCGTGAACGTACTTGGTCTCGGCAGACGTTGCGTCGGGGGCTTCGGGCCTCGATGTCATGCCCCCGGCCCACAGGCGTTGGGTGGCGTGGCGGGGTCCGGCTGTCGAGCACCTAGCCCGCCCAGGTCCGAGGCCTTACCTCGACCGCATCACTCGCCGATCCGGGTGCGAGGATAGCCGACCAGCGGCGGGATGACCGTGGGCTGGTACCCGTAGTACGGGTCAAGGCCAAAGAAGTAGTCGGCGCCCTTGGCGGCGAGCTCCGGGTCGTACGGCGGCGCCCCGGCCACGTGCTCACGGGTGTGGCTGATGTGGACCTCGTGGTCGGTGATCTTCGTGATCGCCTCGACCGGGATCAGAGACTTCGTTTCGCCCAGGCCGAGGAAGCCACCAGAGGCGACTTCGATGAAGCGCACCTTGTCTGCCTCGGCGTCGACCAGCAGGCCGTCGATCGTGCCGAGGTCCCGACCATCCAGGTCCTTGACCATGCGCCCCCGGATGTGCTGGTCGTCGTCGGAGACCGTTTCTCCGATGTCGCGCAGGGTGCGGAGCGTGGGCTCCCGCTCGACGTCAACGATCAACGGGCGCGCGAGATGGTCGCGAATGAGCGGGCGCGCATCGAGGTCGCCCTGCGGGATCTGACGAGCGACGTCAGGGCTGAAGGCGCGTTGGCGCGGCAGCAGACCGGCGAAGCCATGGAACTCGGCACCGATCTCGAGACCGAGGCCGTCGAGATGGCGATTGCCCAGAACCTGCGCACCCAGCTGGAGGCCGTCGGCCGGGCTGAGGAGCGGGTTCGGGCCGGCACCTACGGTCGGTCGATCCAGAGCGGCCCCGTCTTGCACTCGTTGACCCGTGGGGCTCACACCTTGATGACGCCGACCAGGAAGAGGATCACCACGACGATGACGATCACGCCGATGATCCCAACGCCACCGCTTCTTGTGTTCATCACGATCTCCAGTTACGGGCTGGCAAGGCCGTTGAGCCGTCGCGTCGGGATTGTGGATCGCGCTGGTGCGCGTAGTGCCTCTTCCGACGACGCCGCGGCGATACCAGTGTCTCGGCCCACCGTCAGCACGTCATGACGGTCCGTCATGACGCCCCCGCGCACGTGGCTACTGTGATGCCATGGCCAGAGGGATCCGAATCGCTCCGCCTGGTTCCGTCTTGCGACAGCGCCTTTGCCGGGCATGCCCAGCTCCTTCTGACCGTCGACGGTCTCGTCGGGATGGTCTCGACGAAGCCGGTTCCCGGCCGCCATCGCCGAACGGGCGAGCCACAGGCAACCTCATCAGGAGAACGGACATGTTGCGACTTCGATCGACCCTGAGTGGGAGTCAGCGGGCGCGGGGAACACCCTTCCGGCTCGCCGTCGTCGTTGCGGTGGTTGCCCTGCTGGTCGCGGCCTGTGGGACGAACACGGGCAGCAGCGCGCCCGGCGGAGCGGGCAGCAACGCCCCGGGCGGAGCAGCCAGCCAGGCGCCGGCGATCAGCCCAGCGGCCTCCGTCGGCGGATCGCTGACGGTCTGGGCGATGGGCAACGAGGGCGTTGAGCTCAAGACCCTCGCCGCCGCATTCATGACGGACAATCCGGGGACGACGGTCGAGGTCGTGCCGGTCAACTGGGGCGAGGCCGTCGCCAAGCTCACCACCGCGATCGCCGGTCACCAGACGCCCGATGTCAGCCAGATGGGCACGGACATGATGGCCCAGTTCGCGGCCACGACGGCCCTTGAGCCCGTGCCGGCCAACTTCCAGCCAAGCACCTTCTTCGAGAGCGCGTGGAACACGAACGTTGTCAACGGGATCGTCTACGGGGTGCCCTGGTACGTCGAGACCCGGCTCCTCTACTACCGGACTGACGTGGCCGAGAGGGCCGGTATCACCAAGCCACCCGCGACTTGGGACGACCTCATGGCCATGGCCAAGGCGATGCAGGCGACGGGTGGCGCGAAGTGGGGCATCTCGCTCGGTACCAAGAACTGGCAGGAGTACCTGCCGTTCCTGTGGTCGAATGGGGGCGCGGTGATGGACGCCCAGGGCAAGTTCCAGCTCAACAGCCCGCAGGCCGTCGAAGCCCTGACGTTCTACGAGTCGTTCTTCAAGGACGGCCTGTCCCCGAAGGCCGTGCCCGAAGGGTTCGACATCACGCCCGCCTTCGTGGCCGGCACGCACCCGATGTTCTTCTCCGGCCCCTGGCACATGGGCCTCATCAAGAAGGCCGGCGGCGCTGCATTCGACTCGAAGTGGGCGATCGCGCCGATGCCGAAGAAGGTCAGCGCGACCTCGTTCCTCGGCGGCAGCAACCTGGTCGTCTACAAGGACAGCAAGAACAAGGACCTCGCGTGGGCGTTCGTCCAGTACCTGTCCGACCCGAAGACCCAAGTCGCCTGGTATACGACGCCCGGCGTCGCTGACCTGCCGGCCGTCCAGTCCGCCTGGGACGACCCGGCGCTGAAGGACGACAAGAACGTGGCGATGTTCGGCGCGCAGCTCAAGGAGACCCAGGCGCAGCCGGCGATCTCGACATGGAGCGAGCTGGCCACGGCGCTCAACGGCACCCTCGAGAAGCTGAACACCGGCGGAATGGACCCGAAGGCCGCCGCCGACGAGATGCAGCAGGAGGCTGAGAAGATCGGAACGGGCAACTGACATGACCGTTCCTGCGCTCGCACAGCGCAGACAGGCGGAGGCGGCGCCGGCCGCCTCCCGCCGGTCCTGGCGGGACGACCTGACCGGCTGGGCGTTCGCCGCCCCATTCATGATCCTGTTCCTGGTCTTTCTCGCCTTCCCGATCGTCGCTTCGTTCGCCCTGAGCTTCACGAGCTTCGGCCTCAGGGACCTCCAGAACCCGACGGGAACGTCTGTCGTCGGCCTCAAGAACTACACGGACCTTCTGAGCGACCAGAAGTTCTGGTCGGCACTGTTCAACACCTCCTACTTCGTGGTCGTCGGCGTGCCGCTGACGCTCGCCATCGGGCTGTTGATCGCAACGGCCCTGAGCCGCGGCGTTGACCGCTTCCGCACGGCCTTCCGGGTCGGCTACTACCTGCCGGTCATCACGAGCATCGTCGCCATCGCGGTGGTCTGGCGGTTCCTGCTCAACCCCGACGTCGGGCTCATCAACATGCTGCTCGGGGGCCTGGGCATCAAGGGGCCGGCCTGGCTGGCCAACCCGGTGTTCGCGATGCCGTCGATCATCGCGATGGCTGTTTGGCGCAACGTCGGGTTTGCCATGGTCGTCTTCCTGGCCGGCCTGCAGGCGATCCCTCGGGTGCTCTACGAGGCAGCCTCGATCGACGGCGCCGGCCGCTGGCAGGGGTTCCGGTACGTGACCCTGCCGATGCTCCGGCCGACGATCCTGTTCATGACCGTGATCACCACGATCGGCTATCTGCAACTCTTCGAGGAGCCCTTCGTCATGACCGGGGGCGGGCCGCTCGACTCGACCTTGTCGGTCACGATGTACATGTACCAGCAGGGCTTCACCTTCTTCCACCAAGGCTACGCCTCGGCGATCGCGTACGTCCTGTTCGTCATCGTCGCGTTCATCGCCTTCCTCCAGTTCAAGTTCCTGCGCTCGGACGCATGAGGGAGGGAGATCGATGACCGCCTTGCCCGCACCCGCTCCGGCCCGCTCGAGCCGCGCCCCAGGGGGCGGCCGGACAGGGTCGAACTCGTTGGCCTACGTTCTGTTGATCGGCGGGCTCGTGCTGATGGTCGGGCCGTTCCTGTGGATGATCCTCGGCTCGATCAAGCCGGAAGCTGACTTCCTCCAGAGCACGCCGACGCTCCTGCCGTCGACGCCGACGACCGACAATTACGGCCGGCTCTTCGAGCAGCTCGACTTTCCGCGCTTCTTCTTCAACTCCTCGGTCGTCGCCCTTGCGGTGACGGTCGGCAACCTCATCTTCTGCCCGATGCTCGGCTACTCGCTCGCCAAGCTCCAGTGGCGAGGCAAGCGCCTGGTCATGGGCCTGGTCCTGGCCACGCTCATGGTCCCGGCCGGGATCACGCTCATCCCGAACTTCATCCTGATGAGCAGGCTCGGACTCGTGAACACCTATCCGGGCCTGCTCCTGCCCTTCCTCGCCGGGCCCTTCGGGGTCTTCCTCATGCGGCAGTTCATGTTAGGGATCCCGGACGAGCTGCTCGAGGCGGCGCGCATCGACGGGGCGAAGGAGTTCCGGGTCTTCTGGTCCGTCGTGATGCCGATCGCGACCCCGGTCGTCGCGACCCTTGCGATCCTGACATTCCTGGGCAACTGGAACAGCTTCCTCTACCCCCTGATCATGGCCCAGGAGCCGAAGATGTACACGCTCCCGGTCGCCCTCGCCACGTTTGCCACGGGCCAGTACCAGGCGGACCACGGGATGCTGATGGCGGGCTCCGTCGTCCTCATCGTGCCCGTGCTGATCGTCTTCATCCTGTTCCAGCGCTGGATCACCGAAGGCATCGCGACGACCGGTCTCAAGGGCTGAGCCGATGCCAGCCGCGAAGACGGGCGATCCCGCGGGCAGAGCTTCCGACCCGGGGTCCTCCGCGAGAAGCCCACCTGATCGGAACGCCTGCGGGCTCATGTGGCCGCGTGGCGACAGGGGTGGATCCAGGCTCCGGCAAGGAGGCCTGTCGAGGCATAGTGCCCACCAACGTGCCCACCAAGCACGATCTCGGTGTGAGCAAAGCCGCCCGAAAGCTGTTCGTAAACGGCACTCGGTTCAAATCCGTGTCGGCTCCAGCGATCACGAACCAGGCCGGCCGCGAGGCGGGCTTCTTCGCGTCTCGCCCGGCCCTACCTCGGTCGGATGGAGGTCACCAGCCGGACCATCAGCTCCCTGGTCTCGGCGTCCGTGAGGCCCTCTCGCGCAAGCGACCGCCACGTCCCGAAGGCGACGACATGGCCGATGGCCGCGCGCCGCAGACGCGCGTCGGACTGCACCGGCCAACCAGCGTCAAGGGAGTCGGCCACCGCTGCAGGAAATCCGGAGATGCCCGAGCGGATGACTGGCGGGAGCATATCGATGTCACGAAGAAGGTTTGCCCGCATCTGCTCGGTCGAGCGGTAGTAGCTGTAGAGCTCGTCGAGCGCCGTCGCGAGCCGCCGGGTGGGATCGGTGATCGCGGCCCAGCGGGCGAGGTCGGGACGCGGGTGTGCGGCCAGCCAGTCGGCGCTGCACGCGGTGACCAGCGCCCCCTCGTTCGGGAAGTGGCGATACAGGGTCGCCCGGGTGACCCCGGCCCGCTCGGCGACGGCACTCATCGTCGTCGCCGCCGGCCCGATACTTCCGTGCAGTCCCACGGCCGCTCGGACGATCCGCTCGCGTGTGCCGTCCATCGCCTCGGCGCGCGCGAGCAAGCGATAGGGCCGTCGTGCTTTCGTAAGACGGTGGCGTTCAGTCATTGACAAGGTCGGTCCGGGCGCGCAATCATCGCGACCACGATACACACATGTTCGACCAAATGCTTTGGGGGCCCCAATGCTCGCATCGCCCACCGCTCGCCTGACCGTCGTTGAACCTCATGGACCCGATGACGCGATGGTTCCCGGCCTGACTGCGACGACGCGGCTCACCGCCGCCGAGACGGGCTCGATCTCGATCGTCGAGCACGTATTCTCGCCAGGAGTGCTCGTCCCGCCGCATCGCCACACACGTGAGGACGAGATCTCCTATGTGGTCGAGGGAGAGATCGGCTTCCGCTCGGATGGGCGGGAAGTGTCGCTCGGGGCCGGCGGCTACGTCGTCAAGCCGCGCGGCGAGCTCCACTCGATGTGGAACGCCGGGGATGGACCAGCTCGGATGATCGAGATCATCAGCCCCGCCGGGTTCGAGAACTACTTCGTCGAGCTCGCTGCGGCAGTCGGGTCGGCGGGTGGGCTCCCCGACCCCGAGGTCAGGACGGCGATCGCCGCGCGCTATGGGCTCGCGTTCGACATGACTGAAGTGCCCGACCTCGTTGCTCGGCACGGCCTGAACCCGCGCTGAGCGGTCCCACGTGAGGTCCACCTCGCGGACTCCGGTCGCGGATGGGGTGCTGGAAGGTGCCCAGCCCGCCGAACCCCAGCCGAAGATGAAGACCAAGCCCTACGAGATCGAGATGGCTCGGCTCCAGGGCGAGCTCGTGGCGATGCTCGGCTGGCGCAGGAGCTCGAGGAGGTCGTCCGAGAGGTTCTGCCGGGTGTTCGGGACGGGTCGCGGTCCGGATTGACCGCCTCACCGGCGCCAGGCGTCATCAAGGCGATGCGTTCGCCAGGAGCTGTCAGGCGACGATCACAAGCGGCTGGATCCCGGCCAGCGGACCATCCCGGCTGGGTTCGGGTAGCTCTGGCTCCGCGCCGCGGTCCGCATCACGGACCGTCAGTTCGGCCTCCAGCTGGGCGATGAGCCCAGGGAAACTCGCCTGCAAGGCCGCTCCATACGCCGGGCCGATGTGCTCCATGAGCTCCTTCTCGCGTCGGCTCTTCGGCGGGGCGAACCGGATGTGGATCACGGTACCCGTGGCGACCGGCTCGAACTCGACCGTGTGGAGCGCCTTCACCAGACCGCTGGGGGTGTCGATGACCGTGCGATCGGTGACGTAGTCGTACGGGCGCCAATCGAGGATCTCCTCGACGACTGCGTTCTTGCCGTGCATGCAGTGGTTGGCCGAGCCAGGCCCGCGCCGTCCCCCTGTGGCCCCCTTGACCGTGACCTCTGTCACCCAGGGCTGCCAGGCCATCCTCTGACCGGGCTTGGTGAGGTATTCCCAGGCGACCTGCGGCGGAACGTTCGTGGGCACCGACAGGTCGAGGATGGATTCTTCCGGGGACACGAAAACGCGCCCGCGAGCCTCTTCCTCCTGCCAGCGGCCCTCGAGGTCGTGGGCCCAGGCCCGCACGTCGCCGATCCGGTCGTACGCCTCGGTGATCGAGCGCATATCCAGGGCCGCAGGATCGATGTCGCTGGCGTCGATGCAGGCCTGGGTGATCAGGGCGTAGGCGCTCATCCCGAGCTGGTCCACGACCTCGTTCTTGAGCAGCCGGTGAACCATGATCACGTCCGACCCCAGGAGCTCCTGCCGGCCGGCGACCTTCTGGCGGATGGCGACCCCGTGGTGGACCACGAACTTGAGGTTGAGATCCGGGATCCGGGCGCACGCATTGCACTCACAGGACGTCGCCTGGCGGACGTCACGTCGCCGCCGGCGGAACCCGAAGTAGCAGCGCTCGATCGTGTCGAGCAGCATCGACCCGTCGACCTTGTCGACCGTGGCGTAAGTGAACGCGGCGTCGCCCTCGAGCTTGGCCAGCCGGAAGTTGGGCCGGAGCGCTGTCACGACTGCGCCAATGAGGTCGGCCAGGATGTCCTGGGCGTGGTCGAGCTCGACGTCGGCAAGGTAGCCGGTGTAGCCGGAGATATCGGCGATCAGGAAGCAGGTGGGCTGCGAAGCCGAAAGCATCGTTCCTCGCGGGATGCGGCGGAGCGGTCGGCCGTCACTATACGACCGACGGGCGGGTCGATCGTACTCCCCTGGCCTCCAACGTCTCGACCCGAAGTGCTGCTCGTGACCACCGCCTCAGCGGCAGCCCCGCTCACTGTCTTGACGGCCAGTTGCGCTTCCGCTGCGCCGCGTTGCGGCCCGGCCGCGGGTTAGGCAGCATGTGACTTTCAGCACTTGGAGACAGGTCCGAAGCGACCCATCCTCGTCTGACGAGCTTCGCACATGGGGAAGGTCCGTCATGCACGTTCTCATCGCCTACGCCAGCCGCCACGGAGCGACCCAGGGGATCGCGGAACGGATCGCCGAACGGCTGCGTGCCGCCGGACTGGCGGTCGAGGTCGGTCCGGTGACCGACGGGCGCGACGTTCGGGACTATGACGCCGTCGTGGTCGGCGGCGCGTCCTACCTGTTCCACTGGCTCAAGGATGCCACCCGATTCGTCGAGCGGAACCGGGCCGTCCTCGCAGAGCGACCGGTCTGGCTGTTCAGCAGTGGCCCGCTTGGCACGGACCTGATCGACGCCCAGGGTCGAGACGTGCTGGTGACGACCGAGCCGAAGGAGTGGACTCAGCTTCGAGAGGCGGTCCACCCGAAGGACGTCCACGTCTTCTTCGGCGCCTTCGACCCGAGCACCCCGCCGAAGGGCCTGGCTGAGCGATTCGTGCGGCTGATGACCGCGGCCCGTGATGCGCTGCCGGCCGGCGACTTCCGCGACTGGCCGGCCATCGATGCGTGGGCGGACGTGATCGCGGCCGAGCTCGCGGTCGTACCCGTGACCGTCGGCAGCCGCTGAGCCACGGCGTCGGGTTTCGTGAGCCGGGGGCCCACGGAACGCCTGACGATCCGCCACGACGCCGGCATGTCTGCCGCACCCTATGTCTCCGGGACGCTCCTCGCTGTCCGCCTCGTGCGCGGGCGCGTCGGCCTCACCCGCGGCCTCGACACCCTCCTCCTCGAGAGCGCGACCTGACGAAGGGACGCTGCGGCCTGCCGCCCACCGGTCTTCAGGCCCGGTCGGGAACGACCAATGGATCCTCGGTCACGAACAGGCGGACGCGGCCGCTGACGTGTGCCATCGAATCGGCCGCGGTCTCCGTGCCGATGGCAGTGGCGTAGGCGGCCTCGAAGTCGGCCTGCGAGTCGAACCACAGCTCCGAGACCCCATCGATCCCGTTCTCATCGTGGCCCACGGCGACCACGTTGAAGGTCAACCCGCGCAAACGAGGCAGACCCGAGGCGAGCGCGGCATGCTCCCCGAGCCACCAGGCAACGAACTCGTCGTGGGTCATCTCGGCACGACGCGTCAACAGGATCATGGCCTTGAACATCGGCTCTCCCTAGGACGGCTTCCGGACTCTGGCGTTCGGACGGCCTCCAGCACTGAGTGCGAGAGCGATCACGATCTCGTCGGCCCGCGGCGCGTCGGCGATGGCGATGTCGATCGCGTCCATGTCGTCGAACACCCACCGGTCGTTCGCGTTCCCGATGGGCATCGTGATGCTGGCACCGGGGCCGGCGACTTTCTTCGTGCCGGGGATGATGTCGGTTCCTCCGCCGATGGCGGCACGGACGGGGGCGCCGAATCGGGGATGGAGTACGGCTGCGCTGTGCTCGCGGTCCCCGTCGACACCGACGATGGCGCCCTTGCCATACCCCCGGACGTCGGCAGCCGACAGCCCGGCGGAAGCCAGGGCGGCGAGCGCACGCTCGACCAGCAGCGCCCCAGCATCGCGACCAAGCTCCTCTAGTTCAGTCAGGTCGTCGACCCGACCGCGCCCGGCCAGCGGGTTGTGCACCGCGATCGCGGCGGTCGCGATGGTCGTCGGCGGGTCGACCGTCGCGCCGGCTTCGGTCAGCGTCTGCTGAACGCCGGCCACGATGATGCGCAGTCCGTCCACGTGGCGCTCCTCCAGATCGGTTCGGCGTTGCAACTCAGGTGACGGCTCAGTGCGAATGTCAACTGTGGTGTCTCGCCTCAACTGTAGAATTCAGTGCCCGTTCGTCGCGGGCCGCGCAGGCCGCCCTGCCCGCTTCCGAGAGCGGTACCAGGCAAGGTACTCGATGAGCTCGTCTCGCTCATCGTCGGTCAGGTCGCCGAACAACGCGGCACTCACCGAGTCGGCCCCGTCCGTGCTCGATTCGCCGGGGACGCGGTAGCCGCTGAGTCGCATGAGCTCCTCATAGGGCACCGACAGCGCTTCGCTCAGCTGGAGCAGGACGTGAGGCGAGGGCTTCTTGACGGCGTCATTCTCGAGTTTGCTCAGGTAGGCCGGTGAGATACTGGCCGCCCGTGCCGCGTCCACGGCCGACAGCTCGCGGACCTCGCGCGTCTGCCTGAGGACGGCTCCGATCGATCGTGCCATCGCGCTCCTATCCTACAGTTGAGTGCAGAAACTACAATTGACACTAGCACCATCGCGTGGTTCAATGCAAGCACAGCAGTGGCCGGCGTGTCGCCCGGCGGTGGTCCTTGTACCCCGCTCCTCCGGATGCCGAAGGCATTGGAGAGATCTTGCCCATCGATCAAGTCGACCGGACGGTCGTCACTCAGCAGCCCACTGTCGCGGGCCAGGAATCGGTGCGAACGGACAGTCGCCGCACCACGACCACAGGCCCTGGCGGCTCCGAGATGATCCGACGCATCGTGGTCCTCGTGTTCGGGCTGATCCAGGTCCTCCTCGGAGCGCGCATCGTGCTGCTCCTTCTCGACGCCCGAGAAGGTAACGCGCTCGTCTCTGGCATCCTGAACGTCAGCCAGGTGTTCGTCGCGCCATTCGACGGCATCCTCCGGACGGACTCCCTCCATGCGGCAGGCTCGGTGCTCGACATCACCGCCATCGTCGCGCTGATCGGCTGGACAGTGATCGAGCTGATCGTCCTTTGGGCCGTCGGGATCTTCCGGCGCGAGCCGGCCTGACCGCTGCCGCGACGGAGTTGCGACTACGACCTAACAGGGCTTAGTCCGCTAGCGACAGCGTCGGTCCCGATCGGGCCGCGCAACACGAAAGGAAACGCATCTTCCATGGGCTTCATCGCTTGGATCGTCGTCGGCGCCATCGCCGGCTTCCTGGCCAATGCCATCATGGGCTCGCGTGAGGGTCTCTTGATGATGGTCGTTCTCGGCATCGTCGGCGGCCTTGTCGGTGGCTTCGTGGCCACGACCGTGCTCAAGATGGGCTCCGTCAACGGCATCAATGTCGAGAGCATCGTCATCGCCACGATCGGCGCGATCGCGGTCGTCTTCGTAGGGCGCCTCTTCTCCGGCTCGGGCGGTCTTCGTCGCGGCCGTGGCTGATCTCGGGCAGCGCAGAACGACCTGACCTCGATCGACCTCGGGCTGGGCCGACGCTGGCTCGCGGCGAGCTCCGTCGGCCTGGGCGCCGGGTTCTGCCTGGCCCGCGCGCCGCGTCTGCTCATCGCGGTCGGGGTCGCGCCTGCGCCCTTCATCGGCGCGGCGATCGCCGGCCGTCCGATCAAGCAGGCGCCGACCGTCAAGGCACGCTGATCCACCTAGGGTCCGCCACCCCGCGGCTCAAGCTGGCACGTACGCTTCAGCGGCCTACAAGCCGATGGCCACGTCCGAGCTACTTCACCGCCCCGGCGACCAGGCCCCGAACGAAGAAGCGCTGTCCGAACAGGAACAGCAGGAGCATCGGCAGGGCGGCGATGAACGTGCCGGCCATGATCAGCGGCTCGTTCACCGTGTAGTGCCCTTTGAACAGGGTGAGACCGGCCATCAGTGTCCGTCGCTGGTCGTCCTGGAGGAAGACCAGGGCGATGAGCAGCTCATTCCAGACCCACAGAGCATTGACCACGACGAGGGTCACGAACCCCGGGGCCGACAGGGGCAGGACGATGCTGCGCAGGATCCGCATCGTCGTCGCGCCATCGATCCGGGCCGCCTCGAATAGCTCTACCGGCAGCGTCCGGAAGAAGCTCGCAAGCAGGTAGACCGAGATCGGGACGAGCATCCCCGAGTAGATCAGGACGACGCCCACATAGCTGTTCGTGAGCCCCAGGGGCTGAAGCCCCAGGAACAGGGGCAGGATCAGGACGGCCGGCGGGATGACCATCAGCGCCACCATCAGCCGGAGGAGGAAGGTCTGTCCGCGGAATCGAAGCCGGGCGATGGCGAAGGCGGCCAGGGTCGAGATCGCGGTCGCGGCGATCACCGACGCCCCGGTCACGAGGACGCTGTTGAGGAACCAGATCGGGATCCGGCCGTCGGCCATGACCGCGGCGTAGTTCTCTAGGGTCGGGGGGAGCGGTGGGCCGAACTGATCGGCCGTCCAGGTCTGCTTCGACTTCAGGCTCGTGGCGACCATGTAGTAGACGGGATAGATCGCCGCGATCGCCATCGAGATCATGAGCACGTGCCGGAAGACCGTGCCCCCGCTCCGGAGCGACCTCGTCCGATTGCGTCGCGTGCCGCGGTCGGTCATCGGGCTCACTCCTCGCCCGTCTCCGACTCGCCCCCGCGGACCAGCAACTGGACCACGATGAGGACGCTCGTCGCCACGAGGAGGAGGACCGCCACGGCCGATGCGATGCCGATGGCACGGTAGGCGAATGCGTTCTTCCAGATGTACAACTCGAGGACGGACGAGGCGAAGCCAGGACCGCCGCCGGTCATCGAGTAGACGTAGGCGAACACCCAGCTGAGCATCGTGATGAGCTCGATCACGACGAAGAACCCGATGACCGAGCGAAGCTGGGGGATGGTCACGTAGCGCAGCCGGGCCCACCAACCGGCCCCGTCGATCTCGGCGGCCTCGTACAGCTCCAGTCGGATCGACGCCATTCGGGCGAGGAAGAGCATCACCCCGAAGCCGAGCTCCCGGTAGATGACGACCGACAGGATCGACGGCATCACCAGGGTCGGGTTGCCGAGCCAGTCCTGGGCGACGCCGCCCAGACCGATGTCGCGCAGGAGCGTATTTACGATCCCGTTGAACCCATACAGGTAGACGAAGGTCGCGCCGATGACCGGCACGGCCATGATGTACGGGGTGAAGACAAGCGTCCGATAGACCCGCCAGCCCCGGATCTGGTCGAATAGCACGACCGCGAAGAGGAGCGCAAGGACGGTCATCAGGGGCACGCCGGCGAGGAGGAACACGTTGTTCCCCGCCGACTTCCAGAACACAGGATCGTTGACCGCGAAGCCGTAGTTCGCCACACCTACCGTCTTCGCGCCCGTCTTCGTCGGGCTGAGGAAGCTGTCGATGAAGATGCGGACGATCGGATAGCCGTAGATCAAGACGATCAGGGCGACAGCGGGTGCGACCAGCAGGTATGGCGTCAGGTCCGGTCGGCGACGTCGGGCAGAGGCGGACGTGGTGCTCACGATAGCCGTGCTCGACACCGGCGAAGCCCGGGGGACGACAGCGCGCCGTCCCCCGGATCTCGACCGACTACTTGAGGAGCCCTTGCCAGTTGGCCAGCTCGTCCGGGTGAGCGGCCCGCCAGGTGCCGGCCACGCGCTCCCAGAGCTGTCCGGCGTCGGCGGCTGTGCCGGAGCCGGAGAAGATCAGCTGGCCCGCGGGGAGGTCGCCGTCCCCGTCGAGCTGCGACGGGATCCAGTTCTCGAGCCAGGTCTGTTGGCCGGTCGTCTCGAACTTGGCCATCTGCTGGAGCTGCGGCACCGTGACCAGCGTTGAGTCGAAGCGATCATCCGCCGCCACGACGCCGGTCGCCTTGTACCACTCGGTCAGCCGCTCGGGGGTGTGGAGGTACTGCAGGAAGTCGGCCGCTGCCTGCTGGTGCTGCGACCACTTGGTCACGAAGAAGGAGATCGACTGGGTCGCGTTGCCGGCATCAGCGAGCGTCCCTGTGCCCCACTTCGGCGGGCGCATGACCCCGACCTTGTCGGCGCCGAGCTCCTTGATCGCGCTGGCGAGCATGCCGTCCGAAGTGAACGCCATGGCGCCTTTGCCCTGGTAGAACTGCCGGACGCCCTGGTCGAGGTCGAGCGACATGACGTCGTTGTTGATGTAGCCGGCCTTGACCAGCTTCTCGAGCTCGGTGTACCAGCCGCTGTACTTGGGGTCGGTGAACGACGCTTCGCCGACGACGGCCTTGACCAGGTCGGCCTCGGAATCGAGCTGCTGGCCGCCCAGGTTGGCGAACCACCAGGCACCCAGGTAACCGTTCTTGTCACCGCCGACAAATGGGGTGATCCCGGCGGCCTTGAGCTTCGCACTGGCCGCCAGGAACTCGTCCCAGGTCCAGCGGTCGCCCGTCGGCGGGGTCACGCCCGCCTTGACGAAGAGCTCCTTGTTGTACGCCATGCCGATCCCGAGCAGGTACATCGGCATCGCCCAGAGCTTGCCCTGGTAGGTGTTCTCACTCGTGTTGAGCCAGTGCTTGATCTCGTCGGCTGGGACGAGGTCGCTGATCGGTGAGATCGCGTCCGACCAGACGAAGCCGAGGACCGGGCCCGTCGCCCATTGGGAGGCGATGTCCGGCCCACTCTTGGAGGCGGCGGCCGTCTGGAACGCGCTCTGGAGCGTGTCGGTCGCCTGCGGGACGACCTTGATGGTGACGTTCGGATGGTCCTTCTGGTAGGCGGCGACCGAGTCGGCCATCCACTTGTCGGCACCGGGCGCGTCCGACTCAGCCCAGTACCAGTAGGTCAGCTCCACGGGTTCTGCGTTGGTCGGGACCGCTGCCGTGGAAGCGGAATCCGTCGGCGCCGTGGCCGCGGTCGTCGCGGCCGGGGTCGGGGCGGGGGTCGAGGCGGCACTGCCGCAGGCGCTCAGGACGATCGACGCGGCAGCCAGCAAGCCACCGAATCGGACCATGGTTGTTCGCATCTGTCTCTGCCTCTCCTCTTCTCGTCGTCTCACGATCGACGTGTCATTATCCGACCGACTTCGCGGCATGCCACGTGCCGAACGGACCGGTTCGGTGGTCAGCGATCGAGCTGCGTCCTCCTCTCGTGGAGTGCCAGGGCGGCCGCGCCGACGGCCCCGGCATTGGCCGCGAAGCGGCCCTCGACGATCGCCCGGTCGTGGACGTAGTCCGGTCCTCCGACGGCTGCGACGGTCGTCCGGATCGAGGCGAACAACGGGGCGCCCATGGTGGCCGTCCCCCCGACGATCGCGACACGATCGGCGAGCAGGATCGGCATGAGCGAGGCGACCAGGATGCCCATGATCCGGCCGACACGCTCGGCCGCCCGGAGCGCCCAGGCTTCGCCCGCCGCGACCCCGGCGATCACGAGCGCGGGGCGGTCCACGTCGGGCGGCGCGCCCGCCGCACGCGCGATATCGACGACTCCGGCAGTGCCGACCAGACCCTCCGCGCAGCCGGCACAACCGGCGCTGCAGCGGCGACCGCCCGGCTCGATGATGACGTGGCCGACGTCGCCGATCGTCCCGCCAGCGAACCGGACGAGCCGCCCGTCGACGACAAGCCCACCGCCGAGCCCGGTCCCGACGGTCAGCGTGAGGAAGCGGGTCGCGCCGCGACCCGAACCCCAGGTCGCCTCACCGTAGGCGGCCGCGTTGACGTCACTGTCGAAGGTCATGGGCAGGCCGAGCGCCGAAGCCAGAAGACGCGGGAACTCGGCACCGACTAGGCCCGGGGTGTTCGGGCTGTACGTGCTCGCGACAAGATGGTCGTCGACGAACCCAGGCACGGCGAGACCGGCGGCAACGAGGTCCGAGCGACTGAGCCCTGCGCTAGCGAACGCCGTGTCGACCGCGGCGACCAGAGCCGGGACGAGTGTGCCAGGCGTCGCGCCGGCGCCGCTGTCGATGCGGGTCTCCGCGACGACCGTACCATCGGCCTGGACCGCGACGATCTTGGCATGACTGCCCCCGACGTCGATGCCGAGGGTGAGCCGGTCGGCGAGCGGGTCGGTCGTCATCGGCCGTGGACGACCGCGCGATAGCGGGCGAGAGCGGCGGCCGGGTCCGGCGCGCGCACGACCGCCCGGCCGAAGACGAGGCCGCGGCAGCCGGTCGCGATCGCGTCGGCGGCAAGCTCTTCACCCCGTTCGGGATCCTCCGCCTCGGCACCGCCCGCGAGAAGGACCGGCGACGGGCAACCCTCGACGACCGCGGCGAGTGCCTGCCGGGAGCCCGGGTGGATGATCTTGACGATGTCCGCACCGATCTCGCCGGCGATCCGGGCGAGGTAGGCGGCGACGGCCGGGTCGTGACGCTCCTGGGGTCGCGTCCGCTCCCGGACGCTCCTCGGCTCGATGATGTGGAGGATGCCGGCGCGCTCGGATGATCGAGCCATCGCCGCATTCCGATCGATCTCGTCGCGCTCGAGTGTGGGGTCGTCGAAGCCCGCATACAGGAACGTCATGACCGCGATCGCTCCAGCCGCGGCTGCTTCCTCAGCGCTGGCCGTGGTCGCCGCGGCGGCGATCGCCGGCGCTCCGTCCGACCCATCGCGGAAGACCGCGCGGCTGGCACTCTGCCAGTCCGCATGGACGACGAGCGCAGGATGGTCGCGCCCGACGAAGGCCTCCTCGAGCGGCTCGACCAGCCCGGGCGCGACCATCAGGGCATCGGCAGCCCGGAGCGCGAGGGCCGTGGTCCGGAGCTGCGCGACGGACTCCATCCCGGCTGACGGCCCGAGGAGGATGCCGTGCGACAGGGCCACCACGATGGCGCGTCCACTGGTCGGGTCGAACAGTCGCCCGGCGGCGATCCGCTTGCCCGTCCGCGCGTCCACCTCAGGCGCCCACGATATGGGTCAGACCCTGGCTGTGATATCGCTCGGTCCAGCCGGGTCGATCCGGGGTGACCCCGTGCAGCCCGGCTAGGACATAGGCCAGGAGCGCGACCGGCGGGACGACCGTCAACGGCGCAAAGCGCTCGTCGGCAGCGGCCGGCAGCGGGAGCAGCGTCGAGCCCTTGACGGCGCGACTCGGCGCCACCTCGACGATCGTCGCGCCCCATTCCGCACACTTGCCGACGACGTCGTCGGTGGCGGCCCGCGCGGGGCCCGCGGGTGCCAGCGATATGACGACCGTGCCTGGACCGATCATCGTCGCCGGCCCGGTGGCCATCTCCCACGTCTCGGACGCCTCGGCGTGGACGAGGGCCATCTCCTTGAGCTTGAGCGCCGCCTCGAGCGCGGCCGGGTGGGCGAGCCCACCGCCGACCACGAACAGGTGGCCGGCCCGCACAAGCTTGGCCGCCAGACCGTCGACGATCGGATCGGCGTCGGCGATCACCTGCTCGGCATGGTCCGCGGCGGTACGGAGGCCGAGCGCGACCTCGGCCAGCGCCTCGTCGCCCAGCAGCGCTCCGATCAGCAGGGCGGTCCCGCTGAGGGTCGACGAGAACGTCTTGGTCATGACCGGCACGGTGCTCGGCCCGCCGGCCGTGAGGATCACGTGATCGGCGACGCTGGTGATGGTCGAGCCGGGGACGTGGACCACGGCGACGGTGGGGATCTGCCCCCGGACCTCTTCGAAGACACCGATCACGTCGCGGAACTCGCCCGATGCAGAGATCCCGACGATGGCGTCGCCGGGTCCGAGCCGAGGCCGGAAGGCGCGGAAATCGCCCGCAGTGACGGCGATCGTGACGACGTCGCTGGGCGCAGCCAGCCGGCGGGCGAGCCCGTCCACGTAGAGCGCCGAGTGGTACGAGGTCCCATTCCCGATCACCCAGATCCGGCGGGCGCCACGACGCCGAAGGTCGGCCGCGACCGCCCGGACGCGCGGCTCGGCGACGTCGACCGTCGCCCGGATCGCATCGGGGCCCTGGCGGATCTCGTTGGCGATGATTCCTTCGATCGACATCGATCCTCCCTTGCCCTTCACGTGCTGACGCTCACGCGACGATGACCCGGATCCCTCGCGACCCGAGCTCGGCGGCGACCTTCGAGTCGATCCCGGCGTCGGTCACGATCACGTTCACTTCGTCGAGCCCGAAGACGAGCGCCGGAGCGACCGCTTCGAACTTGGCGGAGTCGACGAGGAGGACCACCTTCTCGGCGATCCCGCGCAGCGCACGATCGGTCAGGACCTCGGGCATGTAGTCGTTCATCAATCCCCGGTCGAGGCTCACCGCCCCGATCCCCATGAACATCGTATCTGCGCGCATCTCCCGGCAGGCCTGCTCGGTCAGATGACCCAGCAGGCTGTGCATCCGCGGTCGGGCGACCCCACCCAGGACGACCAGCTGGATGCCGTCGCGATCGAGCAGGACCTGCGCGACGTCGAGGGAGTTGGTGATGACCGTCAGAGGCGCCCGGTCGACCAGCCTGCGGGCGAACTCGAGGGCGGTGGACCCGCTGGTCACCACGATGGTCTGACCGTCCTCGACGAGACTTGCCGCCGCGCCGGCGATCCGGCGCTTCTCGGCCAGGGCACGCAGCGGGCCGGACCCAGCTCGCCCGTCGGTGGCGGGCCGATCGACCACGGTGGCTCCGCCGTAGGTCCGGACGATCCGTCCTTGCCCGGACAGACGCTGGAGGTCGCGCCGGATGGCCGACGATCCCACGCCGAATTCATGGCTGAGGGTGTCGACCGTGGCAGTCCCTTGTGCCCGGATGGACTCGACCATCCGGTCATCCCGATCGCGATCTGGCATGCGCGTATCGTGAGCGCGCCATGCGCGGAATGTCAATATCGGAGCGCACTTTGCGCACAAACTCCCCTCGCACTGCGCACAATGCGCTTGCCGGAGGTCGGCTCGCCCTGTAGAGTCGGGTGATGACGAGTGGCCAACGACGGATCGTCTGTGTCGCCGCGAACCCGTCGATCGACCGTCTGTACGAGGTCGAGCGCCTGACCGATGGCACCATCCATCGACCCCTCGACGTCGTCGTTCGCCCCGGTGGCAAGGGACTCAACGTCGCCAGGGCGGCGGTCGCCCTCGGCGCCCAGGTCAGCGCCATCGCGATCGTGGCCGGCCACGCCGGCGACTGGATCGTCGAGGGGCTCGCCGAGCTCGGGGTCGACGCGCGTTCAGTCCGCTCGGAAGGCGAGACCCGGACGTGCGTGACGATCCTCGACCGAGCCAGCGGCGGCCTCACCGAGGTCTACGAACCGGGCGGGCGGATCGATCGCGAGGCGTGGGCCGCCCTCGAGGAGGCGGTCCGGCTCGAATGCTCGCGTGGCGATGTCGGCGTGCTCACGCTGTCGGGCAGTCTCCCGGTCGGTGCGCCCGAGGACGGCTTCGCCCGGCTCGCCCACTTCGCCGAAGCGGCGGGCGTGCCGGTCTTCGCCGATATCTACGGCCCACCGCTCGCCGCCGTCCTGCGCGAGCGCCCGGCGGTGGTCAAGGTGAACGCGACGGAGGCCTCTGAGGCGACGGCTATCGCCGTCGTGGATCTCGCCAGCGCGGGCGAGGCCGGTCGGGTCCTCCACGAGCAGAGTGGCGGCGACGTGGTCATCACCCTGGGCGTGGCCGGTGCGGTCGTCGTCTCGGCAGAGGGCGTGACACGCCTCGATCCGCCGGCCGACGTCGGCCGCTACCCGGTCGGCAGCGGGGACGCCTTCCTGGCCGGGCTGGCAACCGCCTTCGTCGACGGCCTCGGGATCGTCGACGCCGCGCGGATCGGGATGATCGCCGCGACCGCCAACGCCCACGTGCCCGGCGCGGGCGATCTCGACGCGGCCGTGCTGGCGAGACTGGGCGGCGGCGCCGTCAGGCCTCGGCGATGACGGCGATCGAGATGCGCAGGCCATCGACCTCGAGGGGATGCTTCGCGCCCTGACGAGCCGGCGGATCCGTCGGGAACCAGCGCACCCACTCCTCGTTCATCCCGGCGAAGTCCTCCGAGTGACGGAGGATGAAGCTGGCGTTGACGACCCGGTCCATCGAGCTGCCGGCCGCGCGGAGGATCGCGTCGCAGTTCTTCAAGGCCTGGCGGGTCTGCTCCTCGATGGTCTCGCCGACGATCTGCCCGGTCGCCGGGTCGAACGGACCCTGGCCCGCCACGAAGACGAGCCCGGCAGCCACGACCGCCTGGCTGTACGGGAAGCTGCCATAGGCCGCCGACCCAGGGGCATCCGGCGTGTTGACGATGACCTTCGCCACGACTCGTCCCTCCACATCGGGCCGCTGCGAACCCGGGACTCACCGGTTCGTCGACGCCTGACCGATCGGGAGATGGTGCGCCGCGCCGCTCCGCCCGGCAAGAGGGCGGGGTGGCCTGTGGCCAAGGGCCGAACGGACCGTGTCGCCTCGGTCGATCCACCGTAGGGTGAAGGCACGTCAACCCACGCCTCGAGGACTCTGATGTTGCGCCGATCGATCTCCGCCCTGGCCGCCTTCGCGATCGTGTTCACGGTCGCCGCCTGCGGCACCGCCGGCGGGTCCCTGTCGACGTCGGCGGCGTGGGCGCGGCCCGGCGCCACCGGAGCCGATACCGCCGCCTACCTGGTCATCACCAATGCCGGCGGCGCCGCGGATACCCTCGTGTCCGCCTCGAGCCCGGGCGCCACCTCAGTCGGGCTGCACGAAACGATTCCCGACGCGTCGGGGATGATGGGGATGCAGCCGGTGGTGGGTATCGAGATCCCGCCGGGTGGCAGCGTCACCCTGCAACCGGGCGGAAAGCACCTGATGGTGATGGGGCTGACCAAGGCCCTGGCTGTCGGCGACTCGCTCGACCTCGAGCTCAAGTTCAAGAACGCCGGCACGGTCAAGGTCAAGGCCGAGGTCAAGCAGCCCTGACATGGCCCAGCGATCGACGACCACATCGGCCGGTGACGACGCCAGCCGCATCCTCGATGGCGGGTTCTGGCTCGTTCTCGTGTTTGCCGCGATCCTCGGCGTGGTCGTTGTCGTGTCGACCGTCCTGGGCCAGCCGTCGCCGAACGCCGCTGGGGTCAAGGCGTCACCGTCCTCGTCGGCCTCGCCGGCGCCATCGGTCGACACTGCCGCGTTCCTGGCACGCACGCTAGCCACCGCGCCACCGATCGAGCTGGTCGATCAGGACTCGCAACCGTTCTCGCTGGCCTCGCTGCGCGAGTCGCCGGTGTTCGTCTTCTTCGGCTACACCCACTGCCCCGATGTCTGCCCAGCTACGATCGGGACGGTCGGGAAGGCGATAGCGGCCACGAGCCTCGGGGCTCGAGCGGTCTTCGTGTCCGTGGATCCGCAACGCGACACACCTGCCTGGCTCAAGGAATATGCCGCCTATATGCCGGCCGGGTTCGTCCCGCTGACCGGGTCCGAGAGTCAGGTCCGGACGACGGCCGATGGGTGGAATGTCCGCTACGCGCGGGTCGAGACCGGCGAGCCGAACGGCTACTCGATGGCGCACACGGCCGATGTCTTCCTGGTCGATGCGGCCGGGTCCATCCGGGCGACCTTCCCGTTCGGGACAAGTCCCGAAGCCATGGCGGCGGTCCTTCGCCAGGTGGTGGCCGGGACGAGCTCGGCTGCTCCGTCGGTCGCCGCGACGAGCCCGACGCCCGCGCCGCCCGCCTCGGTCGCTCCGTCGGTCGCCACGCCAAGCCCGGCCTCCAGCATGACCGGCTCCAGGACCCCAGTGGCCGTCGACGTCAAGGTCGTGTCGACCTCCGTCTGGTCCGGGCCGGCAGGTCCCGTGATCCTGTCGCTGTCGACGGGTGGCACCCGGCTCAACGACGTCGGGCTGCACCCGACAGTCCAGCTGGTCTCGCCGACCGGCGATCCGCTGGGCGCCGCTGTCCAGGCGGTCGCGGTGCGGCCACCCGGTGTCCCGGAGGTCTCGTACGTCGCCACGATCGCCATCCCGCAGCCGGGGTCCTGGGCCCTCGCGCTGACCACCCCACTGGCGGGACGCCGGGCCGAAGGGACGGTCGGGTTCACCGCGCTGGACCCGGGCACCACCGCCCCGATCGGCGCCCCGGCGCCCACGGTCCATACCCCCACGCTGGCAGATGTCGGCGGTGTGGCCAAGGCCGTCACGACCGACCCGGCGCCGGACCTGCGCCTGTCGCAGCGATCGACCACCGACGCGCTGGCCGACAGTCAGCCGTTCGTCCTCGTCGGCGACTCCGCGAAGTTCCGCGTCTCGCCGGCCTGCGGCCGGGCGATCATCATGGCCCGCTACATGCTCGACCGCTGGCCGCAGGTCGGCTTCATCCACCTCGAGCCGTACCGCTATTCGGTCATCACCGACACGCCGGTGCTGGACGGGACGCTGGTCGATCCGACCCTCACCGACCCGGCGACGGCATGGGGTGTCGGTGGCGATCCGTGGGGCGTCCGGTCGATGCCATGGGTCTTCGTGGTCGACGGCAGCGGGGTCGTCCGGGCCAAATACCAGGGGGTCATGGGCAGCGACGACGTCGACGTCATCCTGTCGCTCATCGCCCAGGGCGGCTGACCCCTTTCGGCCTGTCCGAAACGGGCCGAATGTCAAGGTCGGCGAGCTCCTGCCGCCGGTGGCCGCCCTCGGCTATAACGGCCAGTGGCCGGGTCCGACGATCCGGGTCACCCAGGGCGACAAGGTCCGGGTGCTGTTCACCAACAACCTGAACGAGACGACCAGCGTCCACTTCCACGGCGTGCAGTTCGACGACTTCTTCCAGGACGGCATCCCGTTCGTGACCCAGCTGCCGATCGTGCCCGGCGAGACCTACACCTACGAGTTCGTGGCGTCGACGGCCGGTTCACTGATGTACCACTCGCATCACAACGCGACCGACCAGGTCGGCCGCGGTCTGCTCGGCGCGTTCATCGTCGACCCGAAGCCCGAACCGGTGAAATACGACCGCGAGTACATCTGGATCTCGAACGACGAGCTCGGCGGGTTCACCATCAACGGCCATGGGTTCCCCGCAGTCATCCCGGTCCTCGCCGCCAAGGACGAGGTCGTCCGGATCCGGTTCATGAACGAGGGGATCATGATGCACCCGTGGCACCTTCACGGCCTCGTCATGAGGGTCATCGCGCGGGACGGTCATCCGCTCGGAAGTGCCGAGTTCGAGTGCGACACCCTCGGAGTGAACCCGGGTGAGCGCTACGACGTCCTGATCAAGGCCGCCCGGCCGGGCGTGTGGGCGTTCCACTGCCACATCCTGCCTCACGTCGAGGGATCGAACGGGATGTTCGGGATGGTCAACACGCTGATCGTCGTGCCCGAGAAGGCACACGTCGAAGCGATCGTGACCGCACTGCTCGCCTAGAGGTTCGGTCGGGTCGCGGCCCCGGGTCAGCGCCGGTCGTCGTCGTCGCCTGTCAGGACACCGCGGCGCCGTGCCCGAGGACCGCCTCGAGCCGGGCGATGTCGGAGCGTCCCCGAGCGGCCGTCGCCCTCTGCAGGAGCCAGCTGAACAGCGGGTCGATCCGCTGGCCGAGGATCGGCGGCATCTCCACGGTCAGCGATACCAGCGAACCGCCGTCGGCTGGCTCGACCCGGATCGTCGTCCGGGCGGGCTGGCCCTCGATCACCTGGAAGCTGACCAGGTTCGGCGGATCCCAGTCGACGACCTCGGCGACGAACGCCCAGTCTCGCCCGAACAGTCGGCCCACCTGGCGCCCTCGTCGGCCCGGTCCGGTGGGCTCGTCATCAAGCCAATGTGTCTCCCGGACGTGGGCGTGCCATTTCGGGTTGTTCTCGGCATCCGCCACGAACGCGAACACCTCCTCGGGCGGTCGGTGGATGATCGCCCGACCATCCATGCGCGGCATGTCAGCCCGCCCGGTCCGTGCCTGCCTCGAGGTAGGTCGTCAGCGTCTCGAAGCGTGCCTCGAGATCGCGCCGGATGATCCCGCGGGACATGCCGACCATCGCCCGTCCGATCAGTGAGGTCGGCACGAGCGTGTCGACGACGGTGACCTCGGTCCCGGACGCTCCGGCCGAGAGGGAGATCGTCTCTCGCAGCGTGTACCCGAACCCCGTGATCAGCATCTCGATCCGGGAGAAAGGCTCAAGCGCCGTGACCTTCCAGGCCGTCGTCGCCGTCAGGCCCATCCCCGCGCGACGTCGCATCGTCCCCGATGCCCCGAGGACCAGGGTCTCGCGCGGCTGGATGTCGACCAACGCGCTGTCGAGCTCGAACCAGACCGATGGATCGGCCAGGACGTCGAAGATCTGCTGCGGCGTCCGGGCGATCGTGATCTGGCCCTCGACGATCATCCAGTCGAGCCGTCCGCGCCGACTGCATCCGACGTTGGAGCCGCCCGAGGGAAGCCGCGCAGGAGCAGGCCGCCGATGACCAGCCACAGGACGGCGAGCGGCCCCAGGATGGTGAGGTAGTCGAGGCCCGACACGCGAAATGCGAACCAGGGCAGGAACGGTGTCGCGGCGAACACCCCAGCCGGGACGGCGAGCGACCCAGCCAGGAGGATCAGTGACCAGGCCGGCAGGATCCCGGCCCGTCGAGCTCCGACCGCCAGACCGAGGACGCCGAGGATGAACGCCAGGCCGATCGGTGTGACCCAGGGCATGACGGCCCAGGTGAGCCCCGCCACGATCGCGATCGTGCCGGCGGCCCGGGCCCAGCCGGCCTCGTCCGGCAGGCGCTCAAGCACGCGGTAGAGGCCCACGTCGAGCAGGAGCATGGCAATGATGAACGCCGGAAGCGCGGCCGATCCGTCGCGATAGGTTCCGTACTCGTCGAACTGGACGGGCCCGTTCGCGGACAGCAGCACCGCGCCGACCAGCGCTGCGAACCCCACCAGCGGACCGATGCCGGCTCGGTCCGGGAGGCGCTCCCGGCCGGGCAGCTGTGGATGGACATGAGCGTCGACCGCGCCGCGCACGATGTCGAGCCGCTCGCCGATCGACGGTGGACGCGACACCAGCATGGCGTCGAACTCGTCCCCATAGCGGTTCCGCCAGGCGGCCGGGTACAGGACGACCAGGCGGTTCATCGCGGGACTCCGTCGAGGCGGCCGAGGCCGGTGTCGGCCAGCCGGCGCAGACCCTCGAGCTGCGTCTTGACGACGGTCGCACCGGCCGCCGTCAAGCGGTATGGTCGACGCCGGCTTCCGTCGGCCGGCAACGGCTCGATCAGGCCCAGGCGCTCGAGTCGTGCCAGCGCCGCGTACAGGGTGCCGGCACCGATCCGCCGACCGGCGGTCACCTCCGTGTCGTCCATGATCGCGTAGCCGTGCTTGGGCCCGTCCGACAGGCTCACCAGGATGAGCAGCGACGGCTCGGCGAATCTGCCGAGATCATGGAACTCGGAGCTCAACGGGACACCTCCGCCGGAAGGCCACTATAGCGCTGTACGATATAGCGCTGCGCGGCTGTCCTGTCAACCCTGCGGCGGGAGACCGCCGATCTCGGACATCGGGATCGGTCGATGCTCGGCTCTCGAGCGGCCCGCCGCCACGCTGATCCGCATCGCTTCCAGGGCGTCCCGGGCCGTGCATGGGCTGGGGCGGTCATCCCGCACCGCCTCGAGGAACCCGCCGATCTCGGCACGGTAGGCGGGCTCGAAGCGCATCCCGAAGTCGAGGAACGCCGGACCCGGCTGGACGGCGCCCGGCTCGAGCGAGCGGATCGGCGTGCGATCCTCCAGCCCCATGGCGACGCTGTCGAGCGAGCCGACGATCTCGGTCCTGATGTCGTAGCCTCGCGGATCGTGGCGCGTCTGGCTCAGGACCCCGAGGGTCCCATCGCACAGGCGGAGGATGACCGCGCCCGTGTCCACATCGCCGTGCTCGGCGAAGACGGGGAAGCCGCGCACGGATCCATCCGCGTAGACCTCCTCGACCTCGACGCCGGTCAGCCAGCGAAGCGCATCGAAATCGTGGATCGAGGAGTCGCGGAACAAGCCCCCGGACAACGGGATGTACGCGTCCGGTGGCGGCTCGTGATCGTGGGCGATCAGCCGAACGAGGTAGACGGTTCCGAGCTCGCCGGCCTCGACCATCCGACGCGCCTCGACGTAGGCCGGATCGAACCGTCGCTGAAACCCGACGTGGACCGTGGCGTCGGCCCGTTCGATGTGACCGACCAGCGCGATCGTCTCGTCGAGATCGAACGCCAGCGGCTTCTCGCAGAAGACCGGGATCCCGCGATCGACAGCCAGCCGGACCAGCTCCGCGTGGACGTTGGTGGATGCCGCGACGAGCGCGGCATCGACGCCGTCCAGGGCCGCCTCGGGATCGAGCGCCACGCGCCCGCCGATCACCTCGGCCAGTGCGGCGGCCCGGGCTGGGTCGACATCGTTGACCACGATCTCGGTGACGTCCCCACGCTCGGCGAGGTGCCGCCCATGGATCTGGCCGATCCGGCCTGCTCCGAACAGTGCGATCTGCACGTGACCTGCCTTCCTTTCGATCCGTGCTGACAGTACCGCTGCCGGAAGGCCGGCGCATACTCGCTGCGGAGCCGCGCGCGGGGCGCGACCGTAAGCCGAGGACGGTCATGGCCAAGACCAAGGCCGAACAGAAGGAACAAAGCGACGAGCTGGCTCACGTGTGGTCCGATCCACCTGTCGAGGAGATCGGGTCACCCGAGCGCACGCTCTCCAACAAGGCCTACCTGCGCGAGCTGGCCGTCCTCCAGGTCGAGCTGGTCAAGCTCCTCGAATGGATCAAGCACGATGGCCTGCGCGTGGTGGTGGTCTTCGAGGGACGTGACGCGGCGGGCAAGGGCGGCGCGATCAAGACCGTCAGCCTGTCGCTCAACCCGCGCTACTGTCGTGTGGTCGCCCTCGGCACACCGACCGAGCGTGAGAAGTCGCAGTGGTATTTCCAGCGCTATGTCGCGCATCTCCCGGCCGCCGGCGAGATGGTCCTGTTCGACCGGAGCTGGTACAACCGAGCCGGCGTCGAACGGGTCATGGGCTTCTGCACCGAGCAGGAGTACCAGGAGTTCCTGCGTGACTGCCCGGAGTTCGAGCGGATGCTCGTCCACTCCGGGATCGTCCTGGTCAAGTACTGGTTCTCGGTCAGCGACTCCGAGCAGGAACGCCGCTTCCAGAGCCGCCTCGAGGATCCCACCAAGCGCTGGAAGCTCAGTCCGATGGATCTCGAGTCACGCTCGCGCTGGGTGGAGTACTCGAAGGCAAAGGACCAGATGTTCGCCTACACCGACATCAAGCAGGCGCCCTGGTACGTGGTCAACGCCGATAACAAGAAGCGCGCCCGGCTCAACGTCATTCACCACCTGCTGACCCTCATCCCCTACCAGGACCTGACCCCGGATCCGATCGTCCTGCCCACCCGCCAGGACGACAAGGGCTACGTCCGACCGCCGATCACCGACCAGAGCTTCATCCCCGAGACGTACTAGGCCGGACGCCGACGCCTCCACGGGCCGGGCCGCTCAGCAGCCATCCGTCGATCGGGGCAGCGCGACGCCGCGGGCGCAGGATAGCGATCGGTGCCAAGAGCCGACGAGCCGTCAGTCGCGGACCTCGGCCAGTCGTCTGGTCAGGTAGCCCCGCTCGGTCTCATTGCCGGCGAGCTCGATGGCCCGACCATAGGCGACCGAGGCCTCGTGGCGTCGCCCGAGTCGACGCAGCAGGTCGGCTCGGGCCGCGTGGAGGAGGTGATAGCCGTCGAGCTCACCGCCGGCCTCGATCCGGTCCATCAGCTCGAGACCACTCGACGGTCCGTCGCGCATCGCCACGGCCACCGCCCGGTTGAGCTCGACGACCGGTGACGGATCCAGCCTGCCGAGGGCGTCGTACAGCAGGGCGATCTGAGCCCAGTCCGTGTCCGCGGGCGTCGGGGCCTCATCGTGGACGGCCGCGATGGCGGCCTGCAGCTGATACGGCCCGGGCCGGCGCATCCGGAGTGCCCGCTCCACGAGGGCCGACCCCTCCGCGATCCGGCTTGCGTCCCAGCGCGCGCGATCCTGGTCCTCGAGCAGGATGAGCTGGCCGCTGTCGCCGACCCTGGCTTCGCGACGGGCGTCATGGAGGAGCATCAGCGCGAGCAGGCCGAGCGCTTCGGGCTCGTCCGGCATGAGCTGTTCGGCGAGCACCCGACCGAGCCGGATCGCCTCCCCTGACAGCTCGCGCCGGACGAGCGCATCGCCGGACGTCGCGGAGTAGCCCTCGTTGAACACCAGGTAGAGGACCCGCAGGACGGCGTCGAGCCGCTCCGGCAGGAGGTGGTCGGGCGGGATGCGATACGGGATCCCGGCATCGCGGATCTTCTTCTTCGCCCGGACCAGCCGCTGGGCCATCGTCGGCTCGGGGACCAGGAAGGCGTGTGCGATCTCCGGGGTCGTCAGCCCGCCGAGCGTACGCAGCGTCAGCGCCACCCTCGCCTCGACCGGCAGCGCCGGGTGGCAACAGGTGAAGATCAGCCGAAGGCGATCGTCGGCGATCGGGCTCACATCGTCCCCCGCAGGCGGTGCGACCGCGGCCAGCTCCGCAGCGATCTCGGCCTGCCGCTGGATCGTCGGCGTCTTCTCGACCAGGCGCCGTGCCCGACGGAGCCGGTCGATGGCCCGGTTCCGTGCGGTGGTGGTGATCCAGGCACCGGGGTTGGCCGGGAGTCCATCACGGGGCCAGCGCTCCAAGGCGATGACGAACGCGTCCTGGACGGCCTCCTCGGCGAGGTCGAAGTCACCGGTCAACCGGATGAGGGTCGCCACGGCTCGGCCGGATTCCTCGCGGAAGACGCGGTCGACGGCGGCTCGCGGGTCGGTCGGCGGCAACGGGCGCAGCGCTCGCTTCGGGCTACGCGCCGGTGCCGGTCTCGAAGATGGGGCGGACCTCGATCGCACCGTGCTTCGCGCCCGGGATCCGAGCCGCGGCGTCGATGGCCGCATCGAGGTCGGGCGCGTCGATCATGTAGAACCCGCCGAGCGCCTCCTTGGTCTCGGCGAACGGGCCGTCGGTCGTGACCGTTCGCCCGTCGCGGACGCGGACGGTCGTCGCGTCGGACGTCGGTTGGAGCGCCTCGCCGGCCTGGTACATCCCGCGATCGCGCGTCCACTGGGTGAACGCGTCGTAGGCTGCGAACTCGGCGATCATCTCCTCCTGGGCCGACGCCTCGGTCGACTCCGGGGTGTAGATCAAGAGCAGATAGCGCATCGCGATCCTCCAGGTCTGTCGGTCGTGGCAGCTCGACCGCCACCGGTCACATCAACGACGAACGGTCCGCGCCGAATCGACACTCCTCGCCGAAGGTCGCCCACGACCGCGGCGCAACGCCCGGCCTGCCCGCCTTGATCGGCCCGTCGGTCAGGGTACCGCGTCGCGGTATCGTTCGGGCATGCCCAAGCGCGAAGAGGTCATCCGGGTCGGGGATCGCGAGGTGACCGTCACCAACCCGGACAAGGTCTACTTTCCCGAGGCGGGGCACACCAAGCTCGATCTCGTCCGCTACTACCTCGCCGTGGCGGACGGCGCGCTGCGCGGCGTGCGCGATCGACCGATGGCCCTCAAGCGATTCGTCGACGGTGCGGCCGGCGAGCCGTTCTTCCAGAAGCGCGCCCCGGAGAAGCGGCCGACGTTCATCCGGGTCGCCACCCTGTCCTTCCCGTCCGGTCGGACGGCCGACGAGGTCGTGTTCGACGAGCCGGCCGGCCTCGCCTGGGTAGCCAACCTTGGATGCATCGACCTCAACCCGCACCCGGTCCGTTCCGGCGACCTCGACCATCCCGACGAGCTGCGGGTGGATCTGGATCCCGTCCCGGGCGTCCGGTGGTCGCAGATCCGCGACGTGGCGCTTGTCGCCCGCGAAGCTCTCGAGGCGGTCGGGCTGGTCGGTTGGCCGAAGACCTCGGGTTCGCGCGGGATCCACATCAACGTCCGGATCGAGCCCCGCTGGACATATCCGGAAGTCCGCCGCGCTGCCCTGGCGCTGGCTCGCGACGTTGAGCGGCGGGCGCCGTCGATCGCCACCTCGAAATGGTGGAAGGAGGAGCGCCACGGCGTCTTCCTGGATTACAACCAGAACGCCAAGGATCGGACCGTCGCGTCGGCCTTCTCGGTCCGGCCGCTGCCGGACGCGCGGGTGTCGATGCCGCTTCGCTGGGACGAGGTCCCGACGGTCGAGGCCGAGGACTTCACGCTGGCGACGGTCCCGGCGATCTACGCCGAGCGAGGCGACCCGAGCGCCGGGATCGACGACGCGGTCGGCTCGCTCGAGGCGCTCCTCGAACTGTCGGCGCGCGATGAAGCCGGAGGTCAGGGGGACGCGCCGTGGCCGCCCCAGTACCGCAAGCAACCCGGCGAGCCGCCACGGGTCCAGCCGTCGAAGCAGCGCCGGGCGACGGCGGACTACGACACCCCGGAGGCCGAGGCCGAGCGGGAGAAGTCGCGCACGGCGACGGAGCGGCGCTGGTCCGGGACCCGACCTACGCCCACCGGTCGCCGGACGAGCACGATCCCGGTCATCGAGATCGCCCGGGCGGCCAACAAGCCCGACGCCCTGGCCGGTCTCGAGCGTTGGAAGGCACGCTGGCCGGTTGCGGCCGCCGCGCTCGAGCCGGCCGACGTGCTGGTTGACGCGATGCGCGGCCGGTCGACCACCTGGACCCGGATCCGGCTGAACCTGAGCCACGTCCCGGAGGCGGATCGACCGCCGCAGGAACCGCTCGACCCGGACTACGACCCGATGACCGAATACAGCGAGGCCGACCGCGCCGCGTGGCTCGAGGGCAAGTCCCCCGGCGACCCGTCCTAGCCATCGGCCGGCGACGTCCGCGGGACCAGGTGCGCCTCAGGCGCGGGCGACGCTGAACCGCGAAAGAACTACCAAACCGGCCGTTCGGCCCGCTGCTCCCATGCCACGCCCCCAGACCCGGCCTCCCCAAACACCGACCCCTCCGACAAGCGCGAAGGATCCGGCAGAAGCGACGCCAAGGGCCGCCCCGACGAGCGCAGGTTCGAGCCCAGGACGCCCCGGCGACGCGTCAGCCGACGACGTCCGCTGCCGGCGACGGCGTCGAAGCTCACCCGGCGTCGGCCCCGCGGAAGATCGCCGACAGCTCGTAGGCGGCGGTCTCCTCGAGCTGGTCGTAGCGGCAGTCCACCGGGCGCCTGTCAGGACGCCAGCGGACGAACGTCGTCCCGTGGCGGAAGCGCGTGCCCTGGAGGTGGTCATAGGCGACCTCGACGACGCGCTCGGGGCGGAGCAGCTCCCAGGTCAGGTCGCGGCCTCGGTTCCAGCGGCTCGTCGCACCGGGCACGCGGTGTCCGGAGGCGGCCGCAGCCTCGGCCCACTCGGACCAGGGGTGGCCGTCGGCCGCACCCTCGCGGAGTGGCGCCAGTTCGGCCGCCACCTCGGCCCGCCGGGCCATCGTGAACGTCGCGGTGATGCCGACGTGATTGAGCTTGCCCGCCCCATCGAACAACCCGAGGAGGAGCGAGCCGATGAGCGTCCCAGGCCCGTCCTTGTGCCAGCGGAACCCGGCGACGACGCAGTCGGCCGTCCGCTGGTGTTTGATCTTGAGCATCGCTCGCTTGCCCGGCTGGTACGCGGCGTCGAGTCGCTTGGCGACCACCCCGTCCAGGCCGGCCCCCTCGAACCGGTCGAACCAGTCGGCGGCGAGCGCGCGATCGCGGGTCGCCGGGGTCAGGTGGATCGGCGGCTTGGCGTCGCCCAGGATCCCTTCGAGGCGCTCGCGCCGCTCGGCCTGCGGAACCGCCAGCAGATCCTCGTCGCCGAGCGCCAGCAGGTCCCAGGCCACGAACGAGGCCGGCGAGGCCGCCGCCAGCATCCGGACCCGCGACTCTGCCGGATGGATCCGGAGCAGCAGCGCGTCGAAGTCCAGCCGCCCGTCCGCGCCGGCGATGACCACCTCACCGTCGAGGACATAGCGCTCCGGGAGCGACGCGTGGAGAGGCGCGGCGAGCTCCGGGAAGTAGCGGTCGAGCGGCTTGAGATCCCGGGACTGGATGAGCACCTCGTCGCCGTCCCGGAAGACCATCGCCCGAAAGCCGTCCCACTTCGGCTCGAACAGCCAGCCCTCGTCTGTGGGCAGGCCGTTCGACGGCTTCGCCAGCATCGGTTCGAGCGGGGGCTGGACGGGCAGACGCATCCCGCGACGATAGCAGCCCGTGTCGGCCACGACAGCCACGGGCGATCAGACCCGGTACCGGACTGCGGACGCACACGGCCGCTCGGCTCTCCGCTGGGGCCGAGCAGGCTCCCTCTACACCGCGCCCCCCGCGCCACCGCGATGTGGCACGATCGGCGCTGATGGGGACGATCCAGGCCCGCTATGACGCCTCGGCCGCGCGCTACCGCCAGTGGTGGGAGCCGGTCCTCGCCCCGACCGCGCTGCGCCTTCTGGCCGACGCGCCCCCGACGCCGGCGGATGGGTCGCCGCCGCGCGTCCTCGACCTGGGCACGGGCGCCGGCCTGCTGGCCATCGAAGCCGTTCGACGCTGGCCGACGGTCATGGTCACCGGGATCGACGCCTCGACCGGGATGCTCGGCGTCGCGGAGCGCGAGTCGAAGGATCGCCTGCAGCCGGAGGACCGGGCGCGCCTCGAGCTTGTCGCCGCCGACGCCGGTCGCCTGCCGTTCGCCGAGGCGACCTTCGATCTCGTCGTGTCGTCGTTCGTCCTCCAGCTGGTGTCCGATCTGCCGGCTGTCCTCGCCGAGGTGGTGCGCGTGCTCCGTCCGGGCGGTCGCTTCGCGTCGGTGACCTGGCTGGCGGCCGACGAGGCTGTGCCGTTCGCGCCGGACGAAGCGTTCGAGGATGCCCTCGACGATGTGGAGTACGACGACGAGTCCGAGGCGGAGGAGGAGCGCAGCGGCGACTTCGCATCCGCCGACGAGGCGGCGACCGCGCTACGCCAGGCTGGGCTCACGGACGTGCGCACCGACGCGACCGACCTGGTCCACCGCTACGACCCAGCGACCTACGTCGACTTCCTCGAACAGTACGCCGAGCTCGAGGTGTTCGAGGACCTTGCGGCCAGCAGCCGACGGCGGCTTCGCGACGCGACGAGATCGCGGCTCGCGAGCCTGCCGGCCGATGCGTTCACCTGGCGGGCGCCCGTGGTGGAAGCCCGCGGCCGCCGCGCCTGACGATCGGACGCGAGGCGCTGCCCCGGACCTAGCTTTCGGTCGAGTCCTCGCCTGTCGCCTGGCCGGACTCGGAGGCCTCGGACTCGGCAGCCTCCTCGGCGGCTTCCTCGCCTTCGGCTGCGACCTCGACGATCTCTTCCTCGACGCGCGGCTGCTGGACGCGGGCGACGATCTCGTCCGGGTCGTTCAGCAGGGTCACGTCGTCAGGGATGACCAGGTCCCGGACATGGACGGTGGCCTCGAAGTCGACCAGGGCGTCGATCGGCAGGTCGATCGACTGGGGCAGATGGTCCGGCAGGGCCCTGACCTTGACGCTCTCGAGCATGTGCAGGAGCGTCCCGCCGAGCTTGTCGACCGCGGCCGACTCGCCGACCGTCACGAGCGGGACATCGACGGTCAGCTCCTCGGTCATCCGGACCGCGAACAGGTCGACGTGGAGCATCCGGTGGTAGACCGGGTCGCGCTGGACGCTCTGGACCAGGACCGGGGTCGCTTTCTTGCCTTCGATCGACAGGTCGACCAGGGCGTTCTGCCCGATCTTGCGCTGGAGCTGCTCGAATTCGTGGGTGTCGATCGTCAGCGACTGCGATGCGACCCCGCGACCGAAGACGACCGCCGGCATCTGGCCGGCTCGGCGCAGGCTGGCGACGCGCTTGCCGGTCAGCTCGCGCTTGGTGGCGGCCAGGGTCGGCCGGGTGGTGCTCATGGTGGGTCGGGCTCCTCAGTCGATTGCATCGGGCACGGTAGCACAGGCCGCGATCCGACCCATCCGCTGTCGTTGGCCGTTCGGGGTAGCATCTGGCCATGGCCGCCACCATCCTCATCGTCGAGGACGAGTTCGCCGTCGCGCGCGGGATCCAGTTCGCCCTCCAGCAAGAGGGCTACGAGGTCGTCGTCGCCCGCTCCGGCGAAGAGGGTCTCGAGTTCGCCACGGGACAGGCCCCCGATCTGGTCGTGCTTGACATCCGGCTGCCCGGGATCGACGGGTTCGAGGTCCTCCGTCGGCTGCGCGCCGCCGGATCCAAAGCGCCGGTGCTCGTCCTGACCGCCCGCGACGATGAGGTCGACAAGGTCATCGGCCTCGAGCTGGGAGCCGACGACTACCTGACCAAGCCGTTCGGGCTGCGCGAGCTGATGAGCCGGATCAAGGCCCTCCTGCGGCGAGCGTACGGCGACCTCGCCGATGCAGCCGGTGGACGGGTGATCCGTCACCGGGACCTGCTCATCGACCTCGATCGACGGCGCGTCCAGCGCGGCAGCCGCCGGATCAGCCTGACCGCCACCGAGTTCGAGATCCTGCGCCACCTGGCCAGCCGGCCGGGACGGGTCTACTCGCGCCGCGAGCTGCTCGAGCTGCTGCGCGACTACGAAGCACTCGACCAGGACGAGAAGACGATCAATGTCCACGTCAGCCACCTGCGCGAGACGATCGAGGATGATCCATCCACGTCGGTCTTCGTGCTGACAGTTCGAGGTGCCGGCTACGCCTTCGCCGAGCGCTGATCCGAACACGGCGCCCGACACGGGGACGGCTAGGTCGATCCAGCTTCCCGGGCCGCTTCGGCGGATCATGCCGCGGACATTCCAGGGCCGGCTCACCCTCGGCTTCATCTCGGTCGTCGCCCTGACCCTGCTGCTGGTCGGGCCGGCCGTCATCCTCCGCCTCGACGACTACTTTCTCCAGCAGGAGCAGCAGAACCTCGAGAGCCGCGCCAGTGCGACTGCCACCGTGGTCGCGCTCCTCGCGCAACCGCCCGACGGCGGGCAGGTGGTCACCCCCGACGATCACCTCACCGAGCGGACCGCGGGCCTGTTCAGCGACAAGGTCGTTCAGCTCATCGCGGACACGATCGCCCAGGCGGACGTCCTGATCGAGTTCGGGACACCGACCCTGACCGCCGACGGGACGACCGTCGTGCCTGCAGCCGACGGAACGCTGTCCGGTCGGCTGCAGGCGGCCGCCAAGAAGGGCCAGGCGCGCGACTCGATCTCGGCCGGGCCGGCGAGGCGGACGTTCGCGACCGCGCTCCCGCCGTGGGGCGTCCAGGTGACGCTGTCCAACCCGTACACCTATCGCGCGTCGACGCTGACCCAGGTGACCGGCCTGTTCATCGTCGTCGGGCTCATCGCGTTCATCGTCGCGGTCATCGTCGCGGCCTTCCTCGCCCGTCGGTTCACGACGCCGCTCCGCCGGCTGACGGTCGCCGCACGCGACCTTGAGCAGGGCGAGCTCGGCAGCCGCGTCCCGACCCGCCTGGCCGCGACCGGTGCGATCGAGATCTCCGAGCTGTCGCGCCAGTTCAACGCGATGGCCGATCGCCTCGAGGAAAGCGTCGGGATCATCCGTCGCGATCGCGACCGCAGCCGCGACTTCCTGGCCGACGTGTCCCACGAGCTGCGCACTCCGATCACCGCCCTGCGCATGTCGAACGAGCTGCTCAGCGAAGCCGCCGGCGACGATCCCGAGACCAGAGCAGAGTTCCTCGAGTCGAGCCGGCAGCAGCTCGAGCGGCTTGACTGGCTGGCCCAGAACCTGCTCGAGCTATCCAAGCTGGACTCCGGACTGGTCCTGCTGGACCTCCGTCCGGACGACCTCCGGGCGGCCGTCGAGTCGTCCGTCGAACAGGCTCGCGGCAGCGCGGCCCGTCGCGGGCTCACCCTCGAGCTCAGCCTACCCCGCAACCCGGTCCGCATCCGCCACGACCCACAGCGGATCGGGCAGGTCGTGACCAACCTCGTCGGCAACGCCCTGAAGTTCACGCCACGCGGCGGCTCGGTCCGGGTCGAGCTCGAGCCGAACCCCGAAGGCGCCCTGATCATCGTCTCGGACACGGGCGTCGGCATCGCCGCCGCGGAGCTGCCGCGGATCTTCGACCGCTTCTATCGCGGGTCGCTGGCCAACGAGGCACGCGGGAGCGGCAGCGGGCTGGGCCTGGCCATCGTCAAGTCGATCGTCGATCTGCACGCGGGGCGGGTCGGCGTCGATAGCCGGCTCGGGGTAGGCACGACGTTCACGGTCAGCCTGCCCAAGGATCCGCGGGCCGCAGGGGACGCCACCGGACACCGGCCGATGGGCGCGACGGTAGGGTCCTCGGCCGATCCGCTCGCGATCGGAGGCGCCCCGGAAGCCGCTGCCGAAACCGCGCAGGTAGCGGATTCTTCACCATCCGCCGCCTCCTGATTGAATCCGGAGCGGTCAGGCTTGCCATGACCTGCCAGTTGCCGCGTTTCGCAGCGCGTCCCCGAGGAGCCGACATCCGCCCATGAACGAACGACCGACCAAGCCGAACGACCCCGCCGACCCCTCGACCGGAGCCGACCGTGCGGCGAACCCGGCCCCTTCGGCCGTTCCCATCGTGCGGCCGGTCACGCCGCCCGCCTCGGCGACCCCGCTCGACCCGGCGCCGCCGATCCACGTCCCCCCGGTCCTCCCAGCGCCGGCCGGCACGGTCGCCGACCCGAGTGCTCCCGCAGCGCCCGGGCCATTCGCCGCCTACTCACCCGAACCGGATCGGGTCGACCGCGACCGGGCCACCTGGCAAACGCCCGTTCAACCGACCCCTGAGGCCTGGTTCGAGCCGGCCGCGGCGGCAGCCACCGCCACCGTGCCGGCGCCCGGGGCCGTCGCTCCAAGCCCGACCGCCGATCGGCGTCGAGGTGGCGGCATCCTCGTTCCCGTCTTCGCTGCTGCGCTCATCTCCGCCACGCTCGCGTCGGGTGGTACGTACCTCACCCTGCGAGCGAGTGGCGCGCTCGATCAGCCGGCCGCGGCGGCGGCGAACCCGACCGGGCTGACCACGGGCGCGACCCAGCCGATCAAGATCGACGAATCGTCGGCCATCATCGCCGTCGCGGCGAAGGTGGGACCGGCCGTCGTCCGGATCGTCAGCTCGGCCACGGCCAACGCCAACGACCCGACCGCGACCGAGGGCATCGGGTCCGGGGTCATCTACGACAAGAACGGTTGGATCCTGACCAACCGCCACGTCGTGTCCGGCAGTGACAAGCTCCAGGTCGAGCTCAAGGACGGGCGCCGCTTCGAGGGCACGATCTACGGCATCGACACGCTGACCGACCTGGCCATCGTCAAGATCGAGGCGACCGACCTGCCGGCCGCCGCCCTCGGCGACTCGTCGGCGCTGAAGGTCGGCCAGACGACCATCGCCATCGGCAGCCCGCTCGGGACCTACTCGAACACGGTCACCAGCGGCATCCTATCGGCGACCGGACGAACGATCGACGTCGGCAGCGGGCAGATCAACAACCTGCTCCAGACCGACACCGCGATCAACCCCGGCAACAGCGGCGGTCCGCTGCTCGATACTGGCGGCAACGTCATCGGCGTCAACACCGCCATCGCCGCCAATGCCAACGGGATCGGCTTCGCCATCCCGGTCAACATCGCCAAGCCGATCATGGAGCAGGCGGTCGCCGGCCAGAAGCTGGCCCGTCCGTACATCGGCATCCGCTACGAGATGCTCGACCTTCAGCGTGCCGGCGAGCTCAACCTGTCGGTCAACGACGGGGCCTACATCAACGGCGGTCAGAACGCCACCGGGCAATCCAGCGCGGGTGTCATCCCCGAGGGACCGGCCGACAAGGCGGGCATCAAGGAAGGCGACATCATCGTCTCCATCGAAGGTCACACGATCGACACCGAGCATCCGCTCGACTCGGTATTGACCCAGTTCGCGCCGGGCCGGACGGTCACCGTCGGGCTCCTGCGGAATGGCCAGAAGGTGGAGGTCCAGGTCACCCTCGGGACTCGTCCCGCCGACCTGTAGCTTCGCTCAGCCGCGCCGCCGCGACTCCCTTCGGACCCCGGCGTTCCCCCCGACGTCGGGGTCCGGCCGTCCTCAGCGGCGGCGGACGACCTCGACTCCGGCGTAGGCGAAGGTGCCTTCGATCGGGGCCTCCGGCTTGCGCACCCGAACCGTCACCTCATCGATCGGGAAGTCGGCCAGGAGCTCGTTGGCGATCGCCTCGGCCACGGCCTCGATGAGCCGGAAGGTGGTCGATTCGACGATGCTCCGGCAGGTCTCGAAGACCGTCCCGTAGTCGACCGTCCGAGCGAGCTCGTCCTCGAGGGCGGCCGGGCGCAGATCGAGCACGAGCTCGACGTCGACGTGGAACGGTTGAGCGACGCGCTGCTCCCGTTCGAGCACGCCGTGACGGCCCATGAACACCATGTCGTGAAGGACGATCCGGTCAGTCATCGGACGATCGCATCCGTCATCCGCGCCGTCCGGACGTTGGCCAGGACATCGTGGACGCGAACGATGTCCACTCCCGCGGCGATCCCGAGCGCGGTCGTCGCCAGGGTGGCCTCGAGGCGCTCCTCGGGAGGCAGATCGAGGACTCGACCGAGGGTCGACTTGCGTGACGCGCCGAGAAGGATCGGCCGTCCGAGGACGCGCAGCGCCGCGAGCTCCCGGAGCAGGATCAGGTTGTGGTCGGGCGTCTTGCCGAAGCCGAACCCTGGATCGACGATCAGGGACTCCCAGGCGCAACCGGCCCGCAGCGCTCGGTCGATCGCCCGCCGGAGATCGTCGATCAGCTCGGTCATGAAGTCCGTGTAGATCGGCTCCGCCCGGTTGTGCATCAGCACGATGGGAACGGCCTGCTCGGCCGCCAGCCGGTCGAGGGCGTCGTCCTCCGACACGCCCCACACGTCGTTGATCATGGCCGCCCCGGCCTCGAGCGCAGCGGCCGCGACCGACGGCTTGGTCGTGTCGACGCTGATCGGGACGTCGGGCTGGGCCAGGTGGAGCGCCGCCACGATCGGGACGACCCGGCGCACCTCCTCGGCCGCATCGACCGGCTGGTGGCCGGGTCGGGTCGACTCACCGCCGACGTCGAGCAGATCCGCCCCGTCGGCGACCATCCCGGCGGCCACGGCGAGCGCCGTCCGCCCGCCCGCATTCGGGTCGGTGGCGAGCAGGCCGTCACCGGAGAACGAGTCCGGGGTCGCGTTCAGGATGCCCATCACGAAGGTCCGCTCACCCCACCGGAACTCGTGACCGCCGATCGTCGTCGGGCCGACAGAGCGGGTCGTGTCCGCGTTCATCGCACGGCCGCCAGGGCCGAGCGACCTGCTGGCCCCGGTCGCCCACCCTCCGGGAGGTCGTCGCGCAGGTCGGGATCGTCGACCAGGATGGCTCGGACCGCCCCGACCAGGTAGAGCGACCCGGCGACCACGATCGGCCCCGGTGCCTCGGCCAGTGCCCGATCGAGCGCTGCTGCGACCGGCACGACCACGCTGGTCCGCGAACGTGGCGCTACCGCCGACCAGCCGTTTGCCAGACGCGCGGCTGGCAGAGCGCGCGGGGCGTCGACCTGGGTACAGATGACCCGGGCGGCGCGGGCCGCCGGCGAGGAAGCCAGCGCGGCCAGCACACCCGCCACGTCCTTGTCCGACATCATCGCGAGGATGAGGGTCAGCGGCGGCGGCTCGGGAGCGTCTTCGCCTCCGCTCAGCATCGGACGGAGGTCCTCGAGCGCCCGGGCGAGGGCCACCGCACCGGCCGGGTTGTGGGCGCCGTCGAGCAGGACGTCGGCCGGCCGTCCATCGACCATGCCGCGGCTCGTCTCGATCAGCTCGAGCCGACCCGGCCAGCGTGCATCCGCATAGCCGCGCCGGCGTGCCTCGTCGGGGACGTCGGCGATGCCGGCCGTTGTCAGCGCATCGAGGACGGCGTCGGCGACGGCAGCGTTCACTGCCTGATGACGCCCGCGCAGCCCGATCCGGGTCTCGCCCAGGCGCGGCAGATTCACCACGATGCCGTCCCGATCCCAGCCGACGAGCGACGGCGGTCCCACCTCGGTCAGCGGAACCCCGAGGCGATGGGCTCGGCGACGGATGACCCGCAGCCCGTCGCCACCGGCGCCGGTCACCGCGACGTCGCCACGCTCGATGATCGCCGCCTTCTCGCCGGCGATCTGTGCGACGGTATCGCCGAGTCGATCCGTGTGATCGAGATCGACATTGGTGATCGCGGCGACCCCACCGTCCCAGGCATGGGTGGCATCGAGCCGGCCGCCCAACCCGACCTCGACCAGGGCCAGGTCTACCCCGACCTCGGCGAACCAGCGGAAGGCGACCGCGGTCAGCAGCTCGAACTCGGTCGGAGCGTCGCGTCGCGGCAGCCGGCCGGCCGCGTCGAGGACCTCGCCGACGACCCGCCCGAACGAGCCCGGGTCGATCGGGCGTCCATCGAGCTGGAGCCGCTCGCGGTAGCTGACCAGATGCGGCTTGGGGGTCTCCGCGACCCGGAAGCCGCCGGCCCGAAGGGCCGACCCGGCCAGGGCGAGAACGCTGCCTTTGCCGTTGGTCCCCCCGATGAGCGCACCCCGCAGAGCGAGCTGAGGGTCGCCAAGCGCGCGCAGGAGCGCCCGCGTTCGCCCGAGCCCGAGCCGGATCCCGAAGCGACCGCGTTCCTGCAGGGCGCGGAGCGCCTCCTCGTAGGTGAGGTCGCTCACGTCACTCCCTGGACAGCTCGTCCTCGTAGAAGACGCACTGGTTGAACCGAGGGGTCAGGCACACGTCGTTGATGTAGCCCTGCTCGAGATGGACCCCGCCGCGAAGCTGGCAGCGCGACACGTTGGCATCCTGACGGATCAGCGCCTTGAGCAGATGTGGCGCCTGGATCGGGATCGCGCCGCGGGTGCCGGTCATGTAGAAGTGCGGGCAGACGTTGCGGCGGAGGTTGGGCAGCCCGAACACGCCGCTCCGGCCCATGACCGGCAGCGCCGGGTACCCGGGTCGGCTGCTGGTCGGCGGTGGTGGAGGTGTGCTCGCCCGGGCGATCGGCCCGACGCCGAACGATGGGCGGCCGGTCGGTCCGGTGGGTCGGTCGCTCTTGGGGTTCCGGGCGTGCAAACCAGCCTCGCGCTCGGACGGACGTCACCCAACGCCCGCTCACCGCGCCAGAGTACAACGCGGCGCACTTGGTGGGAGCGGCGCGTCGAGCATGGCGATGGCTCGCATCGTGCGACAATGCAGCCCGATGACGAATCGGCGCCAACGCTCGTCCCAGGTCAGGCCCCGTCCGCCGTCGACCGGACGGCCGGCACCGGCCAAACGAACGGGTACCCGACCCCCCGCGCCGAACCGGATCGCACCCCACCGCAAGATCGAGCGCGGCCCGAGCATGCCGGTCTATCTGCGCATCGCGCTGGTCATGGTCATCGTTGCCATCGGCGGAGTGATCGTGTTCGCCGGGGTCGGCGTCCTCGGCCGTGTCGTCGGGAGTGTGGCCGCGAGCCTCCAGGACACCTTCGCCAAGGTCACCGAGAGCCCCAGTCCGAGCCCGACGGAGATCGTCACTCCCAACGCCCCGTCGCTGACGGTCCCTAGTGAGTCGTACACGAACCAGAAGACAGTCGACCTGACCGGGACCGTCCCCAGCGCGTTCATCGGCCAGCCCGGGGTGACGGTCAAGATCTATCGCACGTTGCCGGACCAGGCGCCCGAGCAGATCGACGAGATCCCGGTCGGCGAGACGGCCGGCTTCACCGCGGCCGGCATCGAGCTGGCCAACGGCCGTAACGACTTCACCGCCACGTTGGTCGGTGCCAGCGGCACGGAGAGTGGGCCGTCGAAGGCGGTGACGTACGTCCTCGACAAGGTGAAGCCCAAGATCGTCATCACCAAGCCGTCCAAGACCGCCGTGGTCAACGGCAAGTCGGTCACGATCGTGGGTAAAACACAGCCGCGGAGCGAGCTGGTCGCCACGAACGAAGCCAATCACGCTTCGATCACCGGCACGGCCGACGACGCCGGGACGTTCACGCTGGTCCTGGCCATCGCCAACGGTCCGAATGGGATCAGGATCAGCGCGACCGATCCGGCCAACAACCAGGCGTCCGTGGTGATCAACGTCAACCGGGGCAAGGGCAAGCTGACCGCCGAGATCACGGCCTCGCGTTACCAGTTCGTCCGAAAGCAGCTGCCGGACAACGTGGTCCTGACCGCGGTCGTGACCGATCCGGACGGCAAACCCCTCGACGGGGCGACCGTCCAGTTCAGCCTGATCATGCGCGGAGTCGATCCGATCACCCGGACCCTGACCACCGACGGCGAGGGCAGGGCGCGCTGGAACGTGACCATCCCCAAGGGAGCCGGCCTCGGTCGTGGAGTCGCCGCGGTCCTCGTCCAGACCAAGCAGTACGGGCAGGCTAGCGCCCAGACCTTCCTCAACGTCAACAAGTAGGGCCGCCCTCGACTCGACAGCCGACCGACATCGCAGCTACCATCCGATGATGGCGACGTGGCGCTGCCCGCACTGCCGGACCCCGCAGGCCGAAGCGGCCCGATGCTGGGTGTGCCACCGCTCCAGCACCAGTTGCGCCACCTGCGCCGACTTCCGCCACGCGGTGTTCGGCGGTGCGGGCTATTGCGGACGGGACCGACGACGCGGTTCGCTGGCCGGCGACGAGATCCGGCCGTGCTGGTCGGCGCCGATCGCGCTCGTCGCAGGGACGGCCGCCGTCGACGCCGGGGCGGTCCTGGACGAACGGACGTTCGCCCCTGCCGATCCCCTCGGCGCGAGCGCCGACCCCCTCCGGGCCGATCGCCCGAGCACATTCTGGGTCGAGCTCGACGCCTGACTGCTGTGCCGGACCGGAGCCGCGGCTACGGGCCGGGCGGGCAGGTCGGGAACGGATACGACGCCGGGTCGTACACGCCCAGGTCGATCGCCGTCCCTGGAGCGCGCTTCTTGCCCGGTAGCGGCAGCTGCTCGAAGACGAGTGAGTCGTCGGCGGCGGTGTAGCCGGGCGGTTGGGCCGTGATCGTGCCGACGGCGAACCCATCGGCAGCGATGTCGAGCTTGGCCTGGGCCAGCGTCTGGCAGCGGTACTCACCGACGGTGGTCGTCGCCGCGGTCGGCGTCGGTGTCGGCGGTGGTGTCGGTGTCGGCGTCGGCGACGGGGTGGGGCTCGGGCTCGCTGTCGGGCTCGGCGACGGCGTCACGCTCGGCTCCGGACCCTTCGACACCACGTAGTCGATCGTCGTCCCGGATGCGACCTGGACACCGGCCGCCGGCGATGTCGAGACGACCGAGCCTGCGACAACGGTCGGATCGAACTCCGGAGTGGCCGTGCCCGGCGTCAGAGTGGCCTCGACCAGAGTCTTGAGCGCGGTCGACTCAGTCTGGAACTTGACATCGGGAACAGCCACAAGCGCCTGGCCGGTCGCGACCGTGACGCTGATCGTCGCGCCCTTGTCGACCGTCGCGTCGGCGCCGGGGTCCTGGGCAGTGATCGTCCCCTCGGGCTGATCGTTGCTCTTGACGAACGCGGTCGCCTTGATGGCCAGACCCTTGGCATCGGCCAGCGGTTGTGCCTGCTGGAGGGTCTGGCCGACGAAGTTCGGGACGACGACCTGCTCGGCGGTCGGAGTCCCTCCGCCGGTCAGCATCTTGAACAGGAGGAAGCCGACCAGGAGCAGGATGGCCAGGCCGAGCAGGCCGGCGATCCAGGCCCACGGACCGGCGCCACCACCGTCGCCATCGTGGTCGTAGGCGAGCGGGGGCGGAGTCGCGGGTGGCGGCGTCGACGACCCGGCCCCGGCGTAGGCGTCCGGCGCATATGGGATCGGGCTGCCCGGGTTGGCGCGCGCGACACCGGCCGCGACGGCCGTCCCGGCCGCGGCCGCTCCGACACCAGCCACACCAGCACTCCGGTCGGCCAGATCGTCGTCGAGGGCGTCAGCCATCGCAGCGGCGGACGAGAACCGCTCGGCTGGATCGATCGCCATGGCCTTGCGGCAGATCGCCTCGAGGACCGGTGGGATCCCTGCCCGGTACGCGGACGGCATCGGCACCGGAGGGGTCAGGCGGGCCATCGCGATGGACGCGGCGCTGTCGCCCTCGAACGGACGCCGGCCCGCGAGCATCTCGAACAAGACCACGCCCAGGCTGTAGATGTCCGAACGTTCTGTCGCGGACTCGCCGCGGGCCTGCTCGGGGCTCATATATTGGACCGAGCCGAGGGTGGTCCCGGGCAGGGTCATCTGGGCCTCGGCGATCGCCCGGGCGATCCCGAAATCGGTCACCTGGACCCGGCCATCGTGGGCCAGCAGGATGTTGCCGGGCTTGATGTCGCGGTGGATGATCCCGCGCGAGTGCGCCACGGCGAGCGCTCGACCGACCTCGGCGGCGATCCGGGCCGAGCGCGACGCCGACAACGGGCCGGTCCGGCGCAGGAGCGTGGCGAGGTCCTCGCCATCGACATAGTCCATCACGATGAACGGCCCGGCCGGGTCCATCCCGAAGTCGTGGACGACGACGATGTTGGGCGAGCTCAGCGAGGCGACCGACTGCGCCTCCATCCGGAATCGGGCGACGAAATCAGGATCGCGACCGTACTCCGAGCGGAGCACCTTGACCGCCACGTCGCGGCCGAGCTGGCCGTCCGTCGCCCGGAAGATGGTGGCCATCCCACCCTGGCCGAGCAGCTCGACCAGCCGATATCGCCCGCCGAGGACGCTTCCGATCTCCGCCAAGTCGATCCCTCACAGTTCATGACCACGCCGTTCGAGCCGGGCTCGCCGGGCATCGTACCCCACCGGATGACGGGCGCCCGAGGCCGGCGGTGACGCTACCTGGGCGATCGGGTGGGCCTCGTCCGTGCGCGGGCGCCGGTCAGAGCTCCAGGTGGGCCAGGTACTCGCGGAACTCGGCCGCAAGGTCGGGTCGCTCGAGGGCGAACTCGACCGAGGCCTTCAGCCAGCCCATCGTCGTGCCGGCGTCGTGGCGCTTGCCCTCGAACTCGTAGCCGTAGACGGCCTGCTCTTCCATCAACGCCTCGATGGCGTCGGTCAGCTGGATCTCGCCACCGGCGCCGCGCTGGGTCTGCTCGAGCTTGTCGAAGATCTTCGGCGTGAGGACGTAGCGGCCGATGATGGCCAGGTCGGACGGGGCGACCGAGGGGTCCGGCTTCTCGACGACGCCCTTGATCCGGTGAAGCCGGCCGTGGTCGAGCTCATCGCCGGCTGGCTCGGGATCGATCATCCCGTAGCGCCCGGTGTCCTCGTGGGGAACTACGGTGACCGCGATGACCGAGGCGTGGACCTGATCGTACGCGTGGATAAGCTGGCCGATGGCCGGCCGCTCGGACACCACGACATCGTCCGACAGGATGACGGCGAAGGGCTCGTGGCCGATCAGCTCCTTGGCCATCAGCACGGCGTGGCCGACCCCGAGCTGCTCCTTCTGGCGAACGTAGGCGATCTGAGCCAGGTCGCTGATGTGGCGGATCTTGCGCAGCATCTCCACGTCGCCGCGTTCCTCGAGCAGATGCTCGAGCTCGTACGACAGATCGAAGTGGTCCTCGATCGCCCGCTTCTGGCTGGAGGTGACGATGATGACCTGCTCGATGCCGGCCGCGACCGCCTCTTCAACGGCGTATTGGATGACCGGCTTATCGACGAGCGGGAGCATCTCCTTCGGCTGGGCCTTCGTCGCCGGCAGGAAGCGGGTGCCCCATCCGGCGGCTGGAAAGACGGCTTTGCGGACTCGCATCGAACCTCGGGGGCGGCGCTCGTGGACCCGCGGAGTATAGCGCGGAGGCCACCGTCGGCCAGTTCAGTCGAAGGTCGCGGATCCGTCAGCCGATGGTCGCCCGGCGGGGTCAGGCGAGGCTCGGGTGCTCCTCGGCGATCGCCTCGCCCTCGTCCGTCCCGTCGGCCGGGCTGGCGCGCTCGCGCTGGAGCAGGACCGCCGCGGCAAGGACGAGCAGGCCTCCGATCAGCTGGACCGGACGGAGCGATTCGGCAAGCAGCACGGCCGCCAGGAGGGTCCCGACGACCGGCTCGAGCAGGGCCAGGATGCCCGCCCGGATCCCGCCGATCCAGCGCACGCCGACCAGGAACAGGATGGTCGGGATGCCCGCCCCCAGGAACCCGGCGACCAAGAGGTAAGGCCAGCCCGACGGGTCGAGGAACGGCTGCGCCAGGGCGTCGACCTGGCCGGTCGCGACGGCGATCGCGAGGAATCCGAGGCACCCGCCGGCGAGCACCACGAACGACGCCTCGTCGGTCGGCAGGGCCGAGTAGCCACGGCGACTGACCAGGATGAACACGACCTGCATCGTGGCGGCCACGAACGCCAACAGGAGTCCACCCAGGTCGAACGTCAGGCCGGTCGCCGGATCGATCCCGCCGACGACGACCACCGCCATCCCGAGCGTGGCCACGGCGAGGGCCCCCAGCTGGACCCGGTCGGGCCGGCGCCGCTCCACCGCGACGACGACCAGCGTGAGCAGCGCCGGGTAGGTGTAGAACACCAGCAGGGCAAGGCCGATCGTCACCCGCTGGAAGGCCGAGAAGATCGCCAGGTTGAGGAGGATTCCGGCGACGGTCACCGCGACCAGCGACGCTCTGCCGCGGGCCGACAGGGAGCCCAGGCCGACGATCCGGCCACCGCGCATGGCGCGCAGCCCGATCACCACCGCCACGATGAGCGCGCCGAACAGCGCTCGCCACGACACGAAGCCGACGGTGGTCAGGCCCGCGTTCTGCTCTGCCAGTCGCGACAGCGGCCCGAGGATCCCGAACAGCGATGCCGCGATGACGACAGCGAGCGAGCCCAGGCTGGAGTGGCGTCGCTCGAGCTGCATCCAGCGAGCGTGGCCGGGCGCGCTCCCGGTCGCGGCCGACTCGCGCGAGGCAGTCAGTCCAGCGTGCCGGCGGTCGCCGGCTCCGCGTGGGCGGAGCGGAGCTTGATCGAGGTGAACGGGACGCGGATCTCGCGGAACACCTCGGTCGACACGAGGAAGCCGGCCAGCAGGAAGATCACGGCCAGGAACTTGCCCACCTGGAAGTACTCGGTCACGCCGAACCGGTTGAGCGCGTCGCCACCGCTGGCCAGCATCCCGCCGATGGCGATCAGGATCGTCGCCGGGACGCGGCTGTTGATCCGACCCGTCCGGACGGCGTGGAACGCCAGCGGGATAGAGGCGACGAAGTTCACCGGGATCGCGACCACGGCGATGATCAGGTTGAACAGGAAATGGTCACCGGGCTGGTCCGGATCGAGCGAGTAGTCGAGGACCCGCCGCTTGGGCATGAACACATAGGTCGAGAACAGGGCTCCGAAGATCAGGACGAGCCCACCGGTGATGTTCATGAACGGGGTCAGCAGGCGGAGCGTCCCCGGGAATAGATCCCCGACCGGCACGTTCGTCGCCGGGTCGAGCGCGTAGCCGGGCGGCGCCAGGCTGCTGGTCAGCATCAGCACGATGCTGAGAAGCGTGGCGCCGACGACCGCGACGGCCGCGAGATACGGCCAGCGCTCGTTGGCAAAGTAGGTCTCCACACCGATCGCGACGGCCAGGACGATCGAGGCGATCAGGTACAGGAGCGGAGCCGTGCCCGCCCCCGGGTAGTCGTAGCGACGCTGGGTCAGCAGGGTGAATAGACCGGCCAGGAACAGGCAGAACGCAAACATGTACCCGAACCGCGTGCGCCCGAGCAGGAAGGCGGTGCCCAAGCCCAGCCAGCCGGCCGTCCACACGGCTCCGGTCAGGTACCACGTCCGGTAGAGCGGCTCACTCCAGCCGTTCGATGCCGCCAGCGCCTCGCACCCCGAGGCGATCCCGAAGAACAGCATCCCGAGCGCCCAGATGATCTGGTAGGCCCGGCGACGGTCGCGCCACTGGTCGAACAGAAGCAGGCTGAACACCAGGGCCAGGACCGAGGTGAGGGCCGGGAGCAGGATCGTCAGGCTCATCGGTCGGGTGCTTTCGTGGGGACGCGGTCAGGAGGGGACGAACTCATGGTCGTCGCGATGGAGGCCGTCGCACAGGCCCCAGCGCGGTCCATCGCCTGGGATCGCGACCGGGCGCATCAGCTCGCGGATCTCGCCACGCCGGCAGAACAGGTAGCCCTTGTCGGCCATCCAGCGCCGAACGTGGCTCGGGTCGGAGTGAAACTGGAACGGACCCGGGTTGACGGCCGGTCGATCCGTCCACGACGCCGCCGCCTCGGGCGACACGATGTCGAGCAGGTTGATCCGCCACGGCGTGCCCGAGATGACCGCGAGACAGCCGTCGCAGCGGGTGGCGACGTTGTCCTTGACGATCGTCCGGATCTGGACGCCCATGATCTCCATCCGTCCGATCGTAGCAGGTGCGCGGATGCTGAGACCGGGCCGTGTCGTGGAGCGCCGGAGGTGGTGCCCCCAAGGGGGCTCAGACACCCGCCCGCTGTCTGAGTACGACCCGCTGATGGTACGTCGTGTGACCGCGACCGTCGCCGCCCGGCGCAATCGCATCGTCGGCCAGGCCGCCGTCGCACCAACGGTGCTCGTCCCCAACCCACCCAACTGGCAGACGCATCCGTCCGAGCGACAGCGTGCCCTCTCAGGCGCGTTATCTGAGGTCGGCTGGGTCACGGAGGTCATCGTCAACCGGACGACGGGCAACGTCGTCGACGGGCATCTTCGGATCGAGCGCGCGCGCGCAACCATCCGTCCCGGTCACCTACGTCGAGCTGACCCAGGCGGAGGAACGGCTGGCGCCGGACGAGGCGATCGCCGTAACCACCGGCGGCCCTCACGAGCCGACCGGCGCGCATCGGGTACCCTCGGGGCATGGCGAGCATCGGGGACAGGCTGGCCGGGCGGTACCGCCTCGATGCTCGGATCGGGAGGGGTGCGTTCGCCTCGGTCTTTCGCGCCCGGGACCGGCGCCTTCAGCGCGACGTCGCGGTGAAGGTGCTCCATGCGAACCTCGCGACGGATCCGGTCATCGCGGCGCGCTTCGATCGCGAGGCTCGAGTGTTGGCCACGGTCAGCCATCCCAACGTCGTGGCGATCCACGATGTGGCCCCGGCCGACCCGACGACCGGAGCCGAGCCGTTCCTGGTCATGGACCTCTGCGACGGCGGCTCGCTCGCGGATCGTCTCGCCGCATCGGAGACCGGCGCACTCCCGCCAGACCACCTGATCGCCGTCGTGGTCGATGTCGCGGCCGGACTCGATGCACTCCACGGCCGCGGGATCGTCCACCGAGACCTGAAGCCCTCGAATGTCCTGCTGTCCGAGGACCGGGCGCGGATCGCCGACCTCGGGATCGCTGCCGCCGGTCCGAGCGAGCTGACCTCGATCGGGACCACCGTCGGGACGCTCGCCTATCTCGCACCGGAGCAGCTCGCGGGCGAGCCTGGCAGCCCGGCCAGCGACGTCCATGCCCTCGGGGTCATGGCCTTCCTCGGCCTGACCGGCAGGCTTCCGCGTCCTGCCGGAAGCGTCAACGAGCTCGTCGCGGCCAGCGCACGCCGGGTCGTCCCCGTGTCGTCCGTCCGGCCCGATCTCGGCTCGGCGTTCGATGCGGTGGTCGGGCGAGCCCTGGCCCGCGATCCTCGGCAGCGGCCGACGGCGGCCCAGCTCGGAGCATCGCTCGCGGCTGCCATGGATGGCTGGTGGGCCCGGCCGCTGACCGTCGCGTCGCCCGACGGGACCACTCGGATCGACGTGCCGGTTCCGCGGGCGGGCGCTGCAGGCTACGGGGCCTCCAGGCATGGCCCGGACGGACGGGTGATCGTGGCGGCCACCACGTTGGTCGCTGTCCTGATCGTCGGGTCGGCGGCCTTCCTGGTCCTGGGTCGTGGTGGCCCGGGCGGCAGTGCCGCTCTGCTGGGCGGCGGTGCCGGGCTGCGGACGAGCCCATCGGCCTCCGCGAGCGAGGCACCGACGCCCGCTCCGACGCCGACCCCGACTCCCCCGCCGACCCCAACCCCAACCCTGACGCCGACGGCGACTCCGACTACGACGCCGACCGTCGATCCATACGCCGACGCTCGAGCCGCCGGGGACGAGATGTCAGCGGCGATCGAGGCCGCTCGTGGGGGCCACGGCCTGAAAGGACACGACGCGAAGGACCTTCAGGATCACCTTGATCGATTCGACCAGGCGCTCGACCAACATAGGGCCAAGACGGCGGGCGACGAGGCGACGAAGCTGGCTGACCGGATCGCCGAGCTGATCGACCAGGAAGCCGTCGATGGCCAGGCGGCCGATCGCCTCAGCACGGCCGCCGACGAGCTCCTTTCAGCCGCCGGCGCCCTCCAGGATTGACGGACGACCAGCGGAGTCGGGTCTGTATCAACGGCTCGGTGGCGCTTTTGCCAGCGCCGCCGCAATCGACCATTTCAGCGATGCGGTCGTGCAGAACCCCATCGTGGGTCACAGATCGGAAGTCCTGGCCGCGTTTGCGGCGCACAAGAACGAGGTCACCGACGGATTCCTGGCCGCGGTCTAAGCCGTCGGCCAAGTGCGGTCAAGATCGAGTCGGGTCGGGTTCCATCACCACCCGGAGCGAGGGTTGGGTCCGGCGTCCGTCGGGGGCGGCAGCGTCGGCCTCGAGCAACGGGCCGAGCTTGTCGATCGAAGCGAGCGATTCGGGGACAAAGACCACATGGGCTCCCTGGCTTGAAGCATAGTCCGCAAGGGCCTCGACCCCCTTGTCCTTGGGCAGCCAGGCAGACGTCTTGATGCCTCCTCGATGACTCTCTCGGACCTGTTCGGCGAGAGCCGATCGACCAAGGAAATCGAGGTCGTCCGCGCTCAGGCGGTCGCCGAACCGATCCGCCTCTCCTTCCGAGGCCCACTGGTTCGGCATCGGCTCGGAGAGCCAGGAAGCGACGTCCGCGGCAAAGAGGATCAGCACACAGCCGTGCTCCTTGGCGTGCGCCTGTGCGGCTTGGCGCACCTCCGGATGCTGATCGTCCTCGGTGGTATGCGCGACCACGGCTGGGCCATCCAGGCTCCCCGGACGGTGGCCCTCGCCAGGTTCTTCCTGCGTCGTCCTCACTTGACTTCCTCCTCTCGACATCGAGCCTCAGCCTCGAACCGACTGCCGCCCCCTGAGGGAACCGGGCAGGCTATTGGGATCGTGGTCGAACCACAGCGCCGTACTGGTAGCCGGCAAGGACGACAACCGTCAACCGGCCGACGCCGAACGCCAGCGCCAGCATCATGGAGCGGAGCGCGGCATCACGAAGCGCTCCGCGGGTTGAATAGGTGGCCGCGAGGTGCTCACGTCATGTTTGGCCAGCAAGAGTCCCCACGCCACTAGTCTGCGCGTTGACGAGAGGCCACGGGACCCGATCTCGGGCTGGCCGTTGCCGCTCGCTGCATCTGCTGAAGCGACCTTGGCCAGGTTGGCGTGGGCTCGAGGCGATCGACTGGACGCCACCCGCGAGGCCGTTGTTCGAACGACAGCGGGTGTGCCCCCAAGGGGATTCGAACCCCTGATCTCCACCTTGAAAGGGTGGCGTCCTAGGCCTCTAGACGATGGGGGCGAGCGCCGCCGAGTCTAGCAGAGGGTCAGCCCGAGCCGACTTCAGGAGTCGAGGGTCAAGGTCAGGAGGATCGCTCCGGCGAACGATCCGGCGGCCAGCAGCGCGGTGACTCCGCCGAGCAGGGCATAGATCAGGGCGCGGCCGCTCTGCCCTTGCCGGCCCCGCTGATAGGCCGCCCACGCACCGGCCAGCGCCAGCAGCGCGAAGACGATGCCGACGATGTACGCACCGGCCGTCAGGACCGTGAGCTGGCTGGAATCGCGAGCCAGCAGCCCATAGGTGACGACGCCGAGAGAGGCGACGAGGGCGATCCCGAGGGTCACCCGGACGGGAGTGAGGACGCGACCTCGACGGCGGGGGGGCGGTGCCGGCGGGGGGGGCGGCAGCTCGGCGCCCGTCCGGCTGGGAGATGAGTCGATCATGCTGCTTGGGCGCCGAGCACGGCTCAGGCCGGCGCCCCGGCGCCGCCGCGAGTTCGGTGGTAGACGGCCACGTTGTAGCTCAGCCGCGGTCGTGTCAGGGTTGCTGACACCTGGCACCCGACCGTGCCGAACGCGTCCGACAGGAAGACATCGGCCTCGTCTGCCGAGCCGAAGGTCCAGAAGCAGTGGATGACCCGGACCCGGAAGCCGTTGCTGAGGTACCACCCGTCACGCCGGCTCCAGGTGCCGTACTCGGGGAGTTCCCCGCGGAGGTGCGACACGTCGTCGCGGCCGTAGTCGTGGACGACCAGGAGGCGGCCATCCGGGCGAAGGACCCGATCGGCTTCGGCGATCTCCTCCGGACTCGGGGCGCGGAAGACCGACCAGCAGCCGATGACCAGGTCGGCCGATCCATCCGCGGCGTCGAGCCGGGCGGGGGATCCTGGGCGAGACACAGAACGGACCCGACCGCCGACGGCCTCGAGCAGCCGGGCCAATCGACCGCCCTCGCCATCGACCAGCACGACATCGCGCCCGGCGACCGGCCCGAGGGCATCGAGCGCACGGGGGATCTTGCCTTCGACGTCGAGACAGGCTGCCAGGCGCTCGCTGAGCGCCGGATCGGCGGGAGTGAACGGGAGGTCGGACATGAAGAGGGCGAGGATATCACCGGTCGGCGGCTGACCGACCCTGCGTCAGGGCTGATCGAAGTACGTCCGGATCTCGGGGCGGAGGAGCCCGCGGAACAGCAGGACCGCCAGGGCTGCCGCGAACAGCGCGACCGCGAGGCCGGTGCTGGCCACCGTGAAGCTGAAGAACCCGAGCGGGATCGCCGGGATCGTCAGGCTGGCCAGGCCGAGCGCCAGGCCACGGGCCACGGTCTTCCGCTGGAGGACGAGCGTGATCGTGAAGATCGTGTAGGCCAGCAGGACCATCACCACGACGCCGACCGGACTGACCGGGGCCGAGATCGCCATGTCGATCACGAACCTGAGCGACAGACCGATCGCGGCCAGGATGCCGCCGGCATAGACGAGGAAGAACCGGACACCGTTCGGCATCCTCGGCCCGGGCTCGGTCGTGGGGTCATCGATCATCGGACGACGATTCTGCCATGGGCCGCACGGAACGGCCGGGGAGGGTACCCTCTGCCGGTGGCGGGCCACGCTCGCCCTTCAGCACAATCAGGCGCGCCCGGTCGACCGATCGAGCGCCGTCCCACTGAGGCGACCAGTGAGCAACGAGTCCAGTCGGGTGTCGAGCGGATCCGACAGTCCATCGCACGGTCCGTCCGGCGAGACCCGTCGGGGGCGCCGCGAACGCGAGCGAGCCCGGGCTCGTACGCGGACCGAGACCACCCGAACCAGGCCGGTCGTCGAGCGCTATCGCGGGGCGCTGCTCGGGTTCGCGGCGATCGTGGCATTCGTCCTCGTAGGCGGATTCGTGGTCGTGCAGGCCAACAGCAAGGCGTACGCCTGCTCGAGCGAGATGGTCCCGGCACCCGTCGGGACCCCGCTGGCCAATGGGTCGCCGGCACCTCTCGGGCAGGTCCAGACGGACATGGGCCGGAGCCACATCCTGGCCCCGGAGGCTCAGCGCTTCGCCGCCTGCCCACCAGCGTCCGGCAACCACTACGCAGGCGTCGACGGCCCGATCACTGCCCGCTATTACGGGCCTGACGACGCGATGCTGCCCCAGGGCTGGATCCATAACCTGGAGCATGGCGGCCTGGTCGTCCTCTACGACTGCAACATGGGCGCCTGCGACGACGCGACCCAGAAGGCGCTCCAGGAGCTCTACCGGACATTCCCGAACAGCCCTTTGTGTGCCATCCCGAAGGGCACGGTCGGGCCGGTCATCGCCCGGTTCGACGAGATGAAGGCTCCCATCGCGGCTCTCCTGTGGGGACGGGTGCTGTTCCAGGACAAGCTCGACACGGCCCAGATCCTCGAGTACTTCGCCACCCAGGCCGAGCTGAAGAACCCGGAGCCGCAGTGCGCCCGGCCGACAGCCACGCCAGCCACCAGCCCCGCACCCGCGACGTCGGCCAGCCCGGACACGTCGGCCAGCCCGGCGGCCTCCCCCAGCCTCGCCCCGTCCCCCAGCCTCGCCCCGTCCCCCAGCCCATCCTGAGCGAGGCCTCCGATGCGCCTGTACGCCTATCGAACCCGGTCCGGCCTCGGTCGATGGGGCGTCCTGGTCGAGGGCGGGCTCCTGACCGGCGGCCAACTCGAGCGTGACGGAGGGCTCGTCGGGGCGTGGGTCTGGTCGAACCTCGATCTCGGCGTCGTCCTCGGCTTCGCCGATGCCCGCTGGTGGCGGCGCCTGGCCCGGGCCTCCGCACGCTGCCTCGATCGAGGCGTCAAGCCACGCGCGCTCGGGAAGCGGCGCCCCGGGCCTGCCCTGCCATATCCGGGCAAGATCGTCTGTGTCGGGCTGAACTATCGGGCACACGCGGCGGAGCAGGGCATCGAGCCACCGGACCGACCACTCCTCTTTTCGAAGTTCAGCAATGCGGTCGTGGCCGACGGTGAGCCGATCGTCCGGCCATACGGCTGCCATGCCCTCGACCTCGAGGCCGAGCTGGGCGTCGTCATCGGGGCCACCGCACGGCGCGTCACGGCCGCCGACGCCGCAGCCTACGTGGCCGGGTACGTCGTGGGCAACGACGTCTCGGCACGGGATTGGCAGGGAGTGCAGGCGGCGCTCGGGCCTGACGAGCACGGCGACGGCCAATGGCTGCGGGCCAAGGGCTCGGACACGTTCTATCCGCTCGGGCCGGTGTTCGTGACCGCCGACGAACTGCCGGCCGCACCCGCCCTGGCCATCCGCTCATGGTGGATCCCCGGTTCGGGTGACGAGGCGGGGACGGCCGTCCCGTGGCAGGACGCCAACACCGACGACCTGCTCTTCGACATCCCGGCGCTGATCGAGTTCGTGACTCGGTCGATCACCCTCGAGCCCGGGGACATCATCACCACCGGAACGCCGTCGGGCGTCGGCGTCTTCCGCGAACCACCGGTGTTCCTCCAGTCGGGCGACCGGGTGCGGGTCGAGATCGAGGGTATCGGGACGGTGGAGAATCCGGTCGTCGACGCCTCGGAGATCGATTGACGGAGGCGACGATGCTCGCCCTGGTCAAGACCGCGCCGGGTCCTGGCCTCGAGCTGCGTGAGGTCGCACGCCCGACGATCGGGATCAACGACGTTCTCATCCGGGTTCACCTGACGGGGATCTGCGGGACCGACCTGCACATCGACTCGTGGGACCCGTGGGCGGCCCGGACGGTCGTCCCGCCGCTCACCGTCGGACACGAGTTCGTGGGTGAGATCGTCGAGGTCGGCTCGAACGTCACCGACTTCGGCCCGGGCGACCTCGTCAGCGGCGAGGGTCATGTCGTGTGCGGTCGCTGTCGCCACTGCCTCGCCGGCCGTCGCCAGCTGTGTGCCAAGTCGATCGGGCTGGGGGTCGGCCGGGACGGCGCCTTCGCCGAGTATGTGACCCTGCCGATGACCAACATCTGGCACCACTGGCCCGGCGTCGATCCGGAGATCGCCGCGATCTTCGACCCGTTCGGCAACGCGGTCCACACCGCCCTGGCCTTCCCGGTCCTCGGCGAGGACGTCCTGGTCAGCGGGGCCGGACCGATCGGGCTGATGGCGACCGCCATCGTCCGCCACGCCGGGGCCCGCCTGGTGGTGGTGGCCGAGCCGAACGCTTACCGCCGCGACCTGGCGATCCGGATGGGCGCGACCGTGGCCATCGACCCGAGCGAGCGTCAACTGGGCGATGTCGCGGCTGAGCTGGGGATGGTCGAGGGATTCGATGTCGCACTCGAGATGTCCGGCAACGCCGACGCCCTGCGGGCCGCGATCGCTGCGATGGCCCACGGCGGCGGGGTGGCGATCCTGGGGATCCCGACCGGCGAGATCTCGCTCGACGTCAACGAGATCGTGTTCAAGATGCTGACCCTGCGCGGGATCTACGGTCGCGAGATGTACGAGACCTGGTACAAGATGACGGTCATGCTCCAGTCCGGTCTGGACATCCGGCCGGCGATCACCCATCGCTTCGGGTTCCGTGAGCACGAGGCCGCGTTCGCCGCCGCCCGGTCGGGTGACTCCGGCAAGGTCATCATGGACTGGACGCGATGACCGACCGACCAACCACCGGATCCGATCCCCTGGCCTTCCTGGCCGATGAGCTCGCCGACCTGCGGGCCCGACAGCTCTACCGCCCGCTGCGGGTGATGAGCTCGGCACAGGGCCCGATCGCCTCGGTCGACGAGCGGCGGGTCATCAGCCTGTCCTCGAACGACTACCTCGGTCTGACCCACCATCCACGACTTCGCCAGGCGGCCCTCCACGCAGTCGAGCGGTTCGGGGCCGGTTCGGGTGCGGTCCGGACGATCGCTGGGACGATGACCCTCCACGAAGAGCTCGAGGCGGAGCTGGCGCGGTTCAAGGGCGTCGAGGCGACGCTGACCTTCCAATCGGGCTTCACCGCCAACACCGGCGTCATCGGGGCGATCACCGGCGAGTTGGACCTGATCGTGTCGGACGCCCTCAACCATGCCTCGATCATCGACGGGATGCGGCTGTCCAAGGCGCCTCGCAGGATCTACCCCCACGCCGACGTCGGCGCGTTGCGGACGATCCTCGCCGACGCCCGGGAGCACGGTCGACCCGACAGCCGCGAACCGTACCGGCTCATCCTCGTCGTGACCGACGGCGTGTTCAGCATGGACGGCGACATCGCCCCGCTGCCGGGCATCGTCGAGGCCGCCGAGGCATTCGGGGCGGCGGTCCTGGTCGATGACGCCCACGCGTCCGGAGTCCTCGGCCGGAACGGGCGGGGCACGATCGACCACTTCGGACTGCACGGTCGGGTCGCGATCCAGGTCGGGACGCTGAGCAAGGCCGTCGGCGTGCTCGGCGGGTACGTGGCCGGATCGCAGGACCTGCGCGATGTCCTCACCCAGCGAGCTCGCCCCTTCCTGTTCTCGACATCCCACCCGCCGGCGGTCGTCGCGGCCTGCCTGGCCGCGATCCACGTCCTCGAGGATGAGCCGCAGCTGATCGAGCGGTTGTGGACGAACACCCGCCGATTCAAGGCCGAGCTCGCTCGGCTCGGGTTCGACATCGGCCCATCCGAGACGCCGATCACGCCGGTGATGATGGGCGACTCCGCCACCGCGGGCGCGTTCAGCGACCGGCTCTTCGCCGAGGGCGTGTTCGCCCAGCCGATCGTCTACCCGACCGTCGCCCTTGACAAAGCCCGGATCCGGACGATCGTGACCGCAGCGCACACCGATGAGCAGCTCGACCTCGCCCTGGCGGCGTTCGACCGGGTCGGGCACGCGCTGGGCCTCCTCGCCGGGTGATAGCAGTCGAACGCCAGGCCAGGGACCTCCCGCTCGACGCTCACATCCACACCGACCTGTCGCCCGACAGCCTGGTCCCGATCGACGTCTACGCGGCCCTAGCCGTCGAACTCGGGATCGCCGAGCTGGCGATCACCGATCACGTCGATTTCGACCCGCGCGACCCCGCCTTCGAGTACGCCACCTTCGACGAGCGGGAACGAACAGTCCGCGAGGCGGCCGAGCGCTGGGCGGACCGCGGCCTGGCCATCCGGTTCGGCGCCGAGCTGACCTACAACACCGGCTGGGAGGCGGACCTGCGCGATCACCTGGCCAGGCATCGCTACGACTTCACCATCGGCTCGGTCCACGACTGGCCGGGATCGCCGTACATCCACAGCGCGATCCCGCGCTGGGTCGAGGGCCGGCCGCTGGATGAGATCGTCGGGCCGTACTTCGAGCAGGTCGTTGCCGCGGCCCACTCCGAGTTGTTCGACACGATCGGCCATCTCGACGTGGTCAAGCGCTATCTCCATCCGCACGTGACCCCCGCCCAGCTCGCCGCCCAGCCGGAGGTGTACGAGCCCGCGCTCCGGGCCCTCGTCGACAGCGGGACCGCCCTCGAGATCAACACCAGCGGCCTGCGTCACCCGGTCGGCGAGACCTATCCACCTGCCGCGATCGTCGAACGGTTCCGCGAGCTCGGTGGGGAGCGGGTCACGGCGGGATCCGACGCTCATCGCGCGGACTGGCTGGCCTGGGGGCTCGACGAGGGGTACCGCATCCTGGCCAGGGCCGAGTTCAGCGAGCTCACGTTCCGGCGCGGAGGCGGGCGAGTGTGCGTCCCGTTGCCGGAGCGGTTCACCCTCGCGTAGGCTGGCGGCATGCGCGGCATCGTCGCCCGATGATCGAGCTCACCGTGCTCGGCGCGGGCCCGGCGTACACGTCCCGGCCCGGTGCGGTCGGCGCCGCCTATCTCCTCCGCCATGGACCCGACGCCGTCGTTCTCGACCTGGGACAGGGCGCCTTCACGAACCTGGCCGGGGCCATCGAGCCGAGCACCATCCGGGGCGTCGCCATCAGTCACCTCCACCCCGACCACTTCATCGACCTGGTGCCGTTGCGCCACTACCTGCGCTGGGATTTCAAGCCGGCCAGACGGGTCCGGGTCTTCGGTCCCGCCGCGCTCGAGACGCGCCTCGATGCCCTCCACGACCAGCCCGGCTTCAGCGCCGCCTCGCTCGACATCGACACCCTCGTGGACAAGAGCCACGTCAGTCTCGGCAGCTTCGACCTCGAGGCGAGACTCATTCGCCACACGGATGAGAGCTATGCCTTCCGGGTGTCCGCCGGCGACGGTCCGGGACTGGTCTACTCGGGCGACTGCGGCGACGCCGAGACGCTCCGTCCGCTCATCCGCCGCGGCGACACCCTGCTCAGCGAAGCGTCGTTCGGGACGGCATCGGTCGCGCCCGGATCGGAGCACCTCAATGCCTACGACGTCGGGCGACTTGCGGCCACGACCGGGGTCGAACGGGTGCTCCTGACCCACGTCCTGATGGGTCACGACCGCGCGGCAGCGGGTCGGGCCGCCGAGGAGCTCGCCGGCGTGGAGGTCGGCGTGGTCGATCCGGGAGACCGCTTCTCGATCTGACCCGTGGACCGGCTACGATTGCGGGCGTGCCACAGACCACCGATCCGACCGCCGAGCCGACCCTGCGCGGTGACCTCCGACTCGCCGTCGAGCGTGCCTGGGCTGCGGCGATCGCATCCGGCGCGCTGCCGCCGATCGATGGCGCCGAGGCGCCCACCGTCCGGGTCGAGCGGCCCGCCCATCCGGACCACGGCGACGCCGCCACGAACCTGGCGATGCGTCTGGCCAGGGCGTACAAGCGGGCCCCGCTCGACATCGCCCGGGCCATCGCCGACGAGCTCGGACGCGAAGCCGCCGAGACCCCGGCAGCGACGCCCGTGGGTGCGGTCGATGTCGCCCCGCCCGGGTTCATCAACGTGCGCTATGCGGACCGCGCGCTGGCCGACGCGCTGAGCCGTATCCTCGCGGCGCCCGCGGCATGGGGTCGCATCCCAGCTCCGGCGCCTCGCCACGTCAACGTCGAGTTCGTGTCGGCCAACCCGACCGGCCCGCTGACGATCGGCAACGCCCGCGGCGCGTTCGTCGGAGACCTGCTCTGTCGGGTCCTCGAAGCCGGCGGGCAGCGCGTCACCCGCGAGTACTACTTCAACGATTCGGGGACCCAGGTCTGGAAGCTCGGCGCCTCGGTCTTGGCCACCCGTCGGGGCGAGCCGGTCCCCGATGACGGCTACCACGGCGACTACGTGGCGGACCTGGCCTCAGCGATGCCGGACGATGTCGTTGCGTCCGCCGAGGCACCGGGAGCCGATGCTCCCGGGATCGTCGGTCGCTGGGCGTCCGAGCGCGTGCGCGCCGGGATCGAGGCGTCGCTCGAGCATCTGGGGGTCCACTTCGACGTCTGGAAGACCGAGCGCTCGCTCCACGACGAAGGTTGGGTCGAGCGGGCGATCGAGCGACTCCGTGCCGCCGGTCAGATCTACGAGGCGGACGGTGCGACCTGGTTCCGCTCGACCTCGTTCGGCGACGACAAGGACCGGGTGATCACCCGCTCCAACGGCGAGAGGACCTACTTCGCCTCCGACATCGGTTACGTGACCGAGAAGTTCAGCCGCGGGTTCGATGAGCTGATCTATATCTGGGGCCAGGATCACCATGGCACGGTCGCCCGGGTGCGCAACGCAGCGGAGGCGATGGGCTACGACAAGGCGGCCGTACGGATGCTCCTTGTCGCGTGGGTCCGCTTCGTCCGTGACGGCGAGGATGTCGCGATGAGCAAGCGGGCGGGCACGTTCATCACCCTCGACGAGCTGCTGGCCGAGATCGGGGTCGACGCCGCGCGCTGGTTCTTCGCCTCACGCGGACCCAGCTCGGCGATCGACTTCGACATCGAGCTGGCCAAGAAGCAGTCGAACGAGAACCCCGTCTACTACGTCCAGTACGCTCATGCCCGGATCGCCTCGATCCTGCGCAAGGGAGCCGAGGCGGGGCTCATCCCGATCGATGCGATCGACCCCGCCGACCTCGAGGGCGCGCCCGAAGCAGGCCTCGTCCGCGAGGTGGTCCGTTTGCCTGAAGTCGTCGAAGATGCCGCCGCGGCCGAAGAGGCTCAGGGCCTCACCGCCTATGCGACAGAGCTGGCCTCGACCTTCCACGCCTTCTACCGCGATGCGAAGGTCGTCGACCGGACCGATCCCGCCCGCTCGACGGCGCGGCTGGCGCTCGTCGCCGCGACCAAGACGACCCTGGCCAACGCCCTCGGGCTGCTCGGGATCTCTGCCCCGGAACAGATGTAGGCAGGGCCTGCTCAGCCGGCCAGGCCGAGGGCACTCCCCAGGGCGTTGATCGTCGCGTCGTCGGTCGCGATGAAGATGGTGACCCGATCGGTCCCGTCGATGGCGATCATGGCGTGAGGTCCGCCGACAGCATCGAGCGTCGGCTGAGCGGCGGCCGCGAACTCGGCGGCATCGGCCGGGCTGTCCCAGCGGGTATCGATGACCACCCCACTCGTGTCGCCCTTGCCGACCAGGGCGACCCGATCGCCGCCCCAGCCCTTGCTCGCTGCCGCCGCAGCGGCGACCGGGACCTTGCCGGCCGAGCGGAGCCACTCCCCGAGCTGGAACTCGCCGAGAGTGTCCTGGTAGTCGACCTTCCAGCCGGTCCCGAGACGCTTGGCCAGGTCCTTCGGGAAGGCGACCTTGATCGGTGCTTCGCGAGCCGTGTACTTGTCGGGGTGGAGGACCTGCTCGGTCGACGCCGGCGGGGCGGCATAGAGCGCGTCCACGGCCGGCCAGCCCCCAGCGGTCCTGACGGTGCGGACGAGGTCGAGCCCGCTCGAATAGGGGAAGAGCAGGGTGTCCTTGAGGATGTCAGGCATCTCGGCCAGGATCCTGGTCTGCTCCGGGTCGCTCGATTCCTGGAGCATCTGGACGAGCTGGGCCGGGGTCAGGTGGGCGGCCGCCCATTCGGTCATGAGCTGGGTCGCATCACCCTCCGGGATCGACAGCCGGGCCAGGCTCCGGTCACTTTCGCCGACCGCGTCCAGCTGGAGCTTGTCCAGCCCGTAGGTCTGGTCCTGGAGAGCGTGGTCGAACTCGTGGGCGAAGGTGACCTCCTCGGTGGGGCCGATCGCGCCCGACTTCGACACGACATACAGCTCCTTGGTCTTCGAGTCGTAGTAGCCGGCGACCTGGCTGCTCAGCAGCTTGAGGTAGAGGTCCTTGAGCGACGCGCCGGCGGGGATCAGCCCGAGCAGGCGGTACAGGCGCTCATTGGCCTCGACCAGGGTCGGAGGATTGTCCTTCTCGAAGCTCGCTGTGACGTTCGCCTTGAGCTTGGCCTCATCGAGCAGCTTCGGATCGACCGGTGTCCTGGCGGTCAGGCCACGGATCTGCTGGACCTGGGCCTCGATCTGCGCGTACACCGTGGCAGGGTCCGCGGTCGGCGAGGCGATGCCGGTCGACGGTGCAGCCGAGGCCGACGGTGTGGCCAACGGCGGGGAGGCATTCGGGCTGGCGGTCGCGCTCGGCGACGGGCTAGGGCTGCCGCAGGCGGCGATGATAATCGCCACGCCGGCCACGGCGAGCAGGTGGGGGAAGCGCGGTCCGTGGTCGGTCATCACACGATTCTCGCACGCGCACTCGAAATGGTCGGTCGGCCAGATGGCCCGGTCGGCGAGCCCGAAGGTCCCGCCGACCGGATGTTCCTTTCTTAACCCTCTGCCCTCTCGCTCCTGAATCACACCCCGCGTAGTGTTTTCCCTGGAGCCGACGAAGGTTGGTTCCACTCCCTCCCTCCGACCGGGGGCGCCGATTGGGCAGGCGCCTCCGGTCTTCCCGTTCTGGGCTGTGACGCGGCGGTGAGTCCGCTGTGTCAGAATCGGTCGACATGGAACTCAGCTGGTACGGGCGGACCTGCATCCGCCTCAAGGGCAGGGACGCGGTCGTCGTGGCAGATCCGTACCAGTCGATCGTCGGACCGACGGGACGCGGGATCACCGGCGAGATCGTCACCTTCAGCCACCCCGACGACGATCCCCTGCCGAAAGCCAAGGGTCGTCGCTCGCGCGATGGCGGGAGCATCGTGCCGACCAGCCTCGAGGACGCCTTCATCCTCGATGGGCCGGGCGAATACGAGGTCCGCCACGTCCTGCTGACCGGTGTCCGGACATACCGCGACGATGCCCATGGAGCGACTCGCGGTCGCCAGACCGCCTTCGCCGTCGAGCTCGACCAGATGCATACGATCCATCTCGGCGACATCGGGCATCTACTGACCGAGGAGAAGCTCGGCGACATCGGTCCGGTCGACATCGCCTGCGTCCCGATCGGTGGCGCCCTGTCGGCGACCAGGGCGGCCGAGCTCATGGCTCAACTCGACCCGCGGATCGTCGTCCCGATGCCGGTCTGCCAGGACGAGGCCGACTGCGCCGAGGCGATGGCCCGCTTCCTGCACGAGATGGGGACCACCCCGCCGCCACCCCAGGCGCGCCTGAGCATCTCGATGTCACAACTGCCGACAGATACGACCACGATCCTGCTCGAGGCGCGGGGCAAGGTCTGACCCGGGACGTCAGTCCCGCTGAAGCAACGGTCGACCGCGCTTGATCACGACGCGGACGAGATCCGCCGCCGGCCAGTACGGGATCTGGTCGGCGTTCGAGACCCGCCAGATCACGAGGTCGGCCTGCTTGTCCGGCTCGATCGAGCCGACGACGTCCCCGATCCCAAGCGCGTGGGCCGCGTTGATGGTCGCCGCTGTGAGCGCCTCGGCCGGGGTCAACCTGAGCGACAGACAGGCGACGGTCATCGCCAGCGGGAGGCTCGCCGTGGGCGAGGTACCGGGATTGAAATCGGTTCCCAGCGCGACCGGGATCCCCCGCTCGATGAACATGCGAGCAGGCGCCCCACCCGGCTTCATCAGGAACCAGGTCGTCGCGGGAAGGACGACCGCCACCACGGGTCGGCCCGAACCGGCGGAGTCCGCCAGGGCATCGATGCCTGCCTTCGACGGGGCGGCCAGGTGGTCGGCCGACAGCGCGCCCAGCTCGGCCGCAAGCTCGGCACCGCCCGACGGAGCCAGCTCGTCGGCGTGGAGCCTGGCCTGCATCCCGAACGCCGTGGCGGCCTCGAGGACACGCCGACTCTGGTCGGCCGTGAACACTCCGCGCTCGCAGAACACGTCGGCGAAGCGGGCTCGCCCCTGGGCGGCGACACCCGGCAGCTGCTCGTCGATGAGGTGGCGGACGTACGCCTCGGCGGGCTCGCGCCGGTCCTTGAACTCGACCGGCACGGCGTGTGCCCCGAGCCAGGTCGGAAGGACGTCGACTGGGCCTTCCTGCCCGAGCCGGTGGGCCACCTCGAGCAGTCGCAGCTCCGTCCGCAGGTCGAGGCCGTAGCCCGATTTCGCCTCGATCGTGGTCACCCCGTGTCCGAGCATCTCATCGAGCCAGCGCCGACCGTGGGCCAGCAGGTCATCGGCGGACGCCGCCCGGGTCGCCGCCACCGTCGACAGGATCCCGCCGCCGGCCGCCAGGATCTCGAGATAGCCGGCGCCCCGCTGGCGGAGCTGGAGCTCGCCCTCGCGGGACCCAGCGAACAGCAGATGGGTGTGGGGGTCGATCAGGCCGGGCGTGACCACGCCGCCCGCTGCATCGATGCGGCTGAACCGGGACAGCGGCAGGCCGGCCGCCTCGAGAACGGCCTCGACCTCGGCTCGAGGCCCGGCCGCGACGATCCGATCACCCCAGGTCGCGACGACCGGACCATCCGGCGCGTCGGGTCCGCCGTCGGTCGAGCCGACGAGGGTCGCCGTCTCCGCCTGGGTCTCACCGCGACGCAAACCGCCGGCCATCGTCACGACCGAGCTCGCGCCGAGGATCAGGAGCCCGGTCGACGAGCCCTCGGTCAGGCCGCCCTCGATGACCCGAAGGCTCACGTCGGGGCGGCTCCCTCCTGCGCCGCGGCCAGGCGCAGCTCGAGGGCCTGGAGCGGCGAGAAGTCACGCAGGCGAAGGAATGCCGCGGCGGCGGCCAGGCGCTGCTCGATCGACTCGTCCGCAGGCGCACCGACGTGGTCGGCGACATCCAGCAACGCAGCGGTCGGAGCCAGGCCGATGAGCTCCGATTCGGCGAGCTCGACACCGGCCGCGTCCGCCTCGGCCTCGACCGCCTCCCAGACCCGCCAGACCGGTGAGATCGAGAAATCGAGCAGGTTCATCGAGACCTGAGCGCAGTCCGGCTCGTCGAGTCGAAAGCCATTGGCCTGGACCAGGGGAAGTCCGCCGCCCGACTCGCGGATCGTCCGGGCGATCCGCTTGGCCAGCTCGAGATCCGTCGACGCCAGGTTGATGTTGTAGGCGATCAGGAAGGGGCGCGCGCCGACCGCCATCGCGCCGGCCCGCGGATGGAGCCGGGCCGGCCCGAAGTCCGGCCGTCGGTCCGGGTCTGCCCCGATGTCGACCTTGAGTCCCTCGTACTGACCGCGCCGCACATCGGCCAGCTTGTCGCGGTCGGGACGGGTAGCCGCCCGGGCATACAGGTAGACGGGCAGGTCAAAGCGGTCGGCGACCCGGGCGCCGAACGTCCGCGCGATCTCGACACACTCGTCCATCGACGTGGCGCCGAGCGGGACGAACGGGACGACATCGACGGCGCCGATGCGCGGGTGCTCGCCGCTGTGTTGCTCCATGTCGATGGTGTCGACGGCAACGGCGACGGTCGCCTCGAGGGCGGTCATCACAGCCTCGGTCTCGCCGGCCAAGGTGAGGACGGTCCGGTTGTGGCTGGCGTCGCTGGTCCGATCGAGAAGATGGACGCCGGATGTGCCGGAGACCGCCGCCGCGAGTCGGTCGACCACGTCCGCGCGCCGGCCTTCGCTGAAGTTCGGGACGGATTCGACGAGCCGGTCCACGGGACTATCGTGACAGGTCGGCGAGGTCGACAAGGCGCCCCCGGTACGCCTCCGCCGGCCGCAGTCTCAGGAAGGTCTTGACTAACCGATGTTAGACGATAGACTACCGGGCCACCTGCCGCGGAGGCATCCCTGACCGCTCCTCGACGCAACCTGCTGGCTCGGTCGCCGGACTACCTGAAGCTGTGGACCGCAGCCACCATCTCGCTGTTCGGCACGCAGATCAGCCTGGTCGCGATCCCGTTCATCGCGGTCCTGCTGATGAACGTGCCCGCCTATCAGGTCGCCCTCCTGGGCACGGCCGAGATGCTGCCGTTCATCCTGTTCACGCTGCCGGCCGGTGCCTGGGTCGATCGGCTGCCGCGGCGGCTGATCCTGGTCGTCGGCGACTTCGGGCGGGCGCTCACCCTGGTGTCGATCCCGATCGCCTATGAGCTCGGCGTCCTGAGCATCTGGCAGCTCTACCTGGTCGGGTTGATCAACGGGACCCTGACCGTCTTCTTCGATGTCGCGGACCAGTCGTTCCTGCCGGCGATCCTCGACCCGGACGACCTGGTCGAGGGCAACTCGAAGCTGCAGGTGAGCGGCTCCGCGGCCCAGATCGTGGGGCAACCGCTCGGTGGCGCGATGATCGGTCTGCTGTCGGCGCCGATCGCCGTCCTGCTCGATGCGATCAGCTTCGTGGCGTCGGGCGGGCTGATCTTCTGGATCCGCAAGCCAGAGCCGGCGCGTGAACCGACCGCGGTGACCGAGGCCGGCCCGCAACCGGGGATCCGCGGCGAGATCGCCGAAGGCCTGCGCTACGTCCTGGGCCACCAGTATCTGCGCTACATCGCGGCGAGCACCGGGCTGTCGAACCTGTTCTCGAACATCGCCTTCGCCACGTTCGCGATCTTCGCCTACCGGATCCTCGATCTGAGCGCCTTCACGGTAGGCGTGATCGGCGGGGTCGGGAGCAGCGGCATCCTGGTCGGAGCGCTCGCGGCCGGGCGGATCGCCGCGCGGATCGGGGTCGGCCGGACGATCCTGTGGTCGATGGTGCTGAGCGGACCGGCCCTCCTCCTGGCAGCCTTCGCGCAGCCGGGCACGGCCATCCCGATCCTGATCGCTTCGACCTTCCTCGCCAGCTTCGCAGCCGTGGTCTACAACATCAACCAGGTCAGCCTGCGCCAGGCGATCACCCCAGAACGGATCCAGGGTCGGATGAACGCGACGATGCGCTTCCTGGTGTGGGGAACGATCCCGATCGGCCAGATCATCGGCGGCATCCTCGCCTCGACCGCCCTCGGCGCTCGCGGCGCCCTGGTGGTCGGCGGTGTGCTCGGCTGCTTCGCGTTCGTCCCGATCCTGCTCTCGCCGGTCCGCTCGCTCGAGCGGATCCCGACCCCGGCACCCGAAGGGATCGGCGAGAGTCCGCTCGAGGCCGACGCCCAGATGGCGAGCCCGGGCTCCGCGCTCGACTGACCGCCGGCTCGCCGGGAGGGCGGCTGGTCAGGCCTCGTCCAGCATCGGGATGTGGACGCCGCGTTCGCGGGCGACCTCGATCGCCCGCTCGTAGCCGGCGTCAACGTGGCGGATGACGCCCATCCCCGGATCGGACGTGAGGACTCGGGCCAGCTTCTCGGCGGCCAGCGCGGTCCCGTCGGCCACGACGACCATCCCGGCGTGCTGGCTGTAGCCGATGCCCACGCCGCCGCCATGGTGGACGCTGACCCACGATGCGCCGGCGGCGGTGTTCACCAGGGCGTTGAGGATCGGCCAGTCGGCGACCGCGTCGCTGCCGTCGCGCATCGCCTCGGTCTCGCGGTTGGGTGAGGCGACCGAGCCGCTGTCCAGGTGGTCGCGGCCGATCACGATCGGCGCCTTGACCTCACCCGCCGCAACGAGCCGGTTGAACTCGAGGCCGGCCCTGGCGCGCTCGCCGTAGCCGAGCCAGCAGATGCGCGCGGGAAGCCCCTGGAACGGGACCCTGTCGCGGGCCATCGCCAGCCACCGATGGAGCTCGACCTTGTCCGGGAACAGCTTCAGGAGCGCCCGGTCCGTCCGGTAGATGTCCTCGGGATCCCCACTCAGGGCGACCCACCGGAACGGGCCATTGCCCTCGCAGAAGAGCGGCCGGATGAAGGCGGGCACGAAGCCCGGGTACGAGAATGCGTCGGCCACCCCTGAGTCGCGGGCCATCGCCCGCAGATTGTTGCCGTAGTCGAACACGACCGCCCCGGTCGACCGGAACCCGAGCATCGCCCGGACATGGGCTGCCATCGAGGCCATCGCCCGCTCGATATATACGCCCGGCTGGGCGGCCCGCAGGACCAGGGCGTCGGCCAGGGCGATCTCGGCCGGGACGTAGCCGCCGAGAGCGTCGTGAGCGCTGGTCTGGTCGGTCACCACGTCGAACCGCTCACCGGCCCGGACCCAGGCCGGCTCGATCTCGGCGGCGTTGCCGATCAGGGCGATCGACAGCGGGAGGCCATCGGCCGCTGCCGCCCGCGCCCAGGCCAGCGCCTCATCGGGCGAGGCGGTCAGGCGGTCCACGTAGCCGATCTCGTGGCGGCGACGGGCCCGGCTCGCATCGACCTCGATGCAGATCGCGACTCCGTCGTTCATCGTGACGGCCAGCGGCTGGGCCCCACCCATCCCACCGAGCCCGGCCGTCAACGTGACCGTCCCTCGAAGCGAGCCGCCGAAGTGCTGCCGGGCGAGCTCGGCGAAGGTCTCGTAGGTGCCCTGGAGGATGCCCTGGGTCCCGATGTAGATCCACGACCCGGCGGTCATCTGGCCGTACATCATCAGGCCGGCTGCCTCGAGCTCGCGGAAGTGCTCCCAGGTCGCCCACTTCCCGACGAGGTTCGAGTTGGCGATCAGCACTCGCGGCGCCCACGGGTGCGTCCGGAAAACGCCGACCGGCTTGCCGCTCTGGACGAGCAGCGTCTCGTCATCGGCGAGGGCTCGCAGCTCGCGAACGATCGCGTCGAAGGCCGCCCAGCTCCGGGCCGCCCGACCGGTCCCGCCATAGACCACCAGCGCGTCGGGGTTCTCGGCGACCTCGGGATCGAGGTTGTTCATAAGCATCCGGAGGACCGCTTCCTGCTGCCAGCCACGGCAGGAGATCTCGGTCCCGCGGGGCGCCCGCACGGGTCGCGCGCCGGGCAGGGCATCGCCGGTCATAGTCGTCATGGGCGGGAGTCTACGCCGCTGCGGTGCCGACTCGGGTACGCTCGGCGGACGATGCCGATCCTCGCTGTTCGCCGCTGGGCCGACCTCCCCGAGACCGAACGCGCCCGCCTGCTGGCCCGGTCGACGGCCGCCATCTTCGAGCCGACGTTGATGGCCTCGATCGAGGCGATCTTCAGACACGTCCGGGAGCGCGGCGACACGGCGGTGCTGGAGGCGACGGAGCTCCACGACGGGGTCCGGCTCGATCCGGACCGTCTGGCCCTGTCGGCGGCCGAGATCGACGCCGGGCATGCCGCTACGCCGGCGCCCCTCCTGGCGGGCATCCGCGAAGCGATCGCCAACAGCCGCCGGTTCAACGAGGCCCAGCTCGCCGAGACCGGCCGCGACTGGCAGCGCGAGGTCCGGCCCGGCTTCCTCGTCGGGGAGCGCTTCGCCCCGGTCCCGAGGGTCGGTCTGTTCGTGCCGACCGGCAAGGCCTCGTATCCCTCGGTGCTGTGCCAGATCGGGACACCGGCCGTCGTCGCCGGCGTGCCCGACATCACCGTCGTCGTTCCGCCGATCCCCGGCTCACGGGACGGCGCGGTCGACCCGGCCACCCTGGCGGTCGCCCGTGAGCTCGCGTTCGAGCGGGTCTTCCGAGCGAACGGACCGGCTGGGATCGCAGCCCTGACGTTCGGGACCGAGTCGATCCCGCGCGTACTGAAGATCGTCGGACCGGGCTCGCCGGCCGTGATCGCCGCCCAGGTCCTCGCGCAGCGCTACGGCGTGGCGACCCAGATGCTGTGCGGGCCGTCCGAGAGCCTGCTCATCGCCGACGACTCGGCCGATCCGTGGCGTTTGGCCATCGACCTCCTGAACGAGGCCGAGCACGGCGCCGACTCGGCCGCGACGCTCGTCACCGATTCGCCAGCGCTGGCGGCCGCCGTCGAGGTCGCCGTGGCCGAGCAGATCGTGCGGCTTCCGGAGGTGCGCGCCGCCGCCGCCCGGGCGGTCCTGGCCGACCTCGGCGGGGTCGTCCTCGTGGCTTCGATGGAAGCCGCCGTGGCATTCGCCAACGCATACGCCGCCGAGCACGTCCAGATCGCGACCCGGGAACCCGCGGCGACCCTGGCCGGACTCCGCTATGCCGGCGAGGCGTTACTCGGTCAGGACACCCCGATCGGCGCATCGAGCTACTCGATCGGGATCCCGGCGACGCTCCCGACCGGCGGTTACGCCCAGCTCAATGGCGGGGTGACGGCCCGGACGTTCCTGACTGCGACGTCGACCGCCCAGCTGTCGCCCGAGGCACTGGCAGGCCTGGCCGATCCGACCCTGGCCCTGGCCGACCACGAGGGCTTCCCGGCCCACGCCAACGCCTTCCGCCTGCGCGGATTGGGCTCCGATCGGAGTGCGACCTAGGGCCGGAGGTCGGCCAGCAGCAGCTCACCGAGCCGATCTTCGCCGAGCGCCGAGATCGACACGATCTCGTCGGCCCCGTCGAGGCGGACATGATAGGTCGTCACTCCGCCGGCACACCGGCCGACGTAGACGGGTCGTCCGCCGATCGTCGTCTCGGCGTGCCCGACTACGCCGCCGGCCTGTGAGCAGGCGCCTTCGTCGAAGCTGTCGCGCCACGAGCGGAAGTAGGCTGCGCTGAAGACACCCGGCCGAAGGGCGATGACCGAGCTGTAGGCGAAGTCGCTCGTCGCCGGGTCGATGACGAAGGCCTGGGCCATCCGATCGACGGTCTCGGCCAGGGCGGGGTCGTCCGCGCCGGCTGGCTTCGCGATCGCGGCGACGGGCAGCCCGGATACGGTCGTCGGTAGGACGTCGAGCAGGGTCGGGTCGATCGTCACCGAGGCCGCTGCCCTCGTCTGGCCCGCGCCGGCGGGTGACGGCGACGACGCACCTGGCGTCGGCGCAGGCGACACCACGAACGTCGCTGTGGCGAGCGGGGCCGTCGCTGTCGCGAGCGGGACGGTGAGCGACGCGCTGCACGCGACGCTCGACGCGCCGATCCCGACCATCGCGACGAGCGCGATCGAGGTCGCCAGTCGCGCCATCGGCCCCTCCTCCTGCGCCTTACCCAAGCTCGCGGCGGACCACCGGGTAGTGCGCGTCATCCACCGCCAGGGTGAACCCGACCGTCAGCCAGAACGACGGCGTGGCCCCGCTGGTGGCATCCGGCTGGGTGCCGGTCTCAGGGTATGCCTCGACCGCCGAGAACCCCCTCGCTGCCAGGTCGTCGCAGACCGCCTCGACCAGCTGTCGGGCGATGCCGGCATGGCGCGCTTCCGCGGTCGTGGCGATGCAGGTGATGACGGCGGGCAGCGGTGCCACCGGGAGCTGGGGATACAGGTCGCGCAGGCCCAGCGCACGCGGGTAAGCGGACAAGGGCCCGAACTGGGCGTACGCGGCAGCGGCTTCGTCGATGAGCAGGACCTTGGCGTAGCTGCCGAAGACCCCGAGTCCGCGCGCGAGCAGCCCGAGCTTGCGCGGGGCGTCGGCGCCGACGATGGGGCGTTTCGGGCGCGTCGGCGCAAACGGGTTGTCGGCGAGCTGATCGCCGCCACCCTCGAGAAATGGGTTGGCCACCGGCCCGCCCGTCCGCCGTGGCGCGAACGGGTTGGCGATCGGCTCGTCGTCCGGATCGACGAACGGATTCCGCGGTCTCGGCGGACCCGAGCCCGCCGAGGCAGAGCCGGGCTCGAGCCAGCTCAGCCGAGCCGCCTTCGAGCCCCGGGCCGCATCCTCCCAGTAGTCGCACGAGCGGTGATCGAAGCCGGGGTCCGCGCACGGCGGGATGAGACGGAACCCCGCCTCATCGGTCACATCGACGATCCGCATTCTGGTCATCGTATCGACCTAGATAGCCCCGTCCGGTTCGACGAGTCCGGCCAGCGCTCCGGACCGAACGAGACCCAGAGCCGACGCCATATCGGGCCCGGGTTCGCGGTCGCCATCGAGGTGGGCGACCGTTGCCCTGATCCGCCGATGCGCCTCGGCCACCCCGACCCCGGGCGTCGTTCCGGGCAGCAGGGCCAGGCGGGCATCGAGCGCCTGGGCGGCCACCAGCAGCTCGATCGCGAGGACACGCTCGACGTTGGCCACGATCGCCCGCGCGTGGCGAGCCGAGATCGCGCCCATCGAGACGTGATCCTCCTGGTTGGCGCTGGTCGGGATCGAATCAACCGAGGCCGGATGGGCCAGGACCTTGTCCTCGGACACGAGGGCGGCCGCCGTGTACTGGTAGATCATCATCCCGGAGTCGACGCCGGACGAGGCCGCCAGGAAGGCGGGCAATCCGCCGTTCAACCGGGCGTCGACCATGAGTGCCGTCCGTCGCTCCGAGATCGAGCCAAGCTCGGCGACGGCGATCTTGGCGAAGTCCAGGGCGAGCGCGATCGGCTCTCCATGGAAGTTGCCGCCACTGATGACCAGCCCACCCCCGGTCGCCACCGCATCCTCGGGGGCCACCCCACCGCCCGGGAAGATGAGCGGGTTGTCGGTCGCGCTGTTCAGCTCGATGTCGAGGACGCGTCGGAGGTGGTCGAGCGCGTCGCGGACCGCGCCGTGGACCTGCGGGACGCAGCGCAGCGAATATGGGTCCTGGACCTTGTGGGCATGGCCGTGATGGCTCAGCTGGAGGGTCGAGTCACGAAGCAGGTGGCGCAGCTCGGCCGCCACCGCGATCTGGCCCGGGTGCGGTCGGGCGAGCTGATAGGCCGCCGCGAACGCGACCTCTGTCCCAAGCAGCGCCTCGACGCTCATCGCCGCAGCCACACTCGCCGTCCGGGTCAGCCGATCGGCGTCGGCCAGGGCCAGGGCACCGACGGCACCCATCATCTGGATCCCGTTGAGCAGGGCCAGGCCCTCCTTGGCCTGCAGCTCGAGTGGCTCGAGGCCGGTTTCTCGGAGGGCGTCCGCCGCCGGCATCCGCCGGCCGGCGAGATCGACCTCGCCACGGCCGATCAGTGGCAGGGCCAGGTGAGCGAGTGGAGCCAGATCGCCGGACGCCCCGAGCGAACCCTGTTCCGGCACGACCGGGTGGATCCCGGCGGCGAGGAACGCCAGAAGACGGTCCACGACGAGCGGCCGACAGCCGCTGTGACCGAGTGCAAGCGTATTCGCCCGGAGCAGGAGCATCGCCCGGACGACCTCCTCCGGGAACGCCGGCCCGACGCCCGCCGCGTGGCTCATCAGGAGGTTCTCCTGGAGCCGGCCCGTGTCCTCGGGCCGGATCGTGACGCTGGCCAGGTCGCCGAACCCGGTCGTCACGCCATAGGCGACGGCGCCGGTGGCGACCAGTCGGTCGACGACATCGCGGGCCTCCTGGATGCGCCCGCGGGCGGCCTCATCGAGCTCGGCGCGTGCCCCATGGCGGGCCACTGCCTCGATGTCGTCGATGGTCAAGGCGGCTCCGGTCAGGACCACGGTACCGGTCACGGTGTCGAGGATAGTCGGCTATGCTGCCCGCCGTCCCTCGTCCGCGCCGGAGCGACCCGTGCTCGAATTCATCGACAAGATCGTCATCCCGTTCCTGGCTCAGCTGTATGGAGCGGTCGGATACCTCGGCGTATTGATCGCCATGACGATCGAGTCGGCCATGATCCCGCTCCCGTCGGAGCTGATCCTGCCGTTCGCCGGCTTCCTCGTCTCGGATCCGAGCGCGATCGAGCCGCTGACCGGGTCGGCCTGGAACTACTGGATCGTGGTCATCGTGGCAACCCTGGGCAACACCTGCGGTTCGCTCATCGGCTACGCCATCGGCGCCTGGGGCGGGCGGCCGTTCCTCGAGCGCTACGGCAAGTACATCCTGATCCGCCCGCACGACATCGAGCTGGCCGATGGCTTCTTCGCGAAATGGGGCTCCCAGACCGTCTTCTTCAGCCGGCTCCTGCCGATCGTCCGAACGTTCATCAGCTTCCCGGCGGGCGTGGCCCGGATGAACCTCCCGAAGTTCATCATCTACTCGACCGCCGGGGCCTTCGTCTGGTCGATGCTGCTGGTCTACGCGGGCACGGTCCTGGGCGCCAACTGGACCCAGATCCGACGCGCCCTCCAGCCGTTCGACCTGCTCATCGGGGTGGTCATCGTGGGCAGCGTCGCGCTGTTCGTCTGGCTCCACCTCGGCCGGCCGGGCCCGCGCCGGGGCGCGAAGCCGCCAGTGGCCTGAGCGTGGACGCTCAGCGGTCCCGTTCCTCGGGCGGCTTGACCGCCCGGAAGGCCCGCCAGACCAGGAGGTCGTAGACGATCTTCAGACCGCCGGCGATGAAGAACGGGATGGCTGCGTACGACACACTCGCGACAAGCGGGGCCGACAGGGCCGGCGAGAGCGCCGCCCCGGTCGTCCGGGCGATCCCGGTCACACCGGCCGCCGCCGAACGTTCGTCGGGCTCGACCACTGCCATCACGTACGACTGGCGGGTCGGGACGTCCATCTGGCTGAGCGTGTAGCGGAGCAGCAGGACGGCGATCGCCAGCTGCAGGTTCGGCATCAGCGGCACCAGGATCAGCAGCACATTCGACGGCAGGTGGGTGAAGACCATCGTGTTGATCAGCCCGATCCGAGCGGCGATCCGAGCGGCCGACAGGCTGGACACGGCGGCCAGCAGGTTCGCCCCGAAGAAGATCAGCCCGAGCAGCGCCGGCTGGACGCCGTACTGCAGGTGGAACCAGTAGGCCATCAGGCTCTGCGGGACGAACCCGCCGGCGAAGGCGTCGATGGAGAACAATGCCGACATCTTCAGGACGACGCGCCTCGACGGGCCGAGGCCGAGCCGACGCCGGATCTCCCCGGGCTGCCACGCCCGCGGCGGCGCCTCGATCCGCGAGCCGAGTCGGGCGAACAGGAGGGCCATGGCCAGCCCGACCAGGGCGTAGCCGACGACGATCACCCGATAAGCGTCGGCCGGCGCCATGCCTGACCGGATGAGCGACCCGCTGAGCAACCCGGCGCCGAGCGCCCCGGACGCCGTCGCCACGTAGCCGGCCACGTTGTACCAGGCGAAGGTCGCCGTCCGGCGCGCGCCGCCGACGGCCTGGCTGAGGGCGGATTGTTCGACGGCCAGGAAGGGGCCGACCTCGTTGCCGGTCGGGCTCAGGACCCCGATCGTGCCGGCCACGATGAGCAACGGCACCCAGCTGGTCAGGGCGAACACGACGCCGGCGACGACCATCAGGAGCGAGCCGGCGACGAGGACCTTGCGCCGGCCGATCCGGTCCGCGTTGGTGGTGAGCCACAGCGAGATGACCGTGTCGCCGACCAGGGTGAGGGTCAGGACCAGCCCGACCGTGATCGGCTCGAGCCCGATCGCTACCAGGTACAGCACCAGGACGACTGCGAGGAAGCCGTACCCGAACATCCGCATGACTCGGGTCGCGAACAGGAGTCGCCCATCGCGGTCGAGGCCGCGCAGGCTGGCGATCAGGCCCGGATCGAGCGGGTCGCTCATCCCCACGGTGTGGCTCCTGGTGCCTGCAAGTGAGCGGTGTCGTTGAGGAGGAGGATCCGGGCGTCGGCTGGCCCGACCCCGTGCTCGAATCGGAGCACCGTCAGGTTGGCCTGATCCTGGCTGAACCGGCGCCGGAACTCGCGAACGGAGATCCCGGTCGCGACACATACCAGGACGCGGTTCAACGTGCTGTGGGCCACGGCCAGGACCGGCCGCTCGGGGGGCGTCCCCTTTCGTCGGTCGTCCCAGGCTCTGAGGCCCACCATAAACGACCGCGCCCGGACGGCAACCTCGTCGCCGGACTCACCGCCCGGACAGCCCGTCGCGGCTGGATCGGCTTCCCATCCGGTCCGCCGGGCACCATCGCGCTGTTCGATCTGTGCGTAGGTCAGGCCCTCCCACTCGCCGTAGTCCATCTCGACCAGGCGTCCGTCGAGCTCCGAGGCGGGATGGTCGGGGAGGGCGGCGCCGACGATGGCAGCCGTCTCCCGGGCGCGGGCGAGCGGGCTGACGACCATCCGCTCGAAGGCGACCCCGGACAGCCGTCGGCCGAGTGCCTCGGCCTGGCGTCGACCGGCTTCGGACAGGCCGATGTCGATCCGCTGGCCGAGGTGCTGCTCGGGCAGCGATCGAGTGGTCAGACCGTGGCGGGTCAGGACGAGGGTCAGCATCGTCGCGAGTCTATCTGCCAGAATGCTCCCGGAGGTAGCCCGACCCGATGACCGATCCGCACGCCAGCGACGCACCGACCGCGGGCGAGCCCCATGGGCTCGACGATCACGGCGGGGATCACGGACACGACGACCACGCCCACGACGAGGAAGCACTCGGACCGATCGACTGGCCGGCCTATGGTGCCGCTGTCCTCGGCGTCGCGATCGCGCTCATGATCACCTGGGCGTTCGTCCTGTCGAGGGTGGTCGCCTCGTCCTAGATGTGACCATGCCCCTGGCCGCCCAGGCCAGTGCCGTGATCGCGAAGGGACCGCCAGGCAGCCGGTCACGGCAGCGTTCCCGGAGGGTCGTCTGCCGTTCCGGATCCAGCCGTAGGACGAACGATCCAGCTGGACCCACACCGCCTGTGAACGGCTCCCACCACTCCTCGAACGACTCGTACTCGACGCTGACACGGAGCTCCGTGTCCTCGACGTCGCGGAGCCTGGCGTCCCGGAACAACGAGGCGAGATGACCCTCGCGCACGCCGGGGAGCTGCGATTCGTCCTCGACGTCCGGGTCGACCTCGCGCGCCGCGCGCCAGAACACGTTGAGCGGGCCATGGCTGCCGGCGTGGTCCCAGACACACGCGGCGACGACTCCGCCATACCTCGTGACGCGCGCCATCTCGGCCAGGCCACGGATCGGATCGGGCATGAAATGGACGACGAGCTGGGCGATGGCCGAATCAAACGACCGGTCCGGGAACGGCAGTCGCTCGGCCGTCGCCAGGCGCACGTCGACACCGGGATGGCGGACCCGAGCCGCAGCGACGAAGGGCTCGGACGGGTCGACGGCCGTCACCGCGGCGGACCCGATCCGGGTGACCAGTTCGGCCGTGAGGGCGCCGGGGCCGCACCCGACGTCGAGCACCCGTTGGCCGCTGCGCACCTCGGCGAGATCTGCAAGGTGTGGAGCGAGAAGGACCGAATAGCGGCCCATGTAGCGGTCGTACAACTCGGCGGCGACATCGAAGCTCATGACCACAATCTACCGTCCGCCGACCGCCAACGCGGGCCGCGCCAGAGCGACGCTTGGCGTCGGTCTCCGATGACCGGTCTTGACGACAACGTCCGTGGGAATCACACCTAGAACAGACCGACGATGTTGCCGTCGGCGTCGATGTCGATGTTCTCGCCGCCCGGTCGCGACGGCAGCCCGGGCATCGTCCGCATCTCGCCACAGAGCGGAGTGATGAATCCGGCACCGGCCGACAGGCGGACGGCGCGGATCGGCAGGGTGAACCCGGTCGGGCGCCCCTTCAGGCTGGCGTCGTGGCTGAGCGAGTACTGGGTCTTGGCCATGCAGATCGGCAGATGACCGAAGCCCATCTCCTCGTACTGCTTGAGCGCCTTCGCCGCCGCCGGCTCGTACTCGACGGCAGCCGCTCCGTAGATCCGGGTGGCGATCGCCTCGATCTTGTCGCGCAGCGGCGCGTCGTCCGGGTAGAGGAACTGGAAGTCGGGCGCACCTTCCTCGGCGGCCGCCCAGACGGCGTGGGCGAGGGACTCGGCGCCCCTGCCTCCATCGGCCCAATGAGTGGTGACGACCGCAGCTCGCGCGCCGGCGGCTATCGAGACCTCCTGGATCGCGGCGACCTCGGCCGGTGTGTCCGTCGGGAACGCGTTGATCGCAACGACGACCGGGACGTGATAGGCCGACACGTTCTCGATCTGCTTGGCGAGGTTCTGCGCGCCGAGCCGAACGGCCTCGACATTCTCCTCGGACAGGGCCGGGTCGAGCGGCTTGCCGGCGACGATCCGGCCGACGCCACCGTGCATCTTCAGGGCCCGGATGGTCGCCACGACGACCGCGGCATCGGGGCGGAGGCCAGAAGCTCGGCACTTGATATCGAAGAATTTCTCGGCCCCCATGTCGGCTCCGAAGCCGGCCTCGGTGCAGACCGCGTCGTTGGTCGCAAGCGCCAGGCGGTCGGCCAGGATCGAGTTGTTGCCATGGGCGATGTTGGCGAACGGACCGCAATGGACGAAGGCCGGGCCGCCTTCGAGGGTTTGGAGGAGGTTGGGCTTGATCGCGTCGACAAGCAGCGCCGTCATCGCCCCAGCGACCCTCAGATCGTCCGCCGTGATCGGGCTGCCGTCGGTCGTCTGGGCAAGGACGATCCGACCGAGGCGCGTCCGGAGGTCCGCCAGGTCGCGGGCGAGGGCCAGCACGGCCATGACCTCACTGGCGACGGTGATGACTGTCTCCGTCTCCCGCGGGACGCCATTCTCGCGTCCGCCGAGACCGATGACCATCTTCCGGATCGCCCGATCGCTGATGTCGACCACGCGCGGCCAGGTGATCGTGAACGGATCGATCTCAAGCGGGTTCTTGTGATGAAGGCTGTTGTCGATGAACGCCGCGGCCAGGTTGTGCGCCGCGCCGATGGCGTGGACGTCACCGGTCAGATGGAGGTTGAAGTCCTCCATCGGGATGACCTGGCTGTAGCCTCCGCCGGCCGCGCCGCCCTTGATCCCGAAGACCGGCCCAAGCGACGGCTGGCGGATCGCGACGGCCGCTCGCTTGCCGATCCGGTTGAGGCCCTGGGCCAAGCCGACCGTCGTGGTCGTCTTGCCCTCGCCCAGCGGAGTCGGGGTGATGGCGGTGACCAGGATGTACTTCCCGCGGGGGTTCGCAGCCTCGAGTCGCTCGATCGCCTTGAGGCTGACCTTGGCCTTGACCGGCCCGTACAGTTCGATCTCGTCGTCTCTCAGGCCGAGGTCGGCGGCGACCTCCGAGATCCGCCGCGGCTGGACGGAGCGAGCGATCTCGAGATCGGACGGGAGGCTCATCGTGGCGGACTCCTAGGCTGGCGCGCCGTCTGCCTGGGCGACGGCGGCTCGGACGAGGTGGGTGAGCAGCAGCGCATTGGTGACCGGTCCGACACCACCCGGCACCGGGGTGATGGCGCCGGCGACGTGCCTGGCGGTCTCCATCTCGACATCGCCGACGATATTGCCGTCGACGACGTTGATCCCGACATCGACCACGACCGCACCGGGCCGAAGCATGGAACCGGTGATCAGGCCCGGCCGGCCGGCGGCCACAACGAGGATCTCGGCGCGTCTGACGTGGGCCGCGAGATCAACCGTTCGCGAATGGCAGACCGTGACCGTGGCGTGCTCACGGACGAGCATGAACGCGGCCGGCATACCGACCACATTCGAGCGCCCGACGACGACCGCCTCGCGGCCGACGATCGGGATGTCGTAGCGGTGGAGCATCTCGATCGCTGCGTGAGCCGTGGCCGGCAGGAAGCCTTCATAACCGAGGCGCAGCAAGCCCGCGTTGAGCGGATGGATCCCGTCGATGTCCTTGGCCGGGTCGATCGTGTCGATGACGGCCCGAAGACGAACGCTCGCGGGGAGCGGCATCTGGACGATGATCCCGGCGACGAGCGGGTCGTCGTTGAGGGCGCGGATCGTCGTGGTGACTCGCGCCTCGAGGTCCACGCCGGCCAGGCCGTCACTCTCGATCTCGACCAGTCGACCGCCGATGCCGGCCAGTTCGCACGCCTTGAGGATCTGGCGCAGGTACACCGCGGACGGTGCATCCCGACCGACGAGCACGATCGCCAGGGTGGGAGCGTAGCCGCGCCGCTCGACGAACGCCGCGATGTCGTCGCGGACGGACGCCCGGATCTCGGCCGCGACCGGGGCGCCGAGAAGGAGTCGCGCCTGTGCTTCGGTCACCGCGGTCAGGAGGTCGACGTCGGGAGCGAGGCGCGAGCCTCGCCGGAGGCGACGACCTCACGGATCCGCTGGGCACCGACAGCGACCCCGGCCAGGATCCGATCGACCCGGCCAGCCATGTCGCTCGCGAACGCCTCGTCCTCCACCGACGGAAGATTGACCAGGACGTTGGCCGCGGCGCCTCGGGCGGCGGCTTCGGCCAGGAGACTGGCGACGCCGAGATCACTCGCGGCGTTGACATTGCTCCGCCCGGCGAGCATGTCGGCGGCGTCGACGAGCTCGAGGCACGCCTCGACGCATGCCATCGGGACCTCGGAAGCAACCCTGGCTGCGGCTGCCAATGCCGTCCTGCGGGCGGCGCGCTCATGGTCGGTGTCCCTGGGGAGCTTGAGCGCCAACGCGAACCCGGCGTAGGCATCGGAGTCGCGATCCGCGAGTGACAGGAAGCGATCGACCAGCTCGCGGCCGCGCGCTCCGGCGAGCTCATGGGTCTCGGCGTGTTGGGCGTACTTCGGCCGGTCGGCCGACAGGGCTGCCACCATCGCGACAAGCCCCGCACCGAGTGCCGCTGCCACCGCGGAAGCACTCCCGCCCCCTGGCACAGGTGCCGCTGAGGCGAGCCTGTCGACGAAGTCACCGAGGGTGAGGTCTCGGAACCGTTGCGAGTCGGTGTGCACACGTCGATTGTAGACGTCGGGACACACCCGCCGGACGAACGCGGTACCGGCGCGCCCGTCCGGCGAGGGTCCCTTCGCGAACGGACGCCGGGAGTAGACGTCCGTCGCGACTGTTGAAGGCGTCAGGCTGCCGGGCGATCCTCGTCCAGACCCTCGATCGTCCAGCGCCGTGATCGGTGCTGGTAGCTCAGGGCGACGCGAGCGCGCGGCGTCACTACCTCGAAGACCGTCCTCGGGCCGATCTCGACCGGGTAGGCCGAGTCCTCGTGGCGGACGGCCGCCAGCGCGGTGACGGGCAGCCGCTCTTCGCCCCAGGTGATCTCGCGCGGTCGGCCATCGAACCAGTCGGTCCGCACGCGCACCACGGTCGGTTCCATTCGGATCATCGCCATCTCTTCGGCTCCTTCATCGGCAGCGACCATGTCGTCGGCCGGGGCACGTCGGCGACAGAACGTCTGTTCACTTCTGGCTCGACAGTAGACCGAACACCTGTTCGATGTCAAGACCCTGGTCGCAGGTTCACCGGGGCTCGTGACAGCTTGGTTGTCATGCCCACGGCACCGCCGTGCGCTTTCCTCGGAGGGACGAGACCCACGGCCCTCAGCGGGGCTTCGGCCGAGGCGGTGCGGAATCGTCGCGCTGCTCGGCGTCCGGATCCGGCATCCCCGTCCGACCCTCGAGGGGCTTCATCGGGTCGCGCTCGAACGGTGCCGGCAAATCGGCCCCGAGGAGCCTCGCCCGGGTCATCGCCCGATCCCCGAACCGGCGACGCACGGCGTCGGCAGCCTGGGTCGCGCGACGACGCTGCTCGGTCGGGACCACGTCGAGATCCGGCTCATCCGCGAACATCCCGAGCTGGCGCCGCTCCCCGAGGTTGGTCGCCGTGACACCCAGCAGCCGGACCCGCAGACCGCGCAGCTCCGGTCGGGCCAGGTCCCTGGCCACGTGCCAGATGGGCTCGGTGAGATCCGTTGGCTCGGCCAGCGTGCGCTGGCGGGTGATCGTCCGGAAGGTCGTGTCCCGGATCTTGACCTGGACCGTGCCGGCCTTGAGCCCGGCCGAACGGAGCCTCGACGAGACCCCATCGGCCATCGCCAGGAGCGTCCGGTCGATGATCTCCGGATCGGAGGTGTCGACATCGAAGGTGTGCTCGTGGCCGACCGACTTTGCGGGATCGCCGCCACCGACGGGATCCGGGTCGATTCCCCGGGCGCGCGAGCCGAGCGAGGCACCGTGCTTGCCGAAGCGGCGCACGAGCAGGTCGTCCGGCAGCCGGGCCAGGTCGCCGATCGTGCCCACCCCGTAGTCAGCCAGTGCCGTCGCCGTCTTCGCGCCGACGCCCCACAGCCGTGAGATCGGCAGGGGGTCCAGGAACGCGGCCTCATCGCCGGGCTGGACCACGACCAGACCGTCGGGCTTGCGCAGATCCGACCCGATCTTGGCCACCAGCTTCGTCGTCGCGACACCGACCGACGCGGTCAGCCCGACGTCGCTCCGGATCTTGGTCTTGATGGCCTGGGCGATCGTCGGCCCATCGCCGAACAGCGCCCGCGACCCGGCGACGTCGAGGAACGCCTCATCGATCGAGACCGGCTCGACCAGCGGCGTGAAGGTGCGCAGGATCGTCATGACCTCGCGACTGACCGCCTGGTACTTGCGTCCGTCGACCGGCAGGAAGACGCCATGCGGGCAGAGGGCGTAGGCCGTTCGCAGCGGCATCGCCGAGTGGACCCCGTACCGACGAGCCTCATAGGACGAGGCGCTGACCACGCCCCGTGATGTCGGATCGCCCCCTCCGACGATGACCGGCTTACCGCGCAACTCCGGCCGGTCGCGCTGCTCCACCGCGGCGAAGAAGGCGTCGAGGTCGACGTGCAGGATCGTCGGTCCCTTGGCCGCGACAGCCGCGTCCACGCCCACGCTCACGCGACGTACTCGCCGCGGAGGAACATGGCCAGGAGCATGGCCAGAAGCATGACTGAGCCGAGGGCCCAGGCGAACCGCGGCCAACGGCCCGGCACGAGGGCGAGGATGACGAAGACCGGGAACACCACCAGGAGATAGCGCGCTGTGGAGGTCAGCGGGGTCGGCTGGATCCGCACCCCCACCAGGGCGATCTGGGGGATGGCGAACAGCGAGTAGGCGACCGGGACGCGGCGCAGGCCGACCAGCGTCACCAGGGCGAAGAAGACCAGCGCGATCAGGTTCAACGCCTGGAGCGGATCGTGGTGCTCGACCGCCCAGCGCCATGACGCCTCGACCACCGCCCATGGTGGACGGAAGTTCTTGCCACCCCAGGCCTCCTGTGTGTCGAGCGGTGTCTTGCCCGCCACGATCGACGAGAAGGCAAGGAACCCGACAAAGCCGACCACCGGTGCCAGTGCGGCGAATGTCGGCAGAAGGATCGTCCCCGCCGGCGGGATCGGCCGCTCCCGGAACCGCCAGCCAACCTCGCGCCAGGCCATCAGCGCCTCCCAGCCGATGGGCAGGACCAGGAAGACCCCCTGGATCCGGGTCAGCGCTGCCAACAGGCCGGCGACGGCAGCCAGGGCCCACCAGCGGCGGCGGGCCGCGAGGATCGCCCAGACCGCGGCAGCCAGGAAGAGCGACTCGGTGAACGGGGCGAAGAAGAAGAAGGCGGTCGGGAAGATCGAGATGGCGACGATCGTGCTGAGCGCGATCCGGTCGTCGAAATCGAACGCGACCAGGCGCCGAAGCCCGGTCATCGCCGCGACGTAGGCGACGCTCGCCACGACCAGGCCGCCGAGGGCCATCGAGCCAAGCAGGAGCCGCCCGACCAGTCCGGTCAGGAGCGGGAACAACGGCCAGAAGTTGACGCTGTTCTCGCCCGCCTCATAGCCGTACGTCGCGACCTTGGTGTACCAGCAGGCGTCCCAGCGCTGCCACACCCCGACGAGCGGGAAAGCCACACCGTGGTCGGCCAGCGGAGGGATGGTCGACCAGCCGTTGCGGGCGAGCTCGAAGTGACAGGGACCCGGCAGCGTGGCGCTGAACCACAGGTAGAGGGCGACCAGGCTGAGCACGATCCGGAGCGACACGAACAGACCGATCGCGTCGCGGAACGCATCGCGCAATCCGTCCTGAGCGTCCTCTTCCATCGCTCGAGAGTGTATCTTCGGCCCGATGGCCCACCCCGAGGACCGCCCGGACCCGTCGGCCTCTCCATCCGCCCGGATCGCCCGCTGGTTCGCCGAGACCCGCCTGGCCGAGCTGTTCGACTTCATCCGCGACCGACCCGACAGCCTGGGGACCCTGATCGTGGTCGTCGCCACGGCGGCGATCTACCTGTTCACCTCAGCGCGCGATCGGCAGGAGCTCGACTACTTCGTCCGCCTGGCGGACGCAATGCTCCACGGTCGGATCTACCTGACCGAGGCGCCCAGCTGGCTCAACGAGCTCATCCCGAAGGGCGGGGTCTGGTTCGTCGCCTATCCGCCGTGGCCGGCCATCCTGCTGATCCCGTTCGTGGCCCTGTTCGGGACCGGTTTCGACCAGCACATCGCGAGCTGCATCTTCGGCGGAATGGCGGTCGGGCTGGCCTGGCTGGTGTTCGGACGGTTCGCCCTGAGCGGCCGGGTCCGGCTTGGCCTGACCGTGGTGTTCGGCTTCGGGACCGTCCTGTGGTACGTCGCCGAGGTCGGATCGGTCTGGTACATCAGCCATGTCGTGGCGGTCCTGTTCAGCCTGGCCGCGATCCTCGTCCTGCTCGAGCGGCGCTGGCCGTTTCTGGTCGGGCTGCTGCTCGGCCTGGCCGCCGTCTCGCGCCTGCCGGTCGGCCTGACGGCACCATTCTTCGTCGCCCTGATCGTCGGGCTCGGCTGGCCGCCGCGGCTGCCGCCCAGGGGCCGGCGAGTCGGGGCGTTCCGCGCCGGCCTGGCCTTCCTGGTCGGGATCGCCCTCCCGACCATCGGCTACCTGCTCTACAACGAGGCGCGCTGGGGGACGCTCGTCGACCAGAGCTACGTGCTGATCCCTGGGGTCCTCAACGACCCGATCTACGCCAAGCACGGGATCCTGAGCATCGACTACATCCCGCGCCACATCTACGCGATCTTCCTGCGCAGCTTCAACTTCGTCGACGACCCGCCGTTTCTCGAGCCGTCGTGGTACGGGCTGTCACTGTTCCTGACGACGCCGCTCCTGCTCTGGCTGGCCCGAGCGCGCTGGCGCGACCCGAGGGTAGCCTGGGCCGTGATCGGGATCGTCCTGGCGCTGATCCCGATCGTCACCCACGGCAATGTCGGGCTGACCCAGTTCGGCTACCGCTTCAGTCTCGACGTCCAGCCCCTGCTGTTCGTCATCCTGGCCACCGTCTTCGAGCGCGGGATGTCACGCTGGGCGTGGGCAGCCTCGTTCGCCTCGGTGGCGATCTGCGCCTATGGGATCTGGGCGATCGGGATCGGCTTCGTCGACTTCTAGCCCTTCGGCTCGACGATGATCGTGACCTCGGGGGCCATCCCGCTGAACACCTTGATCGCCACCTTGTAGGTGCCGAGGCTCTTGAGCGGCTCCTCGAGGTCGACCTTGTGCCGGTCGATGGTGATCCCGCGGCGACCGAGCGCGTCGGCGACGTCCTTCGACGTGATCGAGCCGTAGAGCTTGCCGCCGTCACCCACCTTGACCCCCATCGTCAGGGTGGTCGAGGCGATCCGGGTGGCATAGATCTCGGCCTCTTCGCGCTCCCGCCGGCGCTTGTCCTCGCGACTGGCGATGTCGTGCTGCCAGGCGCGATACGCCCCGCCGGCAGCCGGGACGGCCAGCTTCTGAGGGATCAGGAAGTTGCGGGCATAGCCCTCGGCGACGACCTTCATCTCCCCGCTCTTGCCGAGCGTGGGGACCTCTGAGGTCAGGATGACCTTCACGCGAACGAACCCTCCTTGTTGATCCAGGCCCGGACCCGCGGTCCGAGACGGGCTGCCCGGGCGGCGTCGGCGACGACGTCGATGGCCGGGGGGATCCGACGGACGAGCCGTCGGATTGGACGCGGCGTCAGCCGCCTGATCTGACCGAGATCGCGCTCGAACGCGGCCCGGTCGACGCCGAGATCGAGCAGCTTCTCATCGAGCACCCCGTCCGGGATCCCGTCGAAGAAGAGGTCCACCCCGAGGACCACCACGACGAGATCGTCGATGAGGCCCAGGATCGGCACATCGTCCGGCACGATATCGAACGGCAGGGCGAAGTAGATCATCGCCGCGCCGAGAAGCGCCTTCCGCGAGGTCGGCACCCGATCGTCGCCGATCAGTGACCACACAAGGCGGACATAGATGGCCGATCGACTGGCCGTCGGCAGGAACGCCGCCATCGCCAGCATCCGGTTGAGGTTGGCCCCCGGCATCCCTCGCCGTGTTCGTCGTACCGCCATCTCGGTTCCCGGATTCCTCCTTGGGGTGGGCTCGCCAGGCAAGTCGCAGGACCGCCGGGTCGGGACAGCGCAGTCTATCAGTCGAGCACGGGAACGCCAGCCGGCCCAGGGCCACGACCCTTGACAATCGAACGTCCGTTCGGTACGGTAAGGATCAGAACGGAGGTCGCATGACCAAGCACGATGCGGACCGCAAGGTCAAGATCCTCGACTTCATCGCGGCGACGCTGCGGACCAGGGGCGTTCCCCCGTCCGTTCGCGAGATCGCGCGGGCGGTCGGGCTCGCATCGACGTCGGCCGTCCACCACCACCTCCAGATCCTCGAGCGCGAGGGGTACCTGGACCGGCGCGAGGCCGAGGCCCGAGCGATCCGGCTCACGCCGAAGGCCGCCCTCGAGCTGGGCCTGTCGAGCGAGCTGACCCCGCAGTCGGCTGCCACGGAGGCCCACCTCCTGCCGATCATCGGCGAGATCGCCGCCGGCGGACCGATCGAGGCGTACCAGCGAGCAGACGAGACGCTGGCGGTCCCGGACGTATTCGCTCCGAGCGGGGATGCATACGTCCTGCGGGTCCGCGGCGACTCGATGATCGAGGCGCATATCGCCGACGGGGACTTCGTCGTGATCCGACCCCAGACCACCGCCCGCAACGGGGACATCGTCGTGGCCCAGGTCGAGGAGAACGGCGTCACCCTCAAGAAGTTCTACAAGGAGCAGGGTCGCATCCGGCTCCAGCCCGCGAACGCCGAATACCAGCCGATGTACTACGACGACGTCAGGATCCAGGGCAAGCTCATCGGGGTCATCCGCCGGCTGGACTGAGTCTGTCCACATCGGCCGTCCACAGTCGGCCAACATCGGCCGCGGTTTCGTGGACGGACACCCGAGCGCAGCCGGCATTCGGTGAGGACCGCCGGCTCGACTCGATGACACTCGACCTGTCACGCATCCCTGCCAGTTTCGGTGTGCCTTGATCGATCGTCTGCCACCTCAGAGCACCGAGGCTGAGCAATCCGTCCTCGGTTCCATCCTCATCGATCGCGATGCGATCGTCGAGATCGCCGAGTTCCTCCAGCCCGCGGATTTCTACCGGCCCGCCAACGGCGCCGTGTACTCGGCGATGCTGGAGCTGTTCGACAAGCGCGAGCCGGTCGACATCGTCACGGTCGCCGAGGCGCTTGAACGCGGCGACCAGCTTGATTCCATCGGCGGACGCTCGTATCTGTCGAGCTTGTCGAACCAGACGCCGACCGCCGTCCACGCGGTCCAGTACGCCCGGATCGTCGAGCGCAAGGCGGTCCTGCGCAACCTGATCTCGGCCGCAGGCAAGATCGCGGGAATCGGCTACGAGGACCCCGCCGAGATCCAGGAAGCGATCGACCGCGCCGAGAGCGAGCTCTTCAGCGTCAGTCAGCGCCGGATCGCGACCGGCTTCAGTCCACTCAAGACACTGCTTCACGACGCCTATGACCGGCTCGACTACCTCCACGCCCATCGCGGCGAGATCAGCGGTGTCCGGACCGGCTTCGCGGACCTCGACGCGCTGACGACGGGTCTTCAGAAGAGCGACCTGATCGTCCTCGCGGCTCGGCCGAGCGTCGGGAAGACGAGCTTCGCCCTGAACATCGCCGAGCACGCCGCCGTGAACGAGGGCAAGAGCGTCGGCGTGTTCAGCCTCGAGATGAGCAAAGAACAGCTCGTCCTGCGCCTCCTATCGAGTGTCGCCAATATCGATTCCCAGCGGCTCCGGACCGGCTTCCTCGAGGAGATGGACTTCGCCCGCCTGGCCCCGGCGATGAATGCCCTGTCGGAGGCGCCGGTCTATATCGACGACACACCGAACATCAGCGCCATGGAGCTGCGGACCAAGGCGCGCCGACTCCAGGCCGAGGCCGGCCTCGATCTGATCGTCGTCGACTACCTCCAGCTGATGCAGGCGACCACGACCAACCGCGACGCCAACCGCGTCCAGGAGGTCTCGGAGATCTCGCGCGGGCTCAAGGCACTGGCCCGGGAGCTGTCCGTACCGGTCATCGCCCTGTCCCAGCTGTCGCGCCAGCCGGAGATGCGCGAGAGCAAGGAACCGCGCCTGTCGGACCTCCGAGAGTCGGGCGCCATCGAGCAGGACGCGGACCTGGTCATGTTCCTGTGGCGGGACAAGGAGCGCGGCGCCGACGATCAGGACCAGGAGGGCGAGGTCATCAACCTTAAGCTGGCCAAGCACCGCAACGGTCCGACCGGCGAGGTCCAGCTCTGGTTCAAGAAGCGCCAGACCCGCTTCGTCTCGTACGCCGGCGAGCGCTACGCGGACGTGGCCGGCTAGCGCCTCGGTCGTGATCGGTCAGACGTTCTCGTCCGGCAGGAGCGGCCGCAGGGACAGCGTGTAGACCTTGCCGCCCGCGGTCCGGAGCGCGATCGACTGAGCGCCACCGGCGATCCCGGAGATACCGAGGGCGGCCACGTCGTCGGCGGTCAGGGTCCGGGTCAGGCTGGCGAACGCACTCGGATCGGCCGGTGCCTTGAATCCGTCCGGTCCGAATGTCCATGGCCAGGCATGGGGCGGCGCTGTCAGCACGCCGCCGGCGCCGTCCGCCAGGATCCCGCGGTAACCGACCGGGGCAAATGGTCCGGCGGCGATCTCCTGGTCGAGGTGGCGAAGGCGATCCGCGACCGTCCGGAACGCGGTCCGAGCGGCCGTGTCGGGTCCCGGCTGCGGTTGGTCGAAGTCGAGCGCGCCGACGGTCACCGACTTGTGGCGTGCATCTGCGTTCAGCGTGAATGTGGTTGACGGAGCGTCGGCGATGCCGCCCGGCTCGTACATGTCGCGAGCGATCCCGAGCCCGCCTGGACCGATCGCGAACGCCAGTAGCTCCTGGACCTGACTCTCGGTCAGCCGCGCCGACTTGAACGGTGCGCTCCGGAAGACGCCGTCATCGGGGACCGGGGCCACCGGTACCGCAGCCGGGTCCCGGAAGACGACCGTCCCATCGCCGTAGAGTGTGAACTCGGGGACCTCGGTGAGCATGAACCCGGGAGCCACGAACCCGCCGCCAGTGGACATCCGCAGGACGACGTCGGTCGCGCCGGTCGGGTGGTCGATGGCGAGAGTCGGAGCCGCGGTGGGCGCCGGACTCGGTGTCGGTGATGGCGCCGAACCGGTGCAGGCAGCCATGAGGAGGACCGTGGACAGGGCAAGCGGGGCGAGTCGTATGGTGAGCATGGCGCTGGGACGGTAACCCAAGCTGATCGGTTCCCGCCCGCAGAAGGCTGGTGCGTCGATGCACCGGAGCCGGTCTCACCCACGATTCACCCGTCTTCCAGGTGCTTGACTGTGCGCGTATCCTCCCGGTCAGAGTTGCGACCGTTCGAGCACGGTCGGAGCCGAGCGCGCGACAAGATGCCCAGAGCTGCGCCCGAATCCGCCTGGTCCGACGCCTGGAACGGTCACTCCCGGATCGAGGAGAGGGACAGGGTGTATCAGGATCGAACGCTCTCGTGCCGTGACTGCTCCGAGGAGTTCCTCTTCTCGTCAGGCGAGCAGACCTTTTTTGCCAGCAAGGGTCTGACCAATGACCCCCAACGGTGTCCGACCTGCCGAGCTGCAGCCAAGCGCGCCCGCTCGGTCGATGGACCGCGCGAATTCCACGCGGCGGTCTGTGGTGAGTGCGGAGGCCAGGCGATCGTCCCGTTCGCCCCGCGCAACGACCGCCCGGTCTACTGCAGCGCGTGCTTCGACAAGGTCCGCGCGGCCTCCGCGGTGGCCGCCCCTTGACGGACCCGGCCGGTCTCGCGAACACGTCCCCAGATCCCGGGCGCGCCTAGACTGTGGGACCGCCACCGTCGGCACCTGCCGCCGAGGCCGGTGGTCCTGCATGAGTGAGGGTCGGATGGGCGTCATCATCATCCGCGAGATGGTCGGGACGAGCCCCCGCTCGTGGTCCGATGCGGCTCGCGTCGCCGTCGCCACGGCATCCAAGACGGTTCGCAACATCCGGACCGTCGAGGTCGTGAAGTCGAGCGCGATCGTCGAGGACAGCGAGATCGTCGAATACCGGGTCGAGCTCAAGATCGGCTTCGAATACGAGGACTGACCGGCCCGGACGACGGGCTGGCAAGCTCGGGTCGCGCGCGTTGATGGCGCGAACGATCGTCAATCGCCGGGGCCCGCCGCCCGGCAGACGGGTCGCAGCTAAGCGCCGGGTGAGCGGGACGGCTCACCATGGCCGTCATGGCCCTGCCCGATCGACCGGCTGTCGCCGATCGCACCGTTGACACCCAGGATGAGCGGTCCCTATCGTTCGGACCGTCCACGGGGACCCGCAACATGCTCGGGGCGCGGGAACCGGTGCCGGTCGGACCGGGTCGACCGACAGCCAGCCCCAGCGTGTCGTTCCCGATCGACGGCGAGGTCGTGCACGAGTTCCCACTCCAGCCGACGAAGGTCCAGCGGCCGGCACTTCGGCGCGAGACGCTCCGGCGGGAGCGCCTGCTCGACTGGCTGAAGGTCAAGATCCACCATCGGATCGTGCTTGTGACCGCCGAGGCGGGTTACGGCAAGACGACCCTCCTCGCCGACTTCGCCCGACATCATCGCCGACCGACGATGTGGTATCGCCTCGACGAGGAAGACCGCAACTGGGTGAGCTTCCTCCACTACCTCGTGGAAGCCGGACGGAAGATCGAGCCCGATTTCGCCGGCGCGACGAAAGGCCTCCTGGACGAGCTCGGCGTCGCGACCGGTCCCTCTCGGGACACGATCATCGCCACATTCATCCGGGATCTGCAGGCCCTTGGGACGCGCGGAGCGACGCTGATCATCGACGATTACCACCTTGTCGACGATGTCCCGGACGTCCGGGTCGTGGTCCGCGAGCTGGTCAACCGGGCACCCGAGCGTCTGACCCTCGTCTTCGCCAGCCGACAGCCGCCGAGCATTCCGCTGGCCCGGCTGCGGGCCCTCGGCGAGGTGGCTGAGCTCAGCGGGTCCGACCTTCGATTCGACCTCGACGAGACGGAGCGGTTGTTCCGGGATACCTACAAGCGTCCGCTCGAGCCGGATGTTCTGGCCGATCTGGCCGATCGCACCGAAGGTTGGGCCGCCTCGCTCGAGATGGTCAACGCTGCCCTGCGCGACAGGTCGCCCGGGGAGATCCGCGCGTTCGTCCGGGGCATGACCGGAGCGCACGGCGAACTGTATGACTACCTCGCGGAGGAGGTGGTCGGGGACCTCGACGACGAGACTCAGCGCTTCCTGATGACGACGTCGCTCCTTCAGTCGGTGGACACGACGCTGTCCGAAGTCGTCGGTGGGTTCTCGAGCCAGCGAGCGCGGGAGCTGATCGCCCGTACGGAACGGCTCGGCCTGCTGTCGACGCGGGGGACCGGCAGAAAGGGCGCGGGTCGATACCACCCGCTTGTGCGCGAATTCCTCGAGTCGCGGTTGCGCCGGACGCTGGGTGACGATGTCGCGCGCGACCTGCACCGTGCGGTCGCCCGCCATGCCGGTGCCTCAGACTGGCGCCTCGCTGCGTATCACTTCGCCGCCGCCGACGACATGGAGGACCTCGGGGTCGTCGTGCAGGCCGCTGTGCCCACGATCATGGGCAGCGGGGACTTTGCCCTCGCCGAATCGTACGTCGAGCGCGCCGGCACCCAGAACGCCGCATTCGAGCTGTTCGTCTCCCGGATGGAACTCCACCGCGGCCGAACCGAGAGCGCCCTCTCCCATGCCGAACTGGCCGTCGAAACGGC
>JBBQJL010000007.1:0-65611 GCA_038325875.1 Candidatus Limnocylindrales bacterium
GTCGGGGCCGCGCGCCGGGGTCGGGGCCGCGCGCCGGGGTCGGGGACGCGCGCCGCGCCGGGGCCTCGGGCCGCGCGCCGGGGTCGGGGCCGCGCGCCGGGGTCGGGGCCGCGCTCGACGGCGCGCGCCGGATCAGCCGGCCGTGTCGAGCCAGATCGTGAACGGGCCGTCGTTGACCAGCTCGACGGCCATCTCGGCGCCGAAGCGGCCGCGGGCGACGGTCACGCCAAGGTCCTGGAGCGCACCCACGAACCGCTCGTAGAGGCGTTCGGCCAGCTCCGGCGGCGCCGCGCCGGTGAACCCGGGACGCCTGCCGCGTGACGTGTCGGCGAACAGAGTGAACTGGCTGACGACGAGGATCGCGCCACCGGCATCGGCCAGGGACAGGTTCGTCCGCCCGTCCTCGTCGCGGAAGATGCGCAGCTCGGTGACCCGCCGGGCCAGCGCATCGCAGACCGCCTCGTCGTCGTCCGGCCCGACTCCCAGCAGGATCAGCAGACCGAGGCCGATCGCGCCGACCGGTTCGTCCTCGACCCGGACCTCCGCCCGACTGACCCGCTGAAGCAGCGCTCGCACGACCGACCCCTCCGACCCTACCGGCTGAGCAGGCCGGCGGCGCTCCGCCACAGCCCGCCGAGGATGGCCAGCCAGGGCAGCAGATAGAGCGCCGTCGACGCACCGCCGAGCCCGCCGGTCGTGTTCATCCAGTAGGCGAGGGTGCCTCCGAGCCCGGCCACGACCAGCCCCTGGACGACGATCGTCCAGCGGATCCGCCGCCCGAGCCGGGCCAGCGCCCTGCGATCCCCGGCCTCGACCGCCGCTACGCCCGCTTCGAGCTCCTCGTCGGCCGCGTCGTCGACCGCCCGGCGGAACCAGGCCGGCGCATGGATGACCGCCCAGTAGGCGGCCGACGCGTAGAGCAGCCCGCCGAGGATGTCGACGACGTAGTGGTCGGCCAGGTAGACGATCGAGAACCAGACACATACCGAGTACGCCAGGAGGACCCAGCCGACCCGTCCGAACGCTCGACGGGCGAACAGGAACCCCAGGAACGGGAAGCCGGCATGGAGCGACGGGAACGCCGCCACCTGGTTCGGGTTGATGTCGTAGATCGTGTAGCTGTAGATGTAGCGACCCTCGAACCCGAACACGCTGGCCAGCTGATCGAAGCCCTGCGCCTTGAGGTAGACGATCGCCGGCCGGCCGTCAGGCCCGGGCATGAAGCCGTGCTCGGCCGCGAACCACGGCGGGGCGACTGGGAGCAGGACGTAGGTCACGAAGCCAGCCATGGCCAGCAGGATCAGCGCCGCCACGAAGTCGTAGTAGACCCGCCGGCGACGCAGCCACAGGAAGAACCCGACCGCGATCGGCAGCGGGAAGTGCAGGAAGTAGAAGATCGTCCCGACCGACGCCAGGATGTCGGTTCCGGTCGCAGGATGGAGCGCGTCCTGGAGGACCTCGGTCGGGACATGCCCGAAGAACAGCGCCCGCTCGAGGGCCAGGATGTCGGTCACGTGGACCGCCAGGCCGATGTTGTCGGCGTAGCCGCGCATCAGCTCGTAGGCGAAGAACAGGCCGATGAACGGGATCCAGTCGCGCAGGAACAGGCGGCCCCGACCGAGCAGCACGGCGGCCAGCCCGAATGCGACGAGCAGGACGTCGGGCGTGATCGACACACCGCGGATCAGCATGAGCGCCGACAAGATCACGATGTAGGCCCCGACCGCCCACATCAGGATCCGCTCGTTGCGTTGCCCCAGGCGGGCTGTCTCGGGTATGTCCGTCGGGTCGAGCGACTCGCTCACGGCGGCGCAGGCACGTAGGCCGTCCGCCATGCATCGGCCTCGGCGTACGCCGCGGCGCGTTCGGTCGCGTAGCGCTCGAGGGTCAGGGTCTCGACCTGGCGGGGCACCATCAGCTCGTAGTCGCGGACGCCGTCGGGGTTCATCCGACCGTCGGCCCGGAGCATGATCACCGGGATCCCACCGTCCTCGATGCTCGTGCGCAGCTTCGTCCCGACGTGGAGCGGCAGGCTGGCGATGCTCCGCCATTCGTCGCGCGGGATGGGTGGCTTGCCGTGGTTGAGCTCGAAGGCATAGCCCTCGTCGGCCAGGGCCCGGACCAGGCGGACCTCGCGCCCCATGTCGTGGCCCTTGTGGAACAGGGCCGATCCGACGACCAGGATGTCCACCCCCAGCCCGCCGACGTACTCGGCCGTCTCGCGGTTGATCCCCCCGTCGACGTGAACCTCGCCGCCGAGCGGCAGGTAGCTCAGGATGTCCCGGGCGCCGACGATCTTGCGCGCCGCGTCGCGCATGAACGACTGACCGCCGAAGCCCGGCTCCACGGTCATCACCAGGACGATGTCGATGAGCTCGCGGTAGGGCGCCAGCGCCCGGACCGGCGTGCTCGGCTTGAGGGCCAGGCCGGCCGCCCGGCCCGCCTCGCGGATCTTGCCCAGGGTCGGCGCGATCGGCTCGTCGATCTCGACATGGAGAGTGATCGAGTCGCTGCCGGCCTCGATGAACCGGTCGACGTAGCGACTCGGTTCGCTGATCATCAGGTGGACGTCGAACGGCAGCTCGGTCCGCGGCCGGAGGTGCTTGACCGTCTTCGGCCCGAAGGTGATGTTCGGCACGAAGTGCCCGTCCATGATGTCGAGGTGGACACGATCCGCCCCGGCCTTCTCGACCCTCCGGATGGCATGGCCGAGGTTGGACAGGTCGCTGTCGAGGATGCTCGCGGCGACGCGAGCTCGTCCGCCGGACACGCCGATCAGCCGCCGACCGCTCGGAGCGCCGCCGCGCTGTCGCGGACGAGCAGCTCACGGCGACGAGCCACGGCGGGTGCGGCCGGCTCGCCGGCACGTTCGGCGGCCAGCTGACCGCAGGCAGCCCCGATCTCCTGGCCGCGGTTGCGCCGGATCGTGACCGCGATCCGGTCCGCGCGCAGCCTCGCCGCGAAACGCTCGATCTGGTCCATCGGGCTGGCCCGCCACGGCGTGTGCGCGACCGGGTTCATCGGGATGAGGTTGACGTGGCACAGGTCGCCGCAGAGGAGCTCGGCCATGGCGTCCGCGTCGGCCGTGGTGTCGTTGACGCCCTCGATCAGGGTCACCTCGTAGGAGATCCGCCGGCCGGTCGTCTCGGCGTGGTCCCGGGCGGCTGCCACGACCTCCGCGACCGGCCAGCGCCGGTTGAGCGGCACGAGGACGTCGCGCAGCGGATCACGCGCCGCGTGGAGGCTGACCGCCAGGGTGAACTGCGGCCCGAGCTCGGTCAGGCGACGGATCCCCGGGACGACGCCGCTCGTGCTCACGGTGATGTGCCGGGCTCCCAGGCCGAACCGGCGAGGGTCGGACAGGGCGGTCACCGCGTCGAGCACCCGGTCGAGGTTGAGCAACGGCTCGCCCATGCCCATGAACACGACGTTGGTGAGGTGACGGCCCGCCACGGTCAGCCGGCGAGCCGCTGCGCGGACCTGGTCGACGATCTCGGCGGTGTCGAGATCGCGGGTGAAGCCGAGCTCGCCGGTCGCACAGAACGGACAGCCGACCGCACAGCCCGCCTGGCTCGAGATGCATACCGTGTTGCGCTCGCGGTTGGCGCCCCGCGCGGGGTAGTGCATCAGGACGGACTCGACGAGCGCGTCGTCGGACAGGCGATGGAGCGCCTTCTCCGTCTGGCCGCCGTCGCCCGGCTGGACCTCGGTCTCGGTCAGGGTATCGAAGCGGAACGCCGCATCGAGCTCGGCGCGCAGCCCAGCCGGCAGCGTGAGGACGTCGGCCGCGGATCGGGCGCCGCCGGCTCCTCCGGCCCAGACCGCGTCGGCGACCTGGCGTGCCCGGTACGCCGGCTGGGATCGCGCCGCGAACCAGCCCGACAGCGCGTCAGGATGGAGGCCGGACAGTCCCGGGCGTGGGTCGCGAGCAGCTCCCTCGAGCGGTGGCTGCGGGCCGGCCGGGGCGTCTGGCGTCTGGACGTCGGTCACGCCCGGCATTGTCGCACGAGGCCGGGGCCGATCCGGCCGGTCACCCGCTGGGACCCCGGCCGATCGTCGGTCCGCGGCCCGACCCAACGAGCCGTCGGCCACGGCCGCGCAGGAACTCCTCGCCGGTCATCCGCCGCCCACTGGCGGGCTGGACCTCCTCGAGCAGCAGCCGACCGTCGACCGTGGTCAGGGCCGGCAGCCGGTCATGTTCGGCGAACCGCCCGGGTTCGTCCGATGGCTCGCCCGCCACGGGCGTCGCCCGCCAGACCGTCAGGCGACCGACATCGGTGTCGATGAAGCTTCCCGGCCAGGGCTGATAGGCCCGGACCTGCCGCGCGAGCTCGATCGCCGGTCGGTGCGGGTCGAGCAGCCCGTCGTCCTTGCGGAGCGGCCGGGTCAGCGTGGTGGCCGCATCGTCCTGCGACCGCACCGCGAGCGACCCATCGAGCCAGCTCGCCAGGATCCGCTCGAGGAGGCGCGCACCGGCCTCGGCCGCCCGGGCCTCGATCTCCGGGGCCGCCTCGGTCCCGTCGAGCGGCCAGCCGTCGCTGGCCACGATCGGCCCGGTGTCGAGCCCGGCGTCCATCCGGATGACGGTCACCCCGGTCGTCGGGTCGCCGGCCAGGATGGCCCCGGGGATCGGCGTCGCCCCGCGGTGGCGCGGCAGGAGCGACGGATGAACGTTGAGGATGCCCCGCAGCGGCAGATCGAGGATCGCCTGGGGCACGATCCGCCCGTAGTCGGCCAGGACGCCGAGCGTTGGCGCCAGCAAGGCGATCTCGGCGATCGCCGCCTCGTCCCGGATGCGGCTTGGCTGAAGCAGGGGCAGGCCCAGCCCCGCGGCCCGAGCCGCGACCGGCGTGGGCGTCGACCGGTGCTGCCGCCCGACCGGCCGATCGGGAGCCGACACGACCCCAACGAGGGCGACCTCGGGCGCCGCGACCAGGGCGTCCAGGATCGGGACGGCGAACGCGCCGCTCCCGAAGAAGACGGTCCGCGCCGGGCCGCCGCTCACGGTCGGTCGCCGACCATCGCCGGCCTCAGGCGAGCGCGCCCTGGGCCTCGCGGATGGCCTCGGCGTCGTACTCGCCGTCCTCGTCGTCCTCGTCCGGGCCACCCACCGAGATCAGCTCGTCCATCGACTCGAGGTAGTCGATGTAGAGCTTGCCGTCGAGGTGGTCGAGCTCGTGCTGAAGGGCGCGCCCGAGCAACCCGGAGCCGGCCACCTTGTACTTCTTGCCGTGGCGATCCTGGGCGACGACCCAGACCCGCTCATGGCGGGTGACATAGGCGACGTAGCCCGGGATCGACAGGCAGCCCTCGAGGTCGCGGTCGTCGCCGTCGGCCCGGACGATCTTCGGGTTGACCAGCTCGTACAGCCGGCTCTCGACCTCGACCACGCAGGCCTGCTTGGCCTCCCCCAGCTGCGGGGCGGCCAGACCGACACCGGGGGCATGGCGCATCGAGTCGGTCAGGTCGTCGAGCAGCTCGTGGAGGTACTTGCCGAAGCTGTCGACGGGTTCGCCCTTGAGGCGCAGGCGGGCGTCGCCCAGGAGGACGATCGGTCTCACACTCATGGGCGCGAGTATACCGAGACCGAGGCCGGGCTCGACTAGCGGCCCGAAACTCCGAACCGGCGGGCGCCCCGGCCGCTCGGCCGCACCGGCTCGTTGTCCATCCGCAGGCCTCGAGCCCGAAGGACCCGATCGATCTCGGCGCGGAGGCGACTGCCCTGGGGCTGCTTGTCCAACCATTCGAGGTAGCCGGGGTCGACCCGGCCGATCTCGCCGATCGACCAGCCGATGTGCCGCCCGAAATCGAGGACGGTCCCCGACGCGTTGCCGGGCGGTGGTCCGGCGCCACCTTCACCGTTCGGGCCGCGCCGCCAGGTCGGTCGGGACGGGTCCGTCGGTCGACTCGAGGCCGACGCCGGCGTGTGGCTGACCGATCCAGGCGTGAAGCCCATGGGACGGGATCCGGCTGCGGTCCGGGTGGTCGAGTCGAGGATGACCCCGGCCAGGTGGCTTCGATCGTAGGCGGCGCGCCGCTCGGGATCGCCCAGGGTCTCCCAGGCCGCGTTCAGCTGGGCCATCCGCGTCCCGGCCGAGGGATCGGTCGAGTGGTCCGGGTGGAGGCGCCGGGCGAGGGCGCGATAGGCGGCCTGGAGGACGTCCTGGCTGGCATCCTGATGGACCTGCAGGATCGCGTACGGGTCGAACTGGTCGGGCATCCCCCGCCGTCTCCGATGTGCTCACCACGGTCCGGCGAGCCACGCGCGCCGGCGACCCGAACGTACGTGCTCACCTAGGGCATGTCAACGGACCACACCACCCGGGACCACACCAGCAGGGATGGATTCAGAGCAGCGATTCCGGATCGACATCGACCGACCACGGGGCATCCAGCCCGCCGTCCAGGAGGTCGGCCGGCGCTCGACCGCGAAGGACCACGTTCCAACGCCAACGCCCGGCCCGGCGCCGGATGAAGGCCGGGGCCGGGCCGATCACCGTGACGGCAGACCCGCGCTCGATCGCTCGCGCCCGCAGCAGCTCGGCCGTGGCGCCGGCCTCACGCTCGGCCGCTTCGGGGTCGGGCAGCCCCACGGTCAGCTTGATCAGGCGCCCGAATGGCGGTGAACCGAAGCGGCGGCGGGCGTCCAGCTCCGCATCGTAGAACGCGGCCGGATCCGCTCCGACCACGGCCTGGATCGCGGGATGGTCCGGCTGGTAGCTCTGGATGATCGCCCGGCCCGGGCGCTCGCCGCGACCCGCCCGGCCGAACGCCTGGGCGAGCAGCTGGTAGGTCCGTTCGGCGGCGCGCTCGTCGGGCAGGTTGAGGGCCACGTCGGCGCTGACGACGCCGACCAGGGTCACCTCCGGGATGTCGAGACCCTTGGCCACAAGGCTGGTCCCGACCAGGACGTCGAGCCGCCCGTCGGTGAAGGCGTCGACGACCCGCTCGGCGGCGCCCTTTCGCTCGACGACGTCACGATCGAGGCGCCCCACCCGGAGACCGGGGAACCGCTCGCGGACCTCGCGCTCGACCCGCTCGGTGCCGCCGCCGAGGTAGCGGATCCGGGGGGACGCACAGGCGGGACAGCGGCTTGCCATCGGCGCGGCCGTGCCGCAATGGTGACAGCGCAGGGACCCACCACTGGCGTGATAGACCAGCGGTCGTTCGCACTCGGGGCAGGCCTGGACGTGGCCGCAGTCTCGACACATCACGACCGAGGCGGTGCCCCGCCGGTTGATGACCAGGATCGCCCGCTCGCCATCCGAGGGGTCGAGCGCGACGAGGGCGGAAGCCAGCTCCGCCGAGATCAGGCCACGGTTCCCGGCGGCCAGCTCGGCGCGCAGGTCGACCACCTCGACCCTGGGCGGGAGGCCGCTCGGACGCTCGGGCAGGACGACTCGCCGATAGGTCCCGTCACGAGCATGACCCATCGTGTCGACCGCCGGCGTGGCACTCCCAAGGACGACCGCGGCACCGGCCAGCCGACCCAGTTCGAGAGCCACGTCGCGGGCCTGGATCCGGGGTGTCCGGTCGCTCTTGTAGGTGGCTTCGTGTTCCTCGTCGACCACCACCAGCCCGACGTCGGCCAGCGGCGCCACGACCGACAGCCGCGTCCCGACGACGATGTCGACCTCGCCGGCCCGGATCCGTCGCCATTCGTCGGTCCGCTCCCCTGCCCCGACGGCCGAGTGGACCAGCGCGACCCGGGCGTCGAGGTCCGCCCGGAGGCGATCCACGAGCGGCATCGCCAGGGCGATCTCCGGGACGAGGACGAGGGCGGGCCGTCCGGCGGCGAGACAGTCCCGGATCGCTTCCGCATAGACTGCCGTCTTGCCGCCCCCGGTCACCCCGTCCAACAGAAGCGGCGTCGGGTCCCGCTCGGCGATCGCGGTCTGGATCAGGGCGACTGCGTTCGCCTGCGGCTCGGTCAGGGTCACCCCACTCGGGCGGCCGCCACGCGGTCCGGCCGGTCGCGCTCCGAGTGGACGGCGCGGTCGTTCGCGGATCTCGGTGACCAGCAGGCCGCGGCGGACCAGACCGGCCAGGGCCGACGTCCCGTGGCGGCCCGCCAGGATGGCCGCCGGCAGGCCGTCCGGCCCCGCGTCCAGCTCGTCGAGCAGGGCGACCTGACGGGGACCGAGGGGGCGACCGGTCAGACGTCCACCGGCCCGGAGCGTCGCCGCCGCGGCGTGCCCAGCATCGGTCGACCGCGCCCAGCGCTCGTAGCGCGGACCGCCGGTCGCCGCCAGGAGCGTCCAGTCGAGGTCCAGCCGACCTCCCGCGGCCAGCCCACGCAACCGGCGCAGGAGCCCGGCTCGGCCCTCGGGTGCTGCCAGGTCACGGACCGGGCGCGGCCCGTCGGCCAGCTGGTCGAGGATGGCGCGATCGGCCGGCCCGAGCTCCTCACCGTCCGGGCCGCCGGCGATGGTGACCGGCAGCACGTCCGGTCGCGATTCGGCGACGAGCTCGAGCCGCTCGAGGATCCCTGGCGGGAGCATCGACCGGATGACGGTCCCGGGCGGGACCAGGTAGGTCGCGGCGATCCGCTCGGCGAGGGCGAGCGTCAGCGGCGGCAGGAGCGGGCCGTCGGCCCGGATCCGGTCGACGATCGGTCGGATCGACGACGCCGCCGGTCCGCTGCCGGGATCGGTGGCGGCCCCGAGGACGACCCCGAGCGCCTGGCGCTTGCCGAAGTCCACCAGCACCGCCTCGCCGGGCTCGAGATCGGCCAGCCGGGGTGGGACGGCGTAGGTGTACCGCCGCGCTCCCGCGCCCGGAGCGTCGACGGCGACCTCGACCAGGCGCGGACCGACCTCGGAGGCCGGGGCTCCGCCGGCCACGGTCACGCCGCTGACCCCGGCCTCGGACTCTCCCGCCAGACCGAGGTCGAGCTCGACCGAACTGTCGCTCCCGTGTCGTCCGCCGGTCGTGGTCATGGCCGCCATTCTCGCAGGCGAGTGTGCCTCCTCGGCCGGCAGCGGTCCCGGGCCGGCCCGTGAGCCGTCCGCCCGTCCATCACACGCGGACGCGTCGCTCCGGGTCCAGCGCGCGCTCCGCCGCCAGGATCTGGTCGATCCGCTCGGCGGTGGCCTCGACCTGACCGTCGCCGTTCTCGACGATGTAGTCGTAGTCGTCCTGGCGGGCGAGCTCGATGGCGGCGTTGCGCGACCGGATCTCGAGCTCGTCGGCCGTCTCGGTGGCACGCGACTTGAGCCGCCGGAAGAGGCTTTCGAGCGACGGCGGCACGATGAAGATGAGGATCGCGTCGGGCACGTTCTCCTTGACCACCTGGGCGCCCTGGACGTCGATCTTCAGGATGACGTCGTGGCCCTGGAGGAGCGCCTCGCGGACCTGGGTCCGCGGAGTCCCGTACCAGTTGCCGTGGACCTCGTTCGCCTCCAGCAGCTCCCCGGCATCGCGCAGCGCGATGAACCGGTCGCGGTCGAGGAAGTGATAGCTCACGCCGTCGATCTCGCCCGGCCGGCGCGCCCTGGTGGTGCAGGTGACCACGTAGTGATAGTCGGGCCGGCGGCCACGGCGGCGGAGCGCGTCGATGACGGCGTCCTTGCCCACCCCCGACGGCCCGGAGATGATCACCAGCATCGCCCCGGGCGCTCCCGGCACGCCGATGCCCAACATCGGATCGGTCACCGGCCGACACCCGTGGCGACCGGCAGGCGGTGCGGCCGATCGCCCGCGCGGAGGCGTTCGAGGACCGCCTCGAGCTCGACGGGCAGCGGCGCGGTCGCCCGGATGAGGTGGCCGTCGGTCGGCGATGCGAGCTCCAGGCGCCAGGCGTGCAGGAACAGCCGGTCGAGGGTCTCAGGGCCGCGCCGCGAGGTCCCGCTGCCGTAGACCGGGTCGCCCGCGATCGGGTGCCCGATGGCCTCGAGGTGGACCCGGATCTGATGCGTCCGACCGGTCACCAGGTCGAGCTCGAGCAGGGTCCAGTCCCCCAGCCGCTCGCGGACCCGGTAGCCGGTCACCGACGGACGTCCATCGGGGACCACCGCCATCCGGGTGCGGTGCTTGGGGTCGCGCCCGATCGGCGCCTCGATCCGACCGACGTTCGCTGCGACACTCCCCTGCACCAGCGCGAGATAGGTCTTCTTGACCCGGCGCGCCTTGAGCTGCGCCATCAGGCTCGCCTGGGCCGCGTCGTCCTTGGCGACCATCAGCAGGCCGCTCGTGTCCCGATCGAGCCGATGGACGATGCCCGGTCGCGACACGCCCGCGATGCCGCCGTATTCGGCGCCGCCGGCCCGCCCCAGGAGCGCGTTGACGAGCGTCCCGCTGGCATGTCCCGGCGACGGGTGGACGACCAGTCCGGCCGGCTTGTCGACGATCAGCAGGTCGTCGTCCTCGTAGACCACGTCCAGCGGGATCGCCTCAGCGGCGACGTCGAGCGGGACGATCGCCGGCACCTCGAGCTCGAGCCGATCCCCGGGCCCGATCACCGCGTTGGCCTTGATCGGCACGCCGGCCAGGGTGAGCCGGCCGTCCGAGATCAGCTTCTGCACGAAGCTCCGCGACAGGCCGGAGACATCGGCCACGAACCGGTCGACCCGGCGCCGCTCACCGTCGTCGGGAACGACGAAGACGCGGGTCGTCGATGCCGGCTCGTCAGCCATCCGACAGCCCGTCCCCGAGTGCAGGTGCCGCGCCCGCCAGCCCCGGCACGAACGCCAGCAGGAGGAGCAGCAGGATCGCCGCGCTGATCGCGGCGTCACCGAGGTTGAACGTCCAGAAGCGCACGCTGCCGAGGCCCGCATCGACCCAGTCGACGACGTAGCCCAGCCGGATCCGGTCGATCAGGTTGCCGCTGGCGCCGCCGAGGAGCAGGCCGAGGGCGATCGACAGCAACGGGCTCCGCCCCGAACGGGCGTGGTAGCCGACGATCAGGGCCAGGACGCCGATGCTGGCGATGGCCAGGACCGGCGCCGCCGTCCCGAACAGGCCGAACAGGGCCCCGTCGTTCTTCGAGTGGATCAGCCGGACGAGGTCGCCCAGCAGGGCGACCGCCGTCCCGGGCACGATGTTGGCCACCACCCACACCTTCGACAGTTGGTCGACGACGAGGACCGCGGCGGCCACCCCGAAGAACAGCAACCAGGCCGGGCGACCGGAAGCGGTCGGAGCCGCACCGCTGACAGGCGGCGCGACGGGCGCGTCGGTCTGGTCCAGGTCGCTGCCTCCGTCGAGTCGAGTGGGTCCGGTCACAAGCCTAGCCGTCGACGCGCCGAAGGGCGAGCCGGACCGTGCCGGCCTCCAGCTCGACCGACGCAGCCGCCCCGCCGCTCGGTCCCGGCCCAGCGCCGATCGAGCCGGCCAGGGTCTCGGCGGCGACCGCGTCGAGGTAGGGCACGATGGGCTGCGGGAGTGGTTCGACCCAGACCTGGATCCGGTCGTCGAGGGCCAGCTCGGCCTCGCGGCGGAGGTCCTGGATGGCGCGCTGGAGCTCGCGCGCATCGCCCTCCGCACGGAGCTCTGGCGTCAGCGAGGTGTCGATGACGACGACCAGGCCGTCATCGTGGGCGACCGCGGTGCCCGGCCGGGGCGACGCCAGGATCTCGACCTCGTCCGCGGCCAGGGTCACTCCGCCGAGGGTGACCGACCCGTCGGAGTGGATCTCGAACTCGCCGGCCCGCGCCGCCGCCATCACCGCCGGGACAGACCCGCCGAGCTTCTTGCCGATCTTGGGCAGGAGCGGCTTGATCCGCCGCTCGACCAGCTCGGACTCATCGCCGATGAGCTCGACCGACTTGACGTTGACCTCGGCGGCGAGGAGCGCCAGCAGAGCATCCCGCTCCGCGAGCTGGCCGCCGGGCAGCGCCAGCCACAGGCGCGCCAGCGGCTGGCGGACCTTCAGCCCGGCCTGACCGCGCAGCGTCCGGACGAGCTCGACGGCGCGGCGCGTGGTGGCCACCGCCGCCTCGAGCGGCAGGTCGCGCTGGGCCGCCGACTCGGCCGTCGGCCAGGCCGTCAGGTGGACGCTGTCCGGGGCCGTCGGGTCGTTCGCCCCGACCAGGTTGTCGTAGATCCCCTCGGTCATGAACGGCAGGATCGGGGCCAGCACCCTGGCCAGGGTGACCAGCGCAAGGTGGAGCGTGGCGAATGCCGCGTCGCGGTCGGCGGCATCGTCGGATCGGGAGAAGCGCCGGCGGGAACGACGCAGATACCAGGTCGACAGGTCGTCGATCGCCTCGTCGATCGCCCGGGTGGCCCCCTCCGCGTCGTAGTCCCGCAGTCGATCCTCGGCCCTGGCCGCGACGCCGGCCATCCGCGACAGGATCCAGCGATCGAGCACCGGCCGATCCGACACTGCGGCAGCCCGGGACGTGTGCGCGTCCCAGCCGGCCAGTCGGGCGTAGGTCACGAAGAAGGCGTACACGTTCCACAGGATCAGCAAGCCGCGCCGCGCCTCGTCGGCGGCGTGCCAGCCGAACAGGATGTTGTCGTCCGGGCGGGCGCTGGCGTACATCCAGCGCATGACGTCGACACCCATCCGGTCGGCCGCCTCGTCGAACTCGATCGAGTTGCCGGCGCTCTTGTGCATCGGCCGGCCGTCCTCGCCGAGCAGAGTCGCGAAGCCGAAGATCGTCCTGAACGGCGGCTCGCGCCGGAGGACCGTGCTCATCGCCAGCATCGCGTAGAACCAGTTCCGGAACTTGCCCGGGCAGCTCTCGGTGATGAAGTCGGCCGGGAACCAGCGGGCCCAGAAGTCGGGATCCTCGCGATAGTGGATGGTCGAGAACGGAACGATCCCGGCATCGAGCCAGACGTTGCCGACATCGGGGATCCGCGAGATCGGCTGGCCGCACCCGGAGCAGGCGATCCGGACCGCATCGATGTGCGGTCGATGGGGCGTGTGGCCGTCGAACGCGTCCCACCCGTCGACGGCCCGCTCGCGAAGCTCCTCGCGTCCGCCGATGACGGTCACCGCGCCGCACTCGCCACAGTCGTAGATCGGCAGGGCCAGGCCCCAGTAGCGCTTCTTGCTGATCATCCAGTCGTGCATGTCGTGGAGCCAGCGGATCTCCTGGTCGTAGCCGAACCCGGGTAGCCAGCGGATGTCGTCGACGACCTGCATGATCTGGTAGCGCAGGCTCCGCTCGACCTCGTCGGCGGTCAGCTCCTGGCGCGGTCGGTCGTAGACCTCGCCCATGCTGATGAACCACTCGTCGACCAGCCGGAAGATGAGCGGCGTACCGCACCGCCAGCAGTGCGGGTAGCGGTGGGTGATCGTCTCGAGCCGGTAGAACCGGTCGTGGTGGCGGAGGTGCTCGACGATCGGGTCGGCCACGTCGCGCACGTCGCGCCCGGTGTACGGCCCGAACCCGTCGAGGTAGATGCCCGATTCGTCGAGCGGGGCGATGACCGGCAGGCCGAGCAGCTTGCCCAGCGCGAAGTCCTCGGCGCCGCAGCCCGGAGCGATGTGGACGATCCCCGTGCCCTCCTCCTCGCCGACTTCGGTCCAGGACACGATCCGATGGCGGTAGGGCGTACCGGGTTCGTCGCGCGTACCGGCCGCGAACGCCGTCCGGACGGCATGCAGGTCGTCGAACGGTCCGTCGTAGACCCAGCCGATGAGGTCGCTGCCGGGGCGCTCGTCGAGGACCTCGAACGGACCGACGAGCGCGCTCTTGAGCGTCCCACGGGCGACCCACAGGCGGTCGTCGCCCTGGCCGACGAGGACGTAGCGGAGATCCGGTCCGACCGCGGCGGCGACGTTCGAGGTGAGCGTCCACGGTGTCGTCGTCCAGACCAGCAGCGCCTCACCGGGTCGATCGACCAGCGGGAAGCGCACGGTCAGGCCGGGGTCCTCGCGGTCGCGGTAGCCCTCGGTCATCTCGTGCTGACTCATGCCCGTCCCGCAGCGGGCGCACCAGGGCATCGTGTCGTGGCCCTTGTACAGCCAGCCGCGCCGATGGCATTCGGCCAGGAACCCCCAGATCAGGTCGTTGTTCTCGTTGCTGAAGGTGAAGTAGCTCCCCCCGAGGTCCGGCATCCCGAGCCGCCCAATGAGCATCTCGACCGAGTCGGTGACCGGCCCATCGGGGCCGTCGATGGTGGTGACCTGGGCCGGGTCGTCGGCCAGCAGGTCGCGCAGCCGGCGCAGCTCCTGCGGGTCGTTCCAGTCCATCCACATCCCGAGCCGGACTGACTGCTCGGTCTGGCGCGCGGCGAAGGTCAGGACCCGCTGCTTGCACAGGCTGACGAACTCGGCGATCCCGTACGCCTCGATGTCGCGCTTGTTGGCCAGCCCGAGGTCGCGCTCGACGTTGACCTCGACCCACAGCCCCTGGCAGTCGAACCCGTTCTGGAAGCGCTGGTCGTGGCCGAGCATCGCCCGGAAGCGCTGATACAGGTCCTTGTAGGTCCGACCCCAGGCGTGGTGGACGCCCATCGGGTTGTTGGCCGTGATCGGGCCGTCCAGGAAGCTCCAGCGCTCGTTGCCGGCGTTCTGGGCGCGCAGGCGGGCGAACGTCCGGCGCTCGGCCCAGCGGGCCAGGACCTCGTGCTCGAGGGCCACGAGGTCGGGCTTGGGGCTGACGGGTCGGAACATCGGACCTCGAGTGGGAAGGGGCCGGCTGTGACGGTGCGTCGGCGTCACACGCCGACGGGTCGAGCCGTCGGAACCCCTCGGCACGCCACCACGAGGTTCCAAGTATCCTACCCGCGATGCAGCAGCCGCCGCAGGAAGCCAGACCCCGACACCGATCCGCCTTTGCGGCTGCGTTCCTGTCCCTGATCTTCCCGGGCCTCGGCCACGCCTATGCGGGGGCCTGGAACCGGGCCCTCGGATTCGCCGCGCTGCCGATCCTGCTGATCGCCCTGACCGGGGGGGTCGCCCTCAGCTCGGGGATCCAGGTCTTCGGCGGCGAGATCATCGCCAACCTGCCGCTCATCCTCATCGGCAACGTCCTGTTCCTGGCCTATCGGGTCGTGGCCGCGATCGACGCCTATCGCGTGGCCGCCTACCTGAACGCGGTCGACGCGTCCGGCGGCGGACGCTTCGGCCGTCCGTCGCTCCGGCTCGACCCGCTGTCGGTCGCCGGCCTGCTGGCGGTCTGCCTGGTCATCGCCGGCGGCCACGGTGTGGTCGCCTACTACGGGGTCACCGCCCAGGACACGCTGGCCTGCGTGTTCGATCCGACCTACTCGTGCTCGTACGACAACACCGGTCCGGATCCGAGCGCGGACGCCGGCAGCGTCGTGCCGGGAAGCGTCGAACCCGGTGACACGCCGACCCCTGTGGCCACCACCGCACCCCCGCTCGGGACGGCCCTGCCGACCGGCGCACTCCAGGAATGGAACGGGACGGACAAGCTCAACATCCTGCTCATCGGGGCGGACCAGCGGCCCAAGGAAGGCACCTTCAACACCGACACCCTGATCGTCGTGTCGATCGACCCGAAGACGAAGCAGGTCGCCATGTACAGCCTGCCGCGCGACACGGTCGACGTTCCGATCCCGGCCGGACCGGCCCGCTCGGTCTTCGGCTCGACCTACCAGGGCAAGATCAACAGCCTCTGGCTCAACTCACGTTACCGCTCGGATGCGTTCCCGGGCAACGACAAGTCGCGCGGCTTCAACGCCCTCAAAGCCACCCTTGGTGAGCTCTACGGGCTCGACATCCAGTACTACCTGATGGTCAACTTCGAGGGCTTCACGAACATCGTCGACACCCTCGGCGGAGTGACCATCAACGTCCAGAACCCGGTCCTCGACGACCACTATCCGGGCGGTCCCAGTGGCGCCAGCATCCGGGTCTACATCCCCGCCGGCGTCCAGCACATGACCGGTGCACAGGCCCTGATCTACGCTCGCTCGCGCCATACCTCGAGCGACTTCGACCGGGCCCAGCGCCAGCAGCGGGTGATCCTGTCGCTCCGCCAGCAGGCCAACCCACAGACGATCATGAGCAACCTGACCCAGCTGCTCAAGGACCTCAAGACGTCGTTCAAGACGGATATCCCCCAGGGCAAGCTGCCCCAGCTGATCGGGCTGTCCAGCCAGATCGACTCGACCAAGATCCGCTCGTTCGTGTTCGCCCCGCCGCGCTACGCCATCAACGCGACCGACCAGCGCGGCTCGATCGTCGAACCCAACGTCAGCCGGATCCGGCAGGCCGTCGCGACCGCGTTCAAGCTCGACCCCAAGATCGAACAGCAGCGCGAGGCGGTCGCCGGCGAGGACGGGGTCATCTGGGTCGTCAACGGGACCGGCCGGGCGGGCCAGGCGACGTCGGTGGCGGGCTACCTCGAGTACCTCGGCCTGACGGCCAGCGCCCCGACCAAGCGCGCCGATGGGACGACCATCCAGACCAAGATCCGGGTCTACAACGGGCGCGAGGGGGACCTGCCGGCCACCATCGCCCTGCTCGAAAACGTGTTCAACGTGAAGGCGACCTACGTCGACGATCCGTCGGTCACGGTCGACGTCATCGTCACGACCGGGACGAAGACCCCTGTCCTGGCCGCGCCCGCGGGGCCCTGATCGAGCGCTTCAGGCCTTCTCGGTGACCCGATACTCCAGGTACTTCCCGGCCATCATCCGGGTCTGCGCGTCGAGCGCCGGCAGGGTGCTGAAGATGAGCCCGACGAAGGGCAGGGCCAGCCACTGCAGGTAGGACGTCGCCCGCTGGATCCAGCCCCATCCGGCCGGCCGGGGCGGCGCGATCTGCTCCTCGACGAAGACCAGGATCAGCAGGCAGCAGAACGCGCCGGTCAGCAGCCACGCGGCATACAGCGGCAGGTTCTGGCCGAGCGTGGTCTGGGCAAAGGCCGGGTTGAGCAGGAGCGGCAGGTTTGACCCGAAGATGATGATGAACGGGGCGATCGCCCAGTTGATGTGGTCCAGCCAGAGGTCCATCAGCCGGCGGACTCGGAGGGCGCGCGGGATCTCCGAGTGGGCGAACGCGTTCCGGATGTAGTACGGGATATCGGTGACCCCCCACGCCCAGCGCCGGATCTGGGTGTACTGCTCGACCAGCGACCGGGGATATGACCGGGCGCGGACCGCATCGCCATACATCGGGATGAACAGGGGGACCGCCCGGAACTCGCCGCTGAACCGGAAGAAGCTCTTCCAGTAGAACCGGCTGTCCTCCGGGATCGCGTCGGTCGCCCAATAGTCGACCTCGTGGACCGTCCGCAGGCTGACCGCGTAGGACGAGAACGAGATGAGCTTGCGCGGGGTCAACGACCGCCACATCTGGACGTGGGTCGCTCCGACCGCGACCAGCCGGACCGCCAGGGGCGTGTCCCACAGGTTGTTGTGGAACATCGGGATCGGCTGGTACAGCCGGCGGTAGCGATCCGGGTCGGTCAGGAAGGTGTAGGTCAGGTAGCCGAAGTACTGCGGGTGGACGCGGTAGTCGGAGTCAAGGTCGGTCACCACGACGGTCGCCGGGTCGAACCCCAGCTCGGCCAGCTCGCGGTACAGCCAGCGCCCGCCGTAGGCCATCGCCGAGCTCTTGCCGACGACGATCCCCGGCTCGAGCGGATCGAGGATGTGGAAGAAATGGAGGAACCGGTCGCCGAACAGCTCGCGCAGGCGAGCCACGTTCTGGCGGCCGCCGATGTCGGTCTCGCGGGTGATGATCGCGACCATCAGCTGGTCCCGCGGGAAGTCGGCCTCGGCCAGGGCGCGGACCGTCTCGAACAGCTTCTCGAACGGCTCGGTGTAGGTCGGCACGAGCGCGACGTGGAACAGGCGACGCGGTTCGGCCGTCAGCTCCGGCCGGGCAGCCATCAGCCGGGCCAGGGCCCGGCGCTCGGTGTCGAGTCGGACCAGCTCGCGCCGCCCACCGGTCGCCGCCAGGGCCGAGCCGCGTCGCTCGAGGTCGTCGATCCGATCCTGGACGAAGGGTGCCAGGCGGTCGATCTCGGCCAGCCGCGCGGCCGGATCGGCCAGGGCGAGCGCCCGTGCCCGCCAATCGGTAGCCATCGTCCGGCGCATCCGGCCGAACGTGACGCACACGCTGCTGGTCAGGACGACCGCCTTGTACAGCCAGTAGAAGTCGAACGTCAGGACGAACACGGCGACGATCGCCGGGAACCGGAACGACAGGATCAGCGGGCTGAGGATGAGCAGCCAGCTGATCAGCCCGGGCACGATCTCGAGCGTGCGCTGGATCAGGCGCGCGCGGGTCGGGTCACCGGCGTCGGTGATCGGACCGGCGGCAGACGCGGACGAGTCCGGCGGCACCGTGCTCGGGATGAGCGCCTCTTCGACGAGGCCCGGATAGCTGGGCGCCGTGGGCGCCGGCAGACCCGCGGTCAGGGTCGACGCCCGATCGTCAGCCACCCTCGCCGATCGGGGTCAGCCAGTGACGGTACTCCGGGAGTCGCCCACGGACCGCTTCGAAGTAGCGATCGCGGATGAGCCGTGCCGTCGGGCCGACCTCGCCCGACCCGACGGACCGATGGTCGATCTCGATGACCGGCGAGACCTGGACCCCGGTCCCGACCAGGAACATCTCGTCGGCGATGTACAGCTCGGAGCGGTCGATCGAGCGGACCTCGACCGGGATCCCCTCGTTGGTGGCGATCTCGACGATCGCCTTGCGGGTCACGCCCTCGAGGATGTCGTCGGTCACCGGCGGCGTCAGCAGGACACCGTCCCGGACGACGAACAGGTTGGCCGCCGAGCCTTCGGACGCGTGGCCGTCGGCCGTCATCACCAGGGCCTCATCGAACCCGTTGAGCTCCGCCTCGGACTTCTGGAAGGCCATGTTGACGTAGCCGCCGACGATCTTGCCCCGGGCCGGAATGGCCTCGTCCATGTTCCGCCGCCAGGACGACGACATCACCCGCACGCCGGCCTCGGTGTCGATGTAGTTCCCGAACGGCAGGGTGATGATGTACAACTCGTGCTCCAGGTGGTGGAGCCGGACGCCGATCTGGCGCGACGACTTGTAGAACGACGGGCGGATGTAGACGTCCTCGCTGAACCCGTTCCGACGGACCGTCTCCAGCACCAACTCGGTCAGCTCATCGACCGACGGCAGGCCGTCCATCAGGAGCATCCCGGCGTTCTGGCGGAGCCGCGCGACGTGCTCGCGGACCTTCAGGCCGTAGAGCGTGTGCTGCTCGGCGTTCCAGTAGGCGCGCACACCCTCGAACACGGCGGTGCCATACATGAAGGCGTGGGTCATGATGCTGACCTTGGCGTCCCGCATCGGGACGAACGCGCCCTCGAAGTAGCAGATCAGGTCATCGACCGGGACCGCGGGCTTGGCCCCCGCGGTCGTCGGACTGAGACGGTCTGCCGGGGTCTTCTCGGTCAACATGGTGTCGGCGGCTCCGGTTCGGGCTGACCCCGCGAACGGGCGGGCGGGTCGCGTCGAGCGTCGAGCGTCGAGCGTCGAGCGAGTATACCAGCGGACCTCGGCCGCTCCGACGGCACCCGGCTCAGGCGAACCAGCCGCCCAGCTTGCCGAGCACGAGCCCGACGTAGAGCAGGTAGAGCGGCCCACCGATGAGCAGCGTCCGCGCCCGGAGCTGACGCCCGCGCAGGAGCGGCAGGAAGATGATCGCCGTCGACAGGAAGGCGATCCCCGCCGATGCGAAAGCGAGCAGCGAGTCGCTCGTCACCGCCCAGCTCTCCGAGGCGAAGACGAGGGCGACCGAGGTGGGGATGACGCTCTGGAAGACCATCGCCCCGGTGATGTTGCCCATGGCCAGGGTGTCCTTGCCCTGGCGGACCCAGATCACGCTGTTGAACTTCTCGGGCAGCTCGGTCGCGATCGGGGCGATGATCAGGGCCAGCAGGATCTCGTCGAGGCCGAGGTTCCTCGACAGGCCCGTCACGGCGCCCACGAACAGGTACGCCCCGCCGACGATGCAGAGCAGGGCGAGGATCACCTGGAAGCTGACGATGCGCAGGCGCGGCGGCTCGGGATGGGCGGGCCCGCGGACGTCGAGGCGATGCAGCCGGAGCGGCGCGAGATCCGGATCGCCGCCGCCGGCCTCTGCCTGGAAGTGCTCGCGCACGTAGTAGGCGTAGATCACCACGAGCACGACCGCTACGCCGATCCGCGGCCAGGTCAGGTCGGCCGGCAGGAACGCCACGGCGATGGCGAGGGCGTAGGCGACGACGAAGAACTTCATGTCGTGGACCAGGACCGTGCTGCTGACATCGAGCGTCGCGCCCGTCTTCCGCCGCCGGACCGACAGCAGGATCGCCGTCCCGGTCACGAACATGGCCAGCGTCGCGAGCATGAACGGCGCACCCAGGATCGCCCCGATGCCCACCTCGTCCGAGGCCGCGCTGCTCCCGGCCAGGATGGCGATGAGCGGGATCATCGTCTCCGGGAGGGCCGTCCCGACGGCCGCCAGGACCGACCCGACGGCACCCTCGGCCAGTCCGAGCTTGTGCCCGAACCACTCGATCCCGTTGGTGAACAGCTCGGCGCCGAGGAGGATGACCAGGAATGCCACGAGGAGGATGGGCAGGTCCGTCATCAGTGCTCCACCGCAACGCCCACGACCACCCCGACGGCGATGACCGCCAGGATCGCGACCGCGATGAGCGCCATCCGACGCTCACCGCCGGCGGCGAACCCGATCCCCGACGCCGCCACCCGGGCGAGCGGAGTCGCCAGGATGACCAGCAGCCCAAGCCACAGGAATCCCGCCGGCTGGAGGGCGACGATGTCGGCCGGGATCCGGGCCGGATCGAACGACTGGGCGTCGTCCAGGGGCGAGCTCCCGTTGGCCAGCATCAGGACGACTCCGACGGCCATCAGACCGATACTCAGGTACGTCCCGCCGGTCAGCAGGCGGGCGATCGACCGCTCGAGGTCGCGCCCGGCCCGGCCCGGCCCGGCGGTGTTCGGGACGCTGGTGATCGGACTGCTCGTCATCGGAGCGCTCGCCCGGCCATCTGCCAGGCCGTGAACAGGAGCACCGCCAGGAACATGAAGCGGAGCACTCGGACGTCGATCCGGTGCGCAGTCCGCGAGCCGAGCGAGGCGCCCAGGAACACGCCGACGGCCGTCGGGCCCACGATGTACGGGTCGATGCTCCCGCGCAGCAGGTAGATGATCGCGCTCGCCGCGGCGGTGATCCCGATCATCAGGTTGCTCGTCGCTGTCGCCACCCGGAGCGGCACGCCCATGGCCAGGTTCATCAGCGGCACCTTGACGATCCCACCGCCGATCCCGAGCAGGGCCGACACGACCCCCGCGAACAGGCTCCCGACGATCCCGACGCCGAGGTGGTGGACCGCGTACGGAGGGATCTCCGGCGCGCGCGGCGATAGGACCGCCGACCCACCCGGCTGTGCCGGAAGGTCCGCCGCCGGTGGCACGTCGACCGGGGCCGGCTCGCGGTGGCGAGCCATGGTCAGGGCGATGTACACCAGGAGGACGGTGAACAGGCCGGCGAGGACCTGCTCGGACAACAGGAAGGCGACCGTCCCCCCGATGAGCGCGCCGGTCGCCGTGAACAGCTCGAGGCTCATCCCGAGGCGCAGGTTGGCCACGTGCCGTTCGAGATAGACGCTGGCCGACGCCGAGCTGGTCACGATCACCGCGACCAGGCTCACCCCGACGGCCTCGCGAAGCGGCAGCCCGAATCCGAGGGTCAGCAGCGGCACGATCAGGATCCCGCCACCCAGGCCGAGGAGCGACCCGAACAGGCCGGTCGCCGCTCCACCGGCGATCATCAGCAGCACGAGCCCCGCATCCGGCATCGGCGATCCGCGCTGACGTGCCGGAACGCCGCTATGGACGCAGGTGCTGTGGTGCGTACGGCAGGAGCGCGACGTGCCGGGCACGCTTCAGAGCGACCGCCAGCTCGCGCTGGTGACCGGCGCACGTGCCCGTCTTGCGGCGCGGCTCGATCTTGGCCCGCTCGGACAGGTAGCGGCGGAGGCGGTTGACCTCCTTGTAGTCGATCTGGACGGTCTTGTCCGCGCAGAACGCGCAGACCTTGCGCCGTCGTCGATCGCGGTAGTAGTCGTCGCGCTTCTTGGCTCGAATGACTGGTGGCATCTTCGTTCAGCTCTCCGTGCTGCTCGGTCGGGTCGGTCAGGGTGTCAGAAGGGCGGGGTCGTCAGAACGGCAGGTCGTCGAAATTGCCGCTGTCGAGGTTGTCGCCGGCTGGAGCCCCACCGTCGCCAGCGGGTGCCGGTACGGGGGCGGATGCGGATGCGGGTCGGCTCGGCCGAGAGGCCCCCGACGGGGCGCCCTCGTCGGACTCGTCACGGTTGCGCCGCTCGAGGTTCGTCACCTGGTTGGCCACGAGCTCGGTCGTATAGCGCTTGGCGCCGGTCTGGTCCTCCCACTGGCGCGTCTGGAGTCGGCCTTCGATGTAGACCTTGTTGCCCTTGCGCAGGTACTCGGCCGCGCGCTCGGCCTGCTGGCCCCAGACCACGACCCGGAACCATTCGGTCTCTTCCTGCCACTCACCGTTCTGGCCCTTGTAGTTCCGGTTCACGGCGACCGTGAATTGGGTGACCGCCTGGCCGCTCGGGGTGTAGCGCATCTCGGGATCGCGCCCAAGATTGCCGATGATCATCGCCTTGTTCAGCGACATGGCCTCGCCTCCGGATCGTGTGGCTGGCGGTCAGTCGATCGCGGCCGGAGCGGCTTCGCTCTCGGACTCGTCGATCTGCTCGTCGGGCTGTTCGTCCTCCTCGTCGATGGACGACGGCAGGTCGCCCTCGTCGAGCTCGACGTCCACATCATCCTCGCCGTCACGGCGAGCCGACCTGGACGGTCGCTCGACTCTGGTGACGAGGTGGCGCAGGAGCTCTTCGGTGATGAGCAGGCTGCGCTCGAGCTCGAGGATGGCCTCGGCGGGCGCCTCGAAGATGATGATGTGGTACGAGCCTTCACGATGTCGATCGATCGGGTAGGCCAGTCGCCGGCGGCCCCATGGGGCGACCTTGACGATCTGACCGCCGGACGAGGCGATCTGCCGGGTGGTCCGCTCGACGATCGCCTGGCTGCGATCGTCGGCGATGTCCGGCCTGAGGACGACCATGAGTTCGTAGCGGCGCATCCGCGCTCACTCCTTCCTATGGGTACGCCCCGCTGAACGATCGATCGGAGCGCGAAGCGCTCGCCCGAGCCGATGCGGAGCCGAAAGGAAACAGCGCCCAGTCTACCACGGGCTCGGGTCCGGCCCGGATCAGGGGGTTGTCGCGGCCCGTTCTGCCGCGCGGCTTGCCGTTCGGGCTCGGAGCCGCGGCTTGCCGTTCGGGCTCGGAACCGAGCCGCGGCTTGTCGCTCCTGGCGCCGCTCTGCCGCTCAGCCGCGGACTGCCGCTGCCTGCCGCTCAGCCGCGGCCTGCCGCTCAGCCGCGGCCTGCCGCCTCCACCGTGAGTGGTCGGAATTGGCGTCCGCAAGAGTGAGAGGGTGCTCGAAACGTGCTCTCGGAGCCTCGACCGAGCGTGCTCGACACCGTTCCCACCACTCCCGGTGGCGCGGTGCCGGCTCGTGAGAGTGCGCGCCGCGTCATACGGCCGGGGGCGGTGCTCTGGGCCGTCAGCCTCTCCGGCGGGCCATTGGCGGCCGGAGAGCACGCCCAGCAGCCCTGCCACCGGCGCGAATCCGGTGGATCTGGCAGGCCGGATGGTGATCCGGACCGCCGGGGGCGGCAGGGAGCGAGGCGAGGCTCGGCGGACTCCGGCGTCGATCGCAGGCGCGGATCGCGGCGGGGGTCCGGATCGCGGCGCAGGCGCGGATCGCGGCGGGGGTCCGGCCCCGGGTCGTGGCGGGCCCGATGTATCCTCACCTGCGACCGACATCCGCCGCCCACCCGGAGACGACGTGCCCGCCAGTTCAATCCTGCTTCTCGATACCGATGCCCTGGCCGGCGAGGCCATTCGGACCGTGCTGACCGGGGTCGGCTATGCGGTCGACACCGTGACCGGCGTCGCAGAGGCGATCCAGGTCGCCGCCGATCACAGCTTGGTCATCATCGACGTGACCGGCCCGACCACGACGCCGGCCGACGTCTGCCGCGAGATCCGGGGAACGCCGAGCCTGGCGGCCGTCCCGGTCCTGTGCATGTCCGAGGCGGACGACGTCGAGGAGCGGATCCGCTTCCTGGAGGCCGGGGCGGATGACGTCGTGGCCAAGCCATTCGACCGACGCGAGCTCGAGGCCCGGGTCGAGGCCCTCCTCGTCCGCTTCCAGCGCTCGCGCGGTGCCGTTTCGGCCATCGGCGGCAGCCTGTTCGAGCAGCCCCGTCGGATGGTCGCGGTGTACAGCCCCAAGGGCGGCGTCGGGACCACCACCATCGCGGTCAACGTCGCGGTGGCCCACGCCGTCTCGCGCCCCGGACGCGTCCTCATCGTCGATCTCGACCTGCAGTTCGGCCAGGTCGCCACCCACCTCAACATCTTCCCTCGCCAAACGGTGGCGGACCTGGCCCGTGACGAGCAGTCCCAGCGCGAGCCCGAGCTGCTCCGGACCTATACCAGCCGCCACGAGGCGTCCGGGCTGGACGTCCTTGCCGCGCCGGGTTCGCCGGAGCTGGCCGAACTGGTCACCGCCGCCCACGTCGAGCGGATCCTCGAGACGGCCCTGCTGGCGTACGAGGCGGTCGTTGTCGATGCCGGTTCGACCCTCGACGAGCGGTCGCTCGCGGCCCTCGAGGGAGCCGAGGTGGTCCTCCTGCCGGTCTACCCCGAGATCTCCGCGCTCAAGGCCGTCCACTCGTTCCTTGACTTCGTGAACGAGGCCGGCTCGATCGCGTCGAAGACCACGTTCGTGCTCAACAGCATGTTCGCCAAAGAGCTCCTGAAGATGCGCGATGTCGAAAGCGGGCTCGGTGCCAAAGTCTCGCTGACCCTGCCCTACGACCCGCTCCTGTACCTGAAGGCTGTCAACGAGGGCAACCCGGTGGTCATCGGAGCGGCCCGGACGCCGGTCGCCGCCGCCATGACGAGGCTGGCCACGGCCGCCTTCGGCAGCGCGGCTGCACAGGCGAAGACTCCCGCCGACGAGAAGAAGTCACGCGGCCTGGGCGGCCTGCTCAAGCGCACCTGAGCGGCGGCTCGAGTGCGCCGCATGCACGCGCAACGGTCCACGGCGAAGGTACGGCTTGACGCCGGGGGCATGCCCGACCAAGGTGAGGCACTCGGGCCCCGCAGCTGACTCCGAAGGCAACGACGCTCGACCGGCACCGGTGACCATCATGCGTCGTTCCCTCGTCATCCTGCTCGCAGGCGGGCTGCTGCTCCTGGCCTCACTCTCGCTCGCCAGCGTGGCCACCGCGGCGACGATCGCCCCGACCACGACCTGCAGCAACGGTGTCGGCAACACGGGTGGCCTCGGTCGGATCTGCCGGGTCACCATCGTCAACACGATCACGGCCAGCGGCGGATCAGCCAGGGTCACCGTGCGCGAGTGTCACGGCGCCGCGGGCAACCCACAGGCGGCCTGCACGACCAGGACGATGATCCTGGGAAAGCCGGTCAGCGTGGTCAATCAGTGCAACGACTCGATCAACAGCGGCGGCGGCACCCTCCGCTGCAGCGTCAAGGTCACCAACCTGTTCATCGGCCTCAGTCCGGGCTCGACGGCCGCCACGGTCAACCAGTGCGTCGGTTCCGGCGGCGGGATCACCACCGGCTGTGATCCCTTCCCGGCAACCACGACCGGGGCGGCGATCACGCAGTGCAATGGCTCGGCCAACGGCGGGACCCTGGTCGGTCTCACCTGCACGGCGACCGGCAAGAAGTCTTCGGCACACGGCGTCCGGATCAACCAATGCAACGGTTCGGCCAACGGTGGCGGGGCGCTGGTCATCTGCTCCGCCAGCATCACCAACAGAACGGTGTCTTCCACGACGCCCACGATCCCGCCGACGTCCACGCTGGCGGCGGCCGACGTCCCCCGATCCGGACCGTCCCCATTGGTCTTCGTCGCGATCTTCCTCATCGCCTTTGTCGTCTTCGTCGCCGGCGGCCGAACGAGGCGGGCGACCCGCGCCCGCTGAACCCGTCCTCTCCGCCGCGGGTCCGTGGTGCCGAAGGTGGGGTTCGAACCCACACGACCCTTGCGAGTCAGCGGAGTTTAAGTCCGCCGCGTCTGCCGGTTCCGCCACTTCGGCCGACGCAAGGGTAGCGCCTGGCTCAGACCGACTTGCCGACCGTGCGTACTCGGCGAGGCCTGGGTCGCCGACGCGACAGCTCCCCGAATGCGAAGAACGCGACGACGCCGGCCAGGAGCGGCAGGACCGGGATCGGGGCATCTGCCCGACCGGATCGGCCGACGCTGTCGGTGCTCGTCGGCGGCATCGTCGTGATCTCGATCGAGCTCAGGACGAACATCCGCCGGCACTTGGTGATCGCCTGCCGGGTCGGGACCGGTCCACCGGCGGCCGCAATTCTGGTGGGAGTCGCGAGTCTGCGAGGCCTGTCAGCCATGATGCGGATGATCGCATGAGGGTGGCGGGGTTCAATCTGGTCCGGGTTCAAGTCAGCCGAGTCGCCGCGAGACGCACGATCAACTCGGGCGCCTGCTCGTGCCCGCTCCCCCGTCCTCGGGCGTCTTGCCGGCTACGACACAGGAAGGCTCCCTCGGGCCTGGCCCGCGGGAGCCTCTGAACTTAGTGTCGATGCGCCGTCTCGTGGTGCCGAAGGTGGGGTTCGAACCCACACGGCCCTTACGGGTCAGCGGAGCTTAAGTCCGCCGCGTCGGCCGATTCCGCCACTTCGGCCGACGCGAGGGTAGCGCCTGGCTCAGACGGACTTGCCGACCGTGCTCAGGATCTTGCTGACCTGGCCACCCAGGAACAGCAGGGCGATGATGGCGACGATCGCGATGAGCGCGAGGATGAGCGCGTACTCGGCGAGACCTTGACCGTCCTGATCGTCCCGATCCAGGGCGATCTGGCTGCGTACGTATAGTCCGAGAAGGACCGACATGCCGTTCTCCGTTCGTCTTGCCCGCCGATACGGCGGATGATGATGGCGTTCGCCGTGACCGGGATCGCGACGGACGACGCGGGCGGATACCCACCCTCGACGCAGGATCAGGATGGCAGCCCGGCGAGCCGCTCACGAGAGACCCGATGGTATGAGGGCGCCTACTGCAAACGTACTAGCAGACGCACCAGCTGCCGCCGCCCTTCGAGCGAGGACCAGCGGGGAGTGTGGAGGCGACGAGCGGATTCGAACCGCTGAATAGAGGTTTTGCAGACCTCCCCCTTAACCACTTGGGTACGTCGCCCCGAGAACGGCCGTCGAAAAGGGGTACGGCCGGCCATTCGGTCAGTTTACGTGGTCGTTGCCCCTCGAGGATTCGAACCTCGGTTCGCGGATTCAAAGTCCGCTGTCCTACCACTGGACGAAGGGGCAGCGGACGAGTCGCCGGCGGTCGTCGGCCGGCCCGACCGGGCGCCGAACCAGATCTTGGAGCGGGAGACGGGGTTCGAACCCGCGACCTCAACCTTGGCAAGGTTGCGCTCTGCCAACTGAGCTACTCCCGCCGGATGCACCACCGATGTGGTGCCGAGAGCCAGATTCGAACTGGCGACACCGCGATTTTCAGTCGCGTGCTCTACCAACTGAGCTATCTCGGCCCGAAGGCCTGACCAGGCTGGCCGCCCGTCGGCGTGGCGGAGGATACCACGGGCCTCGAACGGCCTTCAACCGAGGCCCGGCGCGAGCCCGGTCCGGTCGCCTCAGCGCGGGGCTGCGAGTTCTTCCGCGGCGGAGCTGACCGCCGGCAGGCCTCGCAGCGAACGCAGCCGGTTGATCCGGTCGAGCAGCGGTGGGTGGGTCGAGAACCAGGCGCTCGGCTCCCCACTGGTGGCGCTGTCGTCGTGAGCCTTCATGATCGGGTTGGTGAAGTACAGATGCTGGGTCGCCCGGTTCGCCACCTCGAGCACCTCGACATCGCCGGAGATCGTGGCCAGAGCGCGCTCAAGGCCGACCGGATTGCGGGTCAGCTCGACCGCCGAGGCGTCGGCCAAGTACTCACGCTGGCGGCTGACCGCCAGCTGGACCAGGCGGGCGAAGATCGGCGCGAGGATCGCCAGGACGATGGCCACCGCGTAGATCACGACCTGAAGTCCTCCCCCACCCTTGTCGTCGCTGCTGGACCGACCGCGACCGCCCCAGAACGTGAAGCGCAGGAAGAAGTCGGCCAGCAGGGCGATGCTGCCGACCATCACCCCGACCAGCAGTGTGAACCGGATGTCGAAGTTGCGGACGTGCGACAGCTCGTGGGCGATGACCCCCTGGACCTCCTCGCGATCCATCCGGGTGAGCAGACCGGTGGTGATGGCGATCGAGGAGTGGTCCGGATCCCGGCCGGTCGCGAAGGCGTTCATCGAGGTGTCGTCGATGACGTACACCTTGGGTGGCGGGATGGCTGCCGCGATGGTCAGCTCGCGGATGACGTTGAACAGCTGGGGTGCCTCGGCCTCGTTGATCTCACGCGCGCCCGACGCGGCCAGGACGATCGCGTCGCCCTTGTAGTACGACACGACGGAGGCGAGCAAGCCCAGGACGACGGCCCCGACCGTCGTGCTGACCGCGCCGGCCGACGAGCCGGTCAGCGCATAGCCGATCGTCATCCCGAGCAAGCCCAGGATCGCGACGATCGCAAGCCCGAGCAGGAACGAGTTCCGCTTGTTGGCGGAGATCTGGCTGTAGAAAGTCGATGCCACGGATCCTCCGGCCGACGTCGACCGGGCGAGCGGTCTAGCGGAGTTGGACGTTCGGGACCTGGTCCGCCTCGGGCTCGGCGTCGAAGAAGTCGCGCTTGACGAAGCCCATCATCCCGGCGATGAGCATGGCCGGGAAGGTCTGGATCGCCGTGTTGTAGTCGAGCACGGTCGCGTTGTAGTGCTGCCGTGAGAACCCGATCTGGTTCTCGGTGGTGGTCAGCTGCTCCTGGAGCGACAGGACGTTCTCGTTCGCCTTGAGCGTCGGGTAGTTCTCGACGACCGCGAACAGCGAGCGCAGGGCGCCGGTCAGGACGTTCTCGGCTTGGGCCTGCTCAGCGGTCCCTTTGGCACCGGCGGCGATGGCTCCGGCGCGGGCCTCGGTGACCTTGGTCAGGACGTCCTGCTCGAAGTCCATGTAGCCCTTGACCGCGTTGACCAGGTTCGGGATGAGGTCGTGGCGGCGCTTGAGCTGGACCTCGATCTGGGCGAGGGCCTCGTCGACCCGGAGCCGCTTCTGGACCAGCCCGTTGTACAGGACGATCAGGAAGCCGACGATCGCGACGACGATGATGATCAGGATGATCAGCGGCAGTGTCATGGTCCTCCTCCGGACGCTCGCTCAGTGGTGCGACTCCATGAGTCTAGCAGTCGCGTCGCGAGCTCCGCGCGATGGGCTCGTCGGCCGGAGGCCGATGGGGCGCCGGGTCTGGGAGCTGACCGACGCGAACACACCGTGTTCAAACGCGCCGCTGCCACGGTCCTTCGAGCTCGGTCCGCTCGCCCCGTGATCAGATTCGTGGCTCGAGCTCACGCAATACGCGGCTCGGACCGCCGGGTGTTCACGGGACAGCCCCCCGGATCCTCGATGCGCCCATTCGTCGCTCGTTTGAACTCCCGGGGTGCGATGGCCAGAGGCGGGTTCGATGGCCAGAGGCGGGTTCGATGGCCCGAGGCGGGTGCGACGGCCAGAGGCGGGTTCGACGGCCCGCTCGCCGACCAGCCCACCCATCCGAGCTCACGCCCCGGATGGGCTCTCCCGCGGCAGCAGATAGAGGGCCATCACGAGCGGGGTGCGAGCCACCAGGCTGTGGCGCGCGTCAGGCGGCATTCGCAGCCATGTCCCGGGACCAGCGCGGTGCGCGTCACCGGCGACGGTGAGGTCACCCTCGCCTGACAGGACATGGATGATCGCCGGACGGGCCGACGTGTGCTCGGACAGTTGCTCGCCCGCGGCGAACGCGAACAGGACGAGCTCGATCCCTGCCTCGTTCGAGAGGGTTTGGCTGAGGATCCCTCGTGCCGGGACGGGCGCCTCGGCCGCGAGATCCTGGAAGAACGTGTGCGTCTCGGTCAACGGTCGTCCTAGGCGAAGAGCTCGTCCGCGGCGGCCTGGTCCGTCGCGACGATCCACGACTCGGCCAGCTTGCCGTCCCGGAAGTGGACCACGTGGACCTGGGTGTAGGAGATGCTCTTCCCAGCCCGGTTCCCACTGACGTTGATCAACGCCACGCCGTGGGCGTCGTTGGCCAGGATGTCGTGGATGTCGGACCGGAAGGTGCCGCCAGTCAGCTCGACGGTGCGACCGAACAACCCGAGCACCGCCGGGATGCCCGTGTAGTCACCGGTCAGGGCATTGTGTCCGGAGGAATGCCAGACCACGTCGTCGGCAAGGAGTGCCCCGACGGCGGCCATGTCGCCTCGCCCGAACGCGGCGTAGCCAGCACGGAACAGCGCGACATTCGGATGCTCGTCCATCGGACACCTCGGATCGGTGTGTCGCGGTCGAGCTCTTCTCGGCCCACCGCCACGGTACACCCGCTTCGGGCGGTCGGGGGCTCGGTCACGTCGGCGGCCCGAGCTCGTCCTCGGACAGGTCGTCGTCGGTGACGACCCGGACGACGTCGGCCAGCAGGCGGTTGACGATGATCGTTCCGGTCGCCTGCTCCGTTCCGTGCCCGCTCGACCAGTATTCGATCCAGGCATCGGTCAGCGGGACCATCGCCGGGCGAGTGTCGAGATCCTCGAGCGGGGCCACCCCCGGAGTGGCATGGAGATGCCCACCGATCCGGTAGTTACCGGACTGCAGGGCGACCGCGTGGGTCCGGGTCCGCCGGCGCAGCGCCTCGACCCCACGGGGCCAGCTGGCGTGGACCGCGATGAGCTCCTTGACGCGGATCAGCATCTCGTCGACGGACCGGGTCGCACGGTCTTCGAGGTTCTCCAGCTGGGCGTCCGTGAGATGCAGCTCCTCGTGCGCGTTCAGGAGGTCGGTCAGGCGATCCTCGCGGAGGCGGACCCAGCCGAACACGCGCTCCTGCCGGGTGTAGGCCACGAAGCGGACGAGCGGCGCGTCGGCCACGGCGTCGGGCTCGAAGACCTCCTCGTACGTCGGCTGGAGGATGAGGTGCATCCGGTCGGGCGGCGCGGCGGGCGGCGCGGCGGGCGGCGCGGCGGGCGGCGCATCGAGAGGTGCATCGGGAGCCATCGCCTACCACGGTAGGGCCCGGCACGACCTGCGCAAGTCGCCCGAACGTACCAGTGTCCGATGCTGAGGCGGCGCGCCTCGCGCGAGCCGTCCACGACGTACGATGAACGGCGATGCGACCTCTGCGACCGCCGCTCGACGCGGCCATGGCCGGCCGACCGGCCCCGATCCACCGCTATGGATCGGCACTCCTGAGCAGCCGCCTCCTGACCAAGGATCTCGCCTTCCCGCTCAACGAGCGTGAGGCGTTCCACCTGCAGGGCCTGCTCCCGGCCCGGGTCCTGACCATCGAGCAGCAAGTCGAGCTCGAGGTGGAGCACCTCCGCCGGAAAGTCGACGACCTCGAGCAATACATCGGCCTCGCGGCGCTCCAGGACCGCAACGCGACCCTGTTCTACCGCGTCCTGGCCGAGCACCTCGAGGAGTTCCTCCCGATCGTCTACACGCCGACCGTCGGTCGGGCGTGCCAGGAGTTCAGCCACATCATCCGGCGGACTCGCGGGACCTGGATCACCCCCGACGATCGTGATCGGATCCCCGAGCTCCTGCGCAACGGGCCGTTCGAGGACGTCCGGCTCATCGTAGTCACCGACAACGAGCGGATCCTAGGCCTCGGCGACCTCGGCGCCGGCGGGATGGCGATCCCGGTCGGCAAGCTCGCCCTGTACACCGCGGGGTCGGGCATCCACCCGTCGCTGACCCTGCCCGTATCACTCGACGTGGGGACCGACAACGCGGCGCTGCTGGCCGATCCGCTCTACCTCGGCTATCGCGCGCCGCGGCTCCGAGGTGACGCCTACGACTCGCTCGTCGAGGCGTTCGTCCTGGCGGTGGAGGAGGTTTGGCCGGGCTGCGTCATCCAGTGGGAGGATCTCAAGCAGCACAACGCTCTGCGGATCCTCGACCGCTATCGCGATCGCGTGTGCACCTTCAACGACGACATCCAGGGCACCTCGGCCGTGGTCGTGGCCGGCGTCGAGGCCGCTCTGGGCGGCCCCGCTGGACTGCGCGCGGCGCGCTTCGTGCTGGCCGGCGCGGGCGCCGCGGGGATCGGGATCGCTCGCCTCCTCAGGCTCGCCATCGGCGAGGCCGGAGGCACTCCCGACCACATCTCCAGGGCTATCGTCCTGGTCGACTCGCATGGCCTCGTCCACGCCGGCCGACCCGACCTCGACCCGGCCAAGCGGGAGTTCGCCCTGCCCGTCGACCTGGCCATCGCGGCCGGGTTCCGACTCGAGGCCGGGTTCCGACTCGAGGCCGATGCCCGACTCGCGGCCGGGTTCCGACCCGCGGCCGAGTCCCCGCCGGACCTCCTCGCGACCGTCGAGCAGATCCGCCCGACCGTCCTCGTTGGGACCACCGGCACGCCCGGGACCTTCACCGAGGTGGTCATCCGGACGATGGCCGCCGGCTGCGAGCGACCGGTCATCCTGCCGCTCTCGAACCCGACGACGAATACCGAGGCGACCCCGGCCGACATCCTGGCCTGGACGGGCGGGCGGGCGATCGTCGCGACGGGCAGCCCCTTCGCGCCCGTGGAGGTCGACGGGGTTCCACGGCCCATCGGCCAGGCCAACAACGTGTTCATCTTCCCCGGCCTCGGTCTTGGAGCCATCGTCGCCGAGGCTCGGACGGTCACCGATCGAATGGTCCTAGCCGCAGCGAAGGTCCTGGCGGCGGCCGTGACGCCCGAGCGCCGGGCCAGTGGCGCGATCTTCCCGCCCGTCGACGAGCTCCGAGCGGTCTCGCGCGCCGTCGCGATCGCCGTCGTCCGTGAGGCCATCGGCGCAGGAGTGGCGCGGATCCCGGCCGGGACCGACGTGGAGGCTGAGGTCGACGGGGCGATGTGGTGGCCGGATTACGTCCCGTACGTAGTCGCCGCACCTGGTCTCGAGGCCTGACCGACCCTCGGTTCAGCCTTCGCCCGGAGATCTTCGGGCGAAGGTGCTCGAATGGTGGCCCTCGCGGGAATCCCCGTCCGGACGAGGACATCGACGCTCAGATCGTGGTGGGCGGTGAGGGACTCGAACCCCCGACATCCTCGGTGTAAGCGAGGCGCTCTGACCGACTGAGCTAACCGCCCGGGCGCGAGCAGGATACCGCCCGCGGTCCATCTGAATCGGAACGGCGGTCCAGGTGGACCGCCGTCGGGATCAGTGCGGGAGTGGTGCCCAGGCCGGGACTTGAACCCGGATGAGTTGCCTCATACGCCCCTCAAACGTACGCGTATACCAATTCCGCCACCTGGGCATCGCACGCTGTTCTGAGGCTCGGTCGAGGGGTGGTACCGAGGAAGGGATTTGAACCCATACGCCCTTGCGGACACTAGCTCCTGAAGCTAGCGCGTCTACCGATTCCGCCACCTCGGCGAGAGTCCCAGGCGACGGATGAGCGTGCTCAGCCGCCGCCAGCGAGGCGCCATGATAGCACGTCCCAGAATCGGTCACTGGGATCGCCGAGCTCCCGAACGAGCGGTCCCTGGACCCGATCCGAGAGGACCACCAGCTCGTCGCGGAAGGCCAGCGGCAGGATGTAATCCTTGGCCACGAGCCGCGCCTGGAGCGTGGCGTAGGCCGCCTTCCGGGCCGCGTCGGTGCCCGGAGCGCGGGCGCGGATGAGGTCGCGATCGAGCCCGACGTCCTGGATCCCCGTGACGTTCGAGCCGCCCTTGCCGACCTGGGTCGAGCCCAGCAGCGGGTACAGGTCGGGGTCGAGCCCGATATTGACGTCGATCGCCGCCGACTGGAACTTGCCCGCCCGGAGACGCTCCTGGACGAACTCCATCGGGGGTAGCCCGGTGACCGTCGTCTGGAGTCCGAACCTGCGCCAGCCGGCGGCCACCGCCTCGGCCGCCGCCATCGCCGTCGGGTTGGTCTCCCGGTCGGGCGAGATGAGCTCCATCTGGTACGGCTTCTTCGAGCCCGGGGGAGCCCAGCCGCCGACGAGACGCTTCCAGCCGGCCGCCTTGAAGTCCGCCGTCGCCCGCTTCAGATCGAACCGGACCGGACGACTCGTCTTGGCGCTGAACGCCCACGACGTCGGCGGGATGAGCGAGTCCGCCCGGGTCGCGGCACCACCGAACACGTCGTCGATGAGCTTGGTTCGATCGATCGCCGCGAGCAGGCCATGACGCATGAGCGGCGACCGAAGCTCGCCGTTCCCGGGACGCAGGTTCAGGGCGATCGCGGTGAGGGTCGTCCGGGGATAGCTCAGGAGACGGTTGCCCGGCAGCGCGGCCAGCTGGGCGGCGACGTCCGGCGGCAGCCCGGAAGCGGCGTCGAGGCCCCCCGCTCGATAGGCATCGGCCAACGCTGTCGCGTCCGGGAAGAACGACATCTCGATGCCCGGCAGCAGCGGGTCGGGGTGGGTTGTCGGGGCCGGAGTCGGCGTCGGCGCGGCGCTCGGCTCGACCGACGACGTCGGCGATGGTTTCGCCGACCCGCCCGGCTTCGCCGAGCCGGCTGGCTTCGCCGACCCGCCTGGCTTAGCCGACGCCTTGGCCGAGGTCGCCTGCGTGGGTGTCGGGCTCGGCGTCGGGCTCGGGGCTGCCGTCGGCGTCGGGACCGGCGTCAGACTCGGCTCGGACGGCGTCCCGGGCGGGCTGCTCGGGTCGACCGCCGGGATGTCGGCGGCGCTGGCCGGCACGAGGCTGGCGGACTCGGTATTCCACGACACAAGGACGAACGGACCCGAACCAACCGGCTGGACGCTGAACGGATCGTCGGCCAGGGTCTCGATCGGCGCCTGGTCCAGGAGGTGAGCCGGCAGCAGCCCGACCGTGGCCGCCTGGAGGAAGCCACTGATCGGCGTCGTCAGCTCGAGGGTCACCGTCTTGTCGTCGACCGCGGTCGCGGTCACGTCGCGCCACGACGCGCCGAGCGGGCCGGTGTAGGCGTCGCTCTGGAGCACCCCGACGGTGAACGCCACGTCGGCCGCGGTGACCGGCACTCCGTCGTGCCAGCGGGCTTCGTCACGGATGGTGAAGGTCCAGGTCTTGCCCTTGTCGTCGACGGTCCAGCCGGATGCGAGGTCGGGCCGGTAGGTGCCGTCCGGGCCGAGCGCGACGAGACCGCTGAAGATGAGCGCGGCGAGATCCCGATCCGCCTGCGTCCGGGCGGTCAGCGGGTTGATCGAGCTCGGTCGCCCGATCGTCCCCTCGCGGTAGACGATGCCGGTTCCCGGCAGCGAGTCGGGCGACGGCGGCGCGGCGCTCGGATCCGACGTCGCTGGAGTCTGGGCCACGCCACTCGACGAGCCGGGCAGCGCGACCGCGATCGACAGGGCGATGAGCAGGACGCCCAGGACAGCGACGATCCCGCGGTCGCGATTGGTCAATGTGTTGGCCTCCGACGGGCGCTCACGCCGCGTCGCCTGACGATACGCCCATCAGCGGGCGAGGGGGACGTCAGGCGGATGTGGTCGTGTACAGCGCGTATGAGGCCAGCGAGAACATGACGAACATGATCATCAGGATGATGGTGAACTGCCACAGCCGTCGCTCGACGCCGCGTCGACTCCGGTACACGGCATTGTCGCCGCCGAAGGCGCCGGACAGGCCGGTACCACGAGCCTGGAGCAGGATCGAGACCATCAGGGCGATGCCGATGATGATCTGACCGATGGCGAAGAGCGGGTTCACGGACGAGCGGACCTCAGTCTTGCAGGGCCGTCGGATGGTAGCACAGGGTCCAGCACGGAGTGACCGGCCACCCCCGGCCATGCGGGCAGGCCGGCCAGCTCGAGGATCGTCGGGGTGACGTCGGCGAGGACGCCGTCGTGGAGCTGCCGACCGGCCACGGCCCGGCCGACGGCCAGGATCGGGACCGGGTTCAGCGAGTGAGCGGTGAGCGGCGCTCCGCTCGGGTCGCGCATCGCGTCGGCATTGCCGTGGTCGGCGGTCACCAGCAGGATCCCGCCCGCCGCGTCCGGATCGTCGCGATCGACCGCCGTCAGCGCATCGACGACCCGGCCGAGGCACAGGTCGACGGTCGCCAGGGCCCGCAGGGTGGCATCCCAGTCCCCGGTGTGCCCGACCATGTCCGGATTGGCGTAGTTGGCCACGATCAGGTCGTAGGTCCCCGACCCGATCGCGCTGACGAGGGCGTCGGTCACGCCGGGCGCGCTCATCTCGGGCTGAAGGTCGTAGGTGGCGACCTTCGGACTCGGGACGAGGAGCCGATCCTCGCCCGGCCAGGGCGCCTCCCGGCCGCCGTTGAAGAAGTACGTGACGTGGGCGTACTTCTCCGTCTCGGCCACGTGGAACTGACGCCAGCCGGCGGCCGAGACGGCCCCGGCCAGGGACGGCGCTTCCTCCGTCGGGAAGGCGACCGCGACCGGCAGGCCGCCTTCGTACTCGGTCATCGTCACGATCAGCAGGTCCCGCGGCGGCGGGCTTCCGTCCGGCCCGGTCCGGTCGAACTGGGCGAACTCGGCATCGGCCAGGGCGTGGGTCAGCTGTCGAGCGCGATCCGCCCGGAAGTTGGCGTGGACGATCGGGTCCCCATCACGGACGCGGCCGTCGACCCCGTCGATCACGGTCGGTCGGACGAACTCGTCGGTCTCGCCTCGGGCAGCGGCGGCCTCGATCGCGGCGGCCGCGCTGGGGGCGCGCTCCCCCACTCCGTGGACGATGGCCGCGTAGCCGAGCGCGACCCGTTCCCAGCGCTTGTCGCGATCCATGGCGTAGTAGCGCCCACCGATCGTCGCGATCCCGGCGTCGGGATGCGCCGCGGCCAGGCGTCGTTCCAGGTCGTCGACGAAGCCGCCGGCCGAGCTCGGCGGCGTGTCCCGCCCGTCGAGCAGCGCGTGGATCCGCACCTCGGGCACAGCGCGCCGGGCGGCCAGCTCGACCAGGGCGACCAGGTGGCGATCGTTGGCGTGGACGCCGCCCGGCCCGATCAGGCTGATGATGTGGAGTCGCCCGCCCGGCCGGGCAGCCCGGTCGCACCCGGCGACGAGCGCCGGGCGCTCGAAGAACGACCCGTCGGCCAGGGCGGCATCGATCCGGGGCAGGTCCTGGAGGACCGGCTGGCCGGTCCCCAGGTTGAGGTGACCGACCTCCGAGTTGCCCATCTGGCCCGGCGGCAGGCCGACGGCATCCTCGGAGGCGCGCAGGACGGCATGCGGCCAGTGCGCCAGCAGGCCGCGCCAGGTCGGCATCGGCGCGGCGGCGATGGCGTCCGCGGACGGGTCGTGACCGATCCCGAACCCGTCGAGGACGACGAGGACGATCGGGCGAGGCCGCTCGAGTCGGTCGCCGGTCACCCCTGTCCGCCGGCCCGGGCCGCCGAGGTCAGCCCCGCCCGGGCGACGATGCCGGCCATCTCGTCCGGCTTGAGCGAGGCGCCGCCGACGAGCGCGCCGTCGATCGCGGGCTCGGCCAGGAACTCACCGATGTTCGCCGCGCTGACACTCCCGCCGTAGAGGACCGGGATCGTGTCGGCGGCGGCCGCGCCGAGACCGGCCTCGGCCAGTGCGCGCCGGATCGTGTCGGCCATCGCGGCGGCATCCGCGCCGGTGGCGTTGCGGCCCGTGCCGATCGCCCAGACGGGCTCGTAGGCGATGACGGCGCCACTCGCGGCGAAGTCGTCGGCGACATCGCCGCCCTCGGTCTCACGGAGCGCGGCCACGATCCCGCGGATCTGGGCGCCGACCACGGCATCGGCCCGGCCGGCCTCACGGTCGGCCAGCAGCTCGCCCACGCACACGATCGGGCGCAGTCCGGCGGAGATCGCCCGGCGCAGCTTGCGGCCGACCAACTCATCGGTCTCGCCGGCGTCGCGCCGTCGTTCCGAGTGGCCGAGGATGACCCAGCTGGCCAGGCCGGCCAGCATCGGGGCGCTCGTCTCGCCGGTGAATGCCCCACTCAACTCGTGGTGGATGGTCTGGGCCCCGACCGCGACCCCGGACCCGGCGAGGGCGTCCCCGACGGCGGCCAGGCACATGAACGGCGGGCAGATCACCCGCTCGACCGGGCCCTCGACCCGGGTCCGCGCAGCGATCGTGGCGGCCAGCTCGCCGGCATCGGCCGGGGTGGTGTGCATCTTCCAGTTGGCAGCGATGACGACAGGTCTCATGGCTGAATCATGCCAGAGCGCGGGTCGTGTCTCGATGCCCCGCCAACCGCTCGATCCGCTCGAGGGCGCGTTGGACCGTCGACCGGTGCAACTCGAGCCGCGCGGCCAGCTCGCCGAAGGTCGCCTCCGGGGTCTCGCGCCGTGCGCTGGCGACGATCCGGACGACAAACGGCTGCTCCGCCAGCCGGCCGTCCGTCTCGAGGAGGTCGATCGCGCGAAGCTGGCGCGACGAGGCGATCACCGCCCGCTGGAGGTTGGCCGACTCGGCGTTGATGACCCGGTTGATGTCGCCCCGGAGCGCTCGCGCGACCTGCCGGCTCTCCAGCTCGAGGATCGCCGAGCCCGCGCCGATCCGACGCAGGAAGGTGCCGATCGTATCGGCGCTCTTCCAGGTCACGACCCCGCGGCCACGGCGAAGTCGCCACGACGCCGGCATGCCCAGCGCGTCGAGTCGCTCGGCGAGCAGCGGCGCCTCATCGGGCTTGACCACGAACTCGAGATGGGCTCGGCCGGAGGCCAGGCTGAGCGAGCCACGGGCGAGGAACCGGCCGCGCAGCCAGGCCAGGCGACAGTGGTCGGCGGCCCGATCCCAGTCGAACGGCGGGGCGTCGGCCGCCCCCTCCTCGACCCGGACATGCTTCGTCCGGCGGGGCGTGGCGAGCAACCGTCCGGCTTCCATCGGCTCGCGGCCGAGACGGACGGCGAGCCTGGCCACGGCGGCCTCGCGCGTCGCCAGGGCGGTGCCCAGGCCGGCCGATTCCGCGGCCCGGTCGCACGCCCGCTGCGGGACGATCGAGGCCAGCTCGGTCCGGATGGCCGTGACCAGGTCGCGGTCGGTGCCGCTCAAGGCAGCTGGTCGCGTGGGCGGCGGTCGAGCGTCACGCGGTCCGGGCGACACTCCCGCCACGGCGGCGGGCGGCACCGTCCCGTTCGGCGATCCGGATGATCGCCGCGGCAAGGCGGACGGGATCATGGTGACGCGGATCGGCCGGGTCGACCAGGTCGTCCAGGACGAGGCGCGGCGGTCGCTCGACGTTGGGCGGCCAGCGCAGTCGGATCGCATCGCCGTCGTGGACCACGGGAGCCGCCTGGACGCCGCTCTGCGACTCGGTCCGGTTGTTGGCCAGGACGATGTCGACGATCCCGCTCGACACGTGCCGCTCGAGCGCCTCGACGTGGTCGGCCAGGTCGAAATCGCTCGTCTCGCCCGGCTGCGTCGCGACGTTGCAGACATAGACCCGGGGAGCCGCTGAGGCGAGGACCGCGGCCCGGATCTCGGGCAGCAGCAACGCCGGCAGGACGCTGGTGAACAGGCTGCCCGGACCGATCACCAGGACGTCCGCCTCGGCGATCGCGGCGATCGCATCGGCCGAGGCCTCGACCCGATCGGGCATCAGCCAGACCCGCTCGATCCCGCTGGTCGCCGCGATCAGCGACTGGCCGACGACCTCGGTCCCGTCGCTCAGCTCGGCGTGCAGCACGAGCGGCGTCGCCGATGCCGGGACGACCTGGCCGCGCACCGCCAGGACTCGGTTCATCTGGCGGACGCCTTCCTCGAAGTCGCCGTCCTGGACCGCCGTCATCGCCGCGATCAGGAGGTTGCCGACGGCATGTCCGCCGAGGCTCTCCGGGACCTCGTCATCTGGGAAGCGGTACTGGAGCAGGCGGCCCATCAGCGGCTCGGCATCGGCCAGGGCGACGATGCAGTTGCGGATGTCACCGACCGGCGGGACCCCGAGCTGTTCGCGCAGCTTGCCCGACGAGCCGCCGTCATCGGCCACGGTGACCACGGCGGTCAGGTTGCTGGTGTGCTCCTTGAGCCCGCGCAGGAGGGTCGACAGCCCGGTCCCGCCGCCCAGCGCGACGATCTTCGGCCCCCGGGCCAGGAAGCGCTTCTGGTAGATGACCTCGACCAGCGGCCGATCCTCGTCGTCGGATCGGTACGGGCCGGTCAGGACCCTGGCCACCTTCCAGGCGGCGAAGGCGAAGATCGCCACTCCGACCGAGGCGAGGATGACGGCGCGCAGCCAGTACGGCAGGAACTGGAGGGTGACGGCCGACACGATCGGCTGGACCGGCTCGACCAGCTCGACGTCCCGGTAGACCTGGCGCAGGACGAAGGCCAGGCCGAACGCCAGGCCGAGCTCGCCCAGGAAGACCACGACCAGCCAGCGCTTGATCCCGATCCCGGGCGTCAGCCAGCGACGGAGGCCCATGGCGACCGTCCAGCGACCACGCGGCTCGCTCATCGGCTCAACCGCGCTCGAGCTCGCGATGGAAGACAGCCACCGTGCCGAAGTCCTGCTGGCGCAGCCAGGCGGCGATCTCCTCGGCGATGGCGATCGATCGATGGAAGCCGCCGGTGCAGCCGATCCCGATGGTCAGGCGGGTCTTGCCCTCGCCGACGTAGGCCGGCATGACGAAGGTCAGGAAGTCGCGCAGGTAGGCCAGGAAGCGGATCGTCGTCGGCTGGTCGAGCACGAACGTGCGGACCTCGTCGGTCAGGCCGGACGACGTCCGGAGCTCGTCGATGTAATACGGGTTCTGCATGAACCGAACGTCGAACACGAGGTCCGCCTCGAGCGGCAGACCGTACTTGAAGCCGAAGCTGATCAGCTGGATCGCCAGCTTGTCCGGGTCGGGCGAGTCGGCCAGGTGGGTGAACACCCGCTCGCGCAGCTCACGCAAGGCCAGGTCGCTCGTGTCGAGCACGACATCGGCCTCGTCCCGGATCGGCTCGAGTCGACGGCGCTCCTCCGCGATCGAGGCGGCGATCCCGCGCTGGCCGGCCAGCGGATGCCGATGACGGGTCTCGGAGAAGCGCCGGATGAGGACGTCGTCGCGGGCCTCGAGGAAGAAGATCTGCGGCTTGATCCCGCGGCCCTCGAGCGCGCCGCGCATCGCCGCCAGGGCGAGGACCGCGTCGCCGGCCCGGACATCGAGCACGATGGCGGTCTTGTCGAACCGCTCACGGTCGTCCGAGACGAGCTCGGCCAGCTCGGGCAGGAGCTCGCCGGGCAGGTTGTCGACGCAGGTGTAGCCGAGGTCCTCGAACAGCTTGGTCGCGGCGGTCTTGCCCGCCCCGGACAGGCCGCTGAGGATGACCACGTGAGGGTTCCCCGCGCGCTGTGAGGCCGCCGCAGGATCGGACGAGTCGAGGGGACCGGGGCCGCTCATCGGGCCAAGTCTACGCTGCGACGCTCAGCGACCGCCCCGGGCGATGAACCAGGTGGTTACTTCGTACAGGACGTACATCGTCACGCCCAGCACGAATGGGCTGACCAGGTCGCCGCCCGGCGTGACCACCGTGGCGAAGATGGTGATCCCAAGGATGACGTAGCGCCGTGAATGGCGCAGCCGCTCAGAACTGAGGATGTTCACCCGGGACAGGGCGTACAAGATGATCGGGAACTCCATGACCAGGCCGAAGGCCAGGAACAGGGTGGTCACGAAATCGAAGTACGGCCCGGCCGCCAGCGAGGCGATCAGGGTCGTCCCGTTGGTGAAGCCGAGCAGGAACCCGACCGCGTAGGGCAGGATGACGTAGGCGATGCCGACCCCGAGCGCGAAGAACACGATGGCCATCGGCAGCCACGGCCGGATCGTCTTGCGCTCCTGCGCGGTCAGCCCGGGGCCCACGAACGCCCACAGTTGGTAGAGGATCACCGGCATCGCCAGGATGATCCCGATGACGATCGAGATCTTCATCACGATGAAGAACGCATCGCCCGGCCCGAGCACGATCAGCCCTTTCTGAAGGTCCCCCAGCGGTGCCTCGAGCAGGACGATGACCCGATCGCTCAGCAGGTAGCCGACGACCGATCCGACCGCCACTGCCGCGATCATCTTGAACAGGCGGTCGCGCAGCTCACCAAGGTGGTCGACGAGGCTCATCGTCGACAGATCCATGGGCGGGGACGCGGCCGGCGGTGATGACTCCGGGCTGACGATCACGACTGCGCTCGGGTTTGCCGGAGCGGCCTCACCCGAGGTCTGATCGTCGGTCATGGCGATCCCCGGGTCCGGCCCCGCGAGTGCGGGTTAGGACGCGTTCTCGGAACCGGGCTGCTCCGGCGAGGCAACGCTCGGCGGGAGCGTCGCGACCTCGGCGGGCGGGGCGGCGGTCGGTGCCGGTTCGAGCGCGGCCGCGGCCATCAGCGGCGCCGTCGGCTCGGGTGGAAGGGCGAACGTCTCGACCGGGGCGGCAGGCTCGACGGCCGGCGGAGCCGCGACCGGTGCCGCAGGCTCGACGGCCGGCGGAGCCGCGACCGGCGCCGCGGCGACGACCGGTGCCACGGCGGCGGCTGCGATCGGCGCGGCCGAGGCAGCAGGCGCTGCCGCGGCCGGGGGCAGCGGCGCGGTATCGACTGAGACCGAATCCTGGATGTCGGATGAGGCCTTGCGGAACTCGCGGATGCCCTTGCCAAGTGCGGAACCGACGTCCGGCAGACGGCCGGGGCCAAGGATGAGCAGCGCGATCACGAGGATGATGACGAGCTCAAGCGGTCCGGGCACGGGCATCGGTGTGCGCTGCTCCTTGCGTTCAGATCACGCCCATCGGCGGGCGGCTACCTTAGCATAGGAAGGCGTTCCGCCCACGCTCGGGCGGCCATCGCCAGGGCGTCGCCGAGGTCGCGCCCGGACCGTGCCCCGGCCCCGTCCGTGGCGGCTCGCGCGATCCCCCGTGAGACGTTCACCAGGAGTCCGCCGCCTCGCCCGCCGCCGGCTGGCAGGACGGTCGCCGGCCCATGCTCGAGGACGGGTGCGACCTCGCCGCCCTGGGCGCCCACCCCGGGGACCAGGAAGGCCAGGCCCGGGGCCGTGCTCCGGATCCGGGCCATCTCCTCGGGCGCGGTCGCCCCGACGACGAGACCGACGGTCCCACCCGGTCCCCAACCGGCGACCCGTCGCGCTACGCGTTCATACAGCCGTTCCGCCGGCGCCCCGTCGGCGGCCTCGACCAGCAGGTCTTGCAGCTCGCCGGCGCCCGGGTTCGACGTGCGGCAGAGGACATAGGCGAACCGGTCCGCCCGCTCGAGGAGCGGCTCGACCGCCTCCCCGCCGAGGTACGGATTGACCGTGATCGCGTCGGCCCCGAGTCGATCGAACAGGGCGGTCGCCTGGCGTGCCGCAGTGGATCCGATGTCGCCCCGCTTGACGTCGGCGATGAACGGCACGTCGGATGGGACGAGCGCCCGGAGGCGCTCCAGCGCGGCCAGCCCGTCCGGCCCGAACGCCTCGAAGAAGGCCAGGTTCGGCTTGACCGCCGCCGCCGACGGGAGGCACGCCTCGATGAGCAGGGCGCAGAACGCCTCGACGCCGGCGATGTCCGCCGAGAACCCGTTCGGGAGCGCCTCCGGATCGGGATCGAGCCCGAGGCACAGGACCGTCCCCGTCCGGGCGGTCCGGGCGGCGAGCCGCTCGAGGTAACCCAGGGTCACGGGACCTTCGAGCCGCTCGGGCTGGCGGCAGGGGCGGAGCCGGCCGGTGTGGCCGGCGGCGGGGGAAGCTGATCGGCGGGGATGTACCAGCTCGCGCCGGAGCCACCGTCGAGCCCGCTGTACTGGGTGACGTCCGGCATCTGGGACGCCGTCCAGGTCGGTCCGGCGCCGGTCAACCCGATCATCTTCAGATCGACGATCAGGCCGTCGATGTTCATGTACACGATCGAGTCCCCCTTCGGCGACCAGACCGGCGCCCATGACCGGTCGTCGTGGGTCAGGCGGAGCACCTCGGATCCGCTCCTGGCGTCGAGGATCGCGATGTCGGTCCCGATCGAGCTCGTCTTGGTGACAGCGATCCAGCGGCCGTCCGGCGACCAGGACGGCTGCATGTAGCCCGGCGCGCCGAGCGGGCTGGTCTTCTTGGTGGCCGGATCGTAGCGATAGATCGTCGCCGCCCCCGCGGTCCCGTTCCGCCCGTTCTTGACGTACAGCAGCTGCTTCCCGTCGGGACGCCAGGCGGGGTCCTGGTGCCCCAGCGGAGGGGTCTCGCCGACCGGGACGCGCTTCATCGAGTCGCCCTTGACGTTGTAGGTCTGGAGGACGACGTCACTCTTCGTCGGATCCGGCCCATCGGACACCAGGGCGACCGTGTTGCCGTCCGGCGAGACGCGCGGCTGGCGCATCCAGTAGAACCAGGTGTAGCGACCCTGGCGGTAGCGCCCGCTCTGGAGCTTCTCGGCCCCGCTGCCGTCGGCGTGGATCCGGGTCAGGACCGGATAGTCCATCGAATAGCGGTTCGCGACGTCCCCGCCCCCGGGGAAGAAGCCCTGGTCGTGGACGCTCTCGATGTAGTAGATCCACGTCCCGTCGGGCGACCAGCTCGGCATCGAACCCGTGCCGCTGGTGGTGATCTGGGTCGCCCGGTTCCCGGTCTGGGTCCACAGGTTGCCCTGCTTGACGAAGACGAGCGTGCCCGGGATGTTCGTCCGCGGATCGACCACGACGACGTTCGACGGCGCCGGCGTGCGGACCGGCCCCAGGACTCCGCCTCCGCCGCCGCCGTTGCCACCGCCTCCCCCGCCGCCGGAGCCCCCGCCGCCCGGGAGCGGGATGGAGCCGGTGAACAGGCCGATGGTCAGGAGCGCGATGACGACCAGGCCCACGGCCGCCATGGCCGGGGCGACGAGCGAGCCCGCCGGACCGATCCCGTACGGATCGCCGGCCGGCCGACCGGCCTTCGGCGCGCCGACGCGACCCGCTCGACGGGTCATCCGGCGGCACCGGCTGCGAGTGAGCGAGCCGCTTCCCCGGCGGCAGCGAGCTCGACGGCCGACCGCGCGCCAGCCAGCTCGGCGGCGTGGCCGGCCGGCGCGACGTCGCGGATCTCGAGCTGGATCGACTCGTAGCCGCCGAACGTGCGGGTGACGATCCGGGCGACCACGTCCAGCCGGTCGCCTTCGCGGATGTCGGTCGCCAGGTCCCCCCGACCGAAGGCGATCGCATCGACGACGTCGAGTCGCTTGCGCAGGGTCAGCTGGGCGTGGCCGCCATTGGCGGCGCGGACACGGGTCACGGTCAGGCCCTCGACGGCGACGAGCGGATCGGGGTTTCCGGGGCCGGTCGGATCGAGCCGACGCAACTCACGAAGGAACGGGTAGTCGACCTCCGAGCCGGGCACGACTAGGTCCACCTTGAGCTCGGGGCGCGGATCCGACGGAGGCGGCGCCGCATTCGTGACGATGACCAGGAACCGAGTCCGGAACGCATCCCAATGCTCGGACGCGAGCTCGAACCCGGCCGCGCCCGGGTGGCCACCGTGACGGATGAACAGATCGGCGCATTGCTCGAGGGCCGCGCCGAGGTCGACGCCGCCGGCGCTCCGGCACGACGCCCGGATGACACCGTCGATGTCCGTCCCGACGACCGCCGGACGGCCGCGCTCCTCGGCCAGCCGGCCGGCCACCAGCCCGATGACGCCGACCGGCCAGTCGCCCCGGACCACCGTCGCGGCGGGATCTCCGGGGTCGGCGGCGAGGACGGCCTGCGCCTCGGCCATGGCCGACTTGGTCAGGTCACGACGGACCAGGTTGGCTGCCTGGAGTCGGCCGGCCAGCTCGGTCGCCTCGGCCGGATCGTCGGTCAGCAGCAGGCGCGCCGCCTCGAGCGCATCGCCCACCCGGCCGGCCGCGTTGATCCGGGGTGCGATCACGAAGGCCACCGTCTCCAGGTCGACCGTTGCGGCGCCCGTGTTCGCCGCAGCCAGCAGCGCCGCGATCCCCGGCAGCGGGGCGCTCCGGAGCCGGTCGAGGCCGATCTTGGCGATCGCCCGGTTCTCGCCGACGATCGGGGCGACGTCGGCGACGGTGCCGATCGTCGCCAGCGCGGCCAGGTCGTCCAGGAACGACGGCTCGACCGGCACCGGCAGGTCGGCCAGGATGAGCTGGGCGACCTTGAACGCAACGCCGCTGCCCGCCAGGCGCGGGTCCGGATAGCGCGAATCAGCCCGGTGCGCGTTGACCAGGGCGACGGTCGCGGGCAGCTCGGGCAGCAGCCGGTGATGGTCGGTCACGATGACGTCGATCCCCCGCCGGCCGGCCTCGGCGATCTCGGCGACGCTGGTCGAGCCCGTGTCGACCGTGATGATCAGGGTCCGTCCGGCCGACTCGGCCGTGTCGACCGCGCGCAGGCTGAGGCCGTGGCCCTCGTCGAGACGGCTCGGCACGTACGGCTCGACGTCCAGGCCGAAGGCGCGCAGCGCGCGGACCATGATCGCCAGCCCGGTCAGTCCGTCGGCATCGAAGTCGCCGAAGGCGAGGACCCGCTCACCGGCCGAGCGCGCTCGCTCCAGCCGCGCGACGAGGAGCTCGGCATCGGGCAGCAGGCGCGGGTCGTGGAGGCCCTCGCCGGTCGGGGCAAGGAACGCCGCCAGGTCCGTCCGGCCGAGCACCCCGCGCGTCTCCAGGAGCGCGATCAACCGCGCCGACAGCCATGCCTCGAGGGTCGCCGCGATCGACTCGTCGGTCGGTCGAGCCGGCTGCGGGAGGTTCCAACGGAAGCGGGGCTCGATCACGACGTCAGGATGCCACGGCCCGCTGCACCGAGCCTTACCCGCACGCCGAGGTCAGGACGCGGAGCGGCGCGCCGGTCGGCCGGTCGCGGCGACGCGCCCCCGCCGCCGGTCGTCCCAGTTGTGCCAGACGACGAGGAGCGGCGACGCATTGAAGATCGACGAGTACGTCCCGGACACGATCCCGATCAGCAGGGCCAGCACGAAGTAGGACGTCGCGGCGCCGCCGAACAGGAGCAATGCGGTCAGGGTGATGACGACCGTCAGGCTGGTGTTGATCGAGCGTCCGAAGGTCTGCAGGACCGAGTGGTTGACGATCCGGTCGAACGGCTCGCCGATGTGCCGTGCCCGGTTCTCCCGAACGCGGTCGAACACCACGATCGTGTCGTGAACGCTGAAGCCGATCACGGTCAGGACCGCGGTCACGAACAGGGCGTCGATCTGGACCCGGAAGAACGTGCCCAGGATGGCGAACGTGCCGACCAGCACGAGCACGTCGTGGACGAGCGCGACCAGGGCGGTCGCCCCGAACCGGAAGTCGCGGAACCGGATCGTCATCCAGATCAGGATGCCGATCGAGCCGAGGACGATGAGCAGGGCGGCCTGCTGGGTCAGCTCCGCGCTGATGACCGGACCGACGGTCGACAGGGTCCGCTGCGCGGCGATCGGTCCAAGCTCCTTCTGCAGACCGGTGGCGATCTCGCCGAACTTGCCGGTCGTCGGCAGCTGCGGCCCGCTCGTACCGCCAGTGCCGATCGCCGGCGAGGCCGACGGTCCGGCCGAGGCGGACGGCGCAGGGCTGCCGGCAGCCGACGGGGCCGGGCTAGCCGATGCGCTCGGCGCCGCGGACGCGCTGGCCCCGGGCGAGGAGCTCGGGCCCGGTGAGGCGCTGAGACCGCCGGGGATCTTCGCGCCGGGCGAGGCACTCGCGCCGGGCGAGGCACTCGCGCCAGCCGACGCACTGGCACCGGCCGAGGCCGAGGCACTCGCGCCGGGCGATGCCGCAGCGCTGGGAGCGATCGACGGGGACGGGCTCGCGGCGGGCGGCGGCAAGGCCACCTGGCGGGAGCGGATCTCGTAGAAGCCGCCGCTCGTGGCGATGACCGTCGCGTCGGTCACCCCCTGGTTCGCCAGCGCGGTCTTGATCCGGTCGCCATCGACCGTCGCATCCTCGAACCGGATCTCCCAGTTCGTCCCGCCGGTGTAGTCGATCGAGAACTGGAGGCCCGCCGCACCGTTGGTGATCGGTCCGAGGAGGATGAAGATGAGGCCTGGGATCGTGGCGATCGCCGAGATCAGGAAGAACCAGCGGCGCTTGCCGATGACGTCAAACACGGGCGCTCACCGGTCGCGGTCCACGGCCCGGCGTCTTGGCCAGGAAGTCGTCGTCACTGACGCCCCACAGGCTGGCCTTGCGCGCGAACTCCCGCCGGACGACGACCCGCAGGATCGTCCGGGTCACGGTCACCGCGGTGAACATCGAGGTGAGCACACCGATGATCAGGACCAGGGCGAAGCCCTTGATCGTGGGCGAGCCGAAGGCGTACAGGATGCTGGCCGTGATCAGGCTCGACACGTTCGAGTCGAGGATCGAGTTCCAGGCCCGGGAGAAGCCGGCCTCGACCGCCGAGTTCAGGGTCTTGCCCAGCCGGAGCTCTTCCTTGGTCCGCTCGAAGATGAGGATGTTGGCGTCGACCGCCATGCCGACCGACAGGACGAAGCCGGCGATGCCGGCCAGGGTCACCGTGACCGGGATCAGCCGGAAGATGGCCAGCACCACCAGCGCGTAGTAGATCAGGGCCAGGTCGGCCACCAGGCCGGGCAGCCGGTAGTAGACGAGCATGAACAGGAACACCAGGCCGATCCCGATCCCACCGGCGATCAGGCTCGCGCGCAGGAACTCTGCGCCGAGGGTCGCGCTGATCTGGGAGTCCTGGACCGCGGCGATGGGGAACGGCAGCGAACCGTACTTCAGGACGGTGACCAGGCTGTTCATCTGGACGACGGCATCCTTGCCCGTCCCCATCGTGATCTGACCGGATCCCTGGGTGATCGGTTCGCGGATGCTCGGCGCCGAGATGACCTTGTTGTCGAGCACGATCGCGAAGAACTCGCCGACGTGCGCCTTGGTGTACTCGGCGAACAGCTTGGAGGCGTAATCGTCCAAGCTGAACTGGACGACCGGCCCGCCGGACGTCTGGTCCGTCCCGGGGGCCGCCTGGGTCAAGTGCTCGCCCGTGAACAGCGGCACGAGGTTGGGATCCGCCGGCAACTCCTGCCCGTCGACGACGCCGTTCGGTCCGCCCGTCGACGAGGTGCCGTACCGGTCGCCCGGCAGCGGCACGAACGTCAGCTGCCCGGTCTGGCCGACCAGCCGTTCGATCGCCTCCCGGTCGGTGGCGCCGGGCAGCTCGACCACGACCCGGTCGGTGCCCTGGACGACGACGATCGGCTCGGACACCCCGGTCGAGTTCACCCGCCGCTCGATGATGTCGCGGATCGTGGCCATGGCGCCGGCATCCGGAGTCTTGTCACCGACAGGTTTGGCCTGGTATTCGACCCGCAGACCGCCCTGCAGGTCGAGCCCGAGCTTGGTCTCGACGAGACGGGAACCGCCGGACAGATCGCCGAGAGGCGGCAGCTTGAGGCCGGGCCAGAAGTTGATGATGAGCGCGAGCAGGCCGATGACGATGATCAGGAGGGGGACGAAGCGACGCATCGCGGCGGACTATACCAGCGTCGAGGCGGGCGGGCCCGAAGGGGACCCTTACGGCCCGATCAGGCCTCCATCGTCGCCTTGATCCGGGCCGCCAGGGCCGGTCCGATGCCGGGTACGGCGGCGATCTGTTCGACCGGCGCCTCGCGCACGCGCTTGGCCGAGCCGAACACCCGGAGGAGCGCCCGCCGGCGCTTCGGGCCGACCCCCGGCAGGTCGTCGAAGGCCGACCGGACGGACGCCTTGGCCCGCAGGTCGCGGTGGTAGGTGATGGCGAAGCGGTGCGCCTCGTCGCGCAGGCGCTGGACGAGGTAGAGCGCCTGCGATGTCGTCGGCAGCAGGATCGGCTCCGTCCGGCCGGGCAGGAACAGCTCCTCGCGCTCCTTGGCCAGTCCGGCCAGCGGCAGGTCGTCGAGGCCCATCTCGGCCAGGACCTCGGCCGCGGCGCTGACCTGGCCCTTGCCCCCGTCGACGATGACCAGGTCGGGCAGCCGCCAGCGGAGCTCTTCCTCGGCGCCCTCGTCACCGGCCTTGGCCCGTCGGAACCGACGGCGGAGGACCTCCTGGTGGCTGGCGAAGTCGTTGGAGCCCTGGACGCCCTTGATCCGGAAGCGTCGGTAGTCGCCGGTCCGCGGCTTGCCGTCCTCGAACACGACCATGCTGGCCACCGACTGGTCGCCCTGGAAGTTGCTGATGTCGTAGCCCTCGATGCGGAGCGGCGGATCGGCCAGTCCGAGGGCGTCGGCCAGCTCGCGCAGCGCCCCGAGGGTCTTGCCTTGGTCGGCCAGCCAGCGGGCCTGCTCGCGGGCCAGCGCCTCGGTCGCGTTGCGCACGGCCAGGGTCATCAGGGCGCGCTTCTCCCCGCGCTGCGGGACGCGCAGGTGGACGGGACCGCTGCGTCTCTCGGCGAGGAACGCCTCGAGCACCTCCGTGTCGTCGCGGCCGGGCAGGCTCGGGACCAGGACGAGGACCGGGATCGACGTCGCCCGGCTGTAGTACTGCTCGAGGAAGCCGCCGAGGACCTCGTCATCGGGCGCCTCGTGGGCGGCATCGAGCATGAACACGTCCCGCCCGATCATCTTGCCGTCGCGGATGACGAACAGCTGGACGGCCGCCTGGTTGTCCTGGCGGGCCAGCCCGATGAGGTCCAGCTCGGTCCGGGCGAAGGCGGCCATCTTCTGGCTCTCCATCGTCCGCTCGATCGCCCGGATCTTGTCGCGCAGGACGCCCGCCCGCTCGTACTCGGTCCGCTCGGCGGCGACGGCCATCTCCCCCTCGAGCGCCTTGACCAGCGTCTCCTGGCGACCTTCGAGGAACAGCTCGACCTGCTCGATGTCGGCGCGGTAGGCGTCCTTCGAGATCGCCTCGATGCACGGACCCTGGCAGCGCTTGATGTGATAGAGCAGGCAGGGTCGCTGGAGTGCCCGCTTGCCGTCCTTGATGTCGATCGTGCAGGTCCGGAACGGGAACAGCCGGCGGATCAGGTTCATCGACTCATCGACGCTGGTCGCCGAGGCATACGGGCCGAAGTAGCGGCTGCCGTCGTTGGGCAGCTTGCGGGTCCGCTCGATCCGCGGGAAGTCGTCGCCCAGGGTGATCTTGATGAACGGGTAGCTCTTGTCGTCCTTGAGCCGGATGTTGAAGCGCGGCGCGTAGCGCTTGATCAGGTTGGCCTCGAGCAGGAGCGCCTCGGAGACCGAGTCGGTCATCGTGTACTCGAGGTCGACGACCTTGTCGATGACGCTCCGGATCCGATGGACCTCGCCGCCGACGGCCTGCTTCTGCCAGTAGCTCCGGACCCGGCTGCGCAGGCTCTGGGCCTTGCCGACGTAGACGACCACGCCCCGGGCGTCCTTCATCAGGTACACGCCGGGTCGGTCGGGCAGCTTCTTGAGGGTCGCGGCGAGCTCGGGGGTCACGCGGCGATGCTACCGCGGGTCAGGGCGAAGGCGATGCCGAGGGGGTCACACGTTCGAGCTGGAACGGCAGCGAGCCGTACTTGAGGATGTCCACGAGCTCGTTCATCCGGGCGACCGCGTCAGGGTCGCCGCCCATCGCGATCTGGCCGGACCCTCCGTTGATCACCTCCCGGATGCTCGGCGTCGCGATGACCTTGTCGTCGACGACGATGGCAAAGTAGTCGCCGACGTGATCGCGGGTGTACTCGGCGAACAGCCTGGCCGCGGAGTCGTCGAGGGTGAAGGCCACCACCGGCCCGGAGGTCGTCTGATCGCTCCCCGGGTTGGCGCTGATCAGGTGATCGCCGGTGAACAGGGGCTTGAGCGCGGGGTCCTTCGGCAGCGGTTGGCCATCGACCACGCCCGTCGGGCCGCCGTGCGTCGCGTCGCCGTACGTCGCCGCCGGGAGCGGTACGAACGCCAGGATGCCGCGGCGGAGGATCAGCGGTTCGACCATCGTCGGATCGATGCCGGCCGGGAGATCGACCACGATCCGGTCCACGCCATCGACACCGACGATCGGATCGACGATCCCGGTGGCATTCAGGCGCTGCTGGAGGATGCCCCGGACCATGTCCATGCCGGCGACATCGGGGGCGGTCGATCCCGATGGCAGGACCTTGAACGTCGTCCGAACCAGCGAAACGACCGTCGGCGCCGGGTTCCCGACGGGCGACAGGATCGGCGAGACGGCCGAGCAGGCTGCGGCGAGCGTGACGAGGGCGGCCAACGCCCCGACCAGCCGGGCTCGTCCCGCGATACGCGCGCTCGACATGGCAGAAGCCTAGCAGCGACGAGGCGCGGCCACGGCCGATGATCGGCGGCGAAGAGCCGCCGGCCACCATCGCGCTCGATGGATCTCCACCCCGACGTCCAGGCTCGACTGGACCGCCTCACGCCCGATCAGCGCGCAGCGGCGACCGCGCCACCCGGTCCCGTCCTGTGCCTGGCGCCCGCCGGAAGCGGCAAGACGACGACGCTGGTGGCCCGGATCGCCTGGCTGGTCGCGACCGGGACCCCGGCCGAACGGATCGCCGCGATCGCCTTCAACAAGCGGGCCGCGGACGAGCTGGACGAGCGGGTCGGTGCGGCGCTGCTGACCCTGGGCGTTCCGGCCGGGGCGGTCCGTGTCCGCACGTTCCACGCGTTCGGGCGGGAGATCCTGCGAGCCGCCGGGCACTCGGTCGAGCCTCTGGTCGAGCGGGACGCCGTCATCCGCTCCGTCCTGCCCGACGCGGACCCGGCCGAGCGGCGCCGGCTCGACACGGCCTTCTCCACGCTCAAGCTTGAGCATCGGGCCGACCCCGCTGCCATCGACGCCGACCCGGAGGCCGGCCCGCGCGCGCGAGCGTTCGTGGCCTATGAAGCGGCCGTCCAGGCCACCGGCGGACTCGACTTCGACGACCTGGTGGCGCGCGCCCTGACCCTCCTCGAGACCGACCCCTCCCTGCTTGCCGGCTGGCGGAGCGCCTGCACGGAACTCCTCGTCGACGAGGTCCAGGACGTCGACCGGTCGCAACTCGAGCTGGCCCTGCTCATCGCCGCACCGACGAACCGGATCTTCCTGGTCGGCGACGACGACCAGTCCATCTACGGCTGGCGACTGGCCGACGTACGGCGAGTGCTCGCCCTGGCGACCCAGCTGCCGGGACTGAGCCGCCACGACCTGATCACCAACTTCCGCTGCCCGGCTCCGGTCGTCGAGCGCGCCGTCCGCCTGATCGAGCACAACACGGAACGGTTCGCCAAGACCATCGTCGCCCGAACGGGAGCGACGGGTCGGCTCATCCTGGCGCCAGACGCCTCCGACGATGACGAGCGCATTCGGCACGTGATCGCCAGCTGGGCCGCCGTCGGCGCGGACGCGGATGACTCGACCCGGGCGATCTTGGCCAGGACGAACCGGGAGCTCCTCCCGGCCGCTGCCGTCGCGCTCGAGCTCGAGATCCCGTTCCGGGCCGAGCGACTGACCCTGCCACTGGAGGACCCGCGCCTCGACGGGATCCTGGCGCATGTGTCAGCCGGCGATCCAGCCACGCCCCTGCTGGTCCGGCTCGGGTCGCTGCGGGACCGCCCCGCGCCAGCCGAGCCGAGACCAGCCCAGCCGACGCCGGCCGAGCCGGCCGCCACGGACGATCCCCTCCCCTTCGACGAGCTGGTCGGCACGGTCCTCGCCTGGGCCGCCCCATACCGCGACCCACGCACGTTCGTGGACGCCGTTCGTGACCGGCAGGCCGCACTTCGGCGCCTCCGCTCCGAGGACGCGACCCTCACCCTGGCCACCGCCCACTCGACCAAGGGCCTCGAGTTCGACCACGTCGCGGTCGTCGACATGGACGACGGTCGATTCCCCAGCCAGCGCACGCTCGACGAAGCAGACGACCCGCTCCGCGCGCTCGAGGAGGAGCGCCGCCTCGCCTACGTCGCCTGGACCCGGGCCCGCCGCTCGCTCACGCTCGTCTACGACCCGGCCGCACCGTCGCGGTTCCTGCTCGAGGCATTCGATCCCGAGGAAGTGTCCTGGTCGACCTGATCGCGACGCCGCGCCAGGCGAGCGCGGTATTGACAAATTGGGCCTATTCTCCATAGTGCGCGATACGCATCAGCACCAAGTTGCATGGCACCCAGACGAGACAAGACAGATGGCACTCGCAGACACACCCTCAGCTGAGCTACTCGAGCTTCTGCCCAAACCGTTCTACTCTCCGAGCGAAGTCGCCGCGCTCGCGTCCTTGTCGAATTCGACGATCCTCAACTACATCCACGAAGGCCGCATTGCGGCAGTGCGACTCTCGGAGAGAACGTATCGAATCCCACGAAAGGCAGTCATCCGACTCCTCGGTCTTCCGGCTGCCGCGCCGGAAGTGATCGAAGAGCCGTCTCGAATCGTCGAGTTCTAGGCTCCTCGCGGCTATCGGCAGCGAGATGGAGGGGGCCGGGGGCTTTGCCGCGCTGACGAGCGGCGAGATCCGAACCCGACGCGACGGTCTGAGTGACTTCCTCGACGCCTGGGGCGATCTCAGGGTCAGCGACCTCGGTGGACTAGGGACACGTAGATCTCTCGAGTTCGCTCTCGAAGCGCCCGGTCAAGGTCTGCCAACGGACGTCAAGGTCAGATACAGCGAGTACTACCGCCGCACGAGCGGTGATTGGGATATCACCAAGTACCACTACGAGTACTTCGATATCGGCCGCGGCAAACGCCTTGCCTACCACCTGCATGACATCGGACCGCGCAGGATGGTGCCACACGCCCATTGCGAGGACTCCACGGAGCTGGCCAGTCAGGAGGACGCTCATCACCTTCGAGCCGTCGAGCTCGACTTGCGGGAGGCCCACCAACAGTTCATGAAGTTGTACGCCTCCGACAGTGCGCCAGACTGTGCTGAGTTCCTTCCATTGGAGATTTCGCGGATCGGGTAGCGTCCAAGGTTCCGACGAAGGTGTTCACCGAGGGCACTTCCGCCTGGGCCGCCCCGTACCGCGACTCACGCTCGTTCGCGGACTTGAGGCATTCAGCACGAACGAGCTCCGGACGAGTACGCTCTAGGGCCCCGGCTCCGCGTCCGGACCGCGATCCCTCGGTGAGGAGGCCAGCCGAGCCGGAGCGACCGGGGGGCTTCCCCCGGGTCGACCCGATCGCGGGGACGCGCCATGCGAGCGACCAGCCACAGACCCACGGCTGCCCCAAGCGCATCGATCCCGACGTCGAGCACAGCCGGATGGCGGGTCGGGCTGAACGCCTGGTGGATCTCGTCTGACCCCGCGTACGCCACGGCGATCGCGAACGCGGCGGACTCGACGAGGTGCTCATCGCGCCCGGGCGCCGAGAGTACAGGCCGAGGATCGCCTCCAGCTCAGCGCTTCGGGATGAGCGGCGGGGTGACGGCGATGACCGGGGCCGGCGCGGCGGCCGGCGTCGCGGTCGCCAGGGCAGTCGTGCCACGGACGGTGCTCACCGGCAGCCAGCGGTCGAGCGAACCGGACGCGTACGCTCCGTAGAGCGCGATGCCAGCCGCCACCAGGACCAGCACCACTAGGAATAGCAGGACGCGCCCTCGGCCGCGGCGCTTCTTGGCGGGAGATCTCGAGGCCTCCCCGGTTACGGTCTGGTTCGTGGTGTCGTCCGGCCACCGGCTGAGTCGGACGACCGTCGGCGGCGCGGCTAGGGGTGCCGTTGCCGGCAGCCGAGCCCGGGTGGCGGCGACCGGCGTTGCCCCGCCGAACGCCATGGCGGGCACGAGCTGGGGTTCCGGCTCGGGTTCCGCCACCGCGGCTGGGGAGTCCGCAACCGGTTCCGCCTCTGGGGCCTGGACCTGCGCCTCGGGTGCGTTGTCGGCCACGGCGATCTGGGCCTGAGCCTGCGCCTCGGGTGCGTTGTCGGCCACGGCGATCTGGGCCTGAGCCCGCGCCTCGGGCGCGCTGTCGGCCACGGCGATCTGGGCCTGGGCCGTTGGTTCGATATCGGTTGGTGGGATGGTCGCCATGACCGCCGCGGCGAGCGCCGGCTTGACCGGGCTCGGCGTGGCCGATGGGTCCATCGGCGGGAGGATCGACATCATCACCGAGACTGCCGTGGCCTTCCTCCAAGCCGTCGACGGTGGAGGCGTCGCCTCGAATTCCTTCGGCGGCACCTTGGCGAACAGCTCGTTGTCGAGGAGTTCCCTCGAGACCGGATCGGATCCGTTTGCCGCGCTCGCGGATGATGCCGAAACGGTCGTGGGGACGGTTGATGGGAACACGCCGACCAGATCGCGCATCGGCCTGGTGACCTCCGGCGCGGATTCGACGGTCGGCGGCGCGAGCTCCTCCTGGGCAACGACGGGCTCAGGCGGATCGGCTGCCCGGGGCTGCTCGTCCTGTTCAGTGGCGGGCTGGGCCTCGGCCTGGGTGGGCTTGGGCTCGTACGCCGAGGCGACGATCGGCGCGGGCTCGGGCTCGTACGGTGAGCTTGCGGTCGGCGTGGACTCGGGCTCGTAGGCGAAGCCGGCGGCGTAGGCGAACTCCCGCGCGGGCCTGGTCGGTGGCGGCTGGCTGACGCCATCGGCCTCGGCGCTTGCCTCGGCCTCAGCGGCCTGGGCAGTGTTGACACTCAGCCTGGGACGGTCGCGACCGTTCGTTGCTGCCTTCGGCGTGCGGTAGCGGCTGCACGTCGGGTACTCGCTCGACAGGCAATAGGTGCGCTGGTGAGCCGGCTCGATCGTCGCCGGCTTCAACCCCGCGTGGCAGCGATGCGCCTGGGCGGGGAAGCTGAACCGCGTCCTCGCGTCATCAGGGAGCCCGAGGTACGGACAGCCCGCGGCTTCTGCGGAGGCTGCGAGGGGCTCGGACTCGGCTGCGATGGGCTCGGACTCGGGCTCGACCGCGATGGGCTCGGGTCCGTTCGCTTCTGCGATCGACGCGTGGTAGCGGTCGCACGTCGGGTACTCGCTCGAGAGGCAATACTGGCCCTGGAAGGACAGGTCGATCGTCCTCACCTCGGACCCGGCGCGGCATCGATGCGCCTCGGCGGGAGAGAGGTAGCGTGTCCGCTCTTCGTCGACCGTTCCGAGGAACGGACAGGCAACCGGGCGCGCGGTGATCGGATCGATCTGGCTCATATGTTCAGATAGTACGCGCTGGGGGAAGCCCGGCACCAGCACGATCCGGTCGTCCAGGCTCAGGGCACAGCCGCCGCCCTCCGCGCCGGGACCGAATCAGCGGGACCGTTCGTACCTGGCCAGCTCGCGAAGAAGCCGATCGATCGCCTCGAGGAACGGCTCGGTGACCTCGGCCGGGAGGGCATCGCGGATGGAGTCCTTCGGGCCGTAGGCCGACCGGGATCGAACGGCGGCCCGTCGAACGTCGATGAGATCGCCGTCGCGGAGGACATCCGGGACCCCGCCCAGCTCCCTGGCCCAGCGCGCCGCTCCCCGATCCGCCACCCGCTCCGCGGCGACCTCGAGCAGCCGATCACCCGCCCGGGCCGCGGCCAGGGCGCGTTCATCGATGAGTGGGATCTCATGCCGTGCGGGGCCACGGGCACGGGTGGCGTCGGCCATCGTCAGCCGCGAGCGGCGGCGCGTTTACGGCTCGGGACGATCGCCACGGGGACCGTGCGGGCCCCGTTGCCGCCGTTGCGACTCCCCCGCCCCGCCTCGTCGGCGAAGGTGACGTCGCTCAACGGGATGAGCGGCTCGCCGCGCAGCACCCGGGCGAGGTATTCACCAGTGGCGGAGTCCGGGTTCGCGGCGATCTGCTCCGGCGTGCCCTCGGCGACGATCTGGCCGCCGCGGAAGCCACCGGCCGGTCCGAGGTCGACGATCCAGTCGGCGGTCTTGATGACGTCCAGGTTGTGCTCGATGACGAGGACCGTGTTGCCCTGGTCGACCAGCCGGTGGAGGACCTGGAGGAGCTTCTCGACGTCGGCGAAGTGGAGCCCGGTGGTCGGCTCGTCGAGCAGGTAGAGGGTCCGGCCGGTGGCCCGCCGGCTGAGCTCACTGGCCAGCTTGACCCGCTGGGCCTCGCCGCCGGACAGGGTCGTGGCCGGCTGGCCGAGGTGGACGTAGCCGAGACCGACCTCGGACAGGACGCGCAGCTTGGAGGCGATCCGCGGGACCGCCGCGAAGACCTCGTTGGCCTCCTCGATGGTCATCTCCAGGACGTCGGCGATCGACTTGCCCTTGTAGTGGATCTCGAGCGCCTCGCGGTTGTAGCGCTTGCCCTTGCACACCTCGCACGGGACGTAGACGTCGGCCAGGAACTGCATCTCGATCTTGAGGATCCCGTCGCCCTTGCAGTTCTCGCAGCGGCCGCCCTTGACGTTGAAGCTGAAGCGGCCCGGCTTGTAGCCCCGGACGCGTGACTCGGGCACGCCGGCGAACAGCTCGCGGATCGGGCCGAACAGGCCGGTGTAGGTGGCCGGGTTCGAGCGGGGCGTCCGTCCGATCGGGCTCTGGTCGATCTCGATGATCTTGTCGATGGCCTCGACGCCGAGCAGGCGATCGTGCTCGCCGGGCTGGTCCCGGGCGCCGTTCAGCTGGCGGGCCAGCTCGCGGTACAGGATCTCGGTCACGAGCGTGCTCTTGCCCGAGCCCGACACACCGGTCACCGCGATGAACCGGCCGAGCGGGAACTTGACGTCGATGTCCTTGAGGTTGTGGGCGCGGGCGCCCTTGATCACGAGCGACTTGCCGTTGCCCTTCCGACGCCTGGCCGGGATGGGCACGACCAGCTCCATCCGGAGGTATGCGCCGGTGACCGAGCGCGGCTCGGCCAGGAGGGTCTCGAGCGAGCCGTTGGAGATCACCTCGCCGCCGTGCTCCCCTGCCCCGGGCCCGATGTCGATGACCCAGTCGGCCGTTCGGATGGTCTCCTCGTCGTGCTCGACGACGAGGACCGTGTTGCCCAGGTCGCGCAGCCGGGTGAGGGTCGCGATGAGCTTGGCGTTGTCCTTCTGGTGGAGGCCGATCGACGGCTCATCGAGGATGTACAGGACGCCCATCAGGCCGGCCCCGATCTGGGTCGCCAGCCGAATCCGCTGGGCCTCGCCGCCGGACAGGGTCTGGCTGGTCCGGTCGACGGTCAGGTAGTCGAGGCCGACGTCGACCAGGAACCCGAGGCGCGCCGCGATCTCCTTGACCAGCTGGCGGGCGATCGTGGCCTCACGCTCGGTCAATCGGGCGGACAGGCCCTCGATCCATTCCAGCGCGTCGCTGATCGACAGGCTGGCGACCTCGGAGATGTTGCGCCCGTCGACGGTGACCCCGAGGATCTCGGGCTTGAGCCGCTTGCCGCCGCAGGTCGGGCACGGCCGACTGACCATGAACCGCTCGAGCTCGGCCTTGACGAACTCGGAATCGGTCTCGCGGTAGCGCCGGGCGAGGTTGGGGATGATCCCCTCGAAGCTGGCGGTGTACGTGTTCTCGCCGCGCTGATGGCGGTAGCCGATGACGACCTGCTCGCCCTTCTTGGCGTTGAGCAGGTAGTCGAGCGCCTCGGGCGGAAGCTGCCCGATCGGCGCATCCGGGTCCCAACCGTGAGCCCGGGTGACCGCCTCGGCGACCTTGCCGAACCACGAGTCGGCCATCGGCATCCGGGCCCACGGCCGGAGCAGCGCGCCCTTCGAGACCGACAGCGTCTTGTCGGGCACGACCAGCTCCGGGTCGATCTCGAGCCGCGTACCGAGGCCGGTGCAGTCCGGGCAGGCGCCGTGGGGCGAGTTGAACGAGAAGCTGCGCGGCTCGAGCTCGTCGATGATGAAGTCGTCGTAGGGGCACGAGTAGCGCTCGGAGTAGCGCCGCTCCTCGAAGGCGGGCGCTTCTCCTTCGCGGGGCACCGGGGCGATGACGACGACACCCTCGCCGAGCCGGAGCGCGGTCTCGATCGAGTCCGCCAACCGGGCCGCGTCGGGGTCGGCCAGCGGCTGGCCGGTGTCCGGGTCGAACGGTCGACCGTCGGCGTCCCTGGCCGCGTCCTCGGGCGCCTCGGCGCGCCGGACGACGAACCGGTCGACGACGACCTCGATCGTGTGGCGCTTGTACTTGTCGAGGCTGGGCGCGTCGGTCAGGTCGTACTGCTCGCCGTCGACCCGGACCCGGACGAAGCCCTGCTTGCGGGCGGCTTCGATGACCCGGTCGCCCTCCGTCTTGCGGTCCTTGATCAGCGGCCCGAGGACGAGCAGGCGCGTTCCCTCGGGCAGGCCGAGGACCTGGTCGACGATCTGCTGGACCGTCTGGCGCTGGATCTCGTGCCCGTTCGGGCAATGCGGGTGGCCGGCCCGGGCGAACAGGAGCCGGAGGTGGTCGTAGATCTCGGTCACCGTGCCGACCGTCGAGCGCGGGTTGCGGCTGGCGCCCTTCTGGTCGATCGAGATGGCCGGGCTGAGCCCGTCGATCTGGTCGACGTCCGGCTTCTCCATCTGGCCGAGGAACTGGCGGGCGTAGGCGCTCAGGCTCTCGACGTAGCGACGCTGGCCCTCGGCGTAGATCGTGTCGAAGGCGAGGCTGCTCTTGCCGCTTCCCGACAGGCCGGTGATGACGACCAGCCGGTCACGCGGGAAGGCGACGTTGATGTTCTTGAGGTTATGCTCGCGCGCGCCGCGCACGACGATCTGGTCCTGGGGCATGTCACGCTCAGTGTAGCCGAACCGGATGAAACAGAACAGGCGTTCAGGTAGTCCCGTCGGGCGCGGCGAGGCGGCGGCACCGTATGCTTTCCGGCGTGAGTATCGATGCGCTGATCGACGAGGTCCAGCGGCGGCGCTCGCCCAAGGAGCCGCTCCACGTCACCGCGATCACGGTCCTCGCGGACGCGGACCTGGAACGCGCCGGTCCCGATCAGCTGGCCCTCGCCCACGCCGGCTGGTCGGCCGTCCGGGCGGAAGGTGCGACCGACCGGTTCCCGTCGCTGTCCCACCCCTCGCTCGAGCTGGTCCGCTCCGGGATCGACATGTCCGACGAGGTCTTCCTCGCGCTGCCCGAGGACGACCAGGTCCATCTCGTCCTGATGGGCTTCCTCAGCCTGGTCGGGGAACGCGTCCTCGCCGAGAAGCCGCCGCGGAAGCCGGCCAAGACGCGCCAGCCGGCCAAGCCGCCGAAGCCGAGCAAGGCGCGGAAGCCGGCCCAGCCGCGCAAGCCAGCCAAGCCGCGCCCGAAGGCGGGTCCCAGCGCCTGAGCTCGTTCGTGCCGGCAGAGCCGGAAGTCACGCTGCCGCGCGGTCTCGGGCGTGGCACGTCCGCGGATGGCGGCGGTCTATCCTCAACGGCGATCGTCGATCCGCTGTCGGGAGGGTGCATGGAGCGAGCACGGCCGCCCTGGAGCGTGCTGACGATCGTGATCCTCGCGCTGTCGGTCGGCGTCCTGGTCGTGTTCCTCGCGGTCCGGGCGACCACGCCGGCCGAGCAGGCCTACGTCTCGATCGATCATTGGGACTGGTCGCCGACCGGGACGACCGTCCAGTCGGTCGCCACCGAGACGAGCCCGGCCGACCGCCACCTGGCCGACGACGACGCAGTCCTGGCCATCGATGGGGTGTCGCTCGAGGACTGGGCGAGCGCCGCGGTCGACCCCAGCCGCGCCGCCCCGTTCACGCCCCGACCGGGCGCCCCGCTCCGGTTCGCGGTCATCCGTGGCGGGGCCCCGACGACCGTGGTGGTCGCCCCGGCGCCGTTCCCGATCGTGGCCGTCTTCGTGGCCGGCTGGCCGCTCGTCCTGTTCAGCGGTCTGCTCGTGCTCGTGTCGGGGTTCATCGCGCTGCGCCGCCCGGACCTCCCCGTCGCGCGGGTCCTCATCGTCGGCTCGGTCGGCAACCTCGCCAGTGCGCTCCCGTGGCAGCTCGGGCTCGAGCCGACCGATCTCGTCCGCGGCGGGCCGGGGCTCGTGTCGTTCGCGTTGACCGGACCGATCAACCTCCTGTTCTGGGCAGCCGCCCTCCACATCATCGTGGTCTTCCAGGCGCAGGCGGACCAGCAGCGACGACGCTGGGCCGTCTGGGCCATCTGGTTCGTCCCGCCGATCGCCCTGGTCGTGGGCGTGCTGGCGACCCGCGTCTCCAGCTCATCGATCCTGGCCTGGATCGACACCTGGACGACGGTCCAGTCCGCGGTCGTCGGCGTGCTCCTCGTTCTCGGCCTGGTCGGGACCGTGATGGCCTACCGGCGGGCCCATCCGGCCCTGCGCCACGACGTGCGCTGGATCGCCCTGGCGTTCGCCGTGGCGGCCGCGGCGACCCTGGGCTTCGTCATCGTGCCGATCCTGCTCACCGGGAAGCCGCTCATCACGCGGCCGGCGCTGGCCCTGCTGGCCCTGCCGATCCCCGTCGCGCTGGCCGTCGCAGTCGTGCGCGACCGGCTGTTCGAGATCGACGTCCTGCGCCAGTCGCGCGAAACCCTGGTGGTCGCCCGGGAGGATGAGCGCCGTCGGCTGCGACGGGACCTGCACGACGGGCTGGGACCGTCGCTCGCCGCCATGACCGTCAAGCTCGGTGTGGCCCGGCTCCAGGTCCGAGCCGATCCGGCCGCGACGGAGGCGCTCCTCGACGAGATCACCGGCGAGACCCAGGCAGCCATCGCCGAGGTCCGCCGGCTGGCCAGCGCCCTTCGACCGCCGGCCCTCGATGAGGTCGGTCTGGTCGAGGCGATCCGACGCCGGGCCGACAGCTTCGTGGTCGAGCCCGGCCTGACCGGGGCGTCGCCGCGGATCGACGTGGTCGGACCGGCCGAGCTGCCGAGCCTGAGCGCGGCTGCCGAGGTCGCCGCCTATCGGATCGCGGTCGAGGCGATGACCAATGTCGTTCGCCACGCGGCGGCGCAGACCTGCCGAGTCACGATCGGGGTCGGCGAGACGCTCGACCTGGAGATCGTCGACGATGGCGCGGGGTTGCCGCCCGGCTGGCGGATGGGCATCGGCACGGCAGCCATGCGGGAGCGGGCGGCGGAGCTGGGCGGACGCTGCACGATCGAACGCCGGCCGGGCGGTGGGACGAGAGTCGACGCCAGCCTGCCGTTGAGCGCAGGATGAGCCGATGACCGCGATCCGGGTCCTGATCGTCGACGACCATCCGCTTTTCCGGGACGGGATCCGGGCGCTGCTCGAGGCGCTGCCCGACGCGGAGCCGGTCGGCGAGGCCGGCGACGGGCGGATGGCGGTCGAGCTTGCGGCGACCCTCCAGCCGGACGTCGTCCTGATGGACCTCCACCTGCCGGTCATCAACGGGATCGAGGCGACCCGGCGGATCGTGGCCGCCGACTCGCGGGTCGCGGTCCTGGTCCTGTCGATGTCGGACGACGACGAATCGGTCTTCGCCGCGATGCGCGCCGGCGCGCGCGGCTACGTCCTCAAGGGCGCCGACCACGAGGAGATCCACCGGGCGATCGTGGCTGCCGCGGCCGGTGAGGCGATCTTCGGCCCGGAGGTGGCCCGCCGACTGATGGCCCTGTTCGCCGCGCCTCGGATGCGGGCGGCCGGTGCGGACGCCTTTCCCGAGCTGACCGAACGGGAGCTGGAGATCCTCGAGCTGATCGCCCGCGGGATCGCCAATCCGGCCATCGCCGAGCGCCTCGGATTGAGCCTCAAGACCGTCCGGAACCACGTCTCGTCGATCCTGAACAAGCTCCAGGTGGTCGACCGGGCGAGTGCCATCGTGCGAGCCCGCGAGGCCGGCCTCGGCCTGGACGAATCCGTACCAGGCTGAGCCGCTCCGAGGTGGGGCTGACCCGCTTCCAGCACCGGGCTGGCCGCCGACCAGGCCCGCCGCCCAGGCCCGCCGACCAGGGCCCGCCGAGTTCCCGGTCCGGTTCCCGGCCGACCGGGACGCCTGCCTCATGACTCGGGATATCAGCCGACCCCATACCTCCCCTATCGGCCGTGTGGCCGGCACCGGGAGGTTTCGATGGACAGGACGTCCGACGGGGACGCGATCGTTGTGGCCTATCTCGCAGAGCACGGCCCGGCCCTGGAACGCGCGCTGACCACGTTCACTCGCGATCCCGACGAAGCCGCCGACCTGGTCCAGGAGGTCGCCCTCCGACTGCTCCTCGAGGCGCGTGCCGGACGCGTGCCGGATCGACCGGCCGCCTGGGCGATGACCGTCGGCCGCAACCTCGCGATCAGCCGGGCCCGGCGACGCCAGACGGCGGAGCGCTCGGCCGATCGCCTGACCCCACCCACGGCGATGCCGTCACCGGAGTCCACCGTTCTCGAGCGCGAACGCGACAGCGCCCTGGCCGACGCCCTGCGCTCAGTGTCGGCGGCTGACCGCCAGGCGGTCGTGCTGGCGGCCCACGGTTACCATGGCCGCGAGATCGCCTCGGAGCTCGGCCGGACCGAGTTGGCGACCCGAGCCCTGCTGTGTCGCGCGCGAGGCCGGCTGCGCGCTCGCCTCGAACCGATCCTCGCCTGACGCCGATCCTCGCCTGACGCGCTCAGCGTCGACGGCGCGGTGAGCGACCGCCGGTCCGCTTGACCACGTTGGGGGTCACCGTCCGATCCCAGGTCGGGCGGTCGATCCAGCGGGCCTGCCAGCCGCCGTCGTCGTCGTGCTCGTCGCGGATGCCGGGCAGCCAGTCGGAGGCGGTGGCGGCGGCGGCCTCGTCGAGCGTGTCGGTCGGTTCGTCGGCCAGCGCCGGCAGGACCGTCACCGTCGTCACCTCGAAGACCGGCGCCGTCGGCTCCTTGGCGCGTTGGCCCGGCCGCCGAGTGGAGGTGGCCCGCGAGCCACTGGAGCCGGCCGGGGCAGCGGCGCCCTCCCGACCCGTGCGACCCGCCTTCTCGGCAGCCTTCGCAACATCGGCAGAGGCGTCCTCCTCGAGCACGCGCAGCCGGATCTGCTGGATCTCGTCGCGCAGCGCAGCGGCCCGCTCGAACTCGAGGTTCTTGGCGGCGTTGCGCATGTCCGCCTCCATCCGGACGATCAGCTTCTCGATCTGGGCGACGCTCTGGGCGCCCAGGTCGCGCGGGCCGTAGCGTCCGCCCGGCGCGCCGGCGACGTACACCTCGCTCGTCTCGGCGACGGCACGCAGCCGCTCGTTGATGTCGTGGATCTCCTTGACGATCGTGGTCGGCTCGATCCCGTGCTCGGTGTTGTAGCGGACCTGGATCTCGCGCCGGCGGTTGGTCTCCTCGATCGCGGCCTGCATCGAGTCGGTCACCCGGTCGGCGTACATGACCACCTCGCCGCCGATGTTGCGGGCCGCCCGGCCGATCATCTGGATGAGCGACCAGGCGCTCCGCAGGAAGCCCTCCTTGTCGGCGTCGATGATCGCGACCAGGGTCACCTCGGGCAGGTCGATCCCCTCGCGCAACAGGTTGATCCCGACCAGCACGTCGAACACGCCGAGCCGAAGGTCGCGCAGGATCGCCACCCGCTCGAGGGTGTCGACCTCGCTGTGGAGGTACTGGACCTTGACCCCGAGCTCGCGCAGGTAGTCCGTGAGATCCTCGGCCATCTTCTTCGTGAGCGTCGTCACGAGGGCCCGCTCGCCACGCTCGGTGCGGAGCCGGATCTCCTCCATCAGGTCGTCGATCTGGCCGTCCGTCGGCCGGACGTCGATCATCGGATCGACCACGCCGGTCGGCCGGATCAGCTGCTCGACGACCCGCTGGCTGCGCTCGTGCTCGTACGGTCCGGGGGTGGCCGACATGTGGACGACCTGGTTGAGGTGGCCTTCGAACTCCTCGAACGTGAGCGGCCGGTTGTCCAGCGCCGAAGGCAGCCGGAACCCGAAGTCGACGAGGATCTCCTTG
>JBBQJL010000008.1:0-65571 GCA_038325875.1 Candidatus Limnocylindrales bacterium
TCGAGCGTTTCGCGCAGCTCGTCGGCGTTGGCCCCGACGAAGGCCGACAGCTCGTCGAGGATCCGCTCCACCTCGGCCCGTTCGGCGACCTGGGCCTCGCGCCAGGCATTGCCCAGCTCGACCGCCACGAGCGGCTCCACGAACAGGGTCTGGCCGCTGCCCGAGGCATCGTGGACGATGCCCTTGACCCGGCTCCGGGCGTCGGCCCGGACGGGCAGGACATAGCGTCCATTGCGCAGGGTGATGAGCGGTTCCTGGAGCGCGCCGGAGGCAGTCTCGCTCTGGACCAGCGCGTCGAGCCGGCGGCGGAGGCGGTCGTAGGCGACCCGGACCGCGGCCCGCAGACCGCCCAGGCGCGGCGATGCGCTATCGAGCAGCTCCCCGACCGGGTCGAAACTGCGAGCAAGCGTCCCGCGCAGGGCGGGCAGCGGGTGGAGCTCCCGGCCGAGCTCACGGAGCAGCACCCGGCGCTCATCGGCCAGGGCGGTCCCCAGCCGACCGATCGCATCGAGCGTCTCGGCCATCTCGAGGAACTGGCCGGGCTCCAGCCGACCGCCCCGCGCCGCCCGCTCGATCCACGGCCCGATGTCGTGGGCCGCCCCGATCCCGACGGTCGATCGCTCCTCGAGCAGGTCCCGGGTCTGGTCGGTCTCATCGAGCCCGCGCGCCACCACGACGAGGTCGTCCGACGGCCCGATCGACTCGGCCAGGCGACGGCCGGGGGCGAACGCGGTGAGACCGGCCAGACGCTCCCGGATCGCCGGGAACTCGAGTAGCAGGAGGGACTTGTCGTCCATCAGATGACCCTGAGCGTCAACGCTGCGACCCGGGCCCGGACGCCGCTCCGCTGCCCGCGACCACGAACCGCCAGGGCAGGCTCGTCCACGGCTCACCGGCGTAGGTGATGCCGATCCGCGGCGTCGTCACGATCCGGGTCTCCGCCAGGCCGGTGGAGGCAGGCTCGAGTCGGAGGCGGGACGACGGATCGCACAGGTCGAGTCCACCGAGCGACGGGTCCAGCCCGAAGGCTGCGCCGACGAGTCCGGGTCCGGATGCCAGACGAAAGGCCGGGGTCGATCCGATCCGGTCGGCGTCGCGGCCGACGGCCCGAGGGTCGTCCCGCAGGCGTCGTCGTGCCCTGGCGCGACGCAGTCGGAGGGTCCGCGCAGCGTCGATCCCGGACTCGATCGCGACGGCTCGGATGAGGACCGCAGCCGGGCGGCCGGGCGGCTCGGTCACGACGTTGAGACAGGTATGCATGCCATACACAAGGTACAGGTAGGCGTGACCTGGGTCCTGGTACATCACGGCATTGCGGGCCGTCCGGCCGAACCGCGCATGTGAGGCGCGATCATCCTCGCCGATGTACGCCTCGACCTCGACGATCCGTCCGGCGATCCGCCCGACCGTCGGGTCGTCCGCCACGAGGTGGCTGCCGATAAGTGCCCGCGCCGCCGCCAGCGTCGAGCCGGCCAGCAACTCGCGATCGAGCGTCGAGGGTCGGCTCAGGAGCGCGGGAAGAGGGCGCGGATGTCGGACGGTACGAGCGGGCCGGTGATCGCCACGAAGACCGGGATCAGGGTGCCGCGGAAGACCGCCGCCGTGCCCGACGCATTGACCGCACCGTACAGGTCCTTGAGCAGCATGACCTGCTGGTCGCCGATCCCGATCGGCAGCCGGAAGAACGAGTCAAGGATGGCGATCCCGCAGCCGACGATCAGGAGCGCCTCGAACACACCAAGGACCCCGCCGAGCAGCTCGTCCACGATCGGCCATTTGGCCAGGATCGGTGTCCGCTTGTAGAACGACTCGATGACGATGGCGAAGATCACCGAGCTCAGGATGAACATGATCCCGAACGCGAGCATGTACGAGTACTCGCGCGGGAACTGAGTCCAGCTGTCGGCCAGGAAACTGCCCAGGCTGTCGCGCAGGTTGGCCGCCAGCAGGAATGAGAAGGCGATCGAGGCGATCCCCAGCAACCGCCGGATCACCCCCTGGGCGAAGCCCAGCACGAACATCAGGACGCACAAGCCGATGACCAGCCAGTCGAAGGCGGCGGTGTTGGTGATCGTCTGGACGATGTCCACGCAGTCTCCTAAGACGGATCGAGACTCGCCCAGGCCGTGCCCATCGCGAGGCGGCGCAAGGGTACCGCGTGACTATCGGCCCAACAAGCAGGACGATAGTCAGGTGCGCAGGTGCGCCCCGAGTCCGGCGGCCAGGGCGGATGTGATCGCACCGAGCTCGACGTCGATCTCCGAGTCGGTCAGCGTCCGGTCCGCGGCCTGGAAGACGAGGCGCTCGGCGAGGCTCTTCTCCCCCGCGCCGAGGGGAGTGCCGCGATACACGTCGAACAGGTGGACATCGACCAGGAGCGCGCCCGCGGCAGCCCGGATGACCGCATCGACCGCGCTTGCCGCCACCGACTCACCGACGACGACAGCGAGGTCTCGCGCGACCGCCGGGTGACGGACGATCGGCACCACCTTGACCACCGGGAGCTGGCCGTGGGTCAACCCCGCGATCGACAGCTCGGCGACGATCAACCGATCGACCCGGATGTCCCATCGTTCGGCCAGCAAGGGGTGGAGCTCGCCGATCCGACCGCTCAGGCCGACCCGCCCGTCGTCGGTGCGAGCCAGAACCGAGGCGGCCCGACCGGGATGAAGAACAGGCTCATCGGTCAACGGCGTCCAGGCCGGCCGGCCGAACCCGAACCGGGCCGCCAGCAGCTCGACCAGACCCTTGATGTCGTCGACGTCTGCCACGCGGCCGGGGCGGTTCCAGGCGACCGGCTCACGATTCCCGGCCAGGCCGATCGCCAGGCGCCACCACTCGGACGGGACCCCATCCGTGCGACCGTAGCCTTTGCCGATCTCGAACAGGGCCAGGTCCGACCGACCGTTGCGGGCATTCGTCGAGACGATGTCGGCGAGGGTTGCCAGGAGGCCCCGGCGCATCACCGAGTGATCGGGTGCGATTGGGTTGACGATGGCGATGGGCGACCCTTCGGCGGAGCCCTCGCCATCGGCCGGTTCCGCCGTCGAGGACCAGGCGAACGCCTCCAGATGCCGCTGCGAGACGAGAGCGTGGGTCACGATCTCGGTCACGCCAGCCCCGACGAGGGTCTCCCGGACGGCGTCCCGCAGCGCGAGTGGACTGGGGCTCCAGACCGGCGGGACCGTGTCCGGGAGGGTCGGCGGGATCGACTCGTAGCCGTGCACCCGGGCGACCTCCTCCGCGATGTCGCCTTCGATGGCGAGATCGCGCCGCCAGGTCGGGATGGTCGCGATCAGTGCGTTTCCCGCGGGGGCGACGACGGCGTACGGGTCCGCTCCGCCGGCGACCTCGATGCGCACCTCGCCGGACGCGGCGACAGTGTCGATCCCGGCCCGGGCAAGTACGCGGCGTTGGCCCTCCGGGTCGAGATCGAGACCGAGCAGGCGGACGACCCGAGCCGGCCGGAACGCGACGGTCAGCTCGGCGGGCTCGTCCGGTGCACTATCGACCCGGCCGACGGCGAGGCTGCCGCCGGCCCAGTCGAGGATGAGCTGCGCGCAGCGGTCGGCGCCGATCCTGGCCATCCGCGTCTCCTGCCCCTTCTCGAAGCGCAGGCTGGCCTCCGATCGCAGCCCATAGCGCTGGCCAGTCCGGCGGATGCTGATCGGATCGAAGATGGCGGACTCGACGATGACCGCCGTGGTGCCGTCCGAGATCTCGCTCGAGACGCTGCCCATCACGCCAGCGATGCCGATCGGCCCGTTCGCGTCGGCGATGATCAGGGTGTCCTCGTCCAGCGTCCGAGCGACGTGGTCGAGGGTCTCCAGCCGCTCTCCGGCGCTGGCCCGCCGGACGACGATCCGGGCCTGACCGTCACGTTCTCGTGCGACCGCGGCGGCGTCGAACGTGTGGATCGGCTTGCCCAGCTCGAGCATCACGTAGTTGCTGGCATCGACGACGTTGCTGACCGGACGCATCCCGGCGGCCAGCAGACGCGCCTGGACGGTTCGCGGCGAGGGACCTATCCGGACATCGCTCAGCCAGCGTCCGACGAACCGCGGACACAGCCCCGGCTCGACGACGGTCACGGCCAGGCGCGCGGTGGTGGGATCGGCCGGGTCCTCGAGCAGCTCGATGACGGGCGGTCGGACCGGGGCGCCGGTCACGATCGAGATCTCGCGGGCCAGGCCGAGGATCGACAGGGCGTCGCCGCGGTTGGGCTTCACGTCGATGTCCAGGACGATGTCACCGAACAGGTCCGCCAACGGGGTGCCGAGCGGAGTGTCGGCCGGCAGGATGAGGATCCCGTCGGCATCGGCGGTCAGCTGGAGCTCGTCGCCGGAGCAGAGCATGCCGTTGCTGACGACGCCCATCTTGTCGGTCCGCTCGATCTGTCGACCGCCGGGCAGGACGGCGCCGGGCAGGGCGACCGGTATTCGTTGGCCGACGGCGATGTTGGTGGCGCCGCACACGATCTCGAGTGGCTCGCCGGCGCCCACGGTCACCCGGGTCAGTGACAGGCGGTCCGCTCGCGGATGCTTGTCCACCGCCAGCAGCTCGCCGACCACGACGTTCGTCCAGTCCGTTCCCCGTCGCTCGATGCCCTTGACCTCCATCCCGAGCATCGTCAGCTGCTCGGCGAGACGCTGCGGCTCGAGATCGACGTCGATGTAGTCGCGCAGCCAGGACAGGGGCACCCTCATCGGAACTGGCCGAGGAACCGGAACTCACCCTTTATGAACTGGTGCAAGTCGGCGATCGCGTCCATAAGCATACCGGTACCTCGACCAGAGGTCGCCCATTCGGCCAACCAGACGGCGTCTGCTCCTGACCTCATTAGCACTGCGGATTGCCACTCCCGAGAGTGTCGGTCCCGTCGCGGTTCCAGAGCGAGACCCCCGCAGCTGCGTCGGCGCGGATCGGGCGGAGGCCGTTCATCTGGAGGGTCGAGCCGGTCGCGGTGGCCTTCCCAGCGCCGGCCGCGGCGATCACGACGCTGCACCAGAAGGCGTCGGCCTGCGCTTCGGTGGAGCCCGGCTTCAGGTACACATTGACCCTTGCGGGATCGAGGAAGTTCGCCGAAATGTAGTCGACATGGTCGATGAGGTCCGAGCCCGATCCCCGGATCGCATCGGCGACCGACTGGCTCGGACCACCCTCCGCAGTACCAAAGATGGGAACGCAGCCTGCGAGGCTGATCAGTACCGCGGCGATCGCAACAACCTGGGTCGCGCGGAGTGTGCGGCAGGTTTGCATCATCGGAACTGGCTGAGGAAGCGCAGGTCGTCGTCCAGGAACAGGCGCAGGTCGGTGATCCCGTGCTTGAGCATCTTCATCCGCTCGGGACCCATCCCGAAGGCGAAGCCCTGGTAGCGCTCCGGATCGAGCCCACCCGCGCGGAGCACGACCGGGTGGACCATCCCCGCGCCGAGGATGGTCATCCAGCCCGTCCGCGCGCAGGCCGGACAGCCGACGCCGCCGCACACCAGGCACTCGACGTCGAGCGCCACCGACGGCTCGGTGAACGGGTAGTAGCCAGGCCGGAATCGGGTCTTCCGGCCAGGCCCGAACATCGCCCGGGCGAACTCGTCGAGCAGGCCGCGCAGGTCGCCCATCGTGGTTCCCTCGTCGACCATCAGGCCCTCGACCTGGAAGAACTCGAAGCCATGCGACGCGTCGACAGCCTCATACCGGAAGCAGCGACCCGGGAGCAACGCCCGGATGGGCGGTGCCGTGGAGCGCATCACCCGGATCTGGCCGGGCGAGGTATGGGTCCGCAGGAGGTAGCCCGGCAGGTCGACGTAGAGGGTGTCCCACAAGTCCCGGGCCGGATGGTCCGGTGGGATGTTGAGGAGCTGGAAGTTGGTGACGTCGTCCTCGATCTCCGGTGACTCGAAGACGGTGAACCCGAACCTGGCGAAGATGTCGGCGATCTCGCCCATCGCCTCCAGGCTGGGATGGAACGTCCCTCGGGCGACCGGTCGTCCGGGCGTGGTCAGGTCGATCGCCTCGCTGGCAAGGCGGGCATCGAGCGCGCCGGCATGGAGGACGACGTCGCGCTCGGCGAAGGCAGTCTCGATCGCCTGGCGGATGGGGTTCGCGACGGCGCCGATCTTCGGGCGGTCTTCGGCCGGGAGGGCGCCGATCCCGCGCGAGACGAGGGTCAGCCTGCCCTTCTTGCCGAGGATGTCCACCTCGAGGAGCTGCAGGGCGGCCCGGTCGGGCGCCGCAGCGATGGCGCCGAGCGCGTCGTCGCGGAGCGCCTGGAGGTCTCGGGTGAGGTCGGCCAGGTCCACCGGGCGCGATCTAGGCGGTGCGCGCGGCCTCGGCGATCTTCCCGAAGGTCGCGGCATCGCGGACGGCAAGGTCGGCGAGGATCTTGCGGTCGATCGCGATGTCCGCCCGCTTCAGTCCGGAGATGAAGGCGCCGTAGGTCAGACCGTTGAGTCGCGCAGCCGCGTTGATCCGGACGATCCACAGCTCGCGCATCTGGCGCTTGCGCTGCTTCCGGTCCCGGGTCGCGTAGGCGAGCGCGTGGAGGGTCGCCTCGCGCGCCGGCTTGATCAGGCGCGACTTGGTACCCTTCCGGCCCTCAGCGGCGTTCAGGAGGCGCTTGTGGCGCTTGTGGGCCGTGACGCCCCGCTTGACTCGTGCCATGAGGTGAGTGTGCTCCTACTTGCCGAGGTACGGGAGCAGGCGGCGGACCTGCTTCGCATGCTCGGTCCCGATGATCGTCTTGCCGGCGTAACGTCGGGTCCGACGCGACGACTTGATCTCGAGGTGGTGGCCACGCCAGCTGTTGACCCGGTACGCCTTGCCGCCGCCGGTCACGCCGATCCGCTTGGCGGCCGCCTTGTGCGTCTTCATCTTTGGCACGGTCGCCTCACTCTCCCGCTGAAGCCGGGGCGGGCGCCCCTGACTCGGTCGTCTTCCTGATCCGGGCCGGCCTTGGCGCCGGTTTGGTCTCGGCGGCGGCCACCGTGGCCGGGCCGTCGTTCGTGGCAGTCTTCGGTGGCGCCTTCGCTCGCGCTGTCTTCGGTCCGGCGGCCGGACTCGCCGGTGCCTTCGCAACGCCCACCGTCACGGACGGCTTCGCGGCCGTCTTCGGCAGTGCTTCGGTCGGCGCCACCACAGCGGCCGCCTCCGGAGCAGCCTCCGTCGGTGCCGGGGCGGTGGTGGTCGGGACGACGGCCTCAGATGGTACTTCGACTTCGGCCGGTTCCGCAGGCGCAGCCTGAGTGGGGACTGCGGCAGCGACTTGCCTTGCGCCTGGAGCCGGAGCGTCGGCGGCCGGTATCGGAGCGGGGGCGGCCGGAGCTTGAACCGCGTCGGTCGTGGTGGACGGCTCGACGTCCGCTTCGGTTGGCGCGGTCGCATCGAGTTCGGTCGGGTGTTTCGACACGTGCTCGATGACCTTGGGTTTGTGCGTCGACGCCACCGTGATGTGCATCGACTTGCCTTCGAGGAGCGGTGCTCGCTCGACCGCGCCGTGGTCCTTGATCTGCTCGGCGAACTTCGCCAGGAGGGCTCGTCCGATCTCCGGGTGGGTCAGCTCTCGACCGCGGAACTGGACGGCGACCTTGATCCGATCCCCTTCCTCGAGGAACTGGATCGCCCGACGGACCTTGGTGTCGAAGTCGCCCACGCCGATCTTCGGCTTGAGCCGGACTTCCTTGAACGTCACGGAGCGCTGCTTCCGCTTGGCTTCCTTGTCCCGCTTCGTCAGCTCGTACTTGTACTGCCCGAAGTCGAGGAACTTGACCACCGGCGGTGACGCCATGGGCGCCACCTCGACGAGGTCCAACCCCCGTTCCTGCGCCATCTCAAGGGCCTGCGGCGTCGGCATGACGCCCAGCTGGGCTCCTTCTTCATCCACGACCCGGACCTGGGGGATCCGGATCATCTGGTTGATGCGCAGGTCTCGGCTGATGGTCGAACCCCTTCGTGCGTGCTCTGGCGGTGGCTGACGCTCGCGCAGGCGCAGTCCGGCCCGGCCGAGGTCGCAGGCGAGGATAGCACAGGGGTTCAGCGGCGGCCAATCAGGACCCCGCGTCCAGGCGCCGGTCAGAGCTGGCGCGATGCGGCCTCGGCGGCGAGGCGGTCGGCCAGGGCTTCCCAGGGGATCGCCTCCTGCTGCTCGCCGCGAGCCGCGTCCCTGGGTCGCGCGGCCACCGACCGCGCTTCCACTTCCCGGTCGCCGAGGACCAGCATGTACGGAACCTTCTGCTCCTGGGCAAGGCGGATCTTGTTCTGCATCCGGTTGTCCGACTCGTCGACCTCGACCCAGAGCCCCCTCGCCCCGAGGATGCCGGCCAGCTCGGCAGCGGCCGGGATGTGGCGGTCGGCGATCGGGATGATGACCGCCTGGACCGGCGCCAACCAGAGCGGGAAGGCACCGGCGAAGTGCTCGACCAGGATCCCGATGAAGCGTTCGAGCGAGCCGTAGATCGCCCGATGGATGGCGATCGGGCGCTGCGGCTGGCCGTGCTCGTCGATGTAGGTCAGGTCGAATCGCTCGGGCAACATGACCAGATCCGCCTGGATGGTCGCCATCTGCCACTCGCGGCCGAGCGCATCGTCGATGTAGATGTCGATCTTCGGCGCATAGAACGTGCCATCTTTGGGCTTGACCACGTAGGCGCCCTCGGCACGATCGAGGGCGGTCTTGATGAACGCCTCGGCCCGTTCCCACAACGCCGGATCGCCGAGGGCCTTGTCCGGCCGGGTGGCGAAAGCGAAGCGGGGTTCGAGACCGAACCAGCCGTACGCCTCGCGGACCTCGCCGAGCATCGCCTCGATCTCGTCGATCAGCTGGTCGGGACGGACGTAGACGTGGGCGTCGTCCTGGATGAACTGGCGGACCCGGGTGAGGCCGGACAGCGTGCCCGAACGCTCGTTGCGATGGAGGCGACCGTACTCATTGAGCCGGAGCGGCAGGTCCCGGTACGAGCGGATCCTGGAGCGGTAGATGAAGGTCGACTCAGGGCAGTTCATCGGCTTGAGGCTGAACGTATGGCCCTCGGCCTCGAGCTTGAACATGTTGTCGTCGTAGTGGCCCCAGTGGCCCGACTGCTCCCAGAGCTTCTTGTCGACCAGGATCGGCGTGCTGATCTCCTGGTAGCCGCGCCGTTCCTGGAGTTCGCGCATCGCGCCCTCGAGGGTTCGCCAGATGCGCTGGCCCTTGGCGTGCCAGAAGGCCGAGCCGGGCGACACGTCGTGGAAGCTGTACAGGTCGAGCTGGACGCCCAGCCGGCGATGGTCGCGCTTCTTGGCCTCGGCCCGCCGCCACAGGTAGGCATCGAGCTGCTCCTGGCTCGCCCAGACCGTGCCGTAGATCCGCTGGAGCATCGGCCGCTTCTCGTCGCCCCGCCAGTAGGCGCCGGCCACGCTGAGCAGCTTGTACGGTCCGATCCGACCGGTGCTGGCCACGTGCGGGCCCTTGCACAGGTCGATGAACGGACCGTGGGCGAAGGTGGACGTCGGCGGCATCGGCTGGCCGCTGGCAGCCGACTTCGCGGCGAGGTCGTCCAGGATCTCGACCTTGAACGGCTGGTCGCGCTCGACGAAGAACGACCGACCCTCGGCCGGTGAGAACTCGCGCCGGACGATCGGGTGATCCGCGGCGATGCTCGACGCCATCCGGGCCTCGATCGCAGCGAGGTCGTCGGGGGTAAGCGGGCGGGCCAGTTCGAAGTCGTAGTAGAAGCCATCGGCGATGGCCGGGCCGATCCCGAGCTTCGTCCCCGGGAAGAGGTCCATCACGGCCTCGGCCATGACGTGCGCGGCGGAGTGCCGCATCGGCCCCAGCTCGTCGGCGGCGCCCGCATCGAGGAGCTCGTCGGCCGAGCCCCGTTCGGGCGCCTCGAGGAAGTCCTCCTCGTCGTGCACCTGGTTGGTCATCGTCATACCTCCGCGAATCATGAAGCCTCTCGCCTTCGACAGGACGAGAGGCTCAGCTCCCGCGGTCCCACCCGCCTTCGCGGCAGGGCACCAGATGGTCCGTGCTGCCGCACGCTCGTGCCGCGCTAACGGGCGGATCCCGGACCGGTTCACCGGCCACTCGCGGGTGGTGCCTCCCAGGCTCGGTCGTCGCGGCTCTCAGCGCTGCCGCAGCTCTCTGCGGACCGTCAGGCCCCGGGTGCGTGTCCCGCTCGAAGCGTTCGATCTGGTGGGCGACACTGGGCTCGAACCAGTGACCTCTTGCATGTCAAGCAAGTGCTCTAACCAACTGAGCTAGCCGCCCATGCGGCGCGGTTCCGTCGCGCCGCCCGCGAATGATACCGCAGGGTCGTTCGGGAGCGCCGACCGGGTCAGCCGGCGCTCCCTGACCGTGATCGGTGGGCCTACGGTGCGGCGATGAACCAGATCCCTCCGACATTCTGGCCGTTGGAGTCGCCGGCCTTGGTGTCGGCCGCGAAGTAGTACAGCGGGGCACCGTTGTAGGTCACCTGGTCGGTCCCGTCGTCGCGCTTGATCGTGGCCAGCGTGCCGCTCACGCCGGCACCGGCCTTGAGCGTGTCGGCGGCGGTCGTCATGAACGGCGGCCAGTTGGTCGCGCAATCGCCGTTGCAGACGCTCTTGCCGGGCGTGGTGTCCTTCTTGAAGGTGTACAGCGTCTTGCCGCCCTCGCCGGCCAGGGTCTTACCGGCGGCCACGGTCGCGACGGTGACCTCGTAGGTCTCACCGGCGTCCGACGGCTCGACACTGGGCGGAGCTGCCGAGGCGGGGGCGACGGAGGCCGGAGCTGCGGTGGCAGGTGCGGCAGAGGCGGGCGCTGCCGTCGGGGCCGCGGTCGCCCCGCTGCTCGAGCAGGCAGCGACGAGGATGAGGGCGGCTCCCGCGACGGCCAACCCCCGGACGAGCCCGCGCGGGCGATCGGATGCGGTCATTGGCCTGTTCTCCACTTCGTCGCCGGACTTGGATCACCGGCGGATGACAGGCGATACGTCGTGAGCAGTCGGTCGGTTCCCTGCTGGTCCTTCGCGGATCGCCGGGTTCGGTCACTATGGCCGAGTGGACGACGGCGCCGACTATCAGCTGCTCGACATCGGCGACCTACGCCGGCTGGAGCGGTTCGGGTCGCGGATCGTCGACCGCCCAGCGCTCGCCGAAGGTGGCTTCCCAGTCCGGGATCCGACCGCCTGGGCGACCGCCGACGCGAGGTTCGAGCCGCACGGCGACGCAACGACGGGACGATGGGTGACGGTCGATCCTTCGATCGAGACCCCCTGGCAGGTCGCCGTCGGCGGGATCACGTTCGAGGTCCGGCTCGCGCCGTCGGGGCAGGTCGGCTGTTTCCCGGAGCAGGCATCGACGTGGGCCTGGCTGACCACCTGGCTCGACGCGGCCGGAACGCGCCACGACGGCGGGGCGACCCCCGATGAGACTGTTGAAGCGGCGCTCGAGCTGACCTCGACCGGACGGCCGCCCGTCGAGGTCCTCGACCTGTTCGCCCACACGGGCGGCTCGACCCTGGCGGCGGCGCGAGCCGGGGCACGCGTCGTCCACGTCGATGCCGGGCGACCGTCGCTTGCGTGGGCCCGCCGGAACGCGGAGCTGAATGGGCTGACCGACGCGCCGATCCGCTGGATCGTCGACGACGCAGCGGCGTTCGTCCGGCGGGAGTCCCGGCGCGCTCGGCGCTACGACGGGATCGTGCTCGACCCGCCGAGCTTCGGGCATGGTCCAGGCGGCACCGCGTGGAGGCTAACCGACGATCTCGCGGATCTCCTCGCCGGTTGCGCCGAGCTGCTGGTCCACGGTCCGGCGTTCGTCGTCCTGTCGGCGCACACGCCGGGGTTCGGCGCGGAACGGCTCGGCCAGGCGCTGTCCGATGCGCTCGGACCGCGGGCCGGCGGGCGGATCGACGTCGACGAGCTGAGCATCGCGGCCGGCAGCGGTCGCGTCCTCGGCCTCGGTGCGGTCGCGCGGTGGAGCCGATGACCCCGCCCAGCGACTCGATCGCCAGCCCCGCCAACCCCCGGGTCCGGGCCGCAGCTGCACTCCGTGATCGGCGAGAGCGTGACCGGACCGGGCGGATCCTCATCGACGGAGCGCGCGAGCTGCTTCGCGCGCTCGATTCGGGGGTCGTCCTCGAGACCCTGTTCGTGTCCGAGCGGATGTGTCGCTCGGCTGCCTGCCTGGAGCTGCTAGAACGGATCACTCCCGCCGATCGGCGGCGGGCGGCGGTCAGCGAGACCGCCTTCGCCAAGCTCGCCTTCGGGGATCGTGCCGAAGGTGTCGTCGGCGTGGCGATCCGGCCCACGACCGACCTCGACACATTCGATCCGCCGGCTGAGCCTCTCCTGGCAGTGGTCGAGGCGGTCGAGAAGCCCGGCAACCTCGGGGCGATCCTGCGCAGCGCCGACGGCGCCGGCGTCGACGGGCTCATCGCCGCCGACCCGCGCACGGACCTGTACAACCCGAATGCGATCCGGGCCAGCCTCGGCACGATCTTCAGCGTCCCGCTCGCGTCGGCCTCAAGCGCGGCCTCACTCGCCTGGCTGCGGGCGCGGACGATCCGGGTGGTCGTCGCACGGGTGGACGGCGCCGAGCTATACGGCGCGACCGACCTGACCGGGCCCCTTGCGATCGTCCTCGGCAGCGAGGCGGATGGCCTGAGCGACACGTGGTCGGGCACCGACGTGGTGCCTGTCCGACTTCCGATGCTCGGCGCGGCCGACAGCCTGAACGTGTCGGCGGCCGCCGCGGTTCTCCTTTATGAGGCGCGTCGCCAGCGAACCCTCGCCGGCCGCTGAACCAGCGCTCAGGCCTCGAAGACCGTCCGACCGTCCATCAGCACGAGCCGTGGGCGGACCGTCGCCAGCGGCCCGCCGACCTCGACGGGCTCCGCGAACGCCGCGCCGGGCAGGACGACGAGATCCGCCCGGTGGCCCGCGACCAGACGTCCGCGATCCCCTTCTCCCGCCGACAGCGGGCCGTCGAGGCAGGTCGCCCGAATCGCCCGGGCGAGGGTCAGGGCCTCAGCCGGACCGAACCGACCGACACCGGCAGGCCACGAGGCATCCGCCCGGGTCACCGCCATGGCGATGCCAGGCCACGGATCGAGCGGCTCGACCGGCGCGTCGGTCCCGAACGGGATGAGCGCACCAGATCCGGCGAGCGAGTGCCAGCGATAGCCTGATCGCTCGGCTCGATCGCCCCACAGGTGACGGGCCTGGGCGGCATCGCTCCGCAGGTGGACCGGCTGGATCGACGCCGCGATCCCGAGCCGGCCGAAGCGCGGCAGGTCGACCGGGTCGACGAGCTGGACGTGCTCCACGCGCGGCACGAGCCCATGTCGACCGACCTGCGGCTCGAGCGCGTCGAGCGCGGCGCGTAGGGCGGCGTCCCCGATCGCGTGGATCTGCGTCGCCAGCCCGGCGTCCGAGGCTCGCCGGGTCAAGTCGGCCAGGATCTCGGGCTCGGTGATGAAGATGCCACGCTCGCGGCCAGGTTCAAGCGGGCGATCGGGCTCGAACGCGAACGGTTCGAGGAGGGCAGCGGTCCGCGACCCGAGCGAGCCGTCCGCGAACAGCTTCTGCCACCCCACCCGCGCCCGGGGATCGGGCCCGGCGCCCAGGGCCAGGCCGCTCCGGAGGCCGCGCAGTTCGGCGCTCCCCACCGCCTCCTGGCACAGGCACGCGTGGACGCGGAGCGGTAGCCGCCCGGCCTCGTCGAGCCGGGCATAGGCCGCGAACGGCCCGCTCAGCTCGGCGTCGGGCACCAGGTCGCCCGGATCGTGGACGGCGACGACGCCCAGCGCCAGAAGGTCGCGGGAGATGAGCGGGAGGGCCTCGACCAGGGCGTCCGCCGTCGGTGGCGGGACGCGGCCCGCCACCATCCTCGTGGCCGACTCGTGGAGGACGCCGGTCGGCGTCCCGTCGGGCCGGCGTCTGATCTCACCGCCGGCCGGGTCAGGCGTCCCAGGTCCGACGCCGGCGAGCGCGAGAGCCGCCCGACTCGCCCACAGCGAGTGATGGTCGTGCGCCCACAGGGCGACCGGCCGGCCCGGTGCGATGCCAGCCAGGTCGTCGGCCGTCGGCCAACCGCCCCAGCGGTCTGATTCCCAGCCCTGTCCGAGCAGCCACGCATCGGGATCGACCAGCGCGAGGTGGGCGGCTGCGATCCGGGTCAGGCCGAGGGCCAGGGTCGGCTCGTCGGATAGGTCGACCTGATCGGCGGCGATGGCCGCCTGGCCCAGGTGGAGATGGGCGTCGGTCAGTCCCGGGATCGCCACCTCCTCCGGCGACAGGGCGATCCGTCGCGTGTGCGGGTCGGTCATCGCCTCGACCTCGGCTCGCGGGCCGGCCGCCACGACGCGTCCGCCCGCGATCGCCAGCGCCTCGACCCAGCCGAACCCGCTCTCGCCAGCGAGCGTGGCGATCCGTCCTTCGACGACGAGGTCGGCGACGGTGCTCACTCGGGTGGTCCGGGCGGTCCGGGCGGCCGCGAGGTTCCCGGCGGCCCGGCCAGGAACCGAGCCAGGTCGGGGCCGCGCAGACCGGCCCCGAGACCGACCGACAGGGCGATCCGCGCCTTGGGCGCGCTGAGCGTGCCGGCCAGCATGGCTCCCGCCCGGACCCAGGTCGCGCCGCCGCCCGGGAACGCGTAACCCGTTCCGGCCGCGCCGGACGCGGTTCGACTGGCCAGCACGAGCGGGATCCCCGCGGCGATCGCCCGCTCGCCGGCGGCCAGCAACGCCGAGGACGTGTTGCCCGATCCGGTGGCCGCCACGACGATCCCGGCCGGCTCCAGCCCGATCGCGGCGTCGAGGATACGCGGATCCATCCCGACGGTGGCCGTGACGATCGGGATCGGCTCGGCCAGGAAGCGCGCGTCGACCGGTCCGCGCCGTGCTTCCCGCTCGCGCTCGAGCGTGACCCTTCCGCGGTCGAGTCGTCCGAGACGGCCGGCGTTGAGGCTGCGGAACGTGTCGAGTGCGCTGGTGTGCGTCTTCGTGACGTCGTCGGCGGGTTCGATCGTCCCGGCCAGGACGACCACCGCGCCAGCGCCCTTGAGGGCCGGTGAGGCGGCGGTCGCGACGGCGTCACGCAGGTTGTCGGGCCCGTCGTAGTCGAGCTCGGTCGCGTTCCGCATCGCGCCGGTCACCACGACCGGCTTCAGGGCGTCGAGCATGAGATCCAGGGCGAACGACGTCTCGTCGATCGTGTCGGTGCCCTGGACCACGACCACCCCATCGACTGTGGCGTCCGCCAGGAGCGCTCGGACGTCCATGGCGACCGCGAACAGCTCGGTCATCGTCCAGTGGCTGGCGGGCTTCAGGCCGCGGTCGATGGCGACAACCTCGGCGATCCGATCCAGTCCGGGTGTGCGCGCCAGGATCGCCGCTCCGTCGAGGGCCGGCAGCGCGCCGCCCGCGAGCGGGTCGACGATCATGCTGATCGTCCCGCCGGTGAACACGACCGCGACTCGTCTCAGCGCTGCCACTCGCCCAAGCCTCCTCCGACGTGCGGCATCTTCTCGTAGCCGACACTCCCCCGCCGCGTCGCCAGTCGCCACATCGCCCCGGGGATCGCACCCAGCCAGACGGCGTTGAACAGGCCGACCCGGAGCGCCCGCCGGAGCCGTGATCGGGCGGCCAGCGGGGCGCCCTCCGGTCCCGACTCCCAGCGCAGGCCGTCCCAGGCCAGCACGCTGCCCGCGGCGAGGTAGGTCCCGAGCAGGATCGCGGCCGGAACCGGGCGACGTCGGATCAGGGCGCCCCCGACGGATCCCAGGATGAGCGGCGCGATCACGAGCTGGCCGGCGTAGGCGGCGAAGTCGAGCCGGGCGTAGAGGCTGAGGGCCGGGCTGCGGACGACCTCCGGGCCGTGCTCCAGCACGCGTCGGAGCCCACCCTCGGCCCAGCGCAGACGCTGGCGCAACAGGCCTCCGACGGTTCGAACGGGCTCCTCCCAGACTTCCGCGTCGACCGCCCAGGCCACCCTGACCCCGGCTCGGGCGGCCAGTCGGCTCGACAGGTCGAGGTCCTCGGTCAGCGCCTCCGCTCGCCATCCGCCGACCCCCGCCAGGAGATCGCGCCGCACGACGATCCCATTGCCGCGAAACTCCGAGCAGCCACCGAGCGCCCAGCGTCCGCGCTGGATCTCGCCGTCCAGCGTCTGCTCGTCGGCCTGGGCGCCGGCCAGCCAGTCGCCCTCAGCATCGATCACCCGCCGGCGGGCCGTGACGGCACCGGCACCGGCCCCGACATAGGCCGCCAGCCGGCGCAGGAACGTGGGCCCGATCCGGGCGTCGGCGTCAAGCACGACGATGACGTCGCCCCGGCAGGCGTCGGGCTGGACGGCGGCCAAAGCGGCAGCCTTGCCGTCGGCCAGATCGGGTCCGGATCGCCGGACGACGGTGGTGACGGCCCCGATCCCGGCCGCTTCCGCCGCTGCACGAGCAACGGCGCCCGAGCCGTCCGTCGACCGATCGTCGATGACCACCAGCTCGAACAGTGGCGACCCATCGGCGGCGGACCGGTGATCCTGCACGGCGATGTCGCGGATCAGGCCGGCCACGACAGCGGCCTCGTCCCGTGCCGCCACGAGCACGGTGAAGGTAGCTGGGTCCGCATCCGGGTCGAGCGGGTCGGCCGCGGGACCGATCGGTGGACGCCGGCTGGCGAGCGCCAGCGGGAGCACGTAACCCCCGGCGATCAGCGCCGCCACGCCGACGGTGCGTCGTGCCCCGGCGACCGATCCGGCAGCGACCCCGCAGACGATCCCACCGGCCAGCATGCCGAGCGACACCAACCGCCAGGCGGTCGGCGTCCGGTCAGGCGCCGGCATCGCCGGGCGAGGTCGTTTGGGGCCGGTGGGACAGCACCGAGGCGACACCGGTCAACGTGACCGACAGGCCGACCACGATCAGGATGACGGTTGTCCCGACGAACGCGGAGACCGACCCGACGATGATGATGGGGATGAAGCTGGCGACCGATACCAGCATGTTCAGGACGCCGAAGACCCGCCCGCGAACCTGCTCAGGGAGCTCCTCCTGGAGACGGACCTGGGCTGGGATCGCCACTAGCGCGTAGGCGATCCCAGCCAGGAAGCCGATCCCGATGACGACCGCCAGGAGTGACACGAGCCCCGAGAAGTTGACCGGACTGAGGTTCTCGGCACGCTGCAGGAAACGGGTGATCGGTCCGGCGGCGGCCAGGGCCGTCAGGAGCACTCCGAGCCCGACCAGGCCGCCCTCCATCAGGCGTCGACGCGGGAAGTACTTGCCATAGCTGTTGAGCAGCAGGATCCCGGTCACGATGCCCATCCCGAGCGGCAGGACGACGACCACGAAGTCCGTCGGCGCAAGGCCGAGCGCCTCGGTCGCGAAGGCCGGCCCGAGGACGCCCAGGACCCCGATCAGGGACGCGGTGACGCCGAGGTAGATCAGCGACCAGGACACGTTCCGATGGACGCGGATGTAGCTGAACCCTTCGCGCAGCTCGGTGAAGATCGTGGCCACGGCCTGTTCCGTGCCCTCGACGGTGTCACGGGTCGCCAAGCCCGACTTCGTTCCGGGCACGGACGGCAGGATGATCGTGAACGCCGACGCCACCAGGTACAGGGCAGCGACGGTCAGGATCAGGGTCACCGGCCCGGCCAGCTTGACGACGAGCGGTCCGAGCAGGGCGAAGCCGAGCGCGAACGACGCGTTCTGGGTGAAGGTGAACAAGCCGTTCGCGGCGAGCAGTTGCTTGCGCTCGACCAGGACCGGGATCATGGCCGCCTCAGCCGGGGCGAAGAACGTGGTGACCGTCGAGATGGCGATGTTCAGGACGAAGATCGCCAGGATGTTGCCCGAGGCCAGGTAGATCAGGGCGAAGAAGAAGGCTCGGAGCAGGTTCGTGACGATCAGGATGATCCGGCGATCGAGCCGATCGACGAAGACGCCGGCCAACGCCGAGAAGAGCACCGCCGGCACGAGGAAGGTGAGCAGGAGCAGGCTCACCGCCGAGGTCGACTTGGTCCCCGAGTAGATCAGGACGGTCAGTCCGTAGACGACCATGTTCCCACCGATCTGGGTGGCCGCCTGGGCCAGCCACAGGAGCAGGAAGTTCCGGTTGCGCAGGACGGCCAGCGCGTTCGAGCTGGCGCCGTCCGCCGGTTCGTCCTCGGCGGGGTCGTAGTGGGCGTCGACCGGCGACGGCTCCGTTGCATCGTCGTCCGGGCCCAGGAGTCCGACATCGTCCTTCGCCGGCGGCGTCGCCATCGACGACAGTGGCGGCGGCGGGATCGTCGCCCGATCCGGGTCGAGCCGGCGGTCGCGCTCGGTCATCGCTCCGCGTCCCGTGCCTGCGGTGTCACTGCAGCGCTGAGCGCCGCATCGCCGCGGGTTTCGAACCCGACCAGCCGACGCTCGATCTGGGTCCGGGCCAGGAGGATGTGGCGCGCGCAGGTCGTGCAGCGCAGGCCGAGGTCCGCGCCCAACCGATCGACCAGCCAGGTCGACCCGCCGCACGGGTGGGCCCGCCGGAGACGGACGACATCGCCGAGCAGGAAGGTCACCGGTGTGCGGTCAGTCATGGGCGGTTCGCATTCGGCCGGGAGGGTATCAGAGCTTGGGCGTGCCGTGCGCCGGCAGGAGGTCCCGCGAGGTCGCGGGGATCTCGACGACGTCGACCGGCACTACCGTGATCTGGACCTCAGGGTACGTCGCCGCGAGCTGGGCGACGATCCCACCGGCCCGGGTGAGGGATCCTGTCAGCGTAGCCGGATTGCCGATGGCGGTGACCTCGAACCCGTTCGGCAGGGCGGTGTTCTCGACGGACAGTCCGCCCGCGGGTCCGGCGACGACGGTGCCGGGCACGACCCGGACATCGGCCACCACCAGGGCCTCCGCACCGGCGTTGTGCAGTTCGTTGAGGAGGTCCTGGACGCCGGCACCGGCGATCATCCCGTCGACCGATACCCTGATGCCCGTGCCGGTCACGGCGTCGAGACCGGTCCAGGCCCGGACGCGGGCCAGGTCGAGGCGGAGCTGGTCGACCGACGACTCCCCTCGCGAATGCGCTCCCTGGAGGTCGGCCAGCTCGCGCTCGGTCGTGGCGATCTCTGCCCGGAGCTGGTCGTTGCGGGTATTGAGGTTCGCCACGAGCACGGTCAGGTCCTGGGCGGACAACGCCTCGAGCCCTGTCCCGATCGACTGCGACCTGAGCTGGACGACCACCAGCAGACCGAGGAGGAGGGTGACCGCGGCGATCGTCAGTTGGCTGTTGCGCTTGCGCATGGCGGCTACGGTCCTTCGCTCGGAGCCGGCGTGACCGGCCGGGCGTAGCGCAGATTGATGGTGCCGGCGTAGGCCGGGATCAGCACGTCCTTCGGCTCCGCGAATCCCACCTGCAGGCCGAATGCCTCGATCCGCGTCCGGATGAAGTCGCGGAAGCTCGCCGAGCCGTTGACCTGGTCGAACAGGTCAGACGGTCCGATGGCCGAGAGCTGGTAGGGCGGCGACAGGTAGGCGGCATTGAGCAGGACCGAGCCCCCGATGTCGATGATCGCGGTGGCCGAGGTGACCCGCTCGCCGTTGACCGCGACCGCCTCGGCCCCGGCCAGCCACAACTCCTCGACCACCGTCCGGATGTCGCGGGCGGAGACGAGGTAATCGGTCGGGTTGTCGCCCGGTGGCACGGTGTTGGTCGAATCGCGCAGCTGCAGGACCACGCCCGGACCTTCGAGCGCGGTCAGGCCCGCCTCGACCCGTGCTTGGCGAAGACGGTCGTCGAGGGCTTGGACCGCGGCTGCGCTGCCCTTGCCCTGCGACTCGGCGCCCTCGATCTCCGCCCGCAGGTCGAGCAGCCGCTGCTTGAGCGCATCCTGCTGGGTCTGCAGGCCCTGGGCGGTCTCGACCAGCGGCACCCGTTCGTTGCTCGCGTAGCTGACCCGGGGCGCCTCGCTTCGAAGCTGAGCCGCGATCAGGAAGCCGAGGGCCAGGAGTGCGACGCCAAGGGTGATCTGCCAGCCCGCGATCGATCGGACCCGGGTGGCCATGCTCATGGCTCGTCCTCGATCTCGCGCCGCCGGCGAGTCCGTCTCCGGCCGATGAGCGCCAGGGCGACCACCACGATCGCCAGGACCACGAGGACCGCCAGGCCAAGCGTGTCGCGGTCGCCGGTCGATAGGTTGGGTGCGGTCGTCGGTATCGCAGGCACGGCCGTCGCGGGTGCCGGGCCGGTCGGCTGGTCAGGTGCGCCGGTCCAACCCGACGGCAACGGCCCGACAGGTCCGGGCTTTGGGCCGAACGCAGCGGGCGTCTTCGCCCCGAGATCGGCCAGCCAGCCCGCCTGGAACGCCGCCGCGTCCTGGCCGATCCCGGCCTTGAACGCCTGGTCGTCGGTGACCCCATCGGCGTACGACCGGACGAGCTTGACCAGGGCGTCCTGCCCGAACGTCCGGACGAGGTAGTCGACCGCGGACACGCTCTCACCGTAGGCCAGGAAGAACTGGTCGCGGGTCGTGGGGAACTGGCCGGTCAGGCCGTCGAGCGGGATGAGCGCGTCGCCCCGGACCGCGTTCTTGACGCTCGAACGCCACGAGTCGCCATAGCCCTCCGAGAGGTACACCGCCAGGCCCTCATTGAGCCAGCGCGGCGGGAAGTGATACGGGTTCTTGACCGCGGTGTCGAACACCAGGTGGGTCAGCTCGTGCGGGACGACCGTCGACACCCAGGTCGCGTCGATGTCGTCCGGGGCGATCAGGGCGAACATCGTCCGGATGTCGGCATGGGCCTCGCCGCCGACGTTCTCGCGCGTCCCCGGACCGAGGGCGTCGTAGAACGCCTTCTGGTCAGCGTAGATGAAGAAGTCGACCGGTTCGGTCTCGCTCACACCGAGGATCTTGGCGGCCGCGTCGATGCCCTTCTGGCCGATCTCCAGGGCACGCTTGCCGAAGTCGGTCGAGCCCTTGTACCAGTGGACCCGGACGACCGGGCCGCTGACCGTCTTCCAATCGAACCGGGTGTCCTTGTACAGGACGGAGGTCGGCTCGCCGAGGCGGACGGTCCCGTCGGCGTCGGTCACCCGCCACTGGGCGGTGAACCGGGTGTTGGGCACGATATGGGACCCGGCATCTGCCAGCTCGTAGGTCAGTGTCGTCGGTTGACAGCACGGCGGGGCCTTGACCGAGCTCACGAACGGACCGATCGAGCCGGGCGTCGTGAGCAGGAGCTCGACCCGCTTGAGCTCGCTCGGCGGCGTGAACGGCTGCTCGAAGGTCACCCCGGTCCCGTAGGTCGCGCTCGCCGACGACGTCCCGAAGGCAGGATCGGCGGCCGTGACCGGGCCGACCCAACCGAACGCGATGACCAGCGTCGCGAACGCGACGGCGACCGTGCGCAGCGCCCCGGGGCAGCCACGCCGATCCGCGGTCCTCACTTGGTCGCCCAGTCGAGGCCTGCGAAGCGCATGATCCCGAGCCCGCTCTCGGTCGCCCCGAGGAGCCCATCGCGGGCCAGGGCGTAGCCATCGCCGTAGGCCAGCGGGACCACCGGAACGTCGCGCTGGACGATCGATTCGGCCCGATCATAGGCGGACCGCTGCGCGGCCGGGTCGGTCGCTGCCGCCGCGTCCGCGATCGCCGCGTCGAAGTCCGGCGAGTCCCAGCGGCCGTAGTCGTTGGTGCTGCCCTTGCTCAACAGCAGCCCCAGGAAATCGTTCGGTCCCGGATAGTCGGCCACCCAGCCCAGCGACCAGAACGCCGGCGGATCGGTCCCGAGTCGCTTGAAGTAGTCGTCCCACTCCTCCGACTTGAGGCCGATCCCGAGCTCACGCTCGAGGTCCGCGAGGACCGCCTGGTCGTAGCCTGACCCGTTGACCAGGGTGACCTCCGGGAAGGCGGCTCCCCTGGGATAGCCGGCGGCAGCAAGGGCCGCGCGCGCAGCTTCGGGGTCGTGCTTCGGGCTGAAGTCGCGCTCACTCCGGCCGGGGATGCCGGGTGGGACCATGCTCGTGGCCGGGGAAGATCTCGCCCCGGCCGCGAGGGCCACGATCCGCTTCCAGTCGACGGCCCAGGCGAACGCCTGGCGAACGCGAACGTCGTCGAACGGTGGCTTGCTCGTGTCGAAGCCGAAGTACGTCAGGCCGGCCGACGGGACCGTCCGGAGCGCGCCCCCGAGGTTCCGGTCGTAGCGGATCCAGTTCGCGTCGTATTCGCCGATCTGGGTGTAGTCAAGGTCGCCGTCCTCGAAGGCCTGGACGGGGCTCCGGCCGTTGAGCGTGGTCAGGAGGTGGACGGTCTTGATCGCGGGCTCGCCGGCCCAGTACTGGTCGTTGGCGGTCAGGGTCAGCTCGGTCGCTGTGCTGTCGGTCAGCCGGTAGCCGCCGCTGGCGATGAAGCCGTCACCGGGCGCGAGCGCCTCCGGCCCCGTGTCGAGGCCGGGCGGCACGACCGCGAACGTCGGGCCCGAGACCACCGCCGGGAAGTCCGTCGCCGGTCGGCTCAGGCGGACCTCGACGTCGTTGCCGGACGCCTTGAGCCCGACCGTGGTCGGGTCGGTCGAGGTCCCGCGAAGGTATCCGACCGCACCATCGACGTCCGCCATCAAGGACGCCAGCGGCGAGGGCCGCTTCGGTTCGATGATCCGCAGCCAGCTCCTGACCACGTCCGCGCCGGTCAGCGGCGAGCCGTCGGAGAAGGTGAGGCCGTCCCTGACATGGAACACGATCCGGCGGCCGCCGTCGAGGACCTCCCACGACTCCGCCAGAGCTGGGCGAAGGACCAGGCCGGGGTCGAACGCGGTCAGGCTCTCGAACAGTTGAGCGCCGACGGCCGCACTGCCGATGTCGCCCTGGAGCGCCGGATCGAGTTCGGCTGGCGCGCCCCCGAAGATCTTGACATCGTCCCTGGCGGCCGCCGCGACCGTCGTTGGACGACCGACGGGACCGGGCGCAACACCCAGGGCGATCACGCCCAGCAGCACAGCCACGACCAGGGGCCGGAGACGCCTGACCGAGGAGCGGCGACGGAGACGGCCCCCCAGGCGGCGCATGGCCGGAGTGTAGCCCGTCAGGGCTGCGCAGGCCCTCGAGCGTCCTGCTCCTCGACGATGAGATCACGGCGGCGGCCGAATCGCTCGACGATCCGGTAGAAGGCACGTTTGTCGAGGCGGACACGCTCTCCGGGCGGATATGCCTCGTCGTCCGGCTGGTCGTGGCGGACGACCGGGAGGTCGCCGAGGTGGACCGCGCGACGAGGCGTGGCCCCCTCCCCCGCGTCGCGCAGGGTCAAGCTCAACCAGGCTTCCAGATGACGTCCGGTCCGGAACGCCTCGTCGAGCGGGCCACGGACGAGGACGTCGTCGCGTCGGAACGCGACGATCCCGCCGTCGACCACGGCGACGTCGCCGGGCGGCGCATCCACGAACCGGCGGAGGTCGGGGCTGAAGCTCCCCCAGGCACCCACCACGGCCACGGTCGGATCGTCGAGGGCGACGGCGAGCGGGGTGACGATGTCGCCGACGGGCTCGACGCTCGAGTCGACGACGATGACGACCGCTCCACCCGCCCGGCGCAGCCCGGCGTTGAAGGCCCCGGCCTGGCCGAGCCGGTTCGCCAGCCAGACGATCTCAGGCGCGGTCCCAGCGATCGGCCCGACGAGGGGATCCTGCGCGTCCTCGAGCGCCTCAGCCTGCCCGCGGGATGGCGCGTCGGCGACGAGCACCGTCTGCAGCCCGGGCGAGGCGTGCCGCCGCAGACCGTCGAGCAGCCGGCGCACGTCGGCGGGTCGGTCCGTCGCCCGAACGACGATCGTCACGCCCGTCGTGGCCGGCTCGGCCAGCCGCGACGGGACTGCGGCACTCGCGCCGTAGCGGACCCGGCCGTCCTCGATCAGGTCAGGAGCTGAGGCCGGCGACAGGCGGAAGCTCGTCCCGGCGTCGACGATCTTCCAGCCGGCGCCCTCGATCTCGTCGCGCAGGCGATCCGCCTCTGCCCAGTCCGCAGCCGTGCGGGCGGCCGCCCTGGCCTCGGCCAGCTCGCAGATCTCGACGGGGGCCGAGTCACTCACCAGCCAAGGCTAGCAGCCCTCGCCGAACCGTCGGATGTCGGATGGCCCGCATCTGATCCGAGTGGCATGCCGGCGCTACCGATTCGGCGCCATCCGCCAATGCCCGTTACGGCTGGGGACGACCGTGACCCGCTCGCGGGTAGCCGCCTGCGCCGAGGCCACGGCGCTGGTCTCGTGGGCCAGGAATGTCGGCTTGACTCGCACGTGGGTCGCCTGCTCGAGGTCGTAGGCCAAGCCGAGCAGCTCGGGTTCGGACCAGCGGCTGCCGATGAGCGACATGCCGATCGGCAGGTGGCCGACGTACCCGGCCGGGACCGTGATGCTCGGCTGCTCATCGCATGGACCTCCACGATGTCAGGTGGGGCGGACGCGGCTGGGCGCTGGGGACGCTGCGGTTCACGTCCATCGAGGATGAACGCCCGGGAGGTCAGGCGATCGACGACAGCCGCCGCGAGGCGTCATCCCGTGGTCGTGCGCCCGAGGAGTTGCTCCCGGAGGATGCCCCCGAGCCAAGCCGTGTATGCGTCGTCCGACCATCCGCGGCCGCGCAACTCCCGGTAGAGCTCGAGCATGCTCAGCGCGAGCAGCAGGTCATGGGCGGTGTCGACCGTGAGCGTTTCGCGAAGGTACGGCCCAAGAGGCGCCACGACCGCTCGGAGCGCTTCGGCACGGCCCTCGAGGACCGTGACGATCTCGGCCGCGACCTCCGGGTCCGCGCGCGCCGCGTCCTGCTGGATCGCCAGCGCCTCCGCGCCCGTCGCCCACTGGTTGCCCATGAACCGGGCATACGCCTCGAGTCGCGCGCCCGGCTCGTCGGTCGCGAGGACGTCTCGCATGCGCGCCCCGGTCTGGGCCTGCGCGAACCACGCCTCGCGGATCTCGCCGACGATCGCGCGCTTTGACCCGAACGCCCAGTAGATCGTCGGCACGGCGACGCCGGCCGTCTTGGCGATGGCCGGGATCGTCGTGGCCGCGTAGCCGCGCTCGAGGAAGAGCCGGAGCGCGGCATCGAGCATCCGGGCCCGGGTCTCCGCTCGGTCGCGGCGACGAGGCCCGGCCGGAGCACCGACCGGTGGGGTCTTGACATCGTCCACGGAACTACTGTATCACTCTAGTTCCAACTAAAGCGACAGTCTAGTAAGGAGTCAGTCATGTCTGCGTCCCAGTCGCCTGTCCAGGCCGAGAACATCGCGAACTCTCGCAGGATCATCGAAGCCTTCTCGACCGGCGACCCTGATGTCATCGATGAGCTCGTGGCGCCCGACTGCATCGAGCACCAGCGGGGGAACAACCCGGGATCCGAAGGCGCGAAGGAAGTCATCCGCTTCCTCCACCGGGGGATGTCGGACTTCTCCCTGACGATCGAGGATCTCGTCGCGGACGGCGATATGGTCTGGACCCGCAACCGCGCCCGGGGCGTGAACACCGGGTCGATCATGGGCAACCCGCCGTCTGGGCGATCGGTCGAAGTCGACGTTATCGACATCCTGCGGTTCCGAGACGGGAAGCTCGTCGAGCACTGGGGCATCGCGGACCAGCTGGGCCTGATGCTCCAGATCGGGGCCGTCCCGGGCAAGCGCCAAGAGCCGGCACCCGTCGGCTGAGGCTCACGTAGTCCGCACAGCGGATTCGACTCCCGTCTCCCGCTCCACTCGTCCCGCTGCCCCGCCGAACACGCCACGGACCGTGAGGTCGGCGTGGTCGCGGCGGTCCTGGTGGCCGGGTCGGAGAAGGCCGCCGCCCACCGCCTGGGCCTGTCGCACTCGACGGTCAAGCACCGCCTCGCGAACGCCCGGTCTAAGGTGGGCACGACGACCACCGCGCAGCTCGTGTGGATCCTCGCCCCGCGGCTGCCGGAGCCCGCAGGGGGTGACCCAGCCGACTCCCAGTGACTAGAACTAGACCAGCGGGGGGGGTGGGTGTTGGGGCTGGTGAACGCCGACAATGGCGGGCCAGGCGCTCCGGTGCTGTTGGCGCCCCCCCCGTCTGCACATGGCCGCCCGCTGCGATGGCAGGCAGGGCTAGACTGGAATTCGTTGCCGATGCCCGATGTGGGCGTCGGTCCTGCGAATCCGAGGAGCAGATGAGCGATCCTGAGTTGACGGTCTCTGCCGTCCTTGCCGACGACCTGCGCGACTGGTTGACCAGCGAGCTGCGCTACCCGGTCCTTGCCATCAACACGGCCGACGGTCCACCGAACCAATCGGTGATGTGGTTCGACCTGCATCCTGATCGTCCGGACACAATCATCATGAACACGATGGTCCGGCGCCTCAAATACCGCCAACTCCAGGCGGACCCTCGGCTGAGCGTGCTCTTCGAGGACGGCGGCAAGTGGGTCGGCTTGCGGGGGACCGTGGAGATGGACGCCGACTTCGATCGCGCGCTCCAGAGCATCCAGGACCTTGCCCGGCGTTACGGCGTCGGTCCGGAGCGCTATGCCGGCCAGGAGCGGGTGATCCTTCACTTTCGGGTGGAGAAGGTCATTCGCCATGACGATTAAGGCCGTGAAGCTGGTGGGATAGCCCGCCACCACCGCTCTCCTATCGCCGACGTGCTCGACTTCTACGCGGAGACGGTCCGGCAGACCGCTCGACACCTCCGGTGTCAATTGGAATTGGTGTCCTGCCCCCACACCAGAAGAAGCAGAGCCCGTCGCCGTCAGCTCATCTCAGCCGGACGCGCCCAGCGGGCTCAACTCGAGCACTAGGCCCTTTGTGCAGCTTGCTCACGGCAGCGTGGCGTGAGTCAGGTCACCAACACCGTCCGCCGTGGATCCGTCAGCCGATGCTCGAAGGCCGATAAGCTCGTAGACCTCGGTCGGGATGGACTTTCCCTTGAGGTCCGGCGTTCCCAATAAGCGAACCTCGACGCGACCCTGGACGAGGTCGTACGTTTGCTGGCCCAAGACTACGCTGCCCGCCGGCGCGAATGACTGGAGCCTCGCCGCGACATTGGTGGTGTCGCCGATGGCGAGGAAATTGTGGAGCTCTGCGCTCCCCACGTTGCCGACAAGGGCCGGTCCGCTGTTGATCCCCACCCGGAACCGTGGGGTCGTCGCAGGAGCATCTCGGAGACTCGTGAGGCGCTGCATCGCTAGACCAGCCCGGCATGCTCGAAGCGCATGGTCGGGCTGGCGAATCGGCGCGTTGAACACGGCCATCAAGGCATCGCCCATGAACTGGACGACCGTCCCCCCCTCGGCGAAGACCGCCGGTACGGCTGCTCCGAAGGCGGCATTGAGCATGGCCACGACCTCGGGCGCAGGCGTCCGTTCGGAGAACTCGGTGAAGCCCTCCAGGTCCGCGAAGAGCACCGTCACGTCAGCCACCTCGCCGCCAAGATCGGCGCGAGCGGGGTCGTCGACGAGGGCCTGGGCGACGTCCGGCGAAAGGTACTGGCGAAAAAGGCGGTCTACCCGACGATGGAGATCGGCGACAAGGTAGCTCGATCTGAAGGCTGCCCGCTCCGCTTCTTCGAGGTACCGACTGCCGATCGTCGCCCCGATCAGCATCGTGACGAGCAAGAAGGCCTGAAAGACACCGGTTCCAGCCATGCCGAACGCGAGCGCCACCGCGCTGAATACCACGATCGTCATGACGCTCACCGCCATCGCCACCAACCACTCGGGACGGACCAATGCGATGCCGAACGCGGCGCTCGTCATCAGCGCCGCCACCCCTGTCGTCGCGAACGTTCCTTCGGCTCCGAAGGCCACGACAACGCCCACCGCACTGATCGTGGACGAGGCAAACGCGAGCGCCCCGACATGCGCGAGGCTGATGTCTCGCAGCGTAACGAGCGTGACGAATCCCTCCCAACCGGCGTTGACGGCCGCGGCCAGATAGAAGGGCGTCGCCGGGACTCCCAGCAGGGGTGGGCCAACGAGCCCGATCGCGATCCAGATCCAGGCGCCGACGAAATTGGCGATCCGAAGGCGCTGGCGGCCTGGCTCGGCCACTGCCGACCGGTACGTCCGCTCGAGCGCCGGATCGACGAAGCGTAAGGTCAGACGATCCTGGCGGTCCCAGTCAAGCGACAGGACGGGCGGTTTCGCCGCACCGTCGAGGGACGTCATCGCGGACCCACGATCGATTTGTGACACCCTGTACCGGGCACCCGACGTCTGTTGGCTGGACGACTGATCATCACGCGAGGCGTACCCAAGGTCCAAAGCCTGAACCACGCTGACATCCCAGGAAGTCGCGGACTGACCCCGACCTCCAGCGGTCTGGAGCGAGTGGCGTCGAGCCTACTCTCGCCGGCGTGTTCTAGCGTCGCGCTGTCCCGCAGACTTCGTCGCCGCTGGCCGTCATGCCGGTCGTCCAGCGAGTCGCTGGGTTCGGCCGGTGATCTGGCTGAACTGGAGGCCAGAAACGCTGCCGTTCGTGCGGTCTGCCGACGGCGTCGGTGTGGTGCCCCTGGAGGGTCGAGGAGACACGACCTACCCTATCGGCGACGTGCTTGACTTCTATGCTGACGCGGTCTGACGATACCGCACGGTGTACCTCCGGGCGCACCCGACGGAATAGCTCCGACTACACAGGGAGCCGGTCCTGGTCCGTTCCTGGCGGCATTGGCAGCCTAGACTAAAGAACCTGATGACCAACGATCAGATGACCGAGTTCGAGATTGACTCTCTCACGCTGCCACCACCACAGGGTCGTCGCCTCGGTCGATCGCCAGCAGGCCGACGGCCATCCCGGCGATGACGACGACGACCCCGCCGACGGCCGCGACCACCGTCCCGAACGCCGGCGCGCCCAACCCGTACGCGATCACCGCGCTAGCGACGCACAGGCCGAACCCGCCGAGAAACACCCACCCGACCGTCCGGGGGTGGCCAGGCGCGCGGAGCAACGAAAGTGCCGTCACGATCGCCCCAATGGCGCTCGTCCAGCCACCGAGGAAAAGCAGGCCGATCGTGGCGACGCTCTCGGAACCGGAGGTGGACGCGCCGCTCAGGATCGCCGAGGCGCTCGCGCAGGCCAGCCCGATACCGAACAACGCGAGACCGATGCGCACAGCACGGCCGTGGAGCAGCCGCGGGCCGTCGATCACGATCGCGGCAAAGCCGATCGCCGGCATGGCAAGGCCGGCCGCCAGGACGGTCCCGCCGACGCTTTGCGGCCCTACGGCGAAGGATCCGCCGGTGACGAAGATGAGCCCCGTGACGATAACTAGCGCCCAGCCACCGATGACTAACAGCGGCACGGCAGACGAACGTCCGGGTTGATGAACTCGACACCCTCGTCATTGGTGCCGCAGGTCAGTGCACTCAGAGGGGTCGGGACCCACCGAGCGCGCCAGCGAGTCGCGTAGTCGTGCCCGGCCACCCCAGGCGTGTGCTGCGTTCAGGCTAGTTGGTGATTGCCGGCGGCAGCGCCTCGACTTCATCCGCGCCTACCATGAGGCTGACGATTTCCTCGGGTCGCGTCTGAGTCGCTTGGAGGTCGCCGACCTTCCTGCCACGACGCATGACGATTATTCGGTCTGCGACGGCAAAGATGTCGGCGAGATTGTGACTGATGATGATCACTGGGACGCCTTGACTCTTGAGGGCACGGACCAACTCGTACACTTTTCGCTGCTCCAAGACACCGAGTGCGGCGGTTGGTTCATCCATGATGACTAGCTTCGCATTCCAATAGATCGCCCGCGCGATCGCGACCGCCTGGCGCTGCCCACCGGACAGATTGCGGATCTTCTCCTGTGGCGCGGGCAAGCGGATGTCCAACCGATCGAGGATGTGTGCTGATTCAAGTGCCATTTGCTTGCGGTCGACAAATCTAAATAGACCCAAATGGCGGTGGGTTGGCTCGCGCCCCATGAAGATGTTGTCGCCTGCATTCATGTTCTCGGCGAGAGCTAGGTCCTGGTAGATAGTCTCTATGCCGGCATCGCGCGCTTCACGCGGCGAAGTCGTGGGCACGGGCTGACCATCGAACCAGATCGTGCCCTCGTCTGGCGCATACACCCCAGAGATCATTTTGATGAGGGTCGACTTGCCCGCGCCGTTGTCCCCGAGGAGACCGACTACTTCGCCTGCATTGACCTCAAGGCTCACGCGGTCAACGGCGACGAGTCCACCGAACCGTTTGACGAGACCGTCCACCTGCAGGACGGGAGTTGCTTGTGGCAGCGCATCAACTCCCATGGGCCGGCCCCTCCTTTACCACAAGCCGACCCCGAAACTGGTCGATCAAGACAGCGATGATAATGACGCTGCCGACGGCGATGTATTGATAGAAGGGATTGATACCCTGGATGACAAAACCGGTCTCGAGGACCGCGATGATGAGGGCACCGATCACAGTTCCCCAAATCGTGCCCTCGCCACCGTACAGGCTGGCCCCACCGATCACGACGGCAGCGATTGCGGTCAGAAGGAGGGGTTCACCCGCAACTGCGGAACCGCTCGTAAAGCGCATGACATACATCTGTCCCGCGATTCCAGCCAACAATCCCGAGAGCGCATAGATCTTGACGATGTGACGGTCAACTTGGATTCCCGCGCGTCGGGCGGCCTCAGGGTTCCCGCCAACGGCGTAGGTGTGTTGTCCGAACAAGGTCCTCGACAAGACGACATAGCAGACCAGGACGACGACCGCGGCAAGGCTCACCATGTTGGGGATGAAACCTTGAACCTGACGAAGCTGATCCTGTGCCACGACGGGCGCACTACCGAGGCTCCATCCGCCGCTGGGACCATGGTAGAAAAGGTATCCATTCCCGATCGCCCCTAACGGGGGTGGCTGCCCACCTACGGGTGGTCCTCCGGTAAGAATGAGGGCGATGCCTCGGCAAATGCCCAACATGCCGAGCGTGGCAATGAAGGCTGGCACCTTCAGTTTGGAGATGATCAGCCCGCTCGTCGCGCCAGCCGTGACTGTCACCAGCAGCGCCGTGCCCATCGCCAGCGGCATCAGGATCAAAAGACTGATTCCGGATGGGTACAGCTCGCGCATGATTACTGCGGAGACGACAGACGACAACCCCATGAGGTAGCCGGCCGAAAGGTCGATGCCGCCACTGATGACTACGAATGTTTCGCCCAACGCGACTATCAGGTTCTGCGCACTGGCCACGCCGACTGACTGGAAGTTTGTGATGGTAAGGAATCCGGGAGCAAGGACCGAGAAGTAGACAACGAGGCAGACCAGAAAGATCCAGGACCAGGCCCTAACGCCGACTGCCCAAAGGTGCCTCCCGCTGCTGGAGCGCCATCCTTGTGCTCGTGAGGTGAGGGCTTGGATGCGCCGAACGATCATTCTCGCTGACACCCGGGACGCCCGGTTTGGATCGCGTCATCCACCGTTTCTCCTTGGTCCACCTGAATGAGCTGCCAAGATTCGCGCCAGCACCCCTCGGAACTCTTTCGCCGACGACCGGTTCGATCCGACGCGGGCGAAAGAGTCCGACGAGGCCGAGGGCGCCTCCCGCCTTTGGAGAAGTCCTAGTAGATGAGGTCCTTGGTTTCAGGATTGTCGACGGTGTCCCGAGTGATAATCCCGAACCCTGTCGCAACGTTTCGCGGTAGGTCCCGGTTGCCCTCGAGATAGTTCACGGCGAAGTTCAACCCGAGCTGTGCCATCTGCCATGGCTTCTGGGCAATGACGATGTCGTTCACATTGTTGCGAAGATCCTCGATCGCCACGGCGGTTGCGTCGAATGCCACGACCTTGACCTTGCCGGTCAAGGCTGCGTTCTTGACTGCCTTACCGGCACCCTCCGCCGCGAAGACGTTGGTGCCAAAGATTCCACCCAGGTCGGGCATGCGCTGAAGGAAGGCCGAAACCAACGCTTGTGCCTTGTTGGGATCGTTGTCGTCATAGTTGACGCCGGCGAGCTCAACACCCGGGTGCTTCTGGATGGCAGCCTTACAACCGTTCTCCCGTCCGTCATTCGAGCTGTCTCCCGGGATCGTGTTCTCGATTAGGAGCTTGCCTTTGTCACCCATGTCCTTGATCAAGGCTTCGCAAGCGACCATTCCACCTTCAAAATTGTCGGAGCCGACGTAGCTAGTGACGAAGCCTTCGGGACCGCTGCCGCCGTAGTTGCCCTTACCGATAAAGGTATCGAGCGTGATCACCGGAATGCCCGCATCGTGGGCGCGCTGTAGCGGGGCGATCATGGCCTCTGCGTCAGTTGGCACCACCAACAAGAAGTCGACCTTACGCGCGATCATCGCGTCGACGATGGGGGTCTGAAGGACCGGTCGGTATTCCTGGGGACCTTCCACGATGAGGTCGATACCGAGTTTCTCGGCTTCGGCCTTGGCTGCCTTTTCCATGCTTACGTAGAACGGATCACCGACTGCGCCCACGACCAGTCCCATGGTGTACTTCTTGGACGGCTTGCCCGGAGGCACCGTCACATCATCGGCGCGCACCGGCGACGGCGCGACGTCCCCGCCGCCGGCAGCGGACGGGGCCAACGAGCCGGATGGAGCGGCGACCGAAGGCTGGGCAGTCGTCGGCCCGGGAACGGCATTGGTTGGAACTCCGGTCGAGCTCGGAGCGGCGGCTTGACACTGGACTAAGAGCAGGCTCAGCACGGCCAACGTCAGCAACGGTGTCCGCATTCCCAATGTGTGCATATCTGTTTTCTCCTCCAAACGCGGCGAGGATCTAGGACGGGGTACGCCTACGACATGAGCCTTCAGGCGCAGTCGGCGCTCGCCACGGCGGCCAGATTCGATGTGCCCCAACTGATTTCTCTCATCCACCTCCTGTCCGGACGGACCAATCCGGCTGCATGAATACAACTCGCTCGATCGGGCGTCGCAACAGCTCCCAACGAAACTCGTTGTCGACACGGCCCCGATGGTCGTAGTCGGATCGGGAGCACCGACCGGACGTGGGTGACGCGATGCGACTGGTTCGCACCCGCGCCCACCCAGCGACTCAGGTCCCAAGGCCCGGTTTGAGTTGCAACGAAGGCTGCGCCGCGGGAGGATCTGGCTGCAGCTCATAACAAAGCGCTCTCAGCCCGCCGTCGACCACCACTTCAGTTCCCGTGACAAACGAGGATTCGTCGGAGGCGAGAAAGAGCGCGACTTGTGCGACCTCGTCCGGGCGTGCAATCCGCCGCATTGGGTAGAGCTGTTCGACCCGTGTCCTGGCGGCGACGGGATCCGACGCTTGGGCGAAGTAGGCCTGGTTCAGCTCCGTGTCGATGTCGCCAGGGCATATGGCGTTGGAACGGACGCCATCCTGTCCGTACGTGATCGCGATGCTTCGCATCAGCCCCAGGATCCCCGTCTTGGTCATGCCGTAAAGCGGGAGGATCGGGTCGGCCGCGAGTCCCACCAGCGACGACATGAAGACGAGGGAGCCACGACCCTGCTCGATCATGGCCGGGAGCACCGCTCGGGCAAACAAGAATGGGCCGAGCAGGTTGACAGCAATGTGGTTGTCGAAGTCCTTCCTCGACGCGTCGAGCAGCTTGCCTTCTCTCTGGTATGCCGCGTTGCTGATAAGCACGTCGATCCGACCATAGGTCTTGAGGACCTGGCTCACAAGGCCGACCACGGTCGCCTCGTTTGACACGTCGCCCTCGACGAACTCGGCCCGGCATCCGGCTTCTACAAGTCCGTCTGCCAGTGCTCGTCCCCGCTCGCCATTGAGATCCATGCCAACGGCAATGGCTCCCTCGCGCGCAAATAGCTCGGTCACAGCTGCGCCGACTCCGCGTGCGGACCCGGTCACGATGGCGACACGATCCATCAACCTACCCGACACGTGGCCTACTCCCTACGGCTCGCCGGAGCGTCCCGCCACTGCGGCGGTTCGATCGCGTGCCCTCGATTGCACTTCTGTGCGTCGCTGTCTCCCCTGCCTGGCGACGGTTGCGCTGCGGACATGGGTCGCGGACGTACCGAGCTACGCTCCTCGCCGGACAAATGTAACATCGTTACGATTGTGCCGGGCGCGGCCCTTTGTTGTCAATTCGCTTCTACCCGGAGCCTGCTTGGAATTCTGCGGTACTGCAGTGTCGCGGCTCTGTTCGGCCAACGGTCGGACGACCCTCCGCCTCCGCCGGATGGTCAGCCTGAAGCGGGCACTCAGGGACGCCAGGAGAGAGACGCGAGTGGGTCCAAGCCAGCGGGCGTGCGATCGGGACTCGACGCGCGGGAGCTGAAGCGACGCTGGATCGCCTTAGTCTTTAGTGAATCCCAAGCCCTACTCGATAGCCCACTTCGATTCTCGGCTCGAGCCCTAGATGGGTGGCATGATCCTGGCGGGCCGCCCAAGGCAAATCAGACGTTTCAGGCTCGACCGACCTCGACAGCCCACCGGACTAGGTGCGGACTCTCCCGCTGTCAATGTCCCGGACCGTAAACGGCCTCACGAAGGCCAGTGATGTAGCCGATCGCGAAGAGTCGGCCAAGAGTTGAATAGCCGAACGTGTCGTTCGTCTCGCCTTCGAGCGCCGGCACGTGATCGGGACGAACCACGCCATCGAAGCCGATATCGCGATATGCACGCATGCACTCGAGCATGTCGGTCGGGCCTTCATCGTGAAAGACCTCAACGAAGTGCTGTTTGTCTCCGGCGACGTCTCTGAAATGAGCGAAAAAGATGCGCCTGTCTCGACCGAGCTGTCGGATGAGGGAGGGTACATCGGTGGTCATCAACGCGAAGTTGCCTTGGCAGAAGGTGATGCCGCTGTACTCGCTGTCTACCGTCGTGAGCACACGCTCGAAAGCGTCTGGCGTGGTCATGATGTGAGGTACTCCACGGACCTCGGGGATTGGCGGATCATCAGGGTGAAGCGCGATTCGCACACCGGCGCGCTCTGCAACTGGCACGACAGCGCGAAGAAAGTACTCGTAAGCGCCCCAAAGCTGCTCATGGGTGATGCTCCCGGGCTCAACGAGTGGCGGTGCGCTGCGCATGACAGCTTCGTCATACCCTGAGGTGATGGCTCCACCCCGGAGACGCACCGACGCGTTGGTGCGGGCCCAATCCGAGATGGCCACCCAGTTGTAGCACAGCGTTGTGATGCCAACCTCGCCCATGGCTCGCAGCTGTGTACAAAACCAGTCGATTTGCTCATCTCGGCCGGGGCGGCCCAGCCGGATCTCGTCCATCGGGGGTGTGTCTTCAATGACGACGACCTCGAGCCCGTAATTGCGATATCGTTCCTGCATTCTCGCCAGGGCCTGCCGCTCCCAGGGCCGCTCGCCCACGGGAGGCGCGCTGTAGCGGGGCGGCGCCACTGACAGCTGGATCTCCGCTGTTGGCCATCGCCACTTTTGCTCGCCGGCTTCGAGAAGGCTGACGACATGGTCGACGCCGACCTGTTTGACCAGTCGCCACAGTGAACTCGGGAAGGGTTCCAGCTGCTCGGCGATGTTCAACATGATTGCCCTCGGACCTCGTGCACCGTTTGTGGCGAATCGGCTCAGCGGACTGCCTGGTGAGGAGATCCCACTTCGCCTCCTAGACAAGTCACCGACCCGGAGGCCGCCGATGGCGCCGGGGCCGTCCACTCACGATTGTCAGTCGACGCGACCAGCACCATGAATGTAACGCTGTTACCTTGAGGGCGTCAAACTAGATCAAGGGACGGGTAGGATCACAACAGGCGACCCGCGGGCGCATAGCGCGGTGACCAGTAGCCGGATCGCGGGCACGTTCGCCACGGGAGGTCTCGAGCCGATGAATCAGGAGCGTTCGAGTAGCCTATTCGAGGCTGCGCGCGAAGTGATTCCTGGAGGCGTGACCTCGACCGTCCGAGCAGGCCGCCAGCCGCACCCGCTCTACTTCGAGCGTGGTATAGGTCCGTTCATGTGGGACGTGGACGGCAACCGCTACGTCGACTACGTGCTGGCCCTGGGACCGCTCATCCTAGGTCATGCCCCCCAGGTCGTCCGAGCCGCCGTGCACCGCCAGCTTGATCAAGACCTGATCTTCGGCTCGCAGCATCCTCTCGAGCCGGAGGTCGCTGGCTTGATGGTGGAGCTTGTCCCGGGTGCCGAGCAGGTGATTTTCGCAACTACGGGGAGCGACGCGGTCGCCGTGGCATTGCGCCTGGCTCGGGTTGTCACTGGGCGCGATCTTGTGATGAAATTCGAGGGTCATTATCACGGCTGGCTGGACGGAGTCTTCGCAAGTACAGGGTTCGATGGTTATGATCCGGCCCGTTCCGGCCGCGTCGAGCGGCCCGCGACGGTCCCATCGGCACCCGGGATACCGACCCGGGCGCAAGCCGACACGGTGGTGGCGCAGTGGAACGACCTCGAGTCCGTCGAGGCGATCCTGGAGGGGCACCGCGGCGAAGTGGCGGCGGTGATCTGCGAACCGCTCGCGGTCAATGGTGGGGTGATCGCGCCCGATCCGGGGTTCCTCGAGGGCCTGCGGCGTCTGGCGTCCGCGAATGGCACGCTGCTTGTATTCGACGAAATCATCACCGGGTTCCGGCTTGCCCCCGGCGGAGGTCAGGAGCGGTTCGGCGTGACAGCGGACCTCGCGATCTTCGGAAAGGCGATGGGAGGCGGCATTGCTGTCAGTGCAGTCACTGGAACTCGCGCAATGATGCGTCCGATCGAGGACGGGCGCCTCGTCCATAACGGGACGTTCAACGGCAATCCGATCGGACTGTCCGCCGCGGCCGCGACGCTTCATCACCTTGCGACAACGCGCGACTCGACCTATCCAGCACTCGAAACCCTCGGGCGTCGCCTAGGCGAAGGACTTGCGGCGGCGTCCCCTCGCCTGACCGTCCGGCAAGTCGGGTCGATCCTCTTCACCGCGGTCGACGAACCCGCGGTCGTACGGACAGTTCGGGACCGGATCGGTGGGAACCCGGCCGTCCACTCCAGGTTCACGGAGGCGCTTCTACGCCGGGGCGTCCACGCCACACCTCGAGGACTGTGGTACCTCTCGACCGCTCACACCGATGCGGAGGTCGACCTAACGATCGCGGCGGCGGCTGATGCCGCCAAAGAAGTCCTGGCCTGAGTCCCTACTCCGCCTCCTCCTACGGGTCGCCTGGGCAGGAGCCTCAACCACGTTCGTCGGGCCCGCGGAGAGGCCTGGTGGGAGTCGAACCGGGTGCTGCCAGGGTGGGAATCTAGGTGACCTGGGAAGGGTGGTCTGGCAGGCTGGCCCCTGGCGGCGCCGCATCAGGCACCGTCGACGAGACGAGGTGCTCGTACAGGTGCCATTGGCCTCCGAGCTTGTCCGCCGTTGCGCGGAGCGCCGGTCCGAACCTCAGCAGCGCGAGGGGAGTCAGGCGGGCGGCTGGTCCTGCAATACTGACGGTGGCGACCCCTCGTCCCCGAGGATCGGATGTGGGTACGATCGGAGCAGCGATCGCGTTCACGCCCGCCTCCATCTCCTCATGTGTGACAGCGAACCCGAGGCGCTTCGCCTCGGCGATCTCATGGAGCAGGCGACGGAGGTCAGTCTCGGTCCGGAGTGTCTGGGCGTCGAGGCCCCGGGCGTCGAGGAGGGCAGTGGCCTCGTCCTCTGGCAGCGTGGAGAGCCACGCCTTGCCCGTGGCGGTGGCATGCAGGACGACCTCGGTGCCCGACACGCCATCCACCGTCAGGGCGGTATCGGCACCTTGCGCCTTTGCGATGAAACGGAGCACCGAACCAGACACGACGGCAAGGCGAACGAGCTCACCACTCAACGCTGCGAGCTCAGCCAACTCGTCACGCGACCACCTCGTCAGGCCCGCGGTTTCGAGCTGGCGCACGCCGAGACCGCCCAGCTTGAATGTCGCGCGATAGCGTTCGGTGGTCGGATTCTGCACGACATAGCCTAGCTCGATGAGCTCCGCAAGGAGCCGATGTGGGATCGCCCGATTGAGTTGCAGCGCGATGGCAAGGTCGGTCACTCGGACTCCCTCTGGCTCGCTCGCGAGGAGTTCGAGGATTCGCATCCCTCGGCCGACGCTAGACATGAGCCACATCTCCCTCACTGGTTGACTGGGGTCGCACGAACTTGAGCTGTCCGCGGAGGAGGGAACTGACCTGGCCAGAGGGTCTGCGAACCCGACGAGACACTACGGAACGGCGGTCCGAAGTCATGCCGCCGGTCCGACGAGCATTCGAAGCCGGCGAGCGCTCTCGGGAAATCCGGTTCCAGGCTCGGGGAGATCGTCGGGATTCCATCGGTACTCGTATTCGATCGAGTATGAGCCGTCGTAGCCAGCGTCGCGGAGCTTTCCGATGATTGCGGGCCATTCAAGAATTCCGTCGCCGATCATTCGCGAATGATGCACGCGGTCTGCCTTGTCGATTCGAGCGACCGAGCTTGTGGTCAGGACTTTGTGGGGATCGATGAACTCGAGATCCTTGACATGAACGTGCTGGATCCATGGAGCCTGCAGCTCGATGGCCTCCTCATAGGACTCGCGGTGGGTGAACGTGAGGTTCGCCTGGTCGTACAGGATCCCGACCCCTGCCGAGTCGACGTCGGCCATGAGTCGGGCCGTTTCGGCGGCCGAGATCGTCATCGTGCTGAAGTGGTTCTCAACGCAGAGGACCAATCCGTCTCTCGTGGCCTCCTCCCCCAGGGTGCGTAGCGAGTCCACCAGTCGGCGATACATCAGACGGACTTCCTCGTCGGTTTCGTGACCAAGGAGGGCTCCCCCGTAGACTCGCATTCGTGAGCAGCCAAGCGCCTTTGCCGTCTGCATCGCAGCTGCGAGGCGAGCGATGTCCCGCTGGCGGATCACTTCATCAAGACTATTCAGGTCGGTCACATATGGAGTGAGGCAGCCGATCGTCAGGCCAAGGTCGCGAGCCCGGCGCCCAATGTTGCGCACGATTTCGCCGTTCTCGGTCTCGGGAATACCACCGCGGTAGCCGTCCTGCCAGATGATCTCCGCGCCATCTAGACCGGACACAGCGAAAAGGTCCAAGGCCTCGAGCGGAGTGAGCGCTGGCGTTCCGAGCGTGTGACCGAGAAGCGCGGCCATGGGACCTCCTATCGAGGCCGATTAAGGCCGTCTGGCGACCGGTTCTGCGTGATCATGCGACAAGAGCCGGCTCCGATGTTCGTCTCGGGTCGAAGGTCAACGACGAACGCGCCCTGACGCGTCCCCGCCGACAAGGGCCTCGATCTCGCCGAGTGAGACAAGACCGAAGTCGCCCGGGATCGAGTGCTTAAGGCAGGAAGCCGCGGTGGCGAATTCCACACTGGATTGTGAATCGTAGCCTCGCAGGATGGCGTAGATGAGACCACCCGCGAAGGCGTCACCGGCGCCCACGCGATCGACCACGGGGCTGATCTCGTACGAACGGCTCAGGTGATGGCCTTGGTCGTCGTAGAGCATCCCAGCCCAGTGATTGACGGACGCCGAGATGCTGCGGCGCAGGGTCGTGGCCACCCGGCCAACCCCGAACCTGCGCGACAGCTCGGTGGCGACGCGCTGGTACGCAGCGGCTGGCAGTTCTCCTGCCGTAACGTCGCTTCCGTCGGCGACGATGCCAAAGACCTTCGCCGCGTCCTCCTCGTTGCCGATCAGCACATCGACATACGTCATCAGCTCGGTCATGACCTCGTTGGCCTCGTGGGTACTCCACAGCTTCGCCCGATAGTTCAGGTCACAACTCACGCGAATGCCGCGCTCGTTCGCGACCCGTAGCGCGTCGCGCAGGGTAGCGCGCACGGGCTCGCCCAGGGCCGGAGTGGTGCCAGAGAAATGGAACCAGTCGGCGCCTTCGAGAATCGTCCTCCAATCGAAATCCGACGATCGCACGTCGCGGATCGACGTTTGACCGCGATCGTAGATGACGCTCGATGCCCGTTGTGACGCTCCTGTCTCGAGGTACAGGATCCCTAGGCGCTCGCCGCCACGGGCGATGTAGTCGGTCTTGATGCCGAACCGACGGAGGTAATTGACGCACGCATCACCGACCTCATGACCTGGCACCTTCGATACGGCAAACACCTCAACGCCGAGGCCAGCAAGCAAGGCGGCCACGTTTGCCTCGGCGCCCGTATATCGGACCTCGAACTCGCTTGCCTGTACGATCCGCTCGTTGCCGTGCGGGTTCAGTCGCAGCATCAGCTCGCCGAAGACGACGACCCTGGGAGATTCAAGGGTCACCGTCCGTCCCTCGCGACGTCGACTGCTGCTCTAAACCGTCGGGCGTTCTCAGTGATCAGGGACCAGTCCTGCTCAAGCAGGGCGCGATCGTCGACAAGTGCACGACCTACTCCGACTGCGATCGCGCCCGCTTTGATGTATTTCGGCGCGCTATCCAGGTCAACGTTGCCAGTAGGGAGCATCTTGATTTGCGGGAACGGTCCTTTGAGGTCTCTGAAGTAGTCCGGGGTCGCCACCCTGCCCGGGAAGAGCTTCACTACGTCCGCGCCGAGACTCCAAGCGTGGGTGATCTCGGTCGGTGTCAGGCAGCCCGGAATCACTGCGGCGCCATGTGCATGGGAGGTCGTGATCACCTCTGGAATCAGTGATGGCCCAACGATGAACGCGGCGCCCGCATTGATCGCGAGCGTCGCCGTCGCGGCATCGAGGACTGTTCCTGCTCCAATGAGAACCTCCTCGCCCAACACTCGCGTGGCGTCTTCGATGGCACGAAGCGCTCCTGGCACCGTCATTGTGATCTCGACCAGCACGACCCCGCCGTCACGCAGCGCACCCGCGAGCTTCGTCAGGTCTGCCCGCCGATCGATGCGGACCACGGCGACGACCCCTGTCTCCTCCAGGGTCTGCACGATCGCCTGTCTGTCATGGCCCACCGGACAGCTCCTTTGTTCCCGCCGCGTTCGTGATCGCCTGATACCCGGCTTCATACCGACTCGGCGACGAGCTAACGGCTCCGAGCGAGTTCCGCGATGCAGGGCTTCGAGCCGGGCCTAGTGACGATGTCGCTACCAGATGGTCTGACCTCCGTCGAGCACCAAAAGTTGGCCGATCATGTAGTCCGATGCCGGACTCGCCAGGAACACGAAGGCACCCTTGAGGTCCTCTACGTCGGCAAACCGCCCTAGCGGGATTCGGGCAAGGTATTCGGCCTCTCGCTCCGAGTGGATGAAGTCGTGCGTCATGGGTGTTTCGACATAGCCCGGCGCAATCCCGTTGACCCGGACCCCGTAGCGCGCGAGCTCGACAGCCGAGCTTCGTGTGTATTGGGCGAGCGCACCCTTCGTCATGGCGTAGACCGTCTTGCCGTCCAGGCCCATGAACGAGCCGATCGAACAGACATTGATGATCTTGCCGTACCCCTTCGCGACCATCTGGGGTAGGAGCGCGCGCGTCATGGCGAATACCCCAGCCACGTTGACGCCCCAGACGTATTCGAGATCCTCGGAGGTTGCTTCGAGGATGGGTCGTCGCCGTTGCACGCCGATGCTGTTGACGAGGATGTCGGCTCCACCCATGGAATCCGCTACCTCGGGGAGGCGGTCTAGGTCGGCCTGATCACGCACGTCACCCGGCTCGACCGAAACATCAGCGCCACTTGGAAATGTTCGGCGGGCGACTTCGAGCTTGCCTCGATCGCGGCCACAGAGGAGGATTCGCGCATTGGCGTTCGCAAGTGCGTGCGCGGCAGCAAGACCGATCGCGCCGGACCCTCCTCCGATGACAGCCAATCGTCCGTCAAGAGAGAACAAGATCACGACCATGCACCGGGATGAGCCTCGTAGTCACGAGCAAATGTAACAGCGTTACCTGTGACCATGATAGCGATGCATGTGGCGGGGCGTCAAGGGTGGGGCTGAGCACCACTCGCTGTGATCCAGACCAAGCGCTCATGGCGGGCTGTACCGCCGGCCCGACAGGTCCACCCCGTCGACGTCGAAGCTCCCGCAGAAGCGGAACGAGGATCTGACCGGCCCCACGGGCCACGTCGAGAGCCGGTTGCCCGGACCGCCGGACCGCCGCGCCGTAGGTAGGCGAGCCCTGCCGGCTCGGCGACGTTGAACTCGGTCCACGAGCGGGCCATCGGCCCGTGGTGCCACGTCTGGGACCGCTTGCTCATCGCCGACGAGCCGGGCCGTCAACCCCCTAGGGCGACGGATGCAACGATGTCAGTTCACCAATTGACAGGCTGGCCGCAGCGGGGCACCCCACAACACAGGCCCGAATACGAACACGCCCGTCGCCGACCCGCCCTGCCCGGACTGCGGCGGGCCGACGTTCCGCCACCGCCACTGATATTCGTTGCTCATCTGCGACTGGTGCCCGTGGGAGATCAACGAGGAGCCCATGCCGCACCCGTTGGCCTGCGACTGCTACTGGTGCATATCGGGCTCGTCCTAGCCGACGGGGCCCGGTGATGGCCGCCCATCATTGGTTGGTCTATCGACGTCGATCACTAAAGCGCCTCGGCTCCGCCCGCGTCGTCGCATCGGCCGACGTCTCGGATGCCGTGCAACTCGAGCGATGTCTGGCCTTGCTCCCGGTCGGCGTGACGTATGACGTCGTTGACGATCTCGGGGGCAAGCAGTCAGGCCGCACCGATAAGCGCAACGGCTGGGCCGAGATCGCCCGCCGGATCGCGGGTGGCGGCATCGCGGGGGTCGTCGCCTACGATGTCAGCAGGTTGGCACGGAACGCCCGGCTGATCCTGAACTTGAAGGACGCGCTGGAAAAGCAGGGCGGGGTTCTCCGTCTGGGCACGATGCCCGACATCGACCTGACGCGGCCCGAAGTTCAGTTCCTGCTCACCAGCCTCGCCGGGGCCGCCCAACTACAGGCCGATCTCGACTCTGCCCGCATGGTCGGCATGATGCGCCAGACGTTCGAGACGGGCGGCCATCGTGGCAAGGACCCGATGGGCTACACGTCGGCCCGGGACGACAAGGGCACGTTGATCCAGCCCCGCTCGCTCGTCGTCGTGCCCGAGGAAGCCGAAGTCGTCCGGCGGGTATTCGCCCTGCTGGCCTGCCACCCGCTGGTCGAAGTCGCCGCGATCCTGAACCGGGAGGGCGTCCCCCACCGGGTGCCCCGACCGTGGACGGCAGCCGCGATCCGCGATCTGTGGCGGCGGCGCGATCTGTACCTAGGCAACGTCACCAGCAAGCGCGGGCTCGAAGTCCGGCCCGGCCGTCATGAGGCGATCCTGACCGACGAGGTTTACCGCGATGTCGTCGTGGGCGTCGGGCGGCGGCGACACAGCAAGGGACCCAAGCCGCGCACCGCCAAGCGGACCTACGTCCTGCGAGGTCTTGTCTTCTGCGCTTGCGGTGCCCGGATGCGCGGCGACACCCGGGTCAGTCGCGGGTCGGAGTGGCTGTATTACCAATGCCCGGTCGCCGACGGCAAGATGGCGATCGTCGGACCCGACGGCGAACTCGTCGAGTGCCACGCCCGTCGGCTCCCGGCTCGGACTGCCGAGCAGGCCGTCCTTGACGCGATCCGGACCTTCGCCGTGCCGGAGGCCACGATGACAGCGGCCCGCGCCGAACTTGCCCGCCGACTGCGCCAGACGCCCGAGGCGACCGGGAGCGCGGCCCGGGACAAGGTCCGGCTCACCGCCCGGCTGGGCAAGCTCGCCGACCTCTACGGATGGGGTCACATCGACGAGGCGAGGTACCGCGCTGATCGGGCCGAGATCGAGGCCGGACTGGCGGCGCTGTCAGAGGATGACCGGCTGGTGAAGTTCGACCGGACCAGGGCTCTGGTGCGGACGCTGCCCGAGGCGATGGCCGGTGCGTCCCGCGATCGGCTCCAAGAACTCGTCGCGATGGTCGTGGAGCGTGTCGAGGCGGCCGACAGGCAACTGGGCGCGATCGTCTGGCAACCTGCGGCCCGGCCGTTCTTCGCGACCTCGACGCTGGGGATATGGTGCCCCTGGAGGGAATCGAACCCCCGACGCAGGCCTTAGGACGGCCTCGCTCTATCCGCTGAGCTACAGGGGCGCTGCGCCGAAGGGCATGGTACCGCGCCCCGAACTGGCTATCGACTGATGTGTCGCGGACGTGGTTCCATGATGGCGGCCCAACGAGGAGGATCCATGGTCCCGACGACCCGCCGCTCGAACGGCACAACCGCCACCTTGGCCGCCGCCCTTCTTGCCCTCGCCGCGCTCCTCGGAAGTGCCGGCTCGGCCGGCGCTGTCGTACCGCCAGACTTCCGCGCGGTCAGGATCAACCTGAACTCGGTCGCCAGTGGGCTGACTGGGCCGGTCCTGGTCACCAACGCCCATGACGGCTCCCATCGCCTGTTCATCGTCGAGCAGCGTGGTGTGATCAAGATCTGGAAGAGCGGCAAGGTCCTCGGCCCGGCCTTCCTCGACATCCGGTCAAAGGTCAAGGCCAGCAGCGAGCAAGGCCTTCTCGCCCTCGCCTTCCACCCGAACTACAAGCACAACCACAAGTTCTACGTGCTGTACACCGCCAGGGGCACGGGCGACGTCACCGTCGCCGAGTTCCGCTCGAGCACGACCAACAAGAACCGCGCCCCAGCCACGACCTATCGGCGCGTCCTGTCGATCCGCCACCGGACGAACACCAACCACAACGGCGGAATGCTCGCGTTCGGCAAGTACAACGGCTTCCTGTACATCTCGGTCGGCGACGGAGGGGGCGGCGGCGACGTCGACAACCACGCTCAGTCGCGCGGCAGCCTCCTCGGCAAGATGCTCCGGATCGATGTCGATGCGACCTCGCCGGGCAAGGCCTACCGCATCCCGACCAACAATCCGTACGCCAAGAGCACGATCGCCAAGCGTGAGATCTGGGCGCGCGGCCTGCGCAATCCGTGGCGCTTCTCGTTCGACCGGGCGAACGGAGACCTGTGGATCGGCGACGTCGGTCAGGGCGCCTGGGAGGAAGTCGACCGGGCGACCCTCGCCAGCGGTGGCGGACGTGGCCTCAACTTCGGCTGGCACGTGATGGAGGGCGACGCCTGCTATCAGCCATCCTCGGGGTGCGTGACGACCGGCCTGACCACGCCGATCGCCGTGTATGACCACGGCACGGGCTGCGCGATCATCGGCGGCTACGTCTACCGCGGGCCGCAGGCCATCCTGGCCGGCGCCTACCTGTTCTCGGATGTCTGCTCAGGCAAGATCTGGTCGATCGTGGCGGCGGGGCCGAAGCCCCAGACCCCGACCGAGATGGCGTCTACCGGATTGGGCATCACCTCGTTCGGCGAGGGCGAGAGCGGAACGGTCTACGTCACGGCCCAGGACGGTCACGTCTACCGGCTCTCGGCGGCGGTCCGGCCGTAGCCGATCCTGTGGCGGTTCGAGGGCGGCCCGCCGGCACCCTCGACTACAATCGGAGGGTATGGATGACGCCACCCCGACCGGGGCCGACGGCGCCCCCCCGACCGAGCTCGTCCTGTACACGCGCCCGGGTTGCGGGCTGTGTGGCGAGACCCGCGACTTCCTGACGGCCGTTCTCGCACAGCGGCTGGCGGCCGGCCGTCCCTCCCCCGCCCTGGTCGAGCGCGACATCAGCTCGGACCCGACCTGGGAGCGAGCGTTCTTCGCCGAGATCCCGGTCGTCGAGCTTGGTCAACGCCGGCTGACCCTGGCCATCAGCCCGGTCCGGATCGAACGCCTCCTGGCCGAGGTCCTGGACCGGTGACCGGCGGGACGGAACTGACCTTTCTCGTGGCCTTCGCCGCGGGCCTCCTCAGCTTCCTGTCACCGTGCGTGCTGCCGCTCGTGCCGGCCTACCTCGGCCAGCTCAGCGCGGTGGCTGTCGCCGGCGCGCCCCCCGGGACCGCGCCGTCGCGCTGGCTGGTGATGCGCCACTCGGTGGCGTACGTCCTCGGCTTCGGGACGGTCTTCACGATCCTCGGGATCAGCGCCACCTACGCGGGCGGGGCGCTGGGTCAGTGGCTGCCGTTGCTTCGCCAGATCGGCGGGGTCGCCCTGATCCTGATGGGGCTGAGCCTGGCCGGCTTCCTGTCGATCGACCGGCTCCAGCGGACGTGGCGCCCGCTCCATCTTGGGGCCAGCACGACCGTCGCCGGCGCCACCGGTGGGATGGTCCTCCAGGATCCGAGCCGGTCGACTCCGGGCATCGCCGACCGGATCGGGGGGAGGCTGGTCGGCGACGGCCGCGGGCTGGTCGCCTCCTTCGGACTCGGGACGATCTTCGCTATCGGCTGGACGCCGTGCATCGGGATCATCCTCGGCGGCATCCTCACCCTGGCCGCGACGTCCGGCTCGACCGCCCAGGGCGCGATCCTGCTGATCGGCTACACGCTCGGGCTGGGCATCCCGTTCCTGGCCATCGGGGCGCTGTTCGATCGCGCCCCGGCCGTCCTCCGCCCACTCCAGCACCACGCGCACACCGTATCGGTCATCGGTGGGCTGCTGGTCGCGGCGATCGGCGTGGCGATGCTGTTCGACCTGCTGTCGCTGATGCCGCGCTACTTCCAGTTCCTGACCGGGATCTGATGACTGGTCCGACACCCGACTTCGAGCATCGCCCCGAGCGCCATGGCCTGATCGGTCCGTTCAGCGGCCGACAGCTGGGCGTGGTCCTCGCCATCGTGATGGTCGTGGCGGTGATCCTCGTCGCTGCGACCCGACCGCTCGGGACGACCGGCGTGACCGGGCCGGGCGACCCGCGACCGACCGCCTACCTGATCGGCTCCCCGACGACCGGCCTCGAGGTCGGCAGCCTCGCGCCCGAGCTGGCCGGCACGCACCCGGACGGGACGACCTGGCAGCTGACCGACGTGACCGGCAAGCCAGTCCGCCTGGCCGACCTCCGCGGCAAGGGCGTCTGGATCAACTTCTGGGCGAGCTGGTGCCCGCCCTGTCAGGCGGAGACGCCGATCCTGCGCGACACCTACGCCGCGTACAAGGACCGAAGCATCGAGCTGATCGGGATCAGCGTCCAGGAGACGAACCCCGCCGACGTCCAGGCCTACGCCACGAAGTACGGGCTCGACTACACCATCGCCGCCGACCTGTCGGCCGACGTCTTCCACCTGTACAAGGTCTACGGCCTGCCGACCCAGGTGTTCATCGGCCCGGACGGCCGGATCCAGAGGGTGATCGCCGGTCCGCTGTCCGCCGCCGAAGCCGCCGCCCAGGTCGAGGCGATCCTGCCGCCGCCGTCGAGTGCTGCGCCGCCGGGCACTTCGCCGGCCGCCTCCCCGCCGCCGTAAGGTCAGCCCGGCTCGTAGCGGAAGCGGTCGCGGTCCCGGACGAGGCGGCCGACCGGGTGGAACGGCTCGTGCGACAGGACGACGATCCAGCCCTCATCGGCGGCCTGGGCGAATAGCGCGCCCTTGACCAGGACCGAATCGAGCGGGAAGTCGTCGAACGCAGTGACCCAGCGCGGGTTGGCGCTCCACGGCCGCATGCACAGGTCGCCGAAGAAGGCCAGCGTCCGCCCGCCGGGGCCGGCGCCGCGGACGACGACCGCCTGGTGCCCGGCCGAATGCCCGCCCGTCGGCACGACCGATACGCCCGGCAGGATCTCGCGCTCGCCGTCCGCCCAACCCTCGGCGCCCCAGTCGTGGACGAGCCGAAGCTCGGCCTGGACGTAGCTGGCGACCAGGCGCGGGTTGTCGCCGAGGGCGATCTCCCACTCCGCCCGCTGGGCGACGATCGTCGCCCTCGAGAATGCCCGCTCGCCGTCGGGCATGAGCAAGCCCCCGGCGTGGTCGAAGTGGAGATGGCTCATCGCCACGATGTCGACCGACCTGGGCGCGAAACCGGCCCGCTCGAGCGCCGGGACGATCCAGAGGCCCTCGTAGCCGCGCATCGCCCGACCCCTGTCGTCGATCCGCCCGCCGATCCCGGTCTCGACGAGGACCCTCCCGCCGGGCGTCTCGATGAGCAGGCAGTTGAGCGCCTGGAGCAGCCGGTTGTCGGCGTCGATCTCGTCGCTGACGAGCCGATCCCAGAGCAGCCGTGGGACCGGGCCGAACAGGGTGCCCGCGTCGGACCGGAAGGTGCCCGCCTGGATGAGCGCGGCGGTCGTGCCGCCGCCGAGCTCGGTCGACCAGTGGACGGCGTCGTTCATGCTCACGGCCGCTCGGTCGTATCCTCGTGCCGCGGTCCCGTCAGGACCGGGACGACTCCTCGGTCTTGCGGGCGGTGAAATCCCGGTGGAAGGCCGAGGCGGTCGGTTCGGACTGGCCCTGGTATTTCGAGCCAAGGGCCGGCGAGCCATACGGCCGCTCGACCGGGCTCGACATCGCGAAGAAGCTGATCTGTCCGATGCGCATCCCGAAGTAGAGCGCGATCGGCAGGTTGGCGACATTCGACAGCTCGAGCGTCAGATTGCCCTTCCAGCCAGGGTCCACATAGCCGGCGGTCGAGTGGATGAGCAGGCCGAGTCTCCCTAACGACGACTTACCCTCCAGGCGGGCGACGAGGTCATTCGGCAGTTCCACCCACTCATGGGTCTGGCCGAGCACGAACTCTCCGGGATGGAGGATGAATGGCTCATCGTCTGAGATGGTCAGCAGCTCGGTCAGATCGGGCTGCGGTGCCCGGACGTCGATGAAGGCATATCGATTGTTGCGAAAGACGCGGAACGACCGGTCCAGGTGCAGATCCACCGATGACGGCTGGAGGTCCTGCGGGTCATACGGGTCGATCCGGACATCGCCGGCCTCGAGGGCGGTCCGGATATCGCGGTCGGAGAGGACGCTCACGCTCGAGCCCGCTGGGCAGACTTCGGGCGCAGGTCTACGGCGTTCGTGTCGCCGCGCTCGGCGTAGAGCGTGTCGACCTCACGCTTGAGCGCCTCGAGATCCTCGAAGCTCTGGTACACGCTCGCGAACCGGATGTAGGCGATCTGGTCGATACCGCGGAGCTGCTCCATCGCCAGCGCACCGATCCGCGAGGAGGGCACCTCGGTCACACCGGCGGCCCGGAGCTCGGCCTCGATCGCATCGGCGGCGGCCTCGGCGGCGCCATCAGGTACGGGTCGGCGGGTCAGCGCCTTGCGCAGCCCGGAGACGAGCCGGTCCCGATCGAACTCCTGGCGCGCGCCCTCGCGCTTGATGACGACGAGCCGCGCCGCTTCGATCCGCTCGTAGGTGGTGAACCGCATCGCACACGCGGCGCACTCGCGCCGGCGTCGGATGGTGGCTGAATCATCGAGATCCCGCGAGTCGACGACGCGGGTCTCCCGCTCGCCGCATTGGGGGCAGCGCATCGCTCTCCTGTGTCCCTCGCACCACAAGGGATAGTGGTGTTGCCCGAGGATACCACTAGATGGTGTGGTCTCGCCCGTGGACTAGAAGATCCCGCGACCGGCCTTCTGCGCCTTCGTATCGACCTCGAACTCCTGGGCCAGGACGGCGTGGCGGGCGAACGCCTCGCGGGCGTGGATGAGGTTCAGATAGCCGCGCTTGATCGAGGTCTGGGCCTCGAGCTCGCGCGGGCCGCGCCGCGCGGCGACCATGATCGAGCGGCCGTGCTCGACCATCTCGAGCGCTCGTCGCGAGCGCTCGAGCTCGGCCACGAGGTCGGATCGGATGTGCTGGGCCTTACGCGGCCCGCGAAGGGCCTTCGCCTCTTCGGCGTAGCGCTCGACCGCGTCCATCGCGGCATCGATCGTGTCGGCGATGGTGTCCGGCCCGGCCTGCCGGCGGCGGACCGCATCGATCTGGGCGACGGCGCCGCCCAGCGACGCATCGACCCGCATGGCGAGGTCCTTGACCGTCCCCCGGAAATGCTCGACCTCGCGGGTCCGGGCGACGATCCGACCGGTGCCCCGGAGGACGACCGCCAGCCCCGCGGCGAGCGCGACGAACGCCGCGATCGGGAGCAGGATGGCGATCTGTTCCATCGTGCCCTTGCCCCCCGCCGGGCCGCTCAGCCGGTCCGGGCGCGGAGCCCTTCGAGGAGGGCCGTGCCGACCTCGAACAGGTCCCCGACGACGAACAGGTCGGCGAATTCACCGATCGGCGCGTCCGGGTCGCGATTGACCGCGACGATCACGCCCGAGGTGCGCATCCCGACCTTGTGCTGGATGGCGCCGCTGATGCCGAGCGCGAGGTAGAGCTCGGGCTTGACGATCTTGCCTGTCTGGCCGATCTGCTGGCTGTACGGGACCCAGCCCGAATCGACCGCTGCGCGGGTCGCCCCCACGGCGCCGCCCAATGCCGCCGCGAGTTGCTCGACGATCCCGAAACCATCCGGGCCACCGACCCCGCGCCCGCCGGCGACGATGATCCGGGCTTCCTCGATGGAGGCCTGGGCGCCAGCCTCGCTGACCCGCTCGACGACGCGGACCGCGGGCAGGGCCGCCGCCCCCTCGACCGTTCGCGTCTCGACCTTGCCGGTCGCCGCCGCGGGGGCTGCGGTCGTCACGTTCGGGCGAACGGTCACGATCCCCCGCCCGCCGGTGAACCCCGAGGTGGTGAGCAGCTTGCCGCCGAAGGCGCTCATCTCGACCGCCGGCCCGGCATCGGTCCAGGCGACCGCCGTGGCGTTGACGAGGACCCCAAGACCCGTCAGCGCCGAGACGGCGCCAGCCAGATCACGGCCATCCGCGCCGGCCCCGACGAAGACCGCGTCCGGCACGTCCGAGTCCCCCGCCGCGAGCAGGTTGGCGAGGTGGGCGGCCGCCACGGCCGACCACGCGTGCTCGGCCGCGGCCGGGTCGGTGATGGCCCAGACGACAGGCAGATAGCCGGCCAGCTCCGTCGCCATCGCGGATGGGTCCGCCCCGATGACGATCCCGACCACATCGCGCTTCGCCGACCCGGCGAGCTCGCGTGCCAGCGTGGCCGCCTCTGCGCTGACCCGGGCGATCGCGCCGTCGGCGCCGGGTTCGGCGACGACCCACAACGCGCCCATCAGATGAGCCTCCGCTCGGCCAGGAAGTCGACGATCCGGGCGGCGCCCTCGGCCGGGGTGCCGCGCACGACCTCGGTCGCGGCGCGGGCCGGCGGCTGGCGGCTGTCGAGCAAGGATGTTGTTGCCACGCTTCCACCGACCGTCGCCGGATCGAGTCCAAGGTCCGCCAGCGAGCGGGTGACGATCTCCTTGCTCCGGGCGGCCATGATCCCCTTGAGCGATGGGTAGCGCGGCTCGCCGAGCGCCTGCGTGCCGGCGATGACGACGGGCATCGGCGCCTCGAGCAGGTCGTAGCCGGTGGCGCTGATCCGCCGGACCCGGACGGTGCGTGCCGCCATGTCGGGTTCGATGCGCGCGGCGTAGGACAGGAACGGCAGCCCGAGGTGGGCCGCCACCGATGCGGGCACGATGCCGCCGACCCCGTCGGATGCGTCGATCCCGGCGAAGACCATGTCGAACTCGAGGTCGCCGAGGGCGGCAGCCAGGACCTTTGCCGTGGAAACGTGGTCGGAGCCGGCCAGGGCCGAGTCGGTGATATGGACGCCGCGGGTCGCCCCCATGGCCAGCGCCTTGCGCAGCGTCTCGGGGGCGTTGGCAGGCGCCATCGATAGCAGTGTGATCTCGCCCTCGCCCGCCTCGGCGATCAGCCTGAGCGCCGCCTCGAGGACATACTCGTCGTTGCCGTTGACCACGGCCGGCACGGCGGCCCGGTCGAGCCGGCCATCGGGGCCGAGCTTCTCACCGCCTGACGCCGGATCCGGCACGGGTTTCACGAGGACGACGATGCGCACGACGCGAGGCTCCTCCCTGGCGGTCAGCTGCCCTTGCCGAGCAGTGCCCGCGCGACGACCAGACGCTGGATCTGTTGGGTGCCTTCGTAGAGCTGGGTGAGCTTCGCATCGCGCATCATCCGCTCCACCGGGAACTCATCGATGTAGCCGTAGCCCCCGAGCACCTGGACGGCATCGGTGGTGACGCGCATCGCGGCATCCCCGGCCACGAGTTTACACATCGCCGACCACCGGCTCGCGTCGGCTGCACCGGCGTCGATCTCGACGCAGGCCTTGTACAGGAGCTGACGAGCGCCCTCGGTGGCTGCGTCCATGTCGGCCAGCATCGCGCCGACCATCTGGAGGTCGCCGATCCGTTTGCCGAACTGCTCGCGGTCCCTTGCGTACGCGGTCGCGACCTCGAGCGCGCCCTGGGCGATCCCGACTGCCTGGGCGGCGATCCCGGGCCGGCTACGATCGAACGTCCGCATGGCCAGGGAGAACCCGTCCCCCTCGGCGCCGATCCGGTTTGTCGCCGGGACCCGCACGCCATCGAAGGCGAGCTCCGCGGTCGGGCTCCCGCGCATGCCCATCTTGTGCTCGATCCGGGCGACCGAGAAGCCGGGCGTCGGGACCTCGACGATGAAGCAGGTCATCCGGTCGCGGCGGGAAGCATCGCCCTCGCCCTCGCCCTCGACGACGGCGAAGACCGTGATCAGATCCGCCACCGATCCCTGGCTGATGAACCGCTTCGAACCGGTGATGACGTAGGCGTCGCCGTCCCGGGTGGCGGTCGTTCGGATCGATGCGACATCCGAGCCAGCCTCGGCCTCGGTCAGCGCGAACGCGATCAGGTGTTCACCGGTTGCCAGCTTCGGGATCCAGCGGGCTTTCTGGTCATCGGTGCCGACCAGGAGCAACGGCAGCGAGGCCAGCTCCTGGACGGCCAGGATGAGCCCGGTCGTGGCGCACGCCCGGCTGAGCTGCTCCACAGCGAGACAGACGCTGAGCAGATCGCCGCCCAGACCGCCGTATTCGGCCGGGAACGGCAGGGCGAGGATGTCCTGGGCCGCCAGCAACTCGCGGAGGTCCTGCGGGAACTCGCCCGTCCGGTCGATCTCGCCGGCCCGCGGGGCGACCCTGGCATCGGCGAGGGTGCGGACGGCGTCGCGGAGGAGCGTCTGCTCCTCGGTCAGGCGGTACGTGGGCGGCGTCGAGGCGGTCACCGTCGGCATCGTAGCAGCGAGGGCCTATCCGAACGCCATGAGCATGGTGAGGCTGCGTGTGCCGGGTACCGTGCTCTTCGAGGGCAGCCCTTGCGGTCGACGCCCCGGCTACATGACGAAACGCCGAAACGTCGGATCAGCCGGTCGGGGGCTTGTACGCTTTGCGTGCGGTAGCGGCCTGCTGGACGATGGCCGCCTGCTCGTCGCCGTCGAAGATCTGGTGCGTCTCGACACCGGTGATGGCGCCCGTTGCGCCAACCGCGGCGGCCAACGCAGCGGCGGCCACGCCGTCAGGCAAGTCCGCGATGAAGAAGCCATCGTGCTTGCCTTGCATCCAGTAGAAGGCCTCCTGCGTGCCTCCCAGCGATTCGACGAGCGTCCTCGCCGCTGCGGACCGGTCGCTCGGCTTCTCGATCATGGCCTTCGCGGAATCGGGTGTGTACGAGAAAAATGCGATGAACCTCGGCATTGGGGGTCCTCCTTGTGGGCGCTGAGCGCCAGCTCTGAGCCGTTTCGTCGATCGCCTGGTGCGACCGGACCGGCCGCCGCACTCGCGGCTCCTGTGTTGGTTCGGGATGGCTCCGCGTACAGACAAGAGTATGTCGCAGTTGGGCCAGTCACATCACCGGCAGCTGCCGCTCCGCGGGGGCCGTGGCGATGCGTGCCGCCAGGACCTCGCTGATGTCCATGGCCTTGACCGTCGTTCCGCCGGGGGCCGCCGCCAGCCCGTCGCTCATCATCACCATGCAGAACGGGCATGACGTGGCCACGGTCTCCGCGCCCGTTTCGAGCACCTGGGCGGTCCGGGCCTCGTTGATGCGCGTGCCGCGGGTCTCCTCCATCCACATCCGGCCGCCACCGGCGCCGCAGCAGAACGTGTTCTTGCCCGACTTCTCCATCTCCGTGATCGAGACGCCCGCCGCGCCCAGCACGTCCCGTGGCGCGGCGATCACATTGTTGTAGCGGGCGAGGTAGCACGAATCGTGGACCGTGACGCTGCCCGGGCGATGGTCGCCGGTCTCCGAGCCCGCCTCCTCAGGCAACGTCGCCAGCCGTCCGGACGACACCAGCTCGGCCAGGAACTGCGAGTGATGGACGATCCGGTAATCGCCACCCAGCTGGCCGTACTCGTTGCCGATCGTGTTGAAGCAGTGCGGACACGCGGTCACGATCGTCCGCTCGCCCATCCCGTAGCGATCAAGTGTCTCGACGTTGCCGCCGGCCAGCATCTGGAAGACGTAATCATTGCCCATCCGACGGGCCGGATCGCCGGTGCACGACTCCTCCTGGCCCAGGATCGCGAACCGGACGCCGGCCGCATGGAGGCACGTCGCGACCGCGCGGGCGACCTTCTGGTTGCGCGGATCGAACGCCGCCGCACAGCCGACCCAATAGAGCACGTCGAGCTCGTCGAGCCGGCCCTCGGCCGCCATCGAGGCGACGGTCGGGACCTCGAACTCGAGCGGCTTGGTCCAGTCGAGCCGCGCCGATGCCGGCTGACCCCACGGGTTGCCCTGGTTCTCCATCGAGCGGAAGGCGTTGGTCAGCTCGCCCGGGAAGCGGCTCTCCTCGAGGACGAGGTTCCGCCGCAGGCCGACGATCTTGTCGACATGCTCGATCAGGACCGGGCAGGCCTCGACGCAGGCGCCGCAGGTCACGCAGTCCCAAACGGCGTCATACGGGATGGCGTCGTCGACGATCGGCTTGGCCAGGGCGGCCGCGGACACGGTCGTGTCGTCGAGCCCGTACGTCTCGCGCACGATCGGCGAGTTGGGGATGATGTCGATCCCGTGCTCGGCATCCACCGCCATGTGGCGGATGCCCATGATCATCGCCTTGGGGTTGAGCGGCTTGCCCGTGTTGTAGGCGGGGCAGGCTTCCTGGCAGCGGCCGCACTCGGTGCACGTGAAGCCGTCGAGCAGATCCTTCCAGCCGAGGTCCTGGAGGGTCTTGAGCCCGAACGTCGCGTTCTCGTCCTCGAGATCGAGCTTGGGCAACTCGCCGCGCGGCGCCAGCTTGCGGAAGAAGATGTTCGGGAAGGCCGTCGCCATGTGGAGGTGCTTGCTGAACGGCAGGTAGCACAGGAATGCGGCGACTAGCGCGATATGCGCCCACCACAGCACCGCGAAGGCGCTCTCGAGGACGCCAGGCGACAGGTTCCGCAACGGCACCGCCAGCGTGTTGGAGATGAAGGCGCCCGGGATCTCGCCGTGCGCCGCGACCTGGAAGACCTGGGCGAGAAGCTCGGTCGCGACGACGCCGCCGATCATCCCGAGGATGAGCAGCGCGTCACGGTTGAGCGAAAGGCGGGGTGGCTTGAGCACCAGCCGGCGGTAGTAGGCCCAGCCGATCGATACGATGACGACGACCGCCACCACGTTCTGCATCGCGCTGATCGCGGCCCACAGCAGCCCGTCGAACGGGATCGACAGCACCGTCTGGATGAGGCCACCGGTCACGATGTCCGCCGTGCCGATGGTCAGCAGCACGAACCCCCAGAAGATGCCGGCGTGCATCACCCCGGCCTCGAGATCCTTGAACATCTTTCTCTGGATGAACGCGTACTCGACCAGACCGACCACTCGCGCCGGGACGTTGGCGAACGGGCGCGACGGGCGGGCGACCGCGAACACCCGCAGGTGACGGGCCATCGCGAGCAGGAAGAAGACGGCCGAGCCCCAGAAGATCGGGAAGACCAACGGATAGGCCGGGACTTCGGCGAATGGCGCGAACATCGGGCGGTCAGCCTCCCTCGGATGTGATCGCGTGATCGTACGGGCCGGCGAGGGTGTCGAGGGCGTGATCCAGCACGCCCTCGATCGCCTCGAGCGACTCGATGGCGCCCTTGGGGCTGCCGGGCCGATTGACGATCAGCGCCCGACCCCGCACCCCGACGACGCCGCGCGACAGGTCCGCCAGCGGGGTCACGGCCCGCCCGGCCGCGCGCATCGCCTCGGCCAGCCCTGGGACCTCGTAGTCGACCACCGCGCGGGTGGCCTGCGGGGTCACGTCGCGTGGGGTCAGCCCCGTGCCGCCGGTCGTGATGACCAGCGGGTGCCGTGCCGCGCCGTCGGTCAGCGCGGCCTCGATGGCCCGCTGGTCGTCCGGGACGAGCCCGCGCTCGACGGCGTAGCCGAGGGCCGTCAGCCGGTCCTCCACTCGCGCCCCTGAGGCATCCTGACGGACACCCGCCGCGACACCATCGCTGGCGGTGATGACCAGCACCGACCGGAGGCGGGCATCGGTCATCGGGCGATCACCCGTTTCCCTTGTGCTTCGACCCAACCCGACCCGCCACTCGCGATCCCGGGCGTGGCCGGGCGGGGGCGACATCGGGGGCCGCCTGACGCGTCCATGTCCCGGTCTTGCCACCTGTCTTGGACACGAGCCGGACGGCCCGGATCTCGACCCCGCGCTCGACGCCCTTGACCATGTCGTAGATCGTCAACGCGGCGACGGAGGCGGCGGTCATGGCCTCCATCTCGACCCCGGTCTGACCGGTCGTCGCGGCCTCGGCCCGGATCCGCAGCACGCCGGCGGCACGGTCCGGCGTGATGGCCACCACCAGATCGGTCAATGCCAGCGGGTGGCACAGCGGGATGAGCTCGCTGGTGCGCTTGCCGCCCATCACCCCGGCCAGCTCGGCCACACCCAGGACGTCGCCCTTGGTCCCGCCGCCATCGATGACCAGGCTCATCGTCTCCTGCGAGACCGCGACTGCCGCCTCGGCCACCGCACGTCGTGCCGTCATGGGCTTGTCGGAGACGTCGACCATCCGCGGCCGGCCGGCCCGGTCCATGTGCGAGAGCCGGCGCCGTTCGGCGCGCGGTTGTGGTCTCGATTCCATCGGGTCCTCCGGGATATGGGCGGGTCGCGGACGATGTTCAGTCGCAGGGCGCCCTCATGCGCGGTCGAGCCACCACAGCGCGACCTCGGCGCCGGCCGGCAGCGAATCGTCAGCTTCAGGGATGACGGCCAATGCGTCGGCGACCGCGAGGGCCGAGATCACATGGCTCCCCTGCCCGCCCGCGAGGTGGACCCGGACCCGACCCCGCTCGTCGCGCAGGATCGAGCCGGCACCATCGCGCTCGGCTTCGACGCGCAGGAACGCCCGCCGACCGTGGCTCTTGTCCACGCGCTCGCCGAGCACGGCGCGATCGACCGGGCGCAGGAGGTCATGGCGGCCGGCCAGCCGCCGGATGGCGGGTCGGACGAAGAGCTCGAAGGTGACGGCGGACGACACCGGGTTGCCTGGCAGGCCGAAGACGACGATCGAGGGGCCTCCGCCGGATCGCTCGGCCGTGCCGAACGCGAACGGCTTGCCGGGCTGGACCGCGACGCGCCAGAGGTCGATCCGGCCGATCGTCTCGATCGCGGTCTTGACCACGTCATACGGGCCGACCGAGACGCCGCCGGCGACGATGATCGCGTCGACGCCTGCATCGAGCCCGCGTCGCAACCGGGTCACCACGTCGTCGAGATCGTCGCTCGCGATCCCCAGGTCGACGGCCTCGCCGCCCGACGCCGTCACGAGGGCGCGCAGACCGGGGCCGTTGGCGTCCGGGATGCCGGCCGGGCCGAGCGGCTGGCCGGGCGCCCGGACCTCGTCGCCGGTCGCCAGGACCGCGACCCGCGGTCGGCGATGGACCACGACGGCTTCGACCCCGGCGCCGGCGAGCAGCGTCACGATAGCGGCGGTCACCGCCGTGCCCGGACCGACGAGCGTCGCCCCCGCCTCGAGATCGCTCCCGAGGGCGCGCACGGAGCCGCCGGTCCGCACGGCTTCGTGAACCAGGCAGGCCCTCGGCAGCGGACCCGTTGCGTCGCGCCCGCGGTCCCCCGGCCGACCCGCCGCGTCGATCGGTGTGGTCGCCTCCACGGGGACCACGGCGTCCGCGCCATCCGGGAGCCGGGCGCCCGTCGCGATGCGGACGGCCGTTCCGGGTCGGACCGTCACGTCGGGATCGGCCCCGGCGGCGATGTCCCCGATGACCTCGAGCCGGGCGGGTTCGGTCTCGGCCGCGCTGGCGGTGTCGGCCGCGCGGATCGCGTAGCCGTCCATCGCAGAGTTGGGCCATGGCGGGAGTGCGACCCGCGCCGACACGGTCTCGGCGGTGATGCGCCCGAGCGCGTCGGCGGCCGGGATCCGCTCCGTCCCGACCGGCTCGACGGCGGCCAGCACGGCGTCGCGCGCGGTCTCGACGCTGAGCAGGCCGGGCACGGCGGACGCGGTCACGAGCCGGGCTCCCACGCGGTCACGAGCCAGGTTCCGCCATGGCCGCCAGCTCGCGTTCCGGGCGGGCGGCCCCGAATCGTGCCGCACGTCGTCCGGCCGCGAAGGTGACTGCCAGGGCGACCGCGATGATGACCGCGCCGACGACCAACGCGGTCTCGTCCCAGAACTGGAACGGGAAGAGCTGGACGAGGCGGTCGGTGGCCGGGTCGAAGAGATACGACCCGGCCGGGAAGAAGATCTCGTGGAAGACCTCGAAGAGCTGATCGAACGCGAAGAACCCGACCACCCCGACGATGACGGTGCCGACCGTCAGACCGAGCGCGCCGCCGCGGACCGCGCGCCAGACGCCGGCCCGATGCGCCCGCCGACTCGCGAGGACCAGGACTACGACCGAGAGTACGGCCAGGATCCAGAGCCCGCGAAACACCGAACGGACGTCCGCCATGTGGGCCTGTTCGCGCTCGTTCAGCACCGCTTGCCCGTGCAGCTCGACCGCGAAGCCGCCACCGACTACGAGATCGGCCAGGATCGCGTCGGTCGCGACACGCAGCCCCTCGGTCGTGAAGCCGGTCCAGGCGGTCGCATCCGCCCGGCCCTGTTCGAAGGCGACCCACTGTGGCGAGAGGAACGGCACGATCGTGAGGGTCACGATGACGATCGCCGTGGCGACGCCGATCAGGACCGAGGCGGCACGGCTGCCGGTGGCGTTCACCGCGTCATCCTAGCCCGTTCGGGCCGGATCACTCGTCCTCGAGGGTCCTCGCCTGGTCCCACCAGCCCTCGAGCGTGAGGTCGCTGGGTGGCTCCATCGCCAGCTCCGCGGCGGCCCGGCGGGCTCGCTCCCGGAACGCGGCCAGATCGAGATCGAGGATGTCGCGCAGCCCGTCGATACCGGCCTGGATCATCAGCTGGTGCTCGTCTGGCCCGAAGCTCGCGAGGTTGAGCATGAGCGCCTCGTCGCGCCACGTCAGGACCTCGGTCGTGTCGGTCGCGACCTGGTCGGCCAGCGTCTGGCGGCGGGTCGGCGTCTCGGAGACCTCGAGCAGCAGCCCGGTCGTGAAGATGCCCATCTTGTCGAGACGCGCGAGCAGGGTGGGCTCGATGCGGGTCAGCTCGTTGATCGGCGGCATGGACGTGATGATGCCATGCACGCACCCTGCCGTGTCAGGAGGCAGCCGGATCCACCGGCCACAGTCGCGACGTGTGGTATCCATGGATCGGGTGGTGGGCGCGAGCCTGGAACCGCAAGGCCCCCTGTGTGCCGTCGCGCGAGCGCAGGCGGAACTCGCCGTCCTGTCGGCCGTCGGCGATGAACCTTCGCCACTGGTCCGGGGTGGTCTCGGCCAGGTCCGGTGCGGTGGTCGTCATGGGCTCAGCCTCCTGGCCTGTCGCCGAAGTTCGTGTAGTGCCGATGCGTCCGGGAGTGCGCGAACCGCTGGGCGGCCCTGGACGCGATGCGCACGGCCATCGCGGCGATGCTCGAGGTCGCCTCGGACGCGTTCGACCTCGATTTCAGTTAGGACAGCAATACGCCCGGAGCATTCTGGGTGCTCCGGGCGTATCGGGGCCGGTGGGCCCTTCTGATCCGCTGGCTTGGGGGAAGCGGCGGACCAGTCGCGCACCGTACGCCGGGTCACGGACCTTTTGCATTAGGGCGATGCACCTATCAAACGAGGAACGGCCCCGCTGCCGGTCAAGTTCAGCGCGGTCGATGATCGGGCGTCACGCGGCTCTTTCGAAGCGGATCACGTAGTGCGGGCCGCTGGCGCACAAGGCCACGCGATTGAGTGACTGAGACCTCCTGGTAGGTTGACGCGATCGAGTCTACGCGCACCTCGATCCGAAGCGAGCGAAGGCGGCGGCGAGACGCATTGACGCCGCGCTCACCTGTCGACACGACGAGGTCGAAGGCGCGGCCAGGTAACTGCGGTCAGAGCTGCGGTCAGACGGCCCTCGGGTAGCCCCCGGGGGCCGTTTTTGTGCTGACACTCCACTACCCCTCCGGCTTGTCGCCAAAGATCGTGTAGTGCCAGGGCTTCTCGGGCTCGCCGGTCAGCTCGAGCATGACGTGCTTGACCCGCGTGTATTCCTCGAAGGCATAGCTCGACATGTCTTTGCCGCTGCCCGATTGTTTGAACCCGCCGTGGGGCATCTCCGAGGTCACCATCAGATGGTCGTTGACCTGGACGTGCCCGAAGTCGAGGGTACGGGCCGCCTCCATCGCGGTGAACACGTCGCGTGTCCAGATCGAGGCCGCCAGGCCGTAGCGGGTGTCGTTCGCGAGCCGGAGCGCCTCATCGACCGTGTCGAACGGCAGCACTGCCAGGACCGGTCCGAAGACCTCGTCCCGGACGATCTCGCTGTCCTGGGTGCAATCGGTGACGATGGTCGGCCGGTAGAACGCGCCCTCGGGGAAGCCCGGCACATCGGGCCGGTAGCCACCGGCGACGACGCGGGCGCCGGCCGCGACCGCGCGCTGGACGAAGCCCTCGACCCGGACCACCTGCTCCGCCGAGATGAGTGTGCCGAGGTCGGTCGCCGGGTCGAACGGATCGCCGACCCGGACGGCGTCGAACAGCTCGGCCGTCCGAGCGAGGAACGGCTCGAGGACGCTTCGATGGACGTAGGCCCTCGTCGCCGCGGTGCAGTCCTGACCGCCGTTGATGAGCGCCCCCGCCGTCGCGCCGCGGGCCGCCGCCTCGATGTCCGCATAGGCGCAGACGATGAACGGCGCCTTGCCACCGAGCTCGAGATGGACGCGCTTGAGGTTCGATGACGCCAGCGCCTGGATGCGCTTGCCGGTCTCCGTGTCGCCGGTCAACGAGATGAGATCGATGTCCATGTGCGCCGCCAGCGCCGCGCCGACCACATCGCCCCGACCGGTGACGACGTCGAAGACGCCAGTCGGGATGCCCGCTTCCAGGGCAAGCTCCACAAGCCGGACCGTGGTCAGCGGCGTCGCGGACGCGGGCTTCAGCACGACCGAGTTCCCGGCCGCCAACGCCGGCCCGATCTTCCAGATGGCCATCCACAACGGATAGTTCCAGGGACTGACCTGACCGACGACGCCTAGCGGCTCGCGCCGGATGAAGCTCGTGTGCGTGCCGGTGTACTCGTACGCGGCCTTGCCCTCGAGGTTGCGGATCTGGGTCGCGAAGAAGCGCAGGTTGTCACTGGCGAAGGCGAAGTCGGAATCACGCCGGAGCTTGTAAGCCGTGCCGGTCTGGAGGGTTTCGAGGCGAGCCAGGTCGTTGGCATCGCGATCGAGGAGGTCGCCGAGCCGGTTCATCGCGGCGACCCGGTCCGGGAGCGGCATCCGCGACCACCGGCCGTCTCGGAAGGCGGCGCGAGCGGCGGCGACCGCCAGATCCACGTCCGCCTCGATCCCGTCCGGGACGCGGCCCACCAGCTCGCGAGTCGCCGGGCTCCGGACCTCCAGCCAACGCCCGCTCGCCGATGGCGCCGAGGCGCCATCGATGAACATCGGAGAGTCGGTCGGGATGACCTCGACGGCCATGTAGGGCGCCTCCGCAGTCGTGAGATCGATGGCTGGAGCCGAGTCTAGCGGGTCAGGTCGATCGGCCCGCGCGCTCGGCCCAGGACACTGCGCGCGAATCCGGTCAAGGCCACGTCCTCCAGCGGCGGGTTGATGAGACCGGCCCGCGCGTCACGGAAGGCGCGCTCGAGACGGCCGGCCAGGAAGCCCGGACCGCCGGCGATCCGCAGCGCCTCATCGGTCGCGGCGACGGCCGCTCGGGTGGCGACGAGCTTGGCCAGCGCGACGTCATCGGCCGCGGCGGCGAGGTCCGGTCCGTCTCCGGCGGCGATCGCGGCGTCCCACCGCCGGGCGACATCGAGGACGACGATCCGGGCCGCCCGCAGGTCGGCATCCAGCCGCCCGAGACGGAGCTGGACGCTCGGCACCTCCGCCACCGACGACGAGCCGTCGCCCGGTCGCCGGGACAGCGCCCACCGCGCGACCTCGCTCCGGGCGCCGTCCCCCACCCCGAGATAGGTCGCCGCGATCGACAGACCGAACCAGGCGCCGGGTACCGGACCGCGCGGATCCGGGTCGGCCACGGTCCGTCGGACGAGGAGCGCGTCGGCTGGGACCGGCACGCCATCGAGCACGAGGCGGCCCGAGGCGGACCCGCGCATCCCCATGGCCTCGAAGCCCTGCCGCCGGTCGATGCCATCGCTCGTCAGGTCGACCCACCAGACACCTACCTCGACGGGATCCGTCTCAGCCACCCGGGCCGAGACGAAGGCATGAGTCAGGTTCGGGAGCCAGGTCGTCCAGGTCTTCTCCCCGGTCAGCCGCCAGCCGCCATCCGGGTCGGCGGCCGCCACGGTGCCCGGGATCGCGCCGCGGGCCGGCGAGCCGCCACCTTCCTCGGTCGCAGCATTGTTGACCAACGCGCCATCGTCGACGATCGCCCGGTAGACGCGCTCGCGGAGCCCGTCCGGAACACCAGCCGAGTCGACCAGTGCGCCGGTGACGTGGACCTGCATGGCGAACCCGAGCGCCGTCGCACCGTCGACGGCACCGAGCGCCATCAGGACCTCGGTCGCGTCGACCATCCGCCCGCCGAGACCGCCCGCGGGAGCCGGGACACCAAGCCGGTGCAGCCCAGCCTCGACGATCGCGCGCGCGGCAGCCGGCTCGAACGCGTCGCCGAGGTCGAGCGCCCCGAGCCCCTCCATCGCGTCCGCAAGGGCTTCCTCGATCTGGCTCACTCGCGTTTCCATGTCGTGGCCATCGGGCCGACTGGCCGTCCCGCCCGCGAGTCCTCGATGAGCCGTGTCAGTCGGCGTTCTCGGGTCGCCGCCTGTTTGGCGCCGGTCACCCAATGGGTCACCGTCTTCCGATACCCCGGCGGCCGGCGCTCCCAGTCCGCCCAGGCGATCGGGTCGGCGCGGAACCTGGCCGTTTCCTCGTCGCTCAGGGAGCTCGCCTGCCGCTCGTACGAGTAGATCTCGGTCCGCTCCGCCGTGCGCGCCTCGAACGCCGCGATGCCGGCCGGGCGCATCCGGCCCTGGCCGGTCAGTTCGGCCACCTTGGCGACATTGATGGCGCTCCAGTTACTCCCCTTGCGACGCGGCGTGAAGCGCTGGACATGGCTCACATCGTCGATCCGCTTGGCGATGCCGTCGATCCAGCCGACGCACAGCGCCTCGTCGACCGCCTGCGACCAGGGGACGGTCGGGCGGTCGGTGGCCTTCTTGTAGATGCCGAGCCAGAGCTCGTCGGCGGTGGCGTGGTTCGCGTCGAACCAGTCGCGCAGGTCGGCTGGGGTCTCGAAGAAGCGGATGTCATGGGGGACCAGCTTCACCATGCGCGTTGGGTCCGGCGGCCGGTCAGACCGAGTTCCCGATCTCGATCAGGACGTCCCGGATCTGGTCGCCGTACAGCACCAAGAGCGCCACCGGCAGCAAGACCCCGACGAACACGATCAGGACGAGGCAGGTCACGATGGCCAGACCGGAGCCCCCCGGTGCCGGTTGGACCACGACGGAGCGGGCCCATCGGTCGTGAAGGCCCTGGCGTAGCGGATGCGTGGCGGTCGAGATCAGGAGAACCAGGACCCACAGGAGGCTGATGAGACCGATCACCGACCCGAGCCCGGGCACCAGGGTGAGGATCGAGATCGCGCCGCTCAACGCGATCCAGCGGAGGACCGCGTCATTGAGCGACAGCGTCCCGCCCGTCTGTGCCCCGAGGACGCGCAACCGAAGCAGGCGCATGCCAAGAGTGGCGTGCAACGGGCTCGTCCAGAACCCGATGAAGTACAGGAAGTCGATGCCCACGAAAGCGATGCCCAATCCCAGGGCCAGGGTGGCGTTACGGTCCGGATTGTAGAAGCCCAGCAGGGCGGTGACACTCGTCGCGATCAACCCGAGCAGCAGGGTGTCCGTGAAGAACGCAACCACCCGGGGAAAGGTCGTCGCGATAACGACGCCTTCCGCGACCGAGGTGGCGGCCGGCGTCGCAGGTGGTGCCCAGGCGACCGCCGGTCCGTCGGCCGGTCCCTTGGATGGATCCGCTTCGGCACCCGTCCAGCCGACCGGTTGGGCCGAGATGATCCCTCCCGGTGGCGGTGCGGGCGCTGGCTCGAGGGGCGTGACGCCGGGCTCGGCGGGGGGCGTCGGCGGGGCGGGCTCGGCCGGGCCGGACGCGGCGGCCGAATCGACCGGGAACCGCGCCGTCTCGGCGTCGGGCTCGGGGGGCGTGGCGTCGGGCTCGACCGCGTCGGGCGGCGGCGTGGCGGGTTCGGGCGGTGGATCCCCATCGGGGGTCTGCCAGCTCATGTCAGCCTCGTCGTGCGGTGTCAGCCCATCCTAGCGACCCGCCCAGGGCCGCGGTCAGGCCTCGCCGTCGTCGGTGGCTCGTCGGCGCCGAGCGCGCCGAGCGACCACGAGGAAGGCCGCCGTGAGCGTCGCGACGACCACCGCGATGACCGCATCGCCGCCTTCGAAGGCCGGAGTCCCGACCAGGACCGGGCCGTCGTCTGGCCGTGGCGCGGGGTCGGCGGCGCCCAGATCGTCGTCCGTCATCGTGAATCCTCCGGATTTCGCGGGGGCGATCACAAGACACCTGAGAGACGCGGGGCGCCCACCGGTCAGCGCAACACGACCACGTTCGCACCATCATCGCAGCAGGTACCGATTCGCCGCGAAAGACCGGACGCCACCAGGAGGGCAAGAGCGAGGCGACGTGCTTGTCGCGCTGGGCCGGCGACTAGCGGGCGGCCATCGCCAGGGTGCTCGAGGTCGAGCCGGATACGTTCGACCTGGATCTGGGCCAGGACAGCAATACACCCGGAGTGCAGCTGGGAGCGCACCGAGCGTATCGGGGCCGTCGGGCCTTCTGACTCGCTACCTGGGGGAAAAGCAGCGGATCAGTCCGCGCACGATACGCGGGGTCGCGGAACGAATGCACTCCGGCGATCTGCCTGTCATGGTGGGGCAGCCGGCCGTTAATTGCTGCACGAAGCGATGAACTGGAGATGCCCGATGACGATCGACTGGTCGCGCAAGACCGTGTCCGCACTCACTCGGATCGGATCCTTTGCCGCTGTAGCCGCTCTTGCTGTCGCGTGCAGCAGCTCGTCGTCCTCGCCAGCCGCGCCATCGGCTGGTTCACCTGCGGCCGGTGGTACCCACGTCAGTGCCGCGCTGTCGGAATTCAAGATCGACCTTGGAGCCAACACCGCGCAGGCGGGCAGCGTGTCGTTCGATCTCAAGAACGACGGGACGACGACCCACGAGTTCGTTGTGTTCAGGACAGACCTGGCGCCCGACAACCTGCCGCTGTCCGAGGACGGCACAGAAGTGAACGAAGATGGGCCAGGGATCACGGCCGTTGACGAGGTCGAAGACATCGGGTCCGGGTCGACCGCCAACTTGACCGTCGACCTGCCCGCCGGCCATTACGTGCTGATCTGCAACCTGCCTGCCCACTACACGTCCGGGATGCACGCGGAGTTCACGTCCGAATAGCACGTGGACGCATTACACACGTTGGTATCAGCACGAGGCACACTCGACCTCGGAGTGCCGGTTTAGGGGGAATATGGTCGGGGCGGCGGGATTCGAACCCACGACCACC
>JBBQJL010000009.1:0-65248 GCA_038325875.1 Candidatus Limnocylindrales bacterium
ATCGCGATCGTCGGCGCCTACCTGTTCATGAACAATGGCAACTCCTCGGGCAGCGCGGCCAGCCCGAGCCCGAGCAAGGAGGCCGTCGCCAGCCTGCTCCCATCGATGGAAGCATCCGTCGCGCCCAGCGCGTCGACGGCCCCCCCGACCGTCGCTCCGACACCAGACGCCTGCGCGATTGCAAACCTCGCCCTGGCGACCCCTGGCAGGCTGACCGTCGGCACCGACAACCCGGCCTATCCGCCCTACTTCGCCCCGAAGGACGGTGGAAACACGGAGCCATGGGACAAGGCCCAGGGCGACCCGAACAGCGGCAAGGGCTTCGAGAGCGCGGTCGCCTACGCGATCGCCGACAAGCTCGGCTTCGCGGCGGCCGACGTGACCTGGGTCGTCGTCCCATTCGCCAACTCGATCGCCCCGGGGGCGAAGGTCTACGACTTCGACATCAACCAGATCGGCTACAAGGCGGAGCGAGCGGCGAACGTCGACCTGTCCGACGGCTATTACTTCGGCAATCAATCGATCGTCGCCCTCAAGGCGAATCCGATCTCGAAGGCGACGACGATCACCGAGCTGGCGGGTGCCACGCTCGGCGCCCAGGTCGGGACGACGAGCTACGACGCGATCGTCAGCGTGATCAAGCCAACCAAGGACCCCAAGGTCTACGACACCAACGACGCGGCGATCCAGGCGCTCAAGACGAAGGCTATCGACGCGATCGTGGTCGACCTGCCGACGGCCGACTTCCTGGTCAATGTCGAGATCGACGGCTCGACCATCGTCGGTCAGCTCGACCAGGGCACCCCCGAGCACTTCAGCGTCGCCCTGACCAAGGGCAGCACCCTGACCGCCTGCATCAACACGGCGATCGGCACCCTCACGACCAACGGCGACCTGACGAAGCTCGCCGAGCAGTACCTGCCGTTCACCACCAGCACCCCGATCCTCAAGCCGTGACCCGCCCGACCTCGCGTTAGGGCAGGTTGCGGATGGCGATCTCGGGCGGCCCGGATGATTCCGGAATGCCCATCGCGCCGCAACCTGGAAGAGGGCCGTTCCGCGGACGGGACCGAGGGTCGGGTGCGTTGCGCTCGACCCTCGTTGCGTTCGCCAGCACCGCGGTGTTCCTCGGTGTCGTCGCCTTCCTCGTGGTCAACTCCCCGGGCTGGCCGGACGTCCAGCGCTCGTTCCTGAATGGCAAGGTCTTCGCCGACTCCCTGCCGCTCATCGTTCGGGCGTTCTGGATCAACATCCAGCTATTCCTCGTGGCCGAGGTCCTCATCCTCGTCTTCGGGCTGGTCATCGCGGTCCTGCGCAGCCTGCCCGGTCCGGTCCTGTTCCCGATCCGATCGCTGGCGACCATCTACGTCGACGTCTTCCGGGCGCTGCCCGGGATCTTGATCATCTACATCCTGGGGTTCGGGATTCCGGGGCTGGGCGTGGCGGGTGTCCCCGAGTTCGCCTACGCAGTGTTCGCGCTGACGCTCATCTACTCGGCCTACGTCTCGGAGGTGTACCGCGCCGGGATCAACTCGGTCCACCCCAGCCAGGACGCGGCAGCCCGTTCGCTGGGGCTGTCGCGCTTCCAGTCGCTCCGCCACGTCGTCCTACCGCAGGCCGTCAGGCGAGTCGTTCCGCCGCTCCTGAACGATTTCATCGGGCTCCAGAAGGACACTGTCCTGGTGTCGTACATCGGGGTCGTCGAGATCTTCCGCCAGGCGCAGATCCGGAATGCCGCCACCTACAACTTCACGCCCTACATCGTGGTCGCCCTGGTCTTCCTGCTGATCACCATCCCATTGGCTCGACTGACGGATGTGCTCGTTGCGAGGGATCAACGTCGCAGCGCCGCGAGCGCCCATTGACCGGGCACGACTCCGCGATCCGACCGATGGTCGCGATCGAGGGCCTCCACAAGTCGTTCGACAAGCTCGAGGTCCTGCGCGGGATCGACCTGGTGGTGGCGCCCCACGAAGTCATCGGCCTGATCGGCTCGTCGGGCAGCGGCAAGTCGACCCTGCTCCGCTGCGTCAACCTGATCGAGCCGATCGATGCCGGTCGGATCGTCATCGACGGCATCGACATCACCGCGCCCAAGGTCGACGTCGACCGGGTCCGAAGGCGGATCGGGATCGTCTTCCAGGCGTTCAACCTGTTCCCGCACATGAGCGTGCTCGACAACGTCACGCTCGCCCCGCGCAAGGTCCTGAAGACGCCGCCGACCCAGGCCACCGCCGAGGCGACCGAGCTGCTCGACCGGTTCGGCCTGGCCGACAAGCGGGACGAATTCCCCGACCGGTTGTCGGGCGGTCAGCAGCAGCGCGTGGCGATCGTCCGGGCGCTGGCGATGCGCCCGGACCTGATGCTCCTCGACGAGATCACCAGCGCCCTCGATCCGGAGCTGGTGGCCGAGGTCCTGAACGTCGTCCGGGAGCTGGCCGCCGGCGGGATGACGATGATCATCGCCACCCACGAGATGAACTTCGCGCGTGACATCGCCGATCGGGTCTGCTTCCTCGATGCCGGGCGGATCCTGGAGGAGGGTCCGCCGGAGCGCATCTTCTCGGAGCCGACCGAGCCGCGGACCCGCCAATTCCTCGACCGGGTGATCGCCGCTGGGCGGATGTAGCCCGGCGACCCGACCGACGGTTGCCGAGCCGTCAGCGGCGGGCGATCGGTCCGCGGCAGGCGTCGACGAAGACCTGCCACAGCCGCTCGAACTCAGCGGGCGTGGATTCCTGCCGCTCCGGGTGGCACTGGATCCCGAACAGGAAGCGGCCGTCCGACGCCTCCACAGCCTCGACCAGGTCTCCGGCCGGGCTCGCCGCCCACGCGCTGGCGACGAGGCCCGGGGCGAGGTTCGTGGGCAGGACCCCCTGGTGGTGGTAGGTATTGACGTCCGTCGCTCCAACCACCTTGGCCGGCGACAGGATCCGGGCCAGTCGCGTCCCGGGCACGAGCCGGATCGAATGCATCCGGGCCGGACCCGTTCCCCAGGCAGCGCCGACGTGGCCGCCGACGTCCTGGAGGAGGGTGCCGCCGGACAGGACGTTGATCGCCTGGAAGCCGCGGCAGATACCCAGGATCGGGACCGACCGGGCGGCTGCCGCAGCCCACGCCTCGGCCTCGAGAGCGTCCCGATCCGGTTCGATGTCGACCGATCCACGCACCGGCTGGCCGTAGCGCGACGGGTCGATGTCCGCCCCGCCCGACAGGAGCAGGCCGTCCATCGTCGCGAACGCCTCGGTTCGCGCGGCGACGTCGGTCCGGGCATCGAGCGGGATCGGCTCGCCGCCGTGCCGGTGCACGCCGTCCAGGTAGAGCCGGTTCTTCCGCTCGGCGATGGCCGGATCCTTCTGCCGAGCGGCGACGGCCAGGGTCACGGCGATCAGCGGGGGTTCCATCGGCTCAGGATAGCGCCGCCGTCAGAGCCCGAGGAGCGTCGACAGGGTCACCGGGTGAAGCGCTGCACCGCGACGGCCGTTCCCTTCAGGGCAGTCAGGTCCGAGTCGCTCCACCCGCCGGCGCCGACGGTGAACAGGTCCGGGTGGGCGGCGACGAGGGTCAGCACGCTCCGTGCTGTCGGATCGGTCTGGGCGAGCTGTCCGGTGGCGAAGAACGTGGCCGGCACCCGCTGGTAGACCAGCCACTGGACGATGGGCAGGGCCGGCTCGGGTGGGCCGCCGAGGTCGAAGGTCAGGGCGATCGCGTTCGATTCGCGGGATCCGTGGGTGACCAGGAGCCCGAAGCCGTCACTCGGCGGGACCACGGCCGGACCGAGGCTGACCGACGGCTCCGGCGTCGGCGGGACGCCCGACGAGGCTCCGCCATCCTCGATCTTCACGCCGGGGGTGATCGTCAGGCGCCAGCCGATCTCGATCCGGTTCGGGTCGTATTTCGTGCTGTCCGGGTCGAGGCTCTTGTACTTCGCCCGGTTCCAGAAGGCGATGCTGCGGGCCGACGTCTTGAACTTCTTGGCGATCGACAGGAGGCTGTCACCGGCCTTGACCTCATAGACCAGCGTGGTCGGCGACGGCTGTGGCGTCGGTGACGGGGTCGCGGTCGGCGACGGCACGGCAGTCGGGCTCGGCGTGGGCGCGGGCGTCTCGGGAGTGGCGCTCCGTGGCGGTCGGGTTGGGATCTCGCCGAGACCGCAGCCGACCGTCATGGCCACCAGCAAGAGGCCAACGACGAGGAGGACGGCTGGGTACGGTCCGTGGCGCGCCATCTGCATCAGTGTGACGCTAGCGGGGCGTCTGCGGTAGCGGGATCAGTCGGTCGGGATCTCCACGGATGGGGGGTCGACCGGCGTCGGCTCCTGGAGGGCGACCTCGGCGGCCAGGGCCAGGCCCTCGGCCGCGGTCGCGATCCGACCGTTGCCCGTCCGTTTGGCGACATAGCAGGCGCGGTCGGCCGCCAGCAGGACGTCCTCGGCGTCGGATCCGTCGACCGGGAAGGTTGCCACGCCCATCGAGGCCGACACGACGGTCCCGGCCGAGGCCCACACCTGTTGCTCCGCGACGCGTCGGACCGCGTCCCGGGCACGGTCGGCGACCCGCAGCGCTCCGGCTTCGTCGGTCCCGGGCAGGAGGACGGCGAATTCGTCCCCGCCGTAGCGAAAGATCTGATCGGTGTCGCGCCCAGCGTTGAGCAGGGCATCGGCGATCGCCCGGAGGAGGCGGTCGCCCGCCTGGTGGCCGAGCTCGTTGTTGACCGACCGGAAATCGTCCAGGTCGAGCATGATCAGGCTGAATGGGGCCGCCTCGCGGACCCGCTGGACCAGGTACTCCTGGAACGTGGCGTGATTGAGCAGGCCGGTCAGGCCGTCCGACCGCGCCCGGATCTCGACGGCACGGTGGATCTCGGCGTTATGGAGGGCGATCGAGACCTGCGCCGCGAACAGCTTGACCAGCTCGAACTCCTCCTCGTTGAACCGGTCGCTTCGTCCGAGCCGCTCGAGGGTGAGCACGCCGGCCACGCCTTCCCGGCCGCGCAGCGGAACGACGATCATGCTGCCGTCGACCGGCCCGGTCGAGTCGAACTGGAGGACCCGCGGGTCGGCCAACTCATCGATCACCAGCTGCGGCTCGTTGTGCTGGAGGACCCACGTCGCGACCCCCGTCTCGCCAGGCTCCCAGGGCTGGAGGTACTCGTCGGCGTTGACGCCCCTCGCGGTCAGTGGAGTCAGGACGTTCGCCCGTCGGTCGTAGACCTCGATCGAGATGTTGTCGTAGCGGACGAGGTTGCCGAGTCGGTCGGTGATCTGGTCGAGGACCGCTCGCGGATCGAGCGTGGTCAGGATCGACTCGGTGATCTGGAGCAGTTCGCGCTGGTTGCGGAGCTGGCGCGCGAGCACCGCCGACTGCTCGCGCAGTCGCTCGGTCGAGTCGGCGTTGACGAACGCCTGGGCCGCGAAGCTGGCGTAGATCTCGAGCAGGCGCAGGTCGTCGTCACTGAATTGGTCGAGGCCGAGCTTGGACAGGACCAGGACACCGAGGACCTGGTCGTCGAAGACCAACGGAGCGAGCAGCATCGACTCGTCGAGATCGTCCTCGGTCCCCGGGATCGTCTCCGCCCGTGGATCGCTGGCCGCGTCGCCGAGGTTCTGGGCCACGCCGTGGGCCGCGACCCAGCCGGTGATGCCGACCCCGACCCCGATACGGAGCTGTTCCGGGGTCTCGTCGACGTATTCGCCGACCTGTCCGCTGAAGGCGACGGGCACCAGGTCGTCGCCGACGATCCGGTAGACCCTGACATTGTGGTAGTCGATCAGCTCGCGCAACTCTGTCGCGATGGCCATCCCGACCTCTCGCTCGACGGTCAGCCGGTTGAGCCGGCTGCCGAGCTGCTGGATCGACTGGAGCTGGGCCGCCCAGGTGGCCATCCGGGCGAGGTCGTCGGCGGTCGAGGGCCCGGTCCGGCCGACGATCCGACGGCGAGCCTCACGCCTTCGCCGGGCCTCGACCTGCGAGCGGACGCGACGGCCCGGGGCGATCGAGGTGAGGGAGATGACGTCCGCATCGTGCAGCTCGGTCCGGCTGTTGATCGGGCCTCCCTCGGCGGCGTCAAGGAAGCGCTGCAGGTCGCCCAGCCGGTAGCGCCGATCGCCGCGCGGGTTGATCCGGTAATAGCGAAGCCGACCCTGATCGCTCCACGCCCGGATGGTGTTGGGGTGGACGCCGAGCAATCGGGCCGCCTTTGTCACGGAAAGGGTGGCATCCGCCGGGCGTTCGATGAGCAACGGTGGCAGTCTTCATGAGGAAATGTGAACTGACCGTGTCAGCCTAGGAAACCTCACAGTTCTTCTCTATAGGACGAACGTACGCGGGCCGCACCGGGCCCTCCGTTCAACGGCGTCAGCGCGTACTCGGTCGCCCTTCGGCGGGCACTGGCGTCAGCGCGGGTCGCGTCGCTTCGCCGCTCGCCCAGCGGTGAGCCGCACGTAGCCGTACGTCGCGATCGCGCTGACCAGCGCGATCAGCGCCACGATCGCGATAGCGACCAGCGGCGTCCCGACGAGCCCGGGCCCCTCGCCTGCGCTTCGGGTGTCCCCGGCAGTTGCGGCTGTCGCCTCGGGGGAGGCGGCCATGGCGAGTGCGGGCCAGATCGACAGGGCGACCGACGTCGCCACGGCCCAGGCCAGCCCGACCAGGATCAGACCGATCCCGGCCGCGAGAAGCGCCAGCGCGGCGACCGGACGGGCCCGACGGCCGCCGGCCAGAAGCTGCATCGCCTCGGTCGGCTCGAGGGTCGACAGGATGAGCGGCCGACCAAGCCCGGCCGTCAACATGGTGGTCCCATCGGCCCGCCGTTCCGGGACGCCGAGGACGGAGGCGTGCTCCACCGCCGAGACCTGCTCCACGCGGTAGCGGACGGGCGTCGTGGGCGCCGTCCCGGCGGGCATCCGCTCAAGGGCGTCGGCCGCGGTGCCGATCGATTCGCGGGGAATGACGACGAGGGCGTCCGGCTCCATCCCGAGTCGGGTGACGTCGATGGCCAGCACACCGAGGCCGTCGCGGACCTCGAACGGGACCGACTGGATGTCCTCATCGACGACCGTCCAGCGCCCGTCGCATTGCGCTTCGAGGCGGCGACGGCGGTAGACGAGCGGCCGGTCGTTCTCATCGGGGAAGTCGTCAGGACCGTCGAGCCGGCCGTCGACCCGAACGTAGCGGGGCAGACCGATGGTGGCATACCCCTCCGCCGTCTCGATGCTGACCGCTCGCGTGGCGGCGAGCAGTCGGCCGACCCGGTAGCCGGACCCGAACGAGCGCAGGACGACGACGCCGCCACTCAGCGCGAGCAGGCCGGTGACGATGACGAGCAGAGGCTCCACGAAGCCGGATGATACCGGTCGGGACATGGAAGGGCCCAGAGGAACCTACCCGGCGCGTGGGCGTTGAGGCGATCGCTGCCGTTAGCGCTGTTCAGCCCCTCCGGGCTGTCATACACGCTACGGCCCGCAGGGCGCGGCGGTCAATGGGCCATGTCCACCGAACTGTGGACGAACGGGGCGGTTATCCACCGTTCGTCCACATCGACGCCGATATCTCGAAGCCGCCCGATCTGCCGGCCGATCGTCAGCCCGTGCCGGTCCGCCCGGTTCGCGGATCGAGGGCGGTCAGCTGCCCGCCGTAGCTGGTCAGGATCAGGCGGCCTCCGACGAGCTCGGCGTCGGTGACCACGTCCGAGTGGGCCACGCGCCAGGCGACCTCGCCGGCCGGGTCGATGGCGAACGTCTCGATCTCGGCCTGGACGATGACGTGGGGCAGGCGCGCCGAGCCGAGGACGACCAGGATCGGCGTCCCGGACCGGTGGGTCCAGCGCAGCTCACCGGTTCGTGCCGCGAAGCCATAGGTCATGAACCCGTACTTGACGACGAGCAGGCCCTCGGTATCCCAGAGCAGTGCGGCTGGCTCGTCGAAGACGGGCGTGGCCAGGCGAGCGGTCCAGGGTCCGGCCGGGGTCTCGACCCGGAGCTCCGCCCGGCACATCCGTTCGAACGTCGGTCCGACGACCGGACCGTGATCGGTCAGCGGTCCGCCGCTCTCCGACAGGGCGAACACGGCGGCCCCTTCGCCGCTGCCGGCCCAGCGAGACCGGACGTGGATGCCGCCCGGGTGATCGACCGCCGCGTGGCGAGGCTCGGACGTCACTCGCCGGGTGAGCGGCTCGGCGCGGCGTCGGCCCATGGACCGGGCTCGACGTCGGGCCCGGGTGCCGAGGCCGAGCCGCCCACCGCGGGGTCCGGATGGCCGCCGACGGCGGGTGACGGCCGGTCCTCGGTCATCGGTGCGACCGTGGCGTTGGCAAGCGTCCGAAGGGTGGCCGGCGAGACCGGGAAGACAGCGGTCGGCGTCCCGGCCGCGGCCCACACCACCGGATAGCGGCCGAGATCAGGGTCCATGATCACCCGGATCGCCCGGAGGTGGCCGATCGGCGGGATGCCGCCGATGGTGTAACCGGTCAGCTCGTTCGCTTCGCGGGCGGTAGCCCGGCGGACATCCTTCTCGCCGGTGACCGCGGCCAGTCGCGCCAGGTCCACCCGGTTCGGCCCGGACACGAGGCACATGATCGGGACGAGCAGGGCGTCATCATCGGGCGCCACGAAGACGAGCGACTTGACGATCTGACCGAGCTCGGCGCCGACTGCCGCGGCGGCTTCCTCGGCGGTGTGGGTCGACTCGGCGAAGACCCGGATGTCGAGGGTCACGCCCTTGCGAGCGGCCGCATCGAGGACGCGCTGGATCCCGGGACGATCGACGGGTTCGGGCACGGCGGGAGTCTACCATCGGCCGGTCGGGTAGCATCGGCCTCGATGAAGGCCATCCTGTTCGACTGGGACGGCACCCTGGCCGACACCCTCGGCGCGATCTACGACGCGAACGTCGAGGTGATGGCGGTCTTCGGCCTTCCCTTCGACCGGGCTCGCTATCGCCTTCACTTCGCGCCCGACTGGCGCGTGATGTACGCCCGTTTGGGCGTCCCGGAGGATCGTCTCGAAGAAGCGAACGCTCGCTGGTGGGCCGCCCTGGACGAAGGCGAGACGACCCTGTTCCCACGGGTCCGCGAGAGCGTCGAGCGGTTGGTCGCCGCCGGTCATCCGCTTGGGATCGTCACCGCTGGTCGGAGTGACCGAGTCCGGGCGGAGCTTCGGCGTCATGGCCTGGACGGGTACTTCGAGGCGGTCGTGTACGGCGACGACATGCCCGCCCAGAAGCCCGATCCGTCGCCCCTGCGAGCCGCCCTGGCCCGACTCGGCTTCGAGGATCGGCCAGAGGACAGCGTGTATGTCGGCGACACGCCCGACGACATGCGGATGGCGATCGCGACCGGCGCCCGGGCGGTCGGCATCGAATCGATCCTCGGGCACCTGGACGACCTCCAGGCCGCCGGGGCCGCGGAGACCGCCGGGTCCACCGCCGAATGGGTCGATCGGCTGCTCGCCGACCGGGCGTCCGGCTGACCGCCACGCCCTGATGCGCGCCTTGATCATCCTGGCCGGCAGCCCGCCCGACCGCGTCGCGCTCGACCTGGCCTGGCCCGGCTGGTCGAGCGGGGTCGAGCTGGTGATCGCGGCCGACGCCGGCGCCGAGACCGCCGAGCGCCTGGGGTCGGGCCTCGACCTGGCCGTCGGCGACTTCGATTCGATCGATCCGGCCGCCCTGGCGCGGATCGAGGCGGCCGGCGTCCCGGTCGAAGTCTCGCCAGCCGCCAAGGACGAATCCGATGCTGAGCTCGCAGTCAGGGCCGCCCTGGCCCGGGGCGCCGACGCCTTGACCATCGTCGGTGGCTTCGGCGGTCGGCCCGATCACCTCATCGCCAGTATCAGCCTGCTCGCCCTGCCCGAGCTGAGCGGCATGCCGGCCGAGCTGCTCGACGCGACGACCCGCCTGTCACTCCTGCGCGGACCCGGCCGGCTGACCGTCGCCGGCCGCGACGGCGACCTCGTGTCGCTCCTCCCGCTGGCCTCTGATGTGGAAGGGGTCACCACCGGCGGATTGGCCTGGCCACTGGCCGACGAGCCGTTGCCGCTCGGCCCGGCTCGCGGGCTATCGAATGTCCGGATGGGATCCGTGGCGGAGGTATCTATCCGCTCGGGTCTGCTCCTGATCATCGAGACCACGGTCGGCTCGACGACCTCTGCTAGGCTCCCCGGATGAGCATGCCCGTGGTCGGCGACCGTGCTCCCGAGGTCGCCCTGCCCGACGAGACCGGGACGATCCGGCGCCTGTCCGAGCAGAGCGGCCGCTGGACCCTCATCTACTTCTACCCGGAAGATGACACGCCCGGATGCACCACCGAGGCGTGCCAGTTTCGGGACGTGGATGGCGACATTCGCGCCGCGGGTGCTCAGGTCTGGGGGATCAGCCCGGACGGGGCCGCGAGCCACCAGCGCTTCCGCGCCAAGTTCTCGCTGTCGTTCCCCCTGCTGTCCGATGAGGACCACGCGGTCGCGGAGTCGTACGGAGCGTGGGCGCTTAAGAAGAACTACGGCCGCGAGTATTTGGGCATCGTCCGGTCGAGCTTCCTGGTCGATCCCGACGGGCGGATCGCCCACGTCTGGCCGAAGGTCAAGGCCGACGGTCACGCCGCTGATGTCCTCGCCACGCTTGCCGAGGCGATGGCAGCTCGGGCCGGCTGAGCCGGCGGAGCGTGGGTTGGGCATGAAGAGAGACTTCGCCCGTGGGGGGAGACGAGCGAAGCCTCGGACGCGATTGTACGAATCCGAAACCGTTGTGCAACCCGGTCGCGCATGTCCGGGCGACCGATGACGGCCGCCGACGCGCCCCTGGCCAACCCGCACGAGTGGCGCCCGGATCGGTTCATGGTCATCGTCGCCCACCCCGACGATGCCGACTTCGGGCCGGCCGCCACTGCCGCCCACTGGATCGATGCCGGATCCACCGGCTGGCTCGTATGCTGCACCAGCGGCGACCAGGGCGGCGAGGACCCCGACCTGGATCCGTCCGTTCTGGCCGCGACCCGCGAGGCGGAGCAGCGGGCCGCTGCCGCCATCGTCGGCTACGCCGGAGTGACCTTCCTTCATCAGCCTGACGGTGCGCTGGCCAACGACCTGCCGTTGCGCGAGCTGCTCGTCCGCGAGATCCGGATGTTCCGGCCGGATGCCGTCCTGGCCCAGGACCCCGAGGTGGTCGTCTACCCCGACGGCGGGATCAATCACACCGACCACCGCGCCGCCGGGTTGGCCGCGATCGACGCGGTCTATCCCGCGGCCCGTAACCCGATGACGTTCCCGTGGCTCGCCCGGGCAGGTGTCGCTCCGCACAAGGTGCGCCGGGTCTACCTGTTCTGGACCGCAGCTCCGACCGCGTGGGTCGACGTTTCGGCGACGATCGGGCGCAAGGTCGACGCACTGCGTGCGCACGCCAGCCAGATCCGCGATCCCGACGGCCTTGCCGTCCGCATCGGTGAGTGGGCCGCTGGCGACGGGGCCCGGATCGGAGTGATCGCCGCGGAGGACTTCCGGGTGGCGATCATCGACGACGACGAGGTTGACACGGAGGCCGAGACGGTCGCCGAGGCCGACGCCGGCGGCTGAGCCCGGCTCAGGGCTCCAGGAGGAGCGGCCGGACCCGGCCCCAGGCGTTCCACAGGTCGGTCAGGGCTTCGGCCCGACCGCGCAGCAGACCGACCATCTCGCCGAGGGTCAGACCGCCGGCCGCCGCGGCCAGGAATTCGCCGGCGGAGACCGCCACGTCGCGATACAGCTCGGGCGCCTCTTGCTCGTTCGGCCAGGTTCGGACGCGCATCGGATCGAACCCGGCATAGCCGACGGCGAGTGACAGATCGCGCTGGCTCGGGACGCGTCCGTCGATGAACCCGCCCAGGCCGTCAAAGCGATATCCGAAGGAGGCGAGGGCTGTCGCGACGTCCCGACACTGGGCCTGGCTGAACACGCCCCAGAACGGATGATCCAGCGGGAACTCCAGGGCCGACGCCTCGATCGCTCGGGCGATGATCGCGTCGACCAGGCCGCTCAACGCGAGCTGCCAGCGACGCTGCTCGGCAGGATCGCCACCGGCCAGGCCGGCGACCACCCGGATCATCGTGTCGTGGTCGCCCCGCAACAGCTTCAGGATCGCCGGCTCACTCTCGCCGAAGGCGATGTGCGCGGCATCCTCGTCGAGTGGCGGTCCGCCCGGCTCGAACACGGGCCCGCCGACGAGGAGCAGTCGGCGGGCTTCTTCGGTCGCCTCGTGTCCGCCGGCGGCGGGTCCGATCGGCGCGGCCTGCGGCGGTCGTCGATGGGCCTCCTCGCAGATCGCCAAGGCCTCGCGCGCCACGATGCACGCCTCGGCCGCGGTCTCGGCGTTGATCCGAGCGGCGTCGGCCTCGAGCGATACCCGCTCGATGATGTTGACCAGGGCGCTGGCCGCGGCATGCTCGCGGATCGCTTCCTGCTCCGCTTCCTGGGCGGTCCGATTGATCCGGTCGATCTCCTGCAGCCAATCGCGTGCGGCGGCCTCGACCGCCTCTCGGGACTGAGCGGTGGCGTTACCACGTCGGAAGTCGGTCCAGGCCGCTTCCTTGGCGGTGCGGATCGCCCTTGGATCGACCACGCTTGCCGCACGGGCGCCCCGGCCGGTGTGTTCGTCGTAGGCGCGCTGCGCCTCTCGGACGCGATCGGCGGCGACCTGGGCCGCCTCACTCAGGCGGTCGGCCAGGGCGCAGCGCTCCTCGGAGGCGCGACGCTCGTCCGCACAGGGATCCGCGCTCGCCGGGGCGCCGCTCCGAGGACCGCCCGAGGCGGGTCCACCGCCGGTCCCTGTCGCGCCGGCGCCACCGCCGGAGTCGACGTCACCGATGCTCGAGCCACCGGCGGGAGCGCTTGGTGCGATCGGGCGGCTCGCGTTCGGAGGCTCGCCGCCGGCCATCGCCCGGACCGACCCACTGGTCGAGCCGACCGCCGCCAGGGCGCGATCGAGGACGGCGACCGTGCTGGCCGCATCGAGCGCTTCGACCAGGGCATCGGTCTCGGGCCGGATCGGGATCGCGACCGGTTCGCGCGGTTCGGGTCCGGATGGAACAGCTGTTCGCGTCGTCTCGCCGACCGCGCCGAGGGTCGTCGGGTCTGCGGGGCCACCTCGGGCAGCCGCGGCGACAACGACGGCGGGCGGTCGGGCGAACCCCGACAGGGTGGCCGGGAGTCGGCGCGGCACGGCATCGGTCGATACGGTCACACGGACCTCGCGCGGTGCCGGCGGTCGGGCGCGGATGACGATCGACAGGGCGGCCCCGCTGGCGACCCCCAGGACCAAGCCGAGGGCAAGGAAGGCGAACTCGCTCGCGGTCACGCTGGCATCCCTCGGTTCGTGAGCCGAGGGTAGCTGCGACGATGGGGTGCGTCAACTCGGATGCGCACTCGTGCATCAGGCGGGCCGGCGATGGTAGATTCCCCAAGGCTGGCGCCCCGGCGCCGTTCGCCTCCGCTTGACCGAGCTGATCGCAGGGAAAGGCACGACCCCCGCTTGGCCATCGATCCGAACCAGGAATTCCTGGTCCAGCCCGTCGACGCCTCCTGGCTCCAGTGCAACATCGAGTGCCAGGAAGCCTGTCCGGTCGGGACCAACTGTCGGGGCTACCTGAACCTCGCTGCCGAAGGGCGGTTCGAGGAGGGGTACATCCTGTCGCGCGATCCGAACCCGGTCGCGGCGATGTGCTCCTACGTCTGCTCCGCCCCGTGCGAGCGAGCCTGCCGCCGCGGCGATATCGATCGACCGCTGGCCATTCGGGCGATGAAGCGCTTCCTCGTCGAGTGGCACGAGGCATCGGGGATCCCCGACGAGATGCCGTCGATCGAGCCGCGCGCCGAGCGGGTCGCCGTCGTCGGCAGTGGCCCGGCCGGGATGGCCGTCGCTCGCGAGCTCGCCCTGAAGGGCTTCTTGGTGACCGTCTTCGACAGCCTGCCGTACGCGGGTGGCACGATGCTCATCGGCGTGCCGGCATTCCGCCTGCCGCGCGAGGCGATCGAGATGGACGTCCGCCTGATCGAGCGCCTGGGCGTGATCTTCAAATTCAACACGACCATCGGGGTCGACATCACCTTCGACCAGCTCCGGCGCGACTTCGACGCGGTCGCCATCACGGCCGGCGCGATGGACGCGGTCGCCCTCGACATCCCCGGGGGCGACCTCGGCGGGGTCGATTACGGGGTCGACTTCATGAAGAAGGCCAATCTCGGCCAGGAGCTCGACCCCGGCCGGGACGTCGTGGTCATCGGCGGTGGGTATACCGCCATGGACTGCTCGCGAACGAGCCTTCGACATGGTGCGGAGCGGGTCACGATCGCCTACCGCAGGACGCGCTCCGAGCTCGTCGTCGACGAGGAGGAGCTCGGTGAGACCGAGCGCGAGGGCGTCCGGATGGAGTTCCTCGCCAGCCCGATCGAGGTCATCGGCGAGGACGGTCACGTCACCGGGGTGCGGTTCATCCGCAACCGGCTGGGCGAGCCCGACGCCTCGGGTCGGCGATCACCGGTGCCGATCCCCGGCTCCGAATTCACGATCCCCGCCGATACCGTCATCCCGGCCGTGTCCCAGGCCGCCGACCTGACCTTCCTGCCGGTGGAGGGCAGCTTCGAGGTCAATCGCGGACGGGTGAAGGTCGATCCGGCGACGTATGCCACGAATGTCCGCGGGGTGTTCGCCTGCGGCGACTTCGTGACCGGGCCGACCACCCTGATCGAGGCGGCCGGCCACGGCAAGAAGTGCGCCTACGCGGTCGATCGCTACCTGACCGGCCGAGTCGACGTGAGCGTCGCGGCCAACGTCAAGATCACCAGCTCGTGGCGACACGACATGCCCGAGTTCTACGATGTCCTGCCCCGCCAGCACATCCCGATGGTCCCGCTCCAGGCGCGGATGCCGTCGACCGACCCGGAGATCAACTTCACCACCCCGGTCGAGCTCGGCTACACGGCCAACCTGGCGGTCGCCGAGTCGACTCGCTGCCTGATGTGCAACTTCAATATCTGGTTCGATCCGTTCCGGTGCGTCCTGTGCGGTGCCTGCGCCGACGTCTGCCCGGAGGGCGTCATCCACATGGTCGATGTCAGCCAGCTCAAGACGGAAGGGCTCCTGCCGGAGATCGAGGAGGCGTATGGCTGGGAGCAGGGCGCGGCGATGATCCTCGATGAGGAGCGCTGCATCCGCTGCGCCCTGTGCGTCAAGCGGTGTCCGTTCGACGCCATTACGATGGAGCGGTTCGAGCTCCAGGAGATCTCGACCGACGGCCGCCTCTACAAGGAGTCATATCGGGACGCCCAGCTCGCGGGGACCGCGGGTGTGGCAGGAGGACCCAGGTGAGTTTCCTCGAGCGGGTGGACCAGACCATCCGCCGCAGCCCCGTATGGCGGTCGCTATTCCGCCAGGCCTACCCCAACGACGAGCGCTCGCGGGCGTACGCCGTGATGAACAACGTCTTCCTGCACATCCATCCGGTGCGGGTCCGACAGCACGCGGTCAAGTTCGCCTACACGTTCTGCCTGGGCGGCTTGAGCTTCTTCCTGTTCCTGGTCCTGACCGTGACCGGCGTGTACCTGATGTTCTTCTACGTCCCGTCGGAGTTCCAGGCCTACTCGAACATCCTGTCGATCCAGAGCGAAGTGACATTCGGGTTGCTGACCCGGAATATCCACCGGTGGGGTGCCCACCTGATGGTCTTCTTCGTGTTCCTGCACATGATGCGGGTCTTCTACCACGGGGCCTACAAGCCGCCGCGCGAGTTCAACTGGGTCGTCGGCGTGGTCCTCCTGTTCGTCACGATCATGCTCAGCTTCACCGGCTACCTGCTGCCCTGGGACCAGATCGCCTACTGGGCGATCACGATCGGCACGAACATGGGTGGCTACGCCCCGCTCTTCAACACGCCGACCAAGCTCCTCCTGCTGGGCGGCCTGGAGGTCGGACAGAACACGCTGCTCCGGTTCTACGTGCTCCACATCATGGTCTTCCCCCTCGTCGCAGCCGTCTTCCTGGCCGTCCACTTTTGGCGCATCCGCAAGGATGGCGGGATCAGCGGACCGCTATGACGACCCATCGCCGCGTTGTCGCCTCCGCTCGCTCGCTCACGCACCTTGAAGTGCGCTCGCTCTCGTGCTCGGCTCCGCCTTGGGCTGAGCCGTCCTGGCGGTCCGGAGGGTCGCTCGGATGAGTGACGTGAAGACGCCGCCAGAGCCGCGGGTCGTGCTGCCGGTCGATCCGACCCGTCGGACGGAGATCGACAAACAGCGCGTGCCGATGTCGGCCCGTCCGTATCGCCTGCTCGCGCTGGTCAAGCAGGACGCCGTCGTGCGGGTCCAGAAGGAACCGGACGACACGGTCCTGACCTGGCCGCATCTGCTCACCATCGAGTTCCTGGCCGCGGCCATGATGAGCGTCTTCCTGCTGGCGATGGGCCTGATGATCAATGCCCCGCTCGAGCAGCTGGCCAACGGAAACGTGACCCCGGCCGTGGCCAAGGCGCCGTGGTACTTCCTCGGGCTCCAGGAGCTCCTGGCCTACTTCCATCCGACCGTGGCCGGGGTCCTTGCCCCGACATTCGTGCTGGTCGGTGCCGCGCTCATGCCGTACGTCGATCGGGGCGACATCCGGGCGGTCCGGCCGTCGGAGCGCAAGACGGCGGTCGTCCTGTTCTCGATGTTTTGCGTCACCGGGCTCGTGCTGACCTTTGTCGGGATCTTCTTCCGCGGTCCGGGCTACGCCTTCGCGATCCCGTACATCACCACCAACGGCCTCCACTTCAGCCTGTGATCAGGGACCTTAGAGCGAACCGATGAGCAACTACCAGGTCGAACCCGCCGCGCAGCCCCAGGCCCTCTCGAAAGAGGCGATCAAGTCGCTTCGTCATGAGCAGGTCCAGGGCCTCTCGCGCCGGACGTTGCTGCGGACGTCGATCGGGGCGGCCGTCGGCCTATGGCTGCTCGAGATCGGGGCCGGCTCGATCGGCTTCCTGTGGCCGAGCATCGCCAGTGGCAACAAGAGCCAGGTCAAGATCGGCACGCTCAAGGAGATCAAGGCGCAGAATGCGTCCCTGCCGATCGACCAGGGCTTCCCGGCCTACTACCAGAACGCCAAGTCGTTCGTGATGCTTATCGACACGAGCCGCCAGGAGTTCGTCCCGGGCGACGACGCCAGCGGCGACGGTTCCGCGCTCAACGTCCGCGCCCTGTACCAGCGCTGTCCCCATCTCGGCTGCAAGCCGAACCCGTGCATCAAGAACTTCTGGCTGGAGTGCCCCTGCCACGGGTCGCGCTACGACCGACTCGGGATCAAGGTCAAGGGTGCTGCGTACGGCCCGGCCCCGCGCTCGATGGATCGCTTCGCGATCATCGTCAAGGACGACCTGGCGCTCTACGTCGACACCCTCAAGATCACCCTCGGCCCGTTGCCGGTCGCCCTCGGGGAGCCAGGGGTGATCCCGCCGAAGTCGCCGACCGGATGCATCTGATCGACGTGACCAGCGCTTTCCGAGGAGACGCATGAGCGACCCGTCCGGGAACGACCCGGAGGAGCGGCTCCCTGCCCCGCGACCGCCGAGCGAGGCGGCGCCGGTCGACCGCTTCGCCGCCCCGGCCAGCGCCCACCAATTCGCGCTGACCCCGGAACGTGCCGCCGGCATCGTCCGGCAGAGCGCGAGCGCGCGCTGGGTCGGCTTCCTGGCCGTTCTGATCACCGTCCTGTTCGTGATCCTGTACTGGTTCTACGAGCTGGGGATCCCGACCGTCGCGGACTCGAGCCGCTTGGCGGCCGAGACCCGGGCCCAGTCGGTCGTCCGGGTCGAGCAGGGCTACAACCTGTACGAGGCGAACTGCGCTCGTTGCCATGGCGGCCAGGGGCAGGGTGGCATCGGGCCGGTCCTCAACGACCAGGCCAAGCTGTACACCCATCTCAGCTCGTCATATATCAACAACGTTCTGCAGGCGGGTGGCCGCTATGTCTGCGGCAACGCCGACAGCCTGATGCCGATCTGGGCACAGAGCAACGGCGGTCCGCTCAACTACAGGCAGATCGAGGCGCTGATCGAGTTCATCCGGGCACCAAACACGACGACCTACACGGTCAGGGATCCGTCGCTGGGTGAGCCCGTGGAAACGAACGGCAAGGTCCAGACATTCACCGGTTGGCGGGACCCGACCTACGCGCCGCCTCCGGGCGCGACCCCGGTCCCCGCCTGCTGGAGCGCCACGCCGAAGCCGTCCGCCGGCCCGGCCCTGGCAGCTCCCGGTCCGGTCGTCGCCCAGGGTATCGCGTTCACCACGCCGAACATCAGCGGACCGGCCGACAAGGCGTTCACCATCGACTTCGACAACCAGGACTCCGGGGTCCCTCACAACATCTGGATCAAGGACGGCGCCGGCGCCGAGGTCTTCAAGGGCGAGATCTTCAACGGCGTGGCGACCAAGACCTACGACATCCCGGCGCTCAAGGCAGGCACCTACCCGTTCACATGCACGGTCCATCCGAACATGGCGGGGACCCTGACGATCCAGTAGCACCGAACCGCGGCGGTCGCGGGACAGGGATGGAGGACGATGGCGGCACCGGCGCTCGGCGCAGGCACGGTCGGTCGGAAGCGGGTCCTGTTCGGCCTGCTCAGCGCCGACGGTTGGACGTGGGCGTCGCTCAAGGCCGCCTTCTGGTTCGTCGTCATCGTGATGATGCTCGGCTACCTGCCGGATCGCGCCTACTACGCGACCGTCTTCCCGACGATCGACATCGGGGTCATGGTCTTCTCGCCGATCAACTTCTGTCCCGGTGAGAACCGGAAGGTGCCGTGCCCGGCGCCGGCCGGGGCGACCCTGCCGTGGGATCCCTCGCCTGTCGAGCTGGCGCTGCCCGGCCCGCGGACCCAGGGCACGGCCGTCCAGGTCGGGACCCGGATGCTCTATGTCGGCGGCAACGACGGCAAGACGGCGACCGACACGACCTTCCTGGCCGACTTCTACAGCGGGACCTTTGGCCCGTGGCGGTCGGGGCCGACGCTACCGGCCCCGCGAGCGGCCGCGGCCACGATCTTCCTCAACCAGTCCGTCTACGTGGTCGGTGGGCTCGACGCCACGGGCGCCCCGACCGACACGGTCTTCGTGGCCAGTCAGGACCTCGCCACCGGTCAGCTGGGTGCGTTCGCGGCCGATCCGTTGCTCAAGCTGCCGGAGGCCCGAGCGGGGGCTTCCATCGTCACGGCCAGCGACGGGCTGATCCTGATCGGGGGTCGGTCGGCCGCCGGGCCACAGCCGACGGTCTGGAAGGCGAAGCTCGACTCCAGTGCCAAGCTCGGCACCTGGACGCCGCAGCCGGCCCTCCCGTTCGGCACGGCGGACGCCTCGGTGGCGCTTGTCGGCGACCACGTCTACCTGTATGGCGGCAGCAACGCCAGCGGCCCGGTCGGGGGTGTCCTGCGCGGTAATCTCGGCGTCGGCACGACCAACGCCGGCACCATCGAGAGCTGGGACATCGGCGGCAGTGGGACGAACCTGCCGGTCGCCCGAACGCTCGCCTCCGGGTTCAGCGCCAACGGGGTGATCTACCTCGTCGGCGGCTCGGACGGCACGGCGCCGCAGCCCCAGCTGTACTGGACCATCCCCGATGCGCAGGGCGACCTGCCGGGTTGGCAGAACCTGCCCGCCACCGACCTCGGGGTCGGCGTCGAGGGCGCCAGCGCGATCGTCAACGGCTCGAGCGTGTTCCTCATCGGCGGGACCCTCAAGGCCGAGCCGGCGGTCGTCGGCAGTGCGCGGGCCAACCTGTCACCCAAGCAGCCGTTCTTCCAGCTCGGACTGTTCGGAGTGACGGTGCCGGCGCTGAAGCTTACCGGTGAGGTGGGGCAGCAGCTCGGTCAGGCCAACGCCGCCACGGTCGGAGTGATCGACTTCATCCTGCTCCTCCTCATCGGCTGGGCGTTCGCCCACAAGGAGCGCACGAAGGAGATCGGCCGCAAGGTCGTCGGCCGGTTCCGCCGCTGATCCTCAGGCGGGGAGATCTCCCTCACCGGGTGTCAGCGGACCCCTCTTGACCGGCAGGCCGGCACGTTCCCAGGCCTGGATCCCGCCGACGACGTTGCTGGCCGCGTAGCCGCTGGCGTTCAGATGCGCACTGGCCATGCTCGAACGCCCGCCCGTCGCACAGATGACCAGGAGTGGTCGATCGATCGGCAGTTCCCGGAACCGGACCGCGAACTGGGACAATGGCAGCATCACCATGCCGGCGATCCGCGAGGCGACGATCTCACCGTGTTCGCGCACGTCGACGAGGATCGGTCGCGGGTCGTCGGTCGCGCCCAGCCTGCGGTCGAGCTCAACCACGTCGATGGTGGCTGGGAGCCGGCCTGCCTCGGTCACGTCAGCTCGATCAGGGGTCGTCGCCCGCCGAACCCATCGTCGAGCTCATGCCACCAGGCGATCGGGCCTTCGCCCAGCTGCCAGCACAGCCAGACCTGGCGACCGGAGACCAGCGCCGGGAAGTCGATCAGGCCGGTGTCGATGTCGCGCAGGGTGATGCTCCAGCCGTCGATCCGGGCGACCGAGGCCTGCATCTGATCGACCAGGCCCTGCATCCGCAGCCGGATCCGGCGCTGATCGTCGCCCGGCTCGGTCGCTTCGAAGGCCATCTTCAGCTTGCGCAACTCATCGCGCTGCGTGCGCAGGACCATCAGCATCTCGTCGAGATCGGGGATCCGTTCGTTGGCGCGGTCGAGCGTGTAGAAGGTGGCCACGGCCGGATTCTAGCGGCGCGATCGGTCGTCCCGTCGGACGGGATCCCCGGCCATGACGGGAAGGTCGCGCAGGGCGTCGATCATGACCAGATCGGCACCGGCGTCGCGCAGCCTGGCCACGATCCGTGGGACGGCCTCGAGGGTGGGCTCGGGCCAGGTGTGGAGGAGCACGACCGCGCCGTCGCCGTGGGCCAGCGCTTCGTCGACGACGGTCGCTTCGATCGCGCCGGAGCTCCGATCCGGGTCCCAATCCTCGGCCCAGATGTCCCAATGGACGTTGCGATAGCCGGCGGACCGGATCGCGGCGAGGACCCTGGGATCGTCGTGGCCGGCCCCGAACGGACAGCGGAACCACGGTACAGGCGACACACCGACGATCGTCGAGATCGCGGTCTCTGCCGCCGCGATGTCGGTCCGCAGCCCGTCGTCCGAGAGGAGCGGCATCCGGGCGTGGTAGAAGCTGTGGCTCCCGACGAGGTGGCCGGCCGAGCCGATCCTGGCCGCCGTACGCGGGTACGCCTCGGCCCAGCGGCCCTGGATGAAGAACGTCGCTCGAAGGTCGAGCCGTTCGAGCGCGTCGAGGAGTGCCTCCTGGACACCCGGCCGGCAACGAGGGCGGTCGGGATGCTCGGCGTCGAAGGTGAGCGCGATCCGCGGGCCAGTCATGGCCAGAGTATCGGGCATCTCGACGCTCGGGATCGGGCACCCGGAGGGGCTCCGGACCCGGTGCTAGACTCGGCCCGGGCCGTTAGCTCAGCGGTAGAGCAGCCGCCTTTTAAGCGGTCGGTCGTGGGTTCGAATCCCACACGGCTCACCACGCTCGCAGGCCGGACGCCGACGATGTCGCGACGCCGGTCCGCTACCATCCGTGGCCAGCGCGACGCCCAGACGGGCGACATCGACAGGGAGGGATGATCGTGGCTTCGTTCAACGCCTTCGGCAGGGGATACGGTGATGACAACGCCAACGACACGGCCGGCTGGTACGAGATCGACCTGTCACCGATCCGGCCGCCCGGCGAGGAGATGCCGTTCCGCCTGTTCGTCAATCGGTTCGAGAGCAGCTCGCCCGACTCGGAGGAGTTCATCCACGACCCGCGCAAACAGCTGGCGGGTGCGGTCGAGGAGTTCAGCGACGACTGGAAGGTGACGACCTTCATCGTCAACCATCATCGGACGCTGTCGTACAAGCACGTCTACGCGATGGCGACGTCGAGTTCCGCGGAGCAGACGGTCGGCTTGACGATCTTCAAGAAGGACGGCGGCTAAGGGCAGTCAGGGTCGGGGGCTCAGCCGACCGGGGACGCCGGTCGAGCCAGGCCCTGCTCGAGTCGGTCGAGCAGCTCGATCGCCCCGAGACCGGTCAGGACTGTTCTCGCCTCGTCGGCGGCCGTGATGGCCAGGTCCGAACCCGGCGGCAGGAGCCAGGCGGCCTCGAGTTGGCACAGCCCGAGCTGGAGCGGAAGATCGAGCCGGCGCCACGCCTCAGCGACCTCTCGATAGCCGTCTGCGGCCGCCTCCACCGAGCCCCGTCGGGCGGCCGACCCGGCCCGAAGCGTGCCGATCATGGCGGTCATCCAGCGACCGCGCAGGCCGGAGCCGTCAAGTGACCGGATGGCCTCGTCGAGCGCCGACAGATCGCCGGCCCACAGGGCGGCCCGCCCGGCGCTGCCACTTCCCTCTCGGACCGACGTCCGGTAGCCGAAGCCGGCCAGGTAGGTCGCGGCCGTCGAGGCATCGGCCAGCGCCTCCGCCACGGCGCCGCGACTGAGCTTGGCGGTCGACGTCCGATAGCGCAGCGTCGCCAGCATCAGCGAATCGTCCCGCGCGGCGACCAGCTCCTCGAGCTGGGTGAACCGTTCGGCGGCATCCGGCTCCCCGCGCCATGTCGCGATCAGCGCCGTGATACCGCGGAAGTCGACGGCGTCCATGACCGGCAGGTCGTACCGATCGAGCTCGCCGAGCAGGGCCACCACGTCGTCCCAGGCGCCGGTCTCGAGCGCGGCCTCAGCCCAGTTGCTGGCGATTCGCACGGCCAGGTCCATGAACCCGACCCGACGCGCGATGTCCACCCCGGCTCGGGCAACCTCGACCGCAGCGCGCGGGTCATCGAGGATGAGGCCGACCGCCAGGCCGTTCCGGGCGCGCAGGGCTGCGACCGTCAGCCCATGCTCCTCGGCCAGGGTCAGACAGGCCCGCAGCAGAGCGACCCCCTCGGTCGTTCGGCCCTCTTCGATCAGCGCTGCGCCCTTGCCGGCCAGCGCATCGCCGGTGACCTGGGTGAGCTCGAGCCGTTCGGCGCTGGCCAGGGCCCGATCCGCCCAGACGATGGCCTCCGCCGGTTGGCCGTTGACGACATAGGCGCGAGCAAGTCCGGCCAGCAGGCCGACCACTGCCGGGTCGTCCGCCAGGGTCGGGTCCACATCGCCGCCATCGAGGCCCAGCTCGCTGATCGCCGAGCGCATCGTGTCGATGGCGCCGGGGTCGTAACGGACGACCTGGATCGCGCCGAGGCGCGAGCTCGCCCGGGCGATCTCCGGGCGATCGGCCTGGGCGCGGTACCAGGCCAGGGCCGCCCGGGCGTGCGCCTCCGCCTCGTCGAGCCGAGCGAGTGACTGCGCGGTCCCGGCGGCCTCGAGCCGGATCGCCGCGATCTCGGCGGGATCGTCCGTGACCGACAGAGCCTCCTCGCGGAAGCCGAGGGCCGTGTCGTGGGCGTGGAGGGCGGATGCTCGGTCCGCCGCCGTCCGGAGGGCGGCCACGGCCTGCACGGCCAGCGCACGGTCGGGTCGACCGGGTGGACCGGATCGGTACGCTGCCAGCACGTGATTGGCCACCACCCCGGCCAGCTCCGGGTCCTCGAGCGCGGCGAAGTAGTCCGCCGCGGCGAGGTGGCGCCCCCGACGGTCCCGCAGCGACAGCGTGTTGTAGGCCACGTCGCGGACGAGCAGCTCGCCGAACCGGTAGCGCTCCCGCCCGAGGGCCAGCTCGTCGGCATCCTGGATCAGGAACTCCCGTTCCACCAGGTGGCGAAGGTGCGGCTCGACCGCCTCGACCGAGGTTCGTCCGACCGCCGCGACGGCTGTCGGCCGGAACTCCCGGCCGAGGACGGCGGCATCGCGGATGAGCGCGCGGGCGGTCGGCTCGAGCTCGTCCAGGCGCGCCCCGACCAGGGCCTGGAGGGTCTCCGGGACGGACAGCTGCTCGAGGTCGCGGCAGACCACGTACACGCCGCCGACGGCCTCGAGGTCGCCCCGATCCACGAGCATCCGAAGGATCTCGATCGCGTACAGCGGGATCCCTTCGGCCCGGTCGAGGATGCGCCCGGCGACATCCGCCGGCAGGCCGGGGGCGAGGCCGCCGAGGAGTTCGGCCATGGCGGGCCGCGGCAGCGGCTCGAGGTGGAGGCCGACGTAGGTCCGTCGGCCGGCGCCCCAGTCCGGACGGGCCTCGAGCAGGGATGGTCGGGCCAGGGTGACCACCAGGATCGGACGGCTGGCGGCGCCGGCGACGAGGTACTCGATGAAGTCGAGCGATCCTGGATCAGCCCAGTGGAGGTCGTCGAAGACGAGGACGGTGGTTCGCTGGTCGGCGACCCGCTCGAAGAACGTCCGCCACGCGGCGAACGTCTCAGCCCGCTCGCCGCCGGGCGCCGGTCCCACCCCGATCAGGGCGGCGAGATGCGGGGCGATCCAGCGCCGCTCCGCCTGGTCCGGCACGAACAGGGCGAGGCACGAGGACAGGCGGCGACGAGCGAGTGACAGGCCGTCACCCTCCGAGATGCCCGCTCGCGACCGGACCATCTCCGCCAGCGCCCAGAAGGCGAGTCCTTCGCCGTAGGCCGGTGAGCGGGCAAGGTGCCAGTAGATCTTCTCGACGACCCCGTCGACGTACTTCTCAAGCTCCCAGGCGACCCTGCCCTTGCCCACGCCCGCCTGGCCGAAGATCGACACCAGCCGGGCCGAGCGCTCCTCGCGGACGGCGTTGAGCAGGTCCTTGACGATGGCGACCGCGCTCTCGCGGCCGATGAGCGGGCCCTCGGGCAGGACGCTCCGGCCCTCGCCGCCGCGCCGGGCGACGACCTGGCGAGCCTCCCACGCGGGCAGCGGCATGCGTTTGCCGCGGAGCGTCCGGTCGCCGGCACGCTCGAACTGGACCGAGCCGCGAACCGTCCGGTAGGTCGCCTCATCGACGAGCACGGTCCCCGGGCGAGCGGCTGTCTGGAGCCGGGATGCCGTGTTGACCACGTCGCCGGCGACCATCCCCTGGCCGATCGCGCCGATCGTGATGGCTGCCTCACCGCTGACCACCCCGGCCCGGGCCGCCAACCGGGGCAGGGCGAGCTCGTCACCCAGGGTGGACACGGCGGCGACCAGGTCCACGGCCGCCCGGACGGCGCGCTCGGCGTCGTCCTCGTGCGCCACCGGCGCCCCCCACATCGCCATGACGGCGTCGCCGATGAACTTCTCGACCGTCCCGCCATAGCGGGCGATGACCGCCCGGCAGACCTCGAAGTAGCGAGTGAGCAGCTCCTGGACTTCTTCCGGGTCGCGCCCGTCGGACAGGGCGGTGAACGACACGAGGTCGGCGAACAGGATCGATACGAGCCGACGCTCGGCGACCCGCCCACTCCCGACCGGGTCGCCCTGCCGGAGCGCCACCGGCTCGCCGGCGACGTGGTCAAGTGCAGCGCTCGTTCGCCCACCCGCCATTGACAGTGCCGCGCCACACGCGCCGCAGAAGCGGAAACCGTGGACGATCGGTGCGGCACAGGCCGGACAGCGGGCGCCGAGCGCGCTGCCACAGGACCCACAGAACCGGGAGCTCTGGGGGTTGTCGGTCGCGCACACGCCGCAGCGGACCATCATCGGGACATCATGGCGCGCTCGGGGTCGAGCTACCAGCCCGCTGTTCTGAGGTTGGACGGTGGATCAGGCGGCGCGCTCGGCCTCGGGCTCGGGGACCGCGTGGAGGGCCTGGATCTGCCTCCCACCGATCGCCAACCCGATGACCAGGCACGCCCCACTGGTCAGGACGAACATCGCGAACGGGAGGCGGATGTCGATCTTGGCGAGCTGCCCCGCGATGAGTGCCGCGACGATGAAGCCGACCGTCCCCGCCGACCCGAACAGTCCCTGGGCGGTCGACGAACGCCCGACCGGGCTCCCGGCGGCTACGACCGCGAACAGGGCCGGAAAAAGGATCGCGAATCCGGTCGATTCGATGAGGATCAGCGGGAAGGCCAGGAGCGGGTTCTGGATGAGCGTGTACATCACCCCGGAGAACATCGTCATCAGCGTCCCGACGACGATGAAGGCGATCCCGCCCCGCCGGTCGACGATCCGGCCGGCGAGCGGTGAGAAGAGCAGGATCGGGACGGCGAACGTCGCGAAGGTGGCGCCGATCAGGTTCAGCCCGGCGCCCAACGAGGTCAGGAAGAGGGACCATATCACCTCGTACGTTCCCTGGGCGAACGCTCCGCCGGCGTTGATGACGATCGCCGCCAGGAGGAGCCGATTGAGCAGCGTGCCTGGCTTGTGGCGAGGGTCGGCCGCCTCGTCGGCCCCGGGCTGCGGATCCGAGGGCAGCCATCCGCCGGCCGAGCCGGGCAGCTCGGTCACCCCGTCTGCTGGGATACCGGTCCCGACATGCGTTCGTCGACCCTCCCGAAGGGCGACCGCGAGGACGACCGCCGCTGCGGCCGACGAGACGGCGGCCAGCCAGAACACGAATGACTCGTTGCCGACCATCGACGCACCGACAGCGCCGATCGCCGGCCCGAACAGGAGCCCGCTCATCTGGGCTGCCCCGTACAGCCCGAACGCCTCGCCCTGGCGGTCCGCCGGCGTCGAGTCGACGAGATACCCGCGCGCGGCGGGGTCGTACGCGGCCGTGGCCAGGCCGGCCAGGGCTCGGATGACGACGAATGCGACCGCACCCTGGACCAGCAGTGGGAGCGGGATCACGACGGCATTGACCAGCAGGGCGGCGATCATCAACGGCTTGCGCGCCGTGCGATCGGCCACCCAGCCGAAGAGCGGTTCTGCGACGAGCCGAGCGGCCGGCCAGGCTGCCACGATCAGTCCGAGCGTGGCGAGATCGATCCCCTGCGCGGTCAGGTACAGGGGCAGGACGGGCAGGAACGCACCGAAGCCGAGCCAGACGACGAACTCCGCCATGAACAGCGGCAGGACGGGGCGCCATCGGGCGATCCAGGCAGCGGGGCGAGCGGTCAGGACGGACGGCAATGTGGCCTCGGGCAGGCGGGGGTTGGCGGCCATCGTAGCGTCGAGGACGGAGCCCGGCGGTCGCATCGCGCGGCCCGGAACGAGGCTCACCTATCGGGGCAGCACGGTTCGCGCCGTATCATCGCCGGGTGCCGAGCCCCGCTCTCCTGGCGATCGCGCTGGTGTTGTTCAGCCTGCTGCTGGCACCGACCCGTCGCCTGCAGGTCGCCGGCTGGTCGCCGCGCGCGCTCGGCGCCTACCTGCTCGCGATGCTCCTCCTGGGCCTGTCGCTGGCCTACCTGCCCATCTCGGCTCGGTTCCTGGCGCCGATCCTCGTCGTCGGTTACCTGGCGCCGTTCGTGACCGTCCGCTCCGGGCTCGATCGCCTGCGTCGCGTCCGGCGGTCCGGCGTGACCGTCGAGCGCCCGCCGATCAAGGTCGTGAGCGGACCCGTGCGCGACCTCCCCTCGGATGGAGAGACCGAGGATGTTGACTCGGTCGACGTCGCCGACACCCCCGGTGAGCCCGACGAGGCGATCAGCCGCCCGCCTGGCGGAGATCCCAGTTGAGCAGGACGTGCATCGACGGGGCCTCGGCACCCGCCCCGAGATAGGTGGCCAGGGCAGCCGAGTTGTCGCGGTCGGTCAGGACCCACATCCCGTAGCAGCCGAGGGACCGGGTCAGGTCCCGGAGGGCAGCGACCAGGGCGCCGCCGACGCCCTGCTGGCGATGCCCTTCGCCGACCGCGAGCTCGTACAGGAACATCTCGGTCCCCTTGTCCGGGTGGGTGAGCTCCGCGCCCGACACGAAGCCGACCGGCTGTCCGCCGCTCAACGCAACGAGCAGATGGTGGCCCGGTTCGGCCAGGAACCGCTCTGTGGCAGGCAGGTCGGCAGGCCCGTCGAACAGGACGCCGGCCGCCATGACCAGCGCCTCGTCGCCGATCGTCATCCGCCGGATCTCGATCATCGATCCCTCGGTGTCGCGGGCCTTCATTGACGATTCGGCCGTTCGTCGCTAGGATATGAGGTCGCGGGGTGGAGCAGCGGCAGCTCGTCGGGCTCATAACCCGAAGGTCGGCGGTTCGAATCCGTCCCCCGCAACCATCGATTTCGCCTTTGAACCCAGGCTCCGACCGGCCTGGGTTCTTTCCTGTCCGCCGGACGCCTCGATCGCCCGTCGGTCAGCGCCCTGGTGACCGAAGGCCTGCGGGTCGATGACGTTCGGCAGGTGGCCCCCGCTTGCAGGCATGTGGATGATTCGGGTGGGTCCATGGGAGGGGGCTGCTGGCCGGCCGATCGGTCGAGGCATCGATCGCACTCGGGGAACCTCAGCCATCGATCCCGCTGGAGGTTGTTGTCCGGCGGCATCGGGTCGGTCAGGGTCAGCGGCGGCGGATAACGGGCGAGCGGGTCGTCGTTGACGTCGCGCCGTCACTCGTCATAGGCTGCGGTCTCGGGTCGCCCATTGCGGCCGTGACGGTCTCCAACGGAGGTTCGATGCAACGGATCATCGGTGTCGTCCTCGGGGCGATCGTAGGCTATCTGCTGCTGCTGCTCCTGGTCGGATCGGCCGGCGACGCGAGCCGGTCGTACGCGATCGCTGTGATCGCCGGTGCGATCGTCGCGATCTTGTGGCCATGGCTCGTCGCGCTGTACATCGGGCGGCGGGTCAAGGAGCGGCGTGACGAGGAGGTCCAGCGCGAAGTGGACCGGGCCATCGAGGAGCGCAAGGGCGGCTGATCCGGGTCGACTACTCCCAGCGGAAGGTGCGGGCGGTCAGGACGGCCATCGCCAGCGCCCAGCCGGCCAGCACGAGGAGCGGCCCCTGGGGGTTCCCGGCGACGCTCCCGAGGCCGATCCGAAGGGCGTCGGCCAGGGCGGCCGCCGGGAGGACCCGGGCGACATCGGCCAGGACCGCTGGCAGACGATCGACCGGCATGACGACGCCCCCGAGCAGGAGCAGCACGAGGAACAGGCCGTTGGCGATGGCCAGGGTCGCCTCGGCCCGGAGCGCACCGGCCAAGAACAGCCCGATCCCCGAGAAGGCGAGGGTCCCGAGCACCAATGCCGACGCGCACACGGCCAGGCTCGCGCCCGGACCCGGAGCCCAGCCGAAGGCTGCCACGGCCACCCCGATGAGCAGGACCACCTGGCCGACCTCGACGAGCGCGACCGTCGCCATCTTGGCTGCGATCAGGCCGCCCCGTGGGAGCGGCGACCCGCCGAGCCGCTTGAGCACTCCATAGGAGCGTTCGAAGGCGGTCGAGATACTCAGGTTGACCAGGCTGGTCGCGATGATCGCCAGGGCGAGGATGCCCGGCAGGAGGAACGTCACGCCGCCCTCGGCAGTCGCCGGGACGAGCGAGAAGAAGGCCAGCAGGAGGAGCGGCAGGACGATGGTGACGAACAGGTTCTCGCCCCGCCTCGACAGGAGGCGCAGCTCCATCCCGACCTGGGCGAGGGTCGCCTGAGCGACCGGTGCCGCGTTCCCGCCCGTGGACCGGCTCTCGCCGAGCCCCGCCCTGGGGATCGGCGCGCTCATCCGTCCACCTTGGCGGATGCGCCGGTCAGCTCGAGGTAGCGCTCCTCGAGGGTCGCTCCGCCGGTGCGCAGCTCGCCGATGAGGAGGTCGCGCTCGGCGGCCCAGGCGGCGACGCCGGCGACGGCGCCCGGGCCGGGGATGGCCCCATCCAGCCGGTACCGTCCGAGCCCACCGTCGTCGACCAAGTGCACGTCCGAGCCGGCACCTTTGGTCGCCTGCAGGCGCGTCTCAAGTTCGGCTCGGTCTACCTCGCCGAGGGTCGATCCTAGCGAGAACCGGAGTCGGGCCGCGGCACCTGCGGCCAGCTCGGCGAGCGTGCCCCGAGCGACGATCCGTCCGCGGTCCAGGATCGCGATGCGGTCCGCGAGGCGCTCGACATCGGCCAGCTCGTGGGTCGTCAGGAGAACGGTCGCGCCGTCGCCGCGGAGCGATCCGATGAGCTCACGCGTAGAGGCCTTGGCCGCCGGGTCCATCCCAGCGGTCGGCTCGTCCAGGACGACGAGCTCGGGCCTGCCCACCAGCGCCAGGGCAAGCGCCAGTCGCTGACGCTGCCCGCCTGACAGGACCTTGTAGCTCGTGTTCGCCGCGTCGGCCAGGCCGACCCGCTCGAGCAGTCCGTCCGGATCGAGCGGCTGGCGGTAGAACCGGGCGTACAGCCGGATGAGCTCGCGCGGCCGTGCCTGCGGGTAGATCCCGCCACCTTGGAGCATCAGGCCGACCCGTCCGCGCAGGGATCGGCCGTCGTGGGCTGGATCCAGACCGAGGACCCGGACCTCACCACGATCGGCTTGCCGGTAGCCTTCGACGATCTCGACCATCGTCGTCTTGCCGGCCCCATTGGGACCGAGCAGCGCGACGATCGAACCGGCCTCGACCTCCAGGTCGACGCCGTCGACCACGGCTCGGCCGGCGTAGTCCTTGCCCAGCCCGCGGATGGCGATGGCCGGCCCCGCGCCGGTCATCTCAGGATGGCGTCGAGCTGGCGCTGGAAGTCGGCCACGCCAACCTGTCCGATCTGGCGCGAGACGATGACCCCGTTGCGATCGATGAAGTACGTCTGCGGCGGGGCGACCACGCGCCACGCCTTGGCGCGCGAACCGTCCGGATCGGTCACGCTCGGCCAGTCGGCGCCCGTCTTGGTGGCAAACGCCCGGGCGGCCTCGTCGCTGTCCAGGTAGACCGCGCCGACCATGGCCAGCCCATCGGCAGCGTGGTCCTTGAGCGCCTGCTCGAAGAGCGGGAACTCGTCACGGCAGGGGACGCACCAGGACGCCCAGAAGTTCACGATCACCGGCCGGCCGCGCAGGCTGGCCAGGTCGAACGGCTTGCCGTCAAGGGTCGTCCCGCTGAGGGCCGGCGCGGGATCTTCGGCCCCGGCTCCGGCTCCGCCAGTGCCCGCCGTCGCCTGCCCGTCGCCATTCGCGCAGGCCGCGGCCAGGACGACGACGAGAAGGAGTCCGGTGACCTGGGTGAACCCATGGCGAGGTTGCCGGCGCGCGAGGGAGAACGTGATCGGACCTCTACTTGACGGTCAGCTCCCCGACCATGTTCGGGTGGAAGGTGCACACGAACTTGTAGCTGCCGGCGGACAGCGCCGGGACGTTGTAGATGGCTGAGGCGACCCCGGTGACCTTGTCGCCGAGGAAGGCCGCCACGCCGGACGAGTCGAGCAACTCGATGTCGTGCGGGACCCCCGGATCGTTGTTGACGAAGGCGATCGTCCAGGGCTTGCCGGCGGTCGCGGTCAGGGTGGCCGTATCGAACTGGACGCCCTGGGCGGTCACGGTCACGTCGGCCGGCGGCAGGCTGGCGGCCGCTCCGCCGCTCGGCGCAGCCGCTCCACCGGGCGCACCGGACCCGCCCGGTGCCGGCGAGCCCCCGGTCGACCCATTGGCCGAGCCTGGCGGGATGAGCCCGCTGTTGAGGATCACGCCGAGTGCGAACAGGGCTCCGAACAGGGCGAACGTACCACTCGGGACCTTCGGGGCCGGCAGGCTCTCGAGGTGCCCGGTCGCATCGGCTCGTTCGGCCAGGTTGTATTCGGCCCGGGCGTCGCGCAGCCAGCCGACGAGGCCGACCACGACCATGATCAGGCCGACCGCGAGCAGCCAGCCGCCGAAGACCAGGCCGAACAGGAGGGCAGCGGCGGCGACCGCCGCGACGAGCGGCCGGAACGACGGTCCGGGCATGTGGACCCCAGCTGGCGGCCCGTCGTGGACGACCGCCGGCAGCCGGTTCTGGGCACCGGTCGCGCGGTCGTAGTCGCGCATCCCCTCCGCGCCCCAGTACAGCAGGGTCAGGATCAGCGCGCCGAACCCCAGCAACAGGAGCAGCCCGCCGAAGACGAGGCCGAACAGGAGCAGTGCGACGCCGATCGCTCCGAACACGGGGGCGAGCGACGGCCCCGGCATGTGGACGCCGGCAGGCGGCTGCGGCTTGACCTTGCCCTTCCCACGTCGCTTCGGTCCGAGCGTCGAGAGCCGCCACAGCAGCCAGGCGATGAACAGGACCACGAGGGCCAGGATGGCGATCGGAATGAGCGCGATCAGCGCTCCCCAGTCCGGTGTCACGAACCGGGCTGTCAGGTCGAGGATCGAGTTCCAGATCTGTTCCATGGGTGGGCTTCGGTCGCTCGGCGGATCAGCCGTGCGGTGAGCCGGCGGCCAGGACGTAGGCCGCCAAGGTCATCGCGATCGCCAGGCCGTAGATCATCGCCGCGCCCCCGGCATCGTGGCTGAGCGCCAGGAAGATGGTGGCGATGACGGCGAACACGATCCCGAGCAGGATAGCGTTGCGCGGGTGGGCGATCGGATGCTCCATCGGGTCCTCCGTCAGCGCACGTTCGGGATGATGTAGAGCGTGGAGAACAGCAGGATCCAGACGATGTCGACGAAGTGCCAGTAGATGGACGTCGCCTCGACCATGTCATGGTGGTCCTTGGTGAACTGACCGGCCATCGCCCGGTAGAGGACCACCGACAGCATGACCACCCCGCCCAGGACGTGAGCGCCATGGAAGCCGGTCAAGGTGTAGTAGGTGGTGCCGAACACGCCGGCATCGAGCCGGACTTCCTCGCTGTACAGGACGGTGTAGTCGTAGGCCTGCATCAGCAGGAAGATCGAGCCCAGGACGACGGTCACCCCGATGCCCCTGACGAGGGCCGTGTGGTCGCCCCGCCGGATCCCCCACACGCCGACCTGGCAGGTCCACGAGCTGGTCACCAGCAGGATGGTCGCGATCGTGACCACCGGGATGATGTGCTCGGCCGTCGGCAGCCAGACCAGCTTGCCTTCGAACCCGGCCGGCGGCCAGGCTGGGGCGCTGGCCCGCAGGCTGAAGTACGCCGCGAAGAGCCCGGCGAAGAACATGATCTCGCTGGTGATGAACAGGAGCATCCCGAGGATGACGTTGCTGATCCCACCTTCGCGGGCGTGGCCTACCTCGGCGTGAGCGACGATGGCCGTCGAGCCGGCGGTCATCAGTGGCCACCCCCGACCAGGCCGTGGCGAGCATCGAACACCGGGCGCTCCGAGCGGATCTCGGGCAGCCGGTCGAAGTTGTAGGGCGGGGGCGGTGAGGAGGTCGCCCACTCGAGGGTGTTGCCCTCCCATGGATCGTCGCCGGCCGGCTCGCCGTTGCGCAGGGTGGTGAACACGTTCCACAGGAACGGCAGCATGCTCATGGCGATGGTGAAGCCACCGATCGTGGCCAGCATGTTGAGATCGCTCCAGCCCGCGTCCGGCGAGTAGTTGGCGATCCGCCGGGGCATCCCGTCGAGACCCAGGATGTGCATCGGGAAGAAGGTCAGGTTGAAGCCGATGAACATGATCACGAACTGGATCTTGCCCAGGCCTTCGCCGAGCTTGCGGCCGAACATCTTGGGGAACCAGTAGTAGATCCCGGCGAATACCCCGAAGACCGATCCGCCGAACAGGACGTAGTGCAGGTGGGCGACCACCCAGTACGTGTCGTGGAGCGCGAAGTCGACCGGCACGGCCGCGCTGAACGCGCCGTTGATCCCACCGATGAGGAACATCGTCAGGAAACCCAGGGCGAACAGCATCGGTGTGGCGAACGACAGCTGGCCGCGATACATCGTGGCGGTCCAGTTGAACATCTTGACCCCGGTCGGGATCGCGATGAGGAAGGTCATGAAGCTGAAGAAGCCGAGGGCGACCTGGCCGGTGGTGAACATGTGGTGGGCCCACACGCTGAACCCGAGCGCACCGATGGCGGCCGTGGCGAACACGAACGCCTTGTAGCCGAACAGCGGCTTGCGGCTGAACACGGGCAGGATCTCGCTGACGATGCCCATCGCCGGCAGGACCATGATGTAGACCGCCGGGTGCGAGTAGAACCAGAACACGTTCTGCCACAGGATCGCGCTGCCGCCGGTCGCCGGGTTGAAGAAGTGGCCGCCGTAGTTCCGGTCGATGAACAGCATGATCAGGGCGCTGGTCAGGACCGGGGTCGCCATCAGCACGAGGGTGCTCGTGACCAGCATCGTCCAGACCATGATCGGCATCCGGAACATGGTCATCCCGGGTGCCCGCATCTTGAAGATCGTGACCAGGAAGTTGATCGAGCCCAGGATCGAGCTCGTGCCGATCAGGATGACCCCCACGATCCACAGGTCTTCGCCCGTCCCGGAGTACTTCGCCTGGGCCAGCGGGCTGTAGCTCGTCCAGCCGGCGGCAGCGGCCCCGCCGACCAGGAACCCGGTCATGATCAACAGGCCGGCCAGCGGCAGCATCCAGAACGACAGCGCGTTGATCCGCGGGAAGGCCATATCCGGCGCGCCGATCATCAGCGGAACGATGTAGTTCCCGAACCCGGCCAGGATCGGGATGATGAACAGGAACAACATCAGCGAGGCGTGGATCGTGAATGCCTGGTTGTAGAATGCCTCGTCGACGATCTTGAAGCCCGGCGCCGCGAAGCCGTAATGGACCAGGGCGGGGACCGCCAGCTGCGCCCGGACGACCAGGGCCAGGACCCCGCCGACGAAGAACATCAGCAGCGAGTTGACCAGGTACAGGATCCCGATCTTCTTGTGGTCGGTCGTGGTGAGCCAGTCGTACAGGCCGGCTCGGGCGCCGGTGGCGGCGGGCGTCAGGGCGGTCGTCGCCATCGCAGGCTCCTTACTTGACCGTCAGGCTGCCGGTCATGTTCGGGTGGACCGAACATTCGAAGACGTACGCTCCAGTCTTGAGCGCAGGGATCGGGTAGACCCGCACGTCGACGCCGGCGAAGATCTCGCCCTTGAAGATCTCCTGACCGGCGCTGTCCTTGATCGCGACGTTGTGGGTGATCGACGCGTCGTTGTTCTGGAACTTGATCGTGAACGGCTTGTCGGCCGGAGCCTCGAGGGCCGCCGTGCTGAACTGGATGTCCTTGGCCGCGATGTCGAGCTGGACCTGGCCGGCGCCGCCGCTCGGTGCCGGGGGCGGCGTCTCTCTGGCCTTGGCGATCTGGGCCGCCAGCCAGCTGTCGTAGTCGGCCGGGCTGAGGGCCTTGACCGTGAACAGCATCGAGCCGTGGTACGTGCCGCACAGCTCGGCGCACTGGCCGCTGAACGTCTGGCCGGCGTCTGCCGCATCGACCATGAAGTCGAAGCTGTTGTTGACCCCCGGCACGACGTCCCGCTTGAACAGGAACTTCGGGACGTAGAAGGCGTGGATCACGTCGTTCGCCTTGAGCTGGAGGTGGACGGTCTTCCCGGCGGGGACCTCCATCTCCGGTGCCAGCTGCTGGAAGAGGACCGTCTGGCCGTCCGCCGACAGGTAGTCGAACTGCCACTGGAACTGGGCGGCGACCGCCCGGATCTGGATATCCGTCGGGGTCGTGGCCTGGACCTTCTGGAGGGCCGAGTACGAGAACAGGAACATCACCGCGACGATGATCGCCGGCACGACCGTCCAGATGATCTCGAGCACGTTGTTGCCATGGATCTGGGGCGGGAGCTCGGTGTCGGTCGGCTTCCGTCGGTAGCGGATGACCGCGAAGATGATCAGCCCCTCGACCAGGACGAAGACCCCGACGGCGATCGCGAACACGAACTCGTACAGGCTTCGAACCTCGCTGCCCTGGCTGGTCACGGCCTCCGGCGGCTGCATCACCCCGCAACCGGACAGGAGGGCTCCCGCGGCGACCAGCGCGACGACGACCGCGAGGCGCGAGCGGGTGAGCCTGGGCAGCGACATCGGGTGGCGTCCTCGCGACTCGTGGGCTGGGCAGGACAAGACGACGGTCATGATAGCGGCAGCCGGTCCACTGTGCCGGTCGGGCTGCCGCCGACCCTGATGACCGGCCGGCGGCGGTCAGGGGGGTCGGATCCGGGGCAGAATGGCGTGGTGATCCCCGCCCTGACCGGCCGCTCGGCCGTCCGCGCCGGACTCGTCGCCACCTCCGGGCTCGGTTGGCTGGTGGCACCGTCCGCCGTGGCCGCGCATGGCAGCAGCGGTCCGCTCCCGGTCCTGCCGGACGTCCTCCTGGCCTGGTCGTTCGACCCGACCATCGGCATCCCGCTGGCGATCACGGCCGGCGGCTACGTCTGGGCGGTCCGTCACGTCGACCGAGCCCATCCGACCAATCGGGTCCCTGGCGCACGGACGTTCTTCTGGCTGCTCGGCCTGGCCACGATCTTCGTGGCCCTCCAGTCGCCGATCGAGCGCTACGACACGACGCTGTTCAGCCTGCACATGGTCCAGCATGTCCTGTTGATGCTGTTCGCGGCTCCGTTCCTCGCGCTCGGGGCGCCGATCACCCTGCTCCTGCGGACGGTCCGCCCGAAGACCCGACGACAGGTCGTCCTGCCGATCCTCCACTCCGTGCCGGTCCGGATCGTGACCTTCCCCGTGGTCACCTGGGTCCTGTTCGCGATGGTCATGTGGGGGACCCACTTCTCGCCGATCTTCGAACGCTCGCTGGAGGACCCCACGGTCCACCAGATCGAGCACCTGGTCTACCTCGTCAGCGCGTGCCTGTTCTGGTGGCCGGTGGTCGCCCTCGATCCGAGCCCATGGCGGATGAGCGAGCCGATCCGCATCGTGTACACCTTCCTGCAGATGCCCCAGAACACCTTCCTCGGGTTGGCGATCATCAGCGCCGCTGCACCGCTCTACTCGCATTACGCCACGCTCGATCTGGCCTGGGGCGCGGGCCCGCTCGGCGACCAGCAGATGGCCGGAGCCGTGATGTGGGTCGTCGGCGACCTCGTCTTCCTCGTGGCGATCCTCGGGATCGTCGTCAGCTGGATGCGCCGCGAGGAACGTGAGACGGCCGCATCCGACGCCCGCGAGGACTCGGCTCGGGCGGCCATCCGCGAGCGCGAGACCCGCTTGGCTGAACGCCTGGCCAGGGAGCGCGGCGAGAGCTGAGGTTGTGCGGATCGGTCGAGGCGGCTCGATCCGGAGCGCCCGGTTCAGCCGGGGATCGGGCTGGCCAGCAACTCGCGATAGCGATCCGGGTCGACGTTCCCGCCGCTGACGATCGCCACCACCGGACCGGTCTCGTCGGTCAGGCCTGTATCGTTCGCCCGGAAGCGCAGCGCTGCGACGGTCAGCGCTCCCGACGGCTCGACGACCAGGCGAGCTTCCTCGGCCGCGATCCGGACGGCCGCGGCGATCTCGGTCTCGGACACGGTCACCACGCGATCGAGCAGCGCGTGCAGGTGGGCGAAGGTGCGTGTCCCGAGTGACTGCGTCCGGGTCCCGTCGGCGATCGTCCGGCTGACCTGCTCGGCCGACCACGCGACGATCCGACCGGCCTCGAGCGAGGCCTTGGCGTCGGCTGCCAGCTCGGGCTCGACACCGATGACCCGACAGCCGGGTCGCAGCGTCCGCACGGCCGCGGCCACGCCACTGGCCAGTCCGCCACCGCCGATCGGGACCAGGACGGCGCCCACCTCGGGCAGATCCTCGACGATCTCGAGGCCGCAGGTGCCCTGTCCGGCGATGATCCTGTCGTCGTCGTACGGCGGGATGATCGTCAGACCGTGCTCGACGGCCAGCCGCTCGGCGACGAGCCGGCGCTCCTCGCTGGCCGGCCCCACGACCACGACCTCGGCCCCATCCGCCTCGACCCGCCGGCGCTTGACGGCCGGCGCGTCGGACGGCATCACGACGATGGCCGGTGCCCCGAGCAGCCGGGCCGCCCGAGCCACGCCCTGGGCGTGGTTCCCGCTCGAATAGGTGATCACCCCGCGCGACCGCGCCTCGGCCGACAGGCTGGCGACCGCGACATAGGCGCCGCGGATCTTGAATGCGCCGATCGGCTGGAGCGATTCGGCCTTGAGGAAGTGCCGCGCTGGTGCCGGGCCGAAGGCGACCAGCGGCGTCCGCAGCGCGATCCCGTCCAGCGTTCGGGCGGCGGCCCGGATGTCGTCGATCGAGACCAGTCGCTGTGGGCCCTCGACGGCCTCGCTCATCGGCCGTCGTTCACGAGCTTTTGACAGGCGATGCAATAGGCCGCCCAGGGCAGGGCTTCGAGTCGCCCCGGTGCGATGTCGTTGCCGCAGCGGAGACACGTCCCGAACGTCCCCGCGTCGAGCCTGGCCAGGGCGGCGTCGACCAGCTCGAGCTCCTTCTCCGCCTTGTCGTGGAGCGCGAGATCGCGTTGCTGAGCGAAGACCTGGCTGGCTGCCGCGGCCTGCGAGCCGTAGGTCATCTGGCCCGGCGCCTCGACTTCGGCATCGAGCTCGACGCGGAGGCGTGCCCGCTCGGTATCGAGCGCGATCCGGGCGGCAAGCGCAGCGGCGGGGTCCATATCCGATGATGCTACGCCCGGGCAGCGGGGGCCGTCGGCCGTCATATACTCCCTGGGAGTACCGGTGCAGCCCGCCGGCCACAGACCGAGGATGATCGACGATGGACGAGCGATCGAAGATGGCGACCGATCCGGTGTGCGGGATGGCGGTCGATACGAGCACCTCCCAGCTGTCGCTGGCCCACGACGGCGACGTCTACTGGTTCTGCGGGCGTGGCTGCCTGCTCGAGTTCCGCGACGATCCGGGCAAGTACCTCGACCCGGCGTACGTCCCGTCGATGTGATCCGGGATACATCGCTGAGGTAAGTCGCAGCTAAGCGGCGCCGGGCAGACTGTGCGTCCGACCTGGGATCCCTCGGCGAGCGCCGAACGGCCGGTCGTCAGGGGCACACTGAGAAGGTCGGCCCATGCACGGTCCGCAGCTTCGGCGCACGGTCATCGGCGGTGCGCTCGCGACGGTCGCTCTCGCCGTCGGTTGCCTGGTCGCGATCCACGCTCCGGCGGTTGCCGGGATGCGCTGGGATGCGTCTGTCCACCGCTCCTCGGCGGTCGAGGCCGGTGGTCAGCGGTTGATCGCGGCCGCGCCGCTGGTATCCGAGCTCAATCGCTGAGCGAAGTAGACCGGGATCACTGACAGGAGGATCAGGCCGAGGGCGACCACGTTGACGATCGGTCGTTGGTTGGGCAGCCGCAGATGGTTGAGGATCCAGATCGGGATCGTCTCCTGCGTTCCGGCCGTGAACGTCGTCACGATGATCTCGTCGAACGACAGGGCGAACGCAAGCAGCGCCGCCGCGACGATGGCCGTCCGGAGGACCGGGAAGGTCACGTGGCGGAAGGTCTGCCAGGTGTCGGCGCCGAGGTCCATCGACGCCTCCTCGATCGACTTCGACGATCGGCGCAGGCGGGCGATGACGTTGTTGTAGACGACCACGACGCAGAACGTCGCATGGCCGACGATGATCGTCAGCGTCCCGAACGGCACGCCGAAGTTATGGAAGCTCGCGTTAAGCGCCATGCCGGTGATGATCCCGGGAAGGGCGATCGGCAGGACGAGGGCGAGCGATAGCGCCCCTCGTCCGAAGAAGCGGAATCGGTGGACCGCCAGGGAGACGAGGGATCCGAGCAGGAGCGCGAGCAACGTCGCCTCCAGTCCGACTGTGACGGACAGCACGAAGGCGTCACGCACGCTGGTGCTGGCCGCGGCCTCACCGAACCACTTCAGGCTGTACTCCTGGATCGGCCAGGACTGAGCGCGAGAGTTGTTGAACGCGTACAGCCCGATCACGAACAGGGGCAGGTACAGGAAGCCCAGAGTGAGGCCGGTCGCAACCCGGAGCAGGATCCGGCTCACCGGCCAGCCTCACAGCTCATCGAAGGCTCCGAAGTGGCGGGCGACGAGCAGATAGATCGCCATGATCCCGACCGGGACGAGCGAGTAGGCGGCCGCGAACGGGATGTCGCCGGCCACGCCCTGGCTGGCGAATACCACGTTGCCGATGAACTGGGTGTTCGAGACGAGGGCCGGGATGATGTAGTCGCCGAGGGTCAGTGAGAAGGTGAAGATCGAGCCGGCCACCAGGGCCGGCATGGCCAACGGCAGGACGACCCGCCGGAACGTCGGTCCTCCCTTCGCCCCGAGGTCAGCCGAAGCCTCCAGGTAGGAGTTCGGGATCCGCTCGAGGCCCGCGTAGATCGGCAGGATCATATACGGCAGCCAGATGTAGATGAACACGACGGTCATCGACAGGTCCGAGATCCCGAAGATGTCGCTGAACCCGTCGAACCCGAACAGCTTGAAGCCCCAGTCGAACGGTCCGTTCGGGGCGAGAAGGATCCGCCAGGCGTAAGTCTTGACCAGGTAACTCGCCCAGAGCGGGAGCAGGATCGACATGAACAGCAGCGCGCGCCGGCGCGGGGAGGCGACGCGGGCCATGTAGTAGGCGATCGGGAAGGCGATCAGGGCGTCGACCACGGTCACGATCGCGGCCACCGCCACCGTCCGGATCACGATCGTGCCGTAAACCGGCTTCTCCAGGATACGTTGGAAGTTGGCCAGGGTGAACTGCTTGACCACCTCGCCGGTTTGCGGGTCGAGCGACCAGAAGGCGTACGCGAACAGGAGTGCCAACGACCCGAAGTAGATCACCCCGAACCAGCCAGCCGGAACGACCAGGAGTGCCCCGAGCTTGACCCGGGGGTGGCGGTGCAGCCAGCCGAAGATCCGGCGGTTGCCGCGCGGACGGGCGAGCTCCGGGGTCGTCATGTCAGGCTCGATCGGACTCTGAACCGGGCCGACCCGGGCCGGGGATCCACGCGGATCGCCCGGCCCCGAGTCGCCGTTTCGCTGATCGGCCGGATCAGCCCTTCACGTCGGTGTAGGCAGCCAGCCACTGATCGTACGGGACGCACGTGTTGCCGCGGGCGTCGCCGCAGTCCCGGACCGGCGTCTTCCAGAAGGCGATGGCGTTGTAGAACGCCTCGTCCGTGACGTGATAGGCGTCGCAGAAGTTCGGGATCGCGTACGGCTTCGTGCTCGTGTTCAGGATGGCGCACGCCTTCGGATTGGCCGGCGCCTCCCCGAAGTTCTCGGCCACCTGGGCCTGGGTCTCGGGAGTGACCATCCAGGCCATCCACTTCAGCATGCAGTTCGGATGCTTGGCGTAGCGCGACAGCATCCAGGTATCGGACCAGCCGGTCATCCCTTCGGTCGGGACGATCGCCTCGACCGGGATCGGCGGGTTCTCGCCTTTCAGGGCGTTGGTCTGGTACTGCCAGGTCGTGCCGATCGTCGAAGCGCCGCTCTCGAAGTTGGCATCCTCGTCCGCGTACGAGATCCAATACTTGCCGACGAATGGACGCTGCTCCTTGAGCAGGGCGATCGCGGCGTCGAATTGCTCCTGGGTCAGCTCGTAGGGATCGGTGATCCCGAGCTCCGGCTTGTGGGTCTTGAGGTATAGCGCTGCGTCGGCGATGTAGATCGTGCCGTTGTAGGCGGTGACCTTGCCCTTGTAGGCGCTCATCTTGGCCGGATCGAACACGGCGTCCCAGCTGGTCGGAGGGGTCGGGAACTTGTCCGTTCGGTACATCAGGGTGTTGCCGCCCCAGCCGTGCGACACGCCGTAGTGGAAGCCGTTGACGGTGTTGTTGGCGGGGCTCTGGAGGAATGGGGTCAGGTCCTTGAAATCAGGGATCACGGCCGGATCGATCGGCGCGACCTCAGCCCGGTCGATCAGCCGATTCGATGCGTCGCCGGACGCGGACACGCCGTCGTAGGTCCCGTGGCCCTGGGCCATCAGCGTGTACATGTCATCCGAGGTGTCGGCGGTCTTGACCGTGACCTTGGAGCAGTCGGGGTTGGCTGCGATGAATGGGTGAACCCAGTCGTATTCCTTGACGTTCGAGCCGTCCTCGACATAGCCCGCCCAGGCGACCAGATTCAGCTCGCCTTCGCCCGGGCCGATGGTCGCGACCGGGGTCTCGCTGGCCGGTGCGCTGGCGGGTGGCTCGCTGGCCACCGCCTGGCTTGCCGGGGCCTGGCTGGCCGGGCCGTTGCTCGCGGCCGGCGACGCCGATGTCGATGAACAGGCCGCAGCCAGGATGGCCACGATCGCTGCCGAGATCAGTCCCTTGCGCTGGGACATGGTATCTGTCCTCCTCCTCCGTTCCGGTCAGTCACCGACCGGCAGATTGTGTTGCCGCCTCCAGATCAGGCGAACCGCCCTCCCCTGTGCGGCGAGCGCCTCCATCGACGAGACCGACTGGTTTTGCGCGGTAACCACCAGCTCGCTGCCGGCGTCCAGGGCCACGATGTAGCGGGTGTCCGGGCCGAGGTAGACGACGTCCCGGACCGTTCCGGTGGCCGATGCCTCGTCGTCGGCCACCGCGTCCCCCGGCTCGGCCAGCCGGATCTTCTCCGGTCGAACGGTGAACGTGCCGGGGCGTCCGACGATCCGCTCGGCGACCTCGCCGCGGAGCAGGTTCGAGGTTCCGACGAAGCCGGCCACGAAGGCCGTCCGCGGCCGCTCGTAGACCTCGGCCGGCGACCCGACCTGCTCGATCAGGCCGCGGTTGAAGACCGCGATCCGGTCACTCATCGTGAGCGCCTCTTCCTGATCATGGGTCACATAGATGAACGTGATCCCGACCTGGTGCTGGATGGCCTTGAGCTCGATCTGCATCTCCTCGCGGAGCTTGAGGTCGAGCGCACCGAGCGGCTCGTCGAGGAGCAGGACCCGCGGTCGGTTGACCAGGGCGCGAGCGAGCGCCACCCGTTGGCGCTGGCCGCCCGACAGCTGGCCGGGCTTGCGCCCCTCGTAGCCTTCGAGGCGGACCATCCTGAGCGCGTCTGCCACCTGTCGGCCGCGGTCCGCCCTGGGTACCTTCCGGATCATCAGGCCGTAACCGACGTTGTCGCCGACGGTCATGTGCGGGAACAGGGCGTAGTCCTGAAAGACGGTGTTGACGTCGCGCTCGAAGGGAGCCCGGCTGCTGACATCCTCGCCGTGGAGCAGCACTCGACACTCGGTCGGCAGCTCGAAGCCGGCGATCATCCGGAGGGTCGTCGTCTTGCCCGAACCGGACGGCCCGAGCATCGAGAAGAACTCGCCGTCGGCGATGTCCAGGTCGATCCCAGCCACGGCCTCAACCTCGCCGTAGCGCTTGCGCACGCCGTCCAGACGTACAGCCGACGTCGCCGGGCGAGCGACCGTCCGACCGGACTCGGTGTCATCGGAGATCATCGGGACCGTCAAGCATCTCCTCGGTGGTCCGCGGTCTGAGTTCGGCGGGGCACGCAGCGACAGGGTCGACGAGGGTTCGTCTGAGCGCGCGAGTCTCGGCACTGTGGCGCGTCCGACGCACCGATGTCAAGGGCTGGCGAAGCACCTAGACTCCGCTCCGATGCGCACCCTCGACTGGCTCCGCTGGCCGTTCCTCCTGGTGGTCCTGGCGGCGATCGTCGCGGCCTGTGGGAGCGCCCGACCGGCGCAGACTCCGCCGATCATGCCGGGTTCCGCGACGGCGCCCCGTGAGGTCAACATCATCGCCCGCGAGTACCGGTTCGACCCTGCGCCGGTCGACCTGGTCCCGGGCGAGACGGTGCTCCTCCACGTCATCAACGCCGGCCTCGAGGTCCACGAGGTCGTCATCGGCGATGCCGCCGTGCAGGACGCCTGGGAGACGGCCGAGGCCGCGACCGTCGGCGCTCCACCCGGCCCGACACCGCTCGTCAGCGTGCCACCGGGCGTCCAGGGCCTTCGGCTGGTCGTGCGCTCCGGCGAGCGGGTCGACGCGGTCTGGTCGGTTCCGACCTCGGCCGACCCGCTGGTGGTCGGCTGCCACATCCCGGGGCACTGGGCCAAGGGCATGCAGGTGCTCGTACGGTTCGTCGCGCCCGGCGGCTGAGGGCGGCTCGGTGATACGCTCTTCGACGTCCTGCTGACTCGCGTCGCGAGGACCGTTCGAGACGATGCGCCAGGGAGAGCAACCGGAATGACCTATGTGATCGCCGAGCCGTGCGTCGACGTGCTGGACCTGTCGTGCGTGTCGGTCTGCCCGGTCGACTGCATCCACTACGAGGAAGGCGCGGACCGGAAGCTGTTCATCGACCCCAATGAGTGCATCGACTGCGGTGCCTGCGAGCCCGAGTGTCCGGTGAACGCCATCTTCCCCGAGGAATCCGTCCCCGTCGAGTGGGCGAGCTACACCCAGGTCGACGCGATCTGGTACACCGATCGCGCCGGCGCTCGCGCGGAGGTCGACCGGCTCAAGCCGGCCTGACCTGGGCGGGTCCTGCGTCGTCTCGGCCCTGCGTCGAACCGGCCCGCACCGGCATGCGGATCGTCTCGCTCCTGCCCTCCGCGACCGAGATCGTGTTCGCCCTCGGACTCGGCGATGAGCTGGTCGGCGTGACCCACCAGTGCGACTGGCCGCCCGAGGCGACCGACATCCCGATCGTCACCCGGAGCATCAACGACCTGGCCGCCCTGTCGTCGCGTGAGATCGACCGGCTGGTCGGCGAAGCCGTCCACGGCGGCTCGTCCCTGTATGAGCTGGACGAGGCGGCGCTGGCGGCAGCCGAGCCGGACCTGATCCTCACCCAGGAGCTGTGCGCGGTCTGCGCGGTCGGCTATCGGGAGGTCAACGAGGTCGCTCGGACGATCGACGCCGAGATCCGGGTCGTAGCGCTTGAGCCGACGTCGATCGAGGGCATCCTCAACTCGATCTCGACGGTCGGTGCGATGACTGAGGCCGAGGATGCCGCGGTCGACGTGGTGGCTGACCTGCGCGAGCGTCTGAAGAGACTGGAGACGCGCCAGGCTCGACGTCGCGAGGGCGGCCAGCCGCCGGTCCGGGTCGTCTGCCTCGAGTGGCTCGACCCGCCGTTCGCAGTGGGCCACTGGGTGCCGGAGCAGGTCCGTCGGGCTGGTGGCTGGGATCTACTCGGGAGCGAGGGCGAGAAGTCGAAACCGACCACCTGGGACGCGGTCCGAGAGGTCGATCCTGAGTCGGTCATCCTGATGCCGTGCGGCTTCCATCTGGCCGAGACCGTCGCCGAATGGGAACGGACGCCCAAGCCGAGCTTCTGGCCCGAGCTCGAGGCCGTCCGACGGGGGCAGGTGTTCGCGGTCGACGGTTCGGCCTATTTCTCGAGGCCAGGACCGAGGGTCATCGACGGGATCGGGCTGTTGGCCGAGATCTTCGACCCTGACGGCTTCGTGGAGACCTCGCCGCTCGGCAGCTGGACGCCGCTCGTCTGACGACGGGCCGATCGAGATGCCGTTCCGAGCGACGTTCGAGTGCCTCTGGTGCGGAGCGCCCTGGACGGTCCGTGCGCCCGACGATCTCGAGGGGTTCGCCCAGCTGTGCCCCGATTGCGTCGGACGAGCGGGCGACAATGGGTTCCTGCGATTTCGCCTGAAAGCCGCGCTCGAGGAGCGGGCACGCGCAATGGCTGCGGCGGCAGCTTCGGCGGCTGGGTCGGCTCGGGCCTCGACGGCCTCGGCTTCGGCTGCGGGCTCGTCTTCGGCGTCGTCAGTCGCCCCCGACATATCCGCCGAGATGGTCGCCTACTACGCCGCTCGCGCCGGCGAGTACGACGACTGGTACCTGCGTCGCGGCCGATACTCCCATGGCCCCATCGACGACGCCGTGTGGAGCGCCGAGCTCGACCAGGCCACCCTGTGGCTCGACGGCCTGCCGCTGAGCGGCGAGATCGTGGAACTCGCGGCCGGCACCGGTTGGTGGAGTCCGCTGCTGGCCTCGAAGGGTGAGCTGTCGATCTACGATGCCGCGGAACCGCCCCTCGACCGAGCTCGGGACCGTCTCCTGGCGCACCGATCGCGCGCCCATATCCATGTTCGCGATGCGTGGGCCGAGCCGGACCGGACGGTCGACGCGGTCTTCTGCGGGTTCTGGCTCAGCCACGTTCCGGACGATCGCCTGGACGACTTCCTTCAGCTCGTCCGCCGCTGGCTGAAGCCGGGCGGTCGGTTCGTGTTCGTCGACTCCGTGGCCGACCCACGGTCCGGGGCCGACGACCAGCCGGAGACCCCGGAGGCCGAGGCCGCGGTCGGGATCGAACGGCGCCGTCTGGTGGACGGCCGCGAGTTCCGCGTCGTCAAGGTCCAGCGCGATCCGGAGCGGTATGCGGCGGCCCTGACTCGGGCCGGCTTTGGCTCGGCCGATGTCCTCGCCACGCCCCGCTTCTTTGTGCTCGGCACCGCGACTGCGTAGGCGCATACCCGGGGCGAGCGGCCTGAGACAAGCGGGCCTCCGACGCCGCAGTAAGCCTCCGCTACGTGAAGCGAAGACTGGCCGACTTATCGCTCGGCAACGTGGCTGGGCTCCGGTCGTGGTGGGCGCATGGCGAACGTGCGGGCATGCGTGCCTGACGCTGGATCGGGCCTCGACCCGGAGGGCTTCGGAGCCCGGGGGCGCCACGTATACTCGTGGCCATGTCCCCACTGTCGAAGCGGACGATCGCGACGGTCGGATCCGGCGTGATGGCCGAAGCGATGATCGCCGGGCTCCTTCGGGGCGAGCTCGTCGCCCCTGGCCAGGTCGTCGCTAGCCACCCGCGCGCCGAGCGACGCGAGGAGTTGGCCCGCCTGTACGGGATCCGCACGGTCACCTCGAACGCCGAAGCTGTCGACGGGGCGGATGTCATCCTGCTGGCGATCAAGCCGCAGATGCTGGCGCGAGTCGGGGCCGAGCTGCGACCGCACCTGCGCGACGACCAGCTCGTGCTGTCGGTCATCGCCGGGGCGACGACGACTGCCCTCGAGGGCTTCCTCGGTCATCGACGGATCGTCCGGAGCATGCCCAACACCCCCGCCAGACTCGGACGCGGTGTGACCGTCTGGTACGCGACTCCGGAGGCCACTGCCGACCAGCGAGCCCAGGCGAGCGCACTGCTGGGCGCCCTCGGGATCGAGCTCGAGGTCGACGACGAGAAGTTCGTGGCGATGGCCACGGCCGTTTCCGGGACCGGCCCGACCTACGTCTTCCTGGTCATGGAGGCCCTGATCGACGCCGCGGTCCATCTCGGCTTCCCGCGTCACGTGGCCCACGACCTGGTCGTCGAGACGCTCGAAGGCAGCACTTACTTCGCCAAGCAGTCGGGCGACCATCCGGCCGTGCTCCGGAACATGGTCACGTCGCCCGGTGGGACGAGCGCGGCCGCACTCCACGAGCTCGAGTCCGGGCGGCTGCGGACGGTCCTGTCGGAGGCGGTCTGGGCGGCCTACCGACGAACCGTCGAGCTTGGCGACCAGCTCGAGGCGAGCGCATCGGCCGAACCTGGCTCATCCAGCCGACGATGATCGTGCCTGCCGGGCCGGCCTCTGAGAGGATGGTCGGATGGACCTGACCGCAGCCGTCGACCTGGGTCGAGCGCCCCTGGCCGACGTCCAGACCGTGGACCTGCGCGCTCCGGAGCGCGACTTGTGGGCCGACGAAGCGGTGCTCTGGGCTCGACTGCAGGCGAGCTGGACCGGCCTCGACGACGCTGCCTGGCGGCTGCCGGGCGCCGCGCCATCGGATGCGGGTGGACCCGACTGGTCGCTGCTGGACCACGTCGCGCACCTCGCTGGCTGGCAGGACCTGGCCGTCGACTACGTCGCGACCGCCCTCGCATCGGGCGCATGGCCGACGGACAGCGACTTCGCCGGCGGTGACTTCGACGTCTTCAACGAGCGCCTGCGCGACGAATGGGCAGCCTTCGACCCCGCCGAGGTCCGGTCACGCCTGGCGACCGGGCACGACCGACTCCTGGCCAACGCCCATCGACTGGGGGAGGACGCGATCCGCACCGACGACGCGTGGTCGTGGGTCTTCATGGCGCTCCACGGCCATCAGCTCGAACACCTCGCGATCATCGAGCCGTGGGTCGATCGTCTCCGGACCGGGCGAACCGGGAACGCCGGATGACGGACGTAGCGCCGCGGCCGACGGCGGAGCCCCGCTCGGCGCCGGGCGACCCGATGACCGTTGAGCGGTTGATCGCATTCGAGCCGCCGCGTGAGTTCCGGCTCGACCCACGCGACCGGTCCGTGGCCTACACGAACGAGGCCGGCGGCGCCCGCCAGCTGTTCGTGATGTCGATGCGCGGCGGCGCCGTGGTGCAGGTGACGGCCTCCGAGCTGGACGTGTCCGATCCGCAATGGTCGCCGGACGGACGGCGGCTCGCCTTCGTTCGAGACGATGCCATCTGGATCGTCGACACCGACGGGTCCCGCCAGGTCCGGGTGACCGAGCATCCGGCCGGCAACACGCGGCCGCGCTGGTCGCCCGACGGCCATCGTCTCGCGTTCGTCTCGCGCCGTCGTGGCTGGTCGCAGGTCTGGCTGATCGACGCGCCGGTCCCGCGCCGCGGTCGGCCGGCGACGAACCCAAAGCCCGCCGAGCCGGTCGCCCTTACCGCCTCGGGTCTCGATGTCGACGAGTTCTGCTGGTCGCCAGACGGGACCAGGATCGCGCTTGCCGCTCAGCGCGAGGACCACCGCTGGTGGTCCGCGGTGTCCGTGGTCGACGTCGACGGTGGCGCGGAGCAACGAGTCCCGGCCGGGGACGCCTGGGAATACGCGCCGAGCTGGATGCCGGACGGATCGCTTCTCTTCGTCTCCGATGCCGACGGCTGGTTCCAGGTCGTCCGTCTCGATCCGAGCCTGCGCCACCGGACCATCCTGACCACGACCGGCCGTGAGCATGGCGACCCTGGCAGCTCGTTCGGGTTCAGCCCGATCGCATCGCCTGACGGAACCCGGTTCGTCCACTCTGAGATCCACGACGGGACGGTCGATCTCATCGTCGCCCCGACCTCCGGCAGCGGTCCGCCGAAGCGGCCACGAGGCCGACCGCCGAAGAAGCCGCGACCGACTGTCGTCGCGGGCGCCACCACCGTCATCGATCCGTGGCCGGGGCGCTGGCTGGCCATCGACTGGACCTCGGACGGCGCCTGGGTCGCCGCGCTGGGGGACAGCGAACAACGACCCCAGGATCTGTGGCTCCTGCCGGTCCCCGGTGTCGCGCCCGAGGGATCGCGCCCGCGCCGGATGACCGATTCGCTCCCGGTCGTGCTGCGCGCCGCGCGCTTCGTCGAGGCCGAGCGGATCGTGTTCACCGCGCGGGACGGGCTCCGGATCGAATGCAACCTGTTCCGGCCAGCGGGAGCCACCGGCAAACGCGGCGGACTCCGGGTGCCGACGGTCGTCAACCTGCATGGCGGCCCGACCTCGCAGAGCTACCGCGCGTGGCTGCCGTTCAAGCAGATCCTGGTTCACGAAGGATTCGCCGTGCTCGACGTCGACTTCCGCGGGTCGACCGGCTACGGCCGAACCTTCCGCTTGGGCAACGTCGGCGAATGGGGTCATGCGGACGTCCACGACGGGATCGACGCAGCCAGGTGGGCTGCCGGCCAACCCTGGTCGGATGGACGCTCGATCGCCTATGGCGGGTCGTACGGCGGCTACCTGGTGCTGGCGGCCCTCACCGCGGAGCCCGGCCTGTGGCAGGCCGGCGTGGACATGTACGGCGACTCCGAGATCGTCGAGAGCTACCGCCACGGCGACCGGGTGGGTCGCCTCGATATCCACCGGATGATGGGCGACCCGGCCGATCCGACCCGCGCCGCCGACTACCGACGGGGTTCACCGGTCTACGGCGCCGAGCGGATCGAGGCGCCGCTCCTCCTCCTCCACGGCCGGAAGGATAAGCGCGTGGTCCCGCTCATGACCGAGCGGATGGTCGAGGCGCTCGTGATCGAGGATAAGTTCCACGAGGTCCACTGGTACGACGACGAGGCTCACGGCTGGTCCCGCCGAGAGAACCGACGCGACGCCTGGAACCGGGTCCTGACCTTCCTTCACAAGCACGTCCCGGCGACCGGGGCGCCGCCGCCGCGCGACCGAGGGTAGCCGCCGGAACTCGGTGCCGGGCGCGTCAGCGAGCTGGTTCGCGGGGGATCACCGAGATCGAGCCGTCGGTCTCCAGGATGGCCAGGCTGACGTCGTGGACGGTCGCAACGCCATGCGCCCTCAGTGCCGCGTCCAGCTCTTCCCGGTCGATCGAGGCTCGTCCAAGCGCCGACGGCAGGATCCGTCCGCCGCTGATCAGGAGGACCGGCTCGCCCTCGAGCACCCGGGCGAGGGTCGCGTTCCGCCGGATCACCGTATTCAGGAGTCGGTCGAGGATGATCAGGGTCGTTGCCGAGATGAGGCCGCCCGCCAGCGTCGTGTTCTGGCCGACCATCGCGTTCTGGACGCCGTTGGAGATGATCAGGATGACGACGAGGTCGAGGATCGACATCTGGCCGACTTCGCGCCGCCCGGCGAGCCGGAGGATGACGACCAGGAACAGGTAGACGATCGCCGTCCGAAGCGCGACCTCGATGGGCCCTGAGCCGAGATCCGGGATGCTCACGATGGTCGCGAGTCTACGCCTCGCCCGCGCTGGCCCCAGGGCGGTCGGCGGCGTTCGATCCGAGCGTGTCGGCCAGCTGCCCGACGTGACCTTCGGCGTGGCTCACCACGAACCGCTCGAGGACGTCCGCCACGGACAGCTCACCGAGCGTCGGATGCAGTCCGCGCCGCGCGAGGTCGGCCACGCTGAGCTGATCGAGGCGGCGGGCGTAGCGTTCGACGCCGGCCTCGATCCGGTCGAGCAGCTCGGCCGGCGGGAGGGTCCGGTCGCGCTCGATGGTCAGGACGCGGACCCGGTCGGTGGCGGTTCGGCCGAACGGGACGGGCTCCGGGGTGCCATCGAGGATGCGCGCGATCTCACCGAGCCAGAACGGGAGCATCTCGGCGACGTGGGCGAGGACCTCGGTCGCGCCCCACTCGGACTCCGGTCCGGCGTCGTGCTCGACGATGTGGAGTGGCCATGGGCGGCCGGCCTCGATCGCCGGCCGGAAGCCGGCGAAGGCCACGGCGGCCGCGCGCAGGCGCTCCGTCATCGGGCCGGTCGTGGTGGTCGGATCCATCGCGGTCAGTGTCGCACGCGGGCATCCATGCGAAGGCTTCGAAGCGGTACGTCGACGACACCCTCGACGGTCCTCATACTGGACCGCCACAGTCCCGAACGGTCGCCAGGAGGATGGTGCGATGACCGATACGGCCGCCCGTTCCGCCGCGCGCGGGGCGGCGAACCAGGCTGGGGCGCGGATCGACCGCGATGCCTACGCAAAGGCAGGCGACTTCCTGCCGCTCGAGGGCATCGACCATGTCGAGTTCTGGGTCGGCAACGCCCGCCAGGCCGCGGCCTACTACCGCGCGTTGTGGGGCTTCTCGCCGGTCGCCTTCAGCGGGCTCGAGACCAAGGTCCGCGACCGGGCGTCGTACGTGATGGTCCAGAACGGCATCCGGTTCGTGTTCACCGCGCCGCTCACGCCGGACGGGGAGATCGCCGAGCACGTCCGAGCGCACGGCGACGGCGTCCACGACATCGCCTTCGCGGTCGACGATGCCGAGGCCGCCTGGCGGGCGACGACCGAGCGGGGCGCCATCTCGGCCCTGCCGCCGACCGAGATCGCCGGTGGGGAAGACGGCGTCCTCCGCAGAGCCTCCATCCGGACCTACGGCGAGACGCTCCACTCGTTCGTCGATCGGAGCGCCTACCACGGCGTCTTCGCGCCCGGGTACCGCCGGGTCAAGGTGCCTGCGGCGGCGACCGGCGGACTGTCGCTCCTCGAGGTCGACCACTGCGTCGGCAACGTCGGCCTCGGCGAGATGGATGACTCGGTCGCCTTCTATCGGGACGTGCTGGGCTTCAGCCAGCTCATCCACTACGACGACAAGGTCATCCACACCGACTACTCGGCCTTGATGAGCAAGGTCATGACCAACGGCAACGGCCGGATCAAGTTCCCGATCAACGAGCCGGCGACCGGGAAGAAGAAGAGCCAGATCCAGGAGTACCTCGACTGGTACCGCTCGCCGGGTTGTCAGCACATCGCGCTGCGGACCGAGGACATCGTCGGGACCGTCGGGCGGTTGCGCGACAACGGCGTCGAGTTCCTCGGCCTTCCGCACGAGTACTACGCCGGTCTGGCCGAGCGCGTCGGCGACGTCGGCGTTCCGATCGACACGCTCGAGGAGCTCGGGATCGAGGCCGATCGCGACGAGGAGGGCTACCTCCTCCAGATCTTCACCCGTCCGGTCCAGGATCGTCCGACGTTCTTCTTCGAGATCATCGAGCGACACGGCTCGCGCGGCTTCGGCGTCGGCAACTTCAAGGCGCTGTTCGAAGCCATCGAGCGCGAACAGGCCAAGCGCGGGAACCTCTAGCAGACAGCCCGTCGGCCGGGCTGAGTCAACAGGTCGACCAGCCGCCCCGGGGATCCGCCCGACGGGCTGGCTAGACTGGCGCCATGAAGGTCGCCCATGTACGCGAACAGAACGCTCCAGCCGGCACGCCCTTCCGGCTGGCGGCCGCGTTCGACGACGGGGCGACCGAGTGGCTCGATCTCGAGGTCGCCCGCCGGCGCCTGGTCGAGAGCGATCCTCGTCGACCCCACAACGGGCCGGTCTTCCGGCACCCGATCCTGACCCTCGATGTGCACCTCGCAAGCGGACTGCGCGTCGCCGCGCTCGGCGAGCTGCTCGACGACTTCGTGCCGTCCGATGAGGATGACGAGGCGATCCTGGACCTGGCCGACCTCGCGTTCGGGCCGCCGATCCTGCATCCGACCAGCCTGCGCGACTTCTACGCGTTCGAGCGCCACGTCGCGACGATGTGGGGGCGCCGCGGCGGCGAGGTGCCGGAGGCCTGGTATCGCCTGCCGATCTTCTACTTCAGCAACGTCTCGGAGATCCGCGGCCCGGGTGATCCGGTCTGGGCCCCCGGCGGCAGCCTCGAGCTCGACTTCGAGTTGGAGGTCTGCGCACTGATCGACACTCCGGCCGTTGACCTCCCGGCGGAGCGTGCCGAGGAGGCGATCGGCGGGTACACGATCCTCAACGACTGGTCCGCTCGCGACCTCCAGCGCGACGAGACGACGGTCCGCCTCGGCCCGGCCAAGGGCAAGGACTTCGCCAGCACGATCGGCCCGTGGCTGGTGACACCCGATGAGCTGGCCGACGCCCGCGCCCCCGGCGCGACCGGCCCCGACCTGGCGATGGCGGTCGATATCCGAACGGCCGACGGTCCGACCGTCGCCGTCACCCGAGGGTCCTGGTCCGCGGCGCACTTCTCATTCGGCCAGATGATCGAGCGGGCGTCGGCGGATGTCCGGCTCCGCCCCGGCGACCTCATCGGCAGCGGGACGGTCGGCACGGGCTGTCTGCTCGAGGTCCGCGACGATACCCTCGGCCGATACCTGCTGCCGGGCGACGAGGTCGTCGCCCGGGTCGCCCGGCTCGGCGAGCTGCGCACGCCGATCGTCGAGCGTCCGACCGGGACCCATCGATGAGCGCGACCCGGATCGAGCGGATGCGACCCGGGCACTGGCCGGCCGTCCAGGCCATCTACGAGGCCGGGATCAAGTCCGGCGATGCCACCCTCGAGCGGGAGGTGCCGGACTGGCAGGACTGGAATGCCGGACACCGGGCGGACGGACGGTTCGTGGCGGTCGACGGCGATCGCGTCCTCGGCTGGGTGGCGCTGTCGCCGTTCTCAAGCCGCCATGTCTACGCCGGGGTCGCCTGGCTCAGCGTCTACGTCGCCCCGGATGCCCAGGGCCGTGGCATCGGCCGGACGCTGGTCGCCGCCGCGGTCGAAGCCGCCGACGAGGCGGGCATCTGGACGCTGATGGTGGGGATCCTGCCCGAGAACGCCGCGAGCCTCGCTCTCCACCGGCGGGCGGGGTTCCGCCGGATCGGCATCCAGCATCGGCTCGGTCGCGACGCCGCGGAGCGCTGGCGCGACGTGGTCCTCATGGAACGGCGGACCGAAGCCGACTGACCAGGCTCGGGTCCTGCTCGACGTCACGGCGACGTTCCGCCCGTAGACTGGGCGGTAGTCAGCGGAGGACGACTCGCCGATGTTCTACGTCTCGCGCGGCAGGATCCCGCACAAGCGCCACACTCAGCATCGGGCGCGCGACGGCTCGCTCTACGCCGAGGAGCTGTTCGGGGTCGAGGGGTTCGCCGGCCGCAGCTCGCTCCTCTATCACGTCGTCCCGCCGACGCGGACCCACCGGATCGAGCCGCTCGGGGCGGTCGCCCTCGAGGAGGCCGACGATGGCGTCCACCGGCACCGCCTGATCGACACCGCCGCGCTGCCGACCAAGGGCGATGCGATCACGGGACGAGTCCCCCTCTTCTTCAACGCGGACGTGATCTTCGGCGTGGTCCGGCCGGCCGATCCGATGCCGGATACCCTCTTCTACCGGAATGGCGAAGCCGCCGAGATGCTGTTCATCCACGAAGGCAGCGGCCTGTTCGACAGCATCTTCGGTCCGCTCCGTTACGGCCCGGGCGACTACATCGTCATCCCGATCGGGACCACCTGGCGGCTGGCCCCCGACGAGGGCTCCGCCCAGCGCCACCTCTGGCTGGAGTGTCCGAGCGAGATCGAGCCGCCCAAGCGCTACCGCAACGACTACGGCCAGCTCCTGGAGCACAGTCCGTACTCGCAGCGCGACATCCGCGTCCCGAAGGCCGCCCCACCACGCAAGGATGAGGGCGAGTTCCGGGTGCATGTCAAGGCCCGGGGACGGCGGACGGCCTATCACTACACCAACCACCCGTTCGACCTGGTCGGCTGGGACGGCTACCTGTGGCCGTACATCTTCAATATCGGCGACTTCGAGCCGATCACCGGTCGGGTCCACCAGCCGCCGCCGGTCCACCAGACGTTCCAGGCCCACAACTTCGTCGTCTGCTCGTTCGTGCCGCGCAAGTTCGACTACCACCCGCTGGCCATCCCGGCTCCGTACAACCACTCGAACATCAACAGCGATGAGGTCATCTACTACGTTGCCGGCAACTTCATGAGCCGGCGCGGGGTCGGCATCTCGAGCTTCACCCTCCACCCGGCGGGCATCCCGCACGGCCCGCATCCGGGCACGGTCGAGGCATCGATCGGCAAGGAGGCGACCGAGGAGCTGGCGGTCATGGTCGACACGTTCCGGCCGCTCCGGATCACCAAGCAGGCCGCCGGCCTCGACGACCCGCGCTATCCGTTCTCATGGTTGCCGGCCGACGACGCGCCCGGCGAGGCCGAAGCGCTCGCCGAGCGCGGTCCCGAGGCGTTCCCGGATTAGGGTTCGAAACGGGCGCGTTCCTGGGGGGCAGTCGCGGTCGCGTTCGGCGGGTGCCCGTGCCGTGGCCGGCCCAGCCGGGCGTTCCGACGGTGCCCTGGCGAAGGTCCGTGCGCCGAGGCTACCTGCTCGGATGCGGGGTTGGTTGCCCATCGACCGGCGCCTCGCCCCCGTCCCCTCCGTCGGCCGGATCAGTGTCGGTCCGGTGTCACCCTGGATGTGGGCCGGACCGGTGCTGAACGATCAGTCCGGGGCGAGTGTCTCTTCGGCGAGCGCGGCCACACGAGTCCACAGCTCTCGGCGGGCTTCGGCGGAGACGCGCGTCTGCGGGATCCGGTCGAACGGCCGGGGCCGTCGGTCGAGGAATAGCCGACCGGTCGTCCGACCGGCATCCTCGGCTGCGGCCAGCCAGATCATCGAGTCGACCCCCTCCTCGGCGGTCCGGGCGTACGGGCCGAGGGCATCGCGGAAGGCCGGCAGGCTATCGGCGAACCCGGGCGTATCCGCCCAGCCTGGGTGCATCGCATTGGCGACCACGCCGGCGGGGCGGAGCCGGCGCGCCCACTCGCGCATGAGGGCGACCTGGGCGCGCTTCGCCCTGGCGTATGCGAACGGGCCGTTGTACTCGCCCTGGGTGTACTGGAGGTCGTCGAGGTGGAGCCGCTGGGTGTACTGTCCGCCGCTGGTCACGGCCACGATCCGGCTCGGGGCGGCGAGGCGTCCGCCGGCCCGCAGGAGGGGCAGGAGGCGGGCGGTCAGGACGAACGGCCCGACGACCATCGTGGCGAAGCTCAGCTCCATGCCGTCCACCGACAGACGGCGATCCGGGTATAGCGCCCCGGCGTTGTCGATGAGGACATCGAGTCTGTCCTCGCGGTCGAGGATCGTGTCGGCCGCCGCCCGCACCGATGCCAGTGAGCCAAGATCGGCGACGTACGTCCCGACCTGGTGGTTGCCGGACCAGGCGATCAGCTCGGTCATGGTCCGCTCGAGCTTCTCGGCGTCTCGACCCACCAACAGGACCCGCGCTCCCATCGATGCCAGCTGACTGACCGCAGCCCGGCCGAGCCCGGAGGTCGGACCCGTCACCAGCACGGTCCGACCGGCTAGCGAGATCCGATCAAGTCGCTCCCAGTCGAACATCCGCCGGCGCAGGTCGTAGCCCACCCGGCTGAAGCTCGGGAATACGAGCATCTCCAGGACGTCATCGGCGATCGCGCGCGGATCCATCACGCCACTCCTTCGGGCGAGCCCACCCGTCCGGATCGGTCTCCGATGCGAACCGTTGGTGTGCAGCCCATGATGGACCCGATCGGAGGAAGCTGATGACGGTATTGCGTGAGGTGATCGAGACGCCGCTGGCGATCGATCGTGCGTTCGCCTATGTGGCGGACTTCGCCAACTCCCAGGAGTGGGATCCCGGGGTGGCGTCCTCGACCAGGATCGACGACGGACCGGTCACGGCCGGCGCCCGCTACCAGCTCCAGGTCACGTTCAACGGGCGGACGCTGCCGATGCTGTACGCCGTCACCGAGTTCGACGCCCCGCGGCGGGTGGTCCTTCACGGCTCCGGGTCGCGGATCGAGGCGGTCGACTCGATCGACTTCGCGCCGACTCCGACGGGTGGCAGCCGAGTCACCTACGAGGCCGACCTGCGCCTTCGCGGGATCCTTCGCCTGGCTGAGCCGTTCCTCGGCCGCGCCTTCGATTCGATCGGCAAGCGGGCGCTGGCCGGGATGCAGCGCGAGCTCGACCGTCGGGCCGACACCGGCTCTGCCGGAGGCACGGTCGTCGGCGCGGACGAGCCACCGCCGGTCATCCCCGGGGCCTGACCCCGAACAGGTCCAGGCCGGCCTCCAGACCCTCGATCGAGACCGGCGGCCGGGGCCGCCCGCACCACATGTCGCGGGTCATCCGGAACAGCTCGGTTTCTCGCGGGACGCCGTCGGGCGCGAGGCGGCCGATCCCATTCGAGGCATAGCCGAGAGACCGGCTGACGCCGGCCGAGGCCGGGTTGTCGAGGAACGCGTCGGTCTCGGCCACCTCCGCGCCAAGGCCGTCGAAGGCCAGTGCCAGAACGGCGCCGCGCATCTCCTTGCCGAACCCGTGGCCCTGGGACGCTTCTCCGAGCCACGACCCGGTCTGGACGAGACGGAGCGACGGAAAGTCGGTCGCGCTGAGCTCCTGGATGCCGATCGGCTGCCCGTCCCTGAAGACGCCCAGGTTGAGGCTCCACTTGTCGGGCCTCCAGTCGGCTCGAGACTTCAGGAAGAACTGGTAGAACTCGCGCTCGAAGCGCGGACTCGGCTTGCGCGTCCAGGGGAATGCGAACGGCATCTCGTCGGCCGGATGGATGCCCGCCTTCGCGACAGCGCACAGCTGGGCGATCTCATCCTCGTCCGGCAGATGCAGATCGAGCCGGTCGGTCCGCAGGTTGAGGTCGTACAACGGCCAGAGCGGGTGGGCCATGCCGACGATGATAGGTCTCGGCCGGCGCGGGCCTACTCGTCGGCGACGCGCAGGGTCATGCCGCGCGACTCGGGACCGCCGGCCGTCTGGGCCAGCAGGACGCCGGCGATCACCAGCGCGCCGCCGACCAGCTGGATGGGTCCGAGCGACTCGCCGAAGAGGAGCGAGGCGAGCGCGATCGTCCAGACCGGCTCGAAGGTCGAGATCAGCGAGGCCTGGGCCGCTCCGACGCGCCGCGTCCCTGCATAGAACGTCTGGATCGCCAGGAACGTGCACACGAAGCCGATGGCGAGGATCCCGGGCCAGGCCGCGCTGGGGATCTGGGCCGGCAGGACCGGCCGCCCGAACACGAGCGCCAGCGTCCACAGGCCGATGCCCGTCGAGGTCATCATCAGCGCGGTGGCCACGGCCGGAGAGGCGCCATCGTCGGCCTCGATCGCGACCCGGTCGGTCCGCTCGCCGGCGAAGCGGGCGGACAGGACGATCCAGACCGAGTAGATCAACGGCGACGCGACGATCTCGACCAGCCCGAGCAACGGCGGGACCTGTCCGGCCGGGATCCCGCCGAGGGCCAAGGCCACACCGCTGAGGGTCATGGCCAGGGCGATCCATGGCCGCCGTCCGACGAGGCGGTGGCCGACCCGGATCGAGAGCGCCGCGACCACCGCCGGGTAGATGTAGACGACGACCGCGGCGAGTGACGCCGAGACCGTCTCCAACGCGGCGTAGTAGGTGCTCGAGTTGCCCAGGTAGATCAGCCCCAGCCCGAACGCGATCGCGACCCGTCGGCGTGACAGGCGCCAGAGGCCGGCCCGGCGCTCGGGCGAGATGAGCAGCCAGGCCCAGGCGAGGCTGGCGCCGATGAGGAAACGCCATGACAGCAGGGTCAGCCAATCGACCCCGGCGCCGTAGACGGGCTTGGCGAACAGGGCGCCCGAGCCGAACGAGGCCGCCGAGACGAGCACGAGCACGACCCCGACGAGCCGCTGGCGATCCACGGGCCGAGCCTAGCAGGGCCGTCCGCCTCCGACTCGGCCGGCCACCAGACCTCGCCTCCGCCCGGACGGACTACACTTCGGGACGTGGCTGAGCTCACCGAGCGCGCGGTCTCCGCGCGTGTCCCCTCCCTCGCTCGCGAGACGCTCCGGGTCGTCAATCGACTCGATCCGTTGACCGTGTTCGAGGGCACCTCGCTCGGCCAGTGCCTCCGCCTGGTCGAGGGCTCCGGGATCGGCGACTCGGTCGTGGTGACGGACCCCGACGGGGTCCTCCGCGGCGTCCTGACCGAGCGCGACATCTTCAAGGTCATCGTCGGCGGCGAGATCGACCTGGGTGCGCCAGTCGAGACCCTGATGAACCGGAAGCCTCGGACTCTGCGCCTCGAGCAGACCGTCCACGAGGCGATCGCCCTGTTCGCCGACGGCCGGTTCCGGAACGTCCCGCTGGTCGACCATGACGGCCGGGTCGTCGGGATCGTCCGTCAACAGGATCTGCTCAAGTACCTGGCCGAGGCGTTCCCCGAGGAGTTGCTCAACCTTCCGCCCCGACCTCACCAGCGGATGAAGGAGACCGAGGGCGCGTGACGACCCCGACCAAGGAACGCGACCTCCCGACCCAGGAGCTCGAGCGGGTCACCATCCGGTTCGCCGGGGACTCGGGCGACGGGATGCAGCTGACCGGCACCCAGTTCACCCGGACCGCCGCAGTGTTCGGCAACGACATCAGTACCCTGCCCGACTTCCCGGCCGAGATCCGGGCGCCGGCCGGCTCGCTGCCGGGCGTGTCGGGCTTCCAGATCAGTTTCTCGAGCTCGGAGATCCACACGCCGGGCGACGAGCCGGACGTGCTCGTGGCGATGAACCCGGCGGCCCTCAAGGCCAACATCGGGGACCTGCCGGCCGGCGGCGCGCTCATCGTCAACACTGACGCATTCACCGGTCCGAACCTGCAGAAGGTCGGTTACGGGACGAATCCGTTGACCGACGGCTCGCTCAAGACGTTCACCGTGTTCGAGATCCCGATCTCGACCCTCAACGCTCGCGCCCTGGCCGATCTCGACATGACCAGCAAGCAGGTCGACCTGACCAAGAACTTCTTCGCCCTCGGGATCATGTTCTGGCTGTACGAGCGGAGCATGGAGCCGACCCTCAACTGGATCGCCGACAAGTTCGGTAAACGCCCGATCATCGCCGAGGCGAATGTGCGTGCGCTCAAGGCCGGCTATGCCTTCGGTGAGACGACTGAGATCTTCCACACCCATTACCGGGTGGCTCCCGCCCATCTCGCTCCTGGCACCTATCGCAACATCACCGGCAACGAGGCGACTGCGCTCGGGTTCGTGGTCGCGTCGCAGAAGGCCGATCGTCCGCTCTTCTACGGCTCGTACCCGATCACTCCGGCCAGCGAGATCCTGCACCAACTGTCCGGCTACAAGAACTTCGGGGTGACGACGTTCCAGGCCGAGGACGAGATCGCCGCGATCGGGTCGGCCATCGGGGCGAGCTACGGTGGCGCCCTCGGGATGACCGGAACGTCCGGTCCCGGGATCGCCCTCAAGAGCGAGGCGATGAACCTGGCGGTGATGGTCGAGCTCCCGCTCATCATCGTCGACGTCCAGCGAGCCGGGCCCTCGACCGGGATGCCGACCAAGAATGAGCAGTCGGACCTCCTCCAGGTGATGTTCGGGCGGAACGGCGATTCGCCGATCGCGGTCGTCGCCCCGGCGACCCCCGGCGAGTGCTTCGACGTGGCCTTCGAGGCGGTCCGCATCGCGCTCCGCTCGATGACCCCGGTGGTCTACTTGTCCGACGCGTTCCTGGCGACCGGCTCCGAGCCGTGGGCCGTCCCGAACGTCGACGACCTGCCCGATATCTCGGTCCCGAACCGGACCGAGCGGGCCGGCTTCCAGCCGTACGCTCGCGACCCGATCACCTTGGCCCGCCCTTGGGCGGTGCCCGGGACGCCCGGCCTCGAACACCGGATCGGTGGCCTGGAGAAGGCCGATATCACGGGCAACGTGAGCTATGACCCGGACAACCACCACCGGATGCAGCTGCTGCGGATGGACAAGATCGCCCGGATCGCCGACGACATCCCCGACCTGGAGGTGTACGGCCCGGACCGCGGCGACCTGCTCGTCCTCGGCTGGGGGTCCACCTACGGCGCGATCCGGAGCGCGGTCGAACGGCTGCAGGTCCAGGGCCGGAGCGTCGCCCACGCCCACCTGCGCTACCTCAACCCGTTCCCGCGCAACACGGGCGATGTCCTCCGGAGCTACCGCCGGGTGCTCATCCCCGAGGTCAACCTGGGCCAGCTGCTCCTGCTCATCCGCGCGCGCTACCTCATCGATGCGGTCGGCTACGACCGTGTCCGGGGCAAGCCCTTCCGGATCGCCGAGATCGAGCAGGAGGCCATCCGCCTGCTCGACGAGCCTGAGGTCACCCGATGACCGAGCCGACGCTGGAGGGCCAGCCGCCGCTGAGCCCCGACAACGACCGTGTCCTGCAGCAGCTCCAGGCCGCGCTGCCGCTGACGCGCAAGGACTTCGTGTCCGACCAGGAGGTCCGCTGGTGCCCCGGCTGCGGGGATTACTCGATCCTGGCCCAGACCCAGAAGGTCATGCCCGACTTCGGCTACCCCAAGGAGAACATCGTGTTCATCAGCGGGATCGGCTGCTCGGGCCGGCTCCCGTACTACATGAACACCTATGGGTTCCACTCCATCCACGGCCGGGCCACGACCCTCGCGACCGGCCTCAAGGCGGCCCGCCCGGACCTCATGGTGTGGGTCATCACCGGGGATGGCGACGCCCTGTCGATCGGCGGCAACCACCTGCTCCACTCGATGCGCCGAAACGTGGACATCAAGGTGATCATGTTCAACAACCGGATCTATGGGCTGACCAAGGGCCAGGCCTCGCCCACATCCGAGTTCGGCAAGGTCACGAAATCCACCCCGGCCGGGACCGTCGACCACCCGATCAGTCCGTTGACCGTGGCTCTCGCCGCCGAAGCCAGCCTGATCGCCCGGTCGGTCGACACCCACACCGAGCATCTCCAGGCGACCCTCGACCGGGTCGGCCGGCACAAGGGCTCGGTGTTCGTCGAGGTCCTCCAGAACTGCAACATCTTCAATGACGGGGCCCACCGCGCCTTCACCGATCGCGAGGTCCGTGAAGACCGGATGCTCGTGCTCGAGCACGGCAAGCCGATGATCTTCGGCAAGGACCGGGACAAGGGGATCCGTCTCAGCGGACATCAGCCGGAGGTCGTGACCCTCGGCGTGGACGGGATGACCGAGGCGGACCTGCTCGTCCACGATGACAGCGACCCGCTCATCGCGTTCATGCTCAGCCGGATCTACTGGCCGGACTTCCCGGTCCCGGTCGGGGTCATCCTCGACATCAAGCGGGCGACCCACGACGAGCTCCTCAGCGCCCAGCTGGAGGAAGCGGTCGGCAGGAACGGCAAGGGGGACCTGCGGACCCTGCTCGAGGGCGGTGAGACCTGGGAGGTACCGGCGTGATCCGATGCCCGTCGTGCGGCCACGGCAACTACCCGGGCGAGGATGCCTGCGAGGAGTGCGGCGCCGATCTGCGCACGCTCGACGTCCCCCAGGACGCGGTCGACTTCCACGGGCGCCTGCTCGGTGAGCACCTCGACGCCCTCGGAATCGACGTGCCGCCGACCGTCGCGGCCGGGACCACGGCTCGCGCCGCGATCGCCCGGATGAAGGACGACAGCCTCGAGTGTCTGCTCGTCGTCGAGGGCGATCGCCTGCGCGGGATCGTGACCTACCAGGACGCCATCGTGAAGCTCGATCGGCGTGCGCTCGACACGACCATCGTCGACTCGCTGATGACGCCCGACCCGGTGGTCCTTCGCCATGACGACACGACGGCCGTCGCGCTCCACAAGATGGCCGTCGGTGGGTTCCGCCACATCCCGATCGTCGAGGACGGTCGACTGGTCGGTCTCATCCAGGCCCGCAACCTGTTCAAGCACCTGCTCGAGGTCATCGGGTGACGGACGGCCGATCGCCGCGTCTGGCGGTCCTGGCCGACGACCTCATATGGGCCACTCGCCTCGGCTCGATCGCCCGCGCCGCCGGAGCTGAGCCGATCGTGGTCGGGACCGCCGAACGGTTCGCCGACGCGCTCCCGCTCGCGGACGCTGCGTTGATCGACCTGTCCACCCGCCGGTCCGACCCGATCGCCGCCATCGTTGCGGCGAGAGTCGCCCGCCTGCCGATCGTGGCTGTCGGCGCGCACGAGGATCTGGCTGCGCGGAAACGCGCCCTGTCGGCCGGGGCCGGTCGGGTCTACGCCTACAGCAAGCTGTTCGAGGACGGGCCACGGACCCTCGCGGCGTGGCTCGGCCTGCCGGAGCCAGACCGGGTCGCCCCGACCGACGGCGCGGCGGCCGTCGGGTGAGCGACGGCGCGCTGCGGCCGACCATCCCTGCAGCGCGCTTCGGAGAACGGATCGCGAGCGCCCGTGCCGCCGCGGCGGAGGCCGGGCTCGACGCCGTGCTGGTGGGGGTGGGGCCCGATCTCGAGTACCTAGCGGGCTACCGCGCCATGCCGCTCGAGCGATTGACGATGCTGGTCGTGCCGACCGAAGGGCCGGCGACCCTGATCGCCCCGCGGCTGGAGATGACGCCTGCCCGGGGCTGCCCGGCGGCCCGCGGCGGGTTCGTCGAGCTGGCCGCCTGGGACGAGACCGACGACGCCGTCGCGCTCGTTGCGGTGCTCCTGGCTCGGGCGCTCGACCGGTCGGTCGATTCGGTCGACCGGCTGGCGGTCAGTGACCGGCTCTGGGCGATGCACGTCCTGCGCCTGCTCGATGGCATCCCGTCGGCACGGCTCGAGAGCGCCGGCGCTGTCCTCGGCGGGCTCCGCTCGGTCAAGGACGCCGACGAGATCGAGCTCCTTCGCCTGGCCGCCGAAGCGGCCGATCGGGTGATCGCCCAGATCGCGGCCGGACGGCTGGTCGGCCGGGCCGAGGCGGACGTCGCTCGCGAGGTTCGGGGGCGCCTCCTGGCCGAGGGCCACGAGCTCGCCGAGTTCTCGATCGTCGGCTCCGGTCCGAACAGCGCGTCGCCCCACCACGAGGCATCCGAGCGGATCATCCAGCCGGGCGAGCCGATCGTCCTCGACATCGGCGGCAGCCTCGGCGGCTACGGCAGCGACATCACCCGGATGCTGTGGGTCACCGGCGGCGAGCCGACCCGGGGGCCGGACGAGGCGTTCCTTCAGCTGTTCGCCGTCCTGCGCATCGCGCAGGCCCGGGCGACGGCCGCGGTTGCGCCCGGTGTCGCCTGCGAGGCCATCGACACCGCCGCTCGATCGGTCATCGACGCAGCGGGATACGGCGAGCGATTCATCCACCGGACCGGTCACGGGATCGGGCTGGAAGGTCACGAGGATCCGTATCTCGTGGCGGGCAACCGGGCGCCGCTGGAGGCGGGGATGGCCTTCAGCGTGGAGCCCGGGATCTACCTCGAAGGTCGCTACGGCGCCCGGCTCGAGGACATCGTGGTGTGCGGCCCGGACGGGCCGATCGTGCTGAACCAGGCCCCGCTCGACTTGTTGGTCGTCGACGGGGTCTGAGCCCGGCGCGGTATCATCGGTGGACCGACGCGCCAGACGAGCGCGCCCAGCCCAACGCGTTCGGATCCGATGCCAGTCATCTTCACCCGTCGCTCCGGCGACGATGGCTCCCAGACCACCCGTCGCCAGCCTGTCCGTCGACCGCGACAGGTGGTCCGACCATGAGTCGTCGCACCGGCCGTGGAGGCCGACCGCGCCACCCTGACCATCGCGGCGGCCCCCGACCCCACGACCCGACCCGAGTGGCGCGGCCGGCGTCGCAGGGCTCGACCGCCGCGCTGGACGCCGAACCCATCCGCCCCGCGATCGAGGTCGAGCGACCCGACGCTCGATCGCTCCCCGTCGGAGCGGACCTCGTGGCGGCATCGGAGGCGGTCGGTGCCGCGCAGCCTGGCCCCGAACCGGTTCCGGCCGGACCCTTGACCGACGTGCCCATGGCTGACGCGCTCGAGCCGACCGCCGAGTCGAGTGCCATGCCGGTCGAGCCGACCGCCGCCGCGTGGCCGCCCGGTGAGCGCCATGGGACCTGTACCACGGCGCAGCTTCGGCGGTTCATCAAGAGCCGTGCCTATATCCCGTTGCACGAGATCCGGCGCCGCTTCCTGATCGCCACCGAGGACGACGACGTGACCGCGATCGATCTGGCGACCGCACGGATCTTCGTCGGCCTGCCCGAGCGGGAGGGTCACATGCTCGGTGAGCTGCTTCGTGGCGGCGAGGTCGGCTACGAGCTCCAGCTCGACCCGGTCTCGCCGATCGTGGTCGGGGTCTACCCGATGCGCCCAGTGACCCGCGGCTGAGGCAGATTCATCGGAGAACGTCGCCTGCCCGACACCTGGAGCGTCGCACGACGCGCTGGACTGTCCGTGACCCATCGGTGCAAGATGGCCTGGCTCGATGACAAGAGCCGAAGTCCGGGAAGCCGATAGGAGATCACAAATGGGCAGCAAGCCGATGCGCGCCAACGAAGACGACGTCGAAGGCCACAGCCATACGACCCAGCGCCGAGCGACCGAAGACGACGTCGAAGGCCACAGCCATACGACCCAGCGCCGCGCCACCGGCGACGAGGATGACGTCGAAGGTCACCGCAAGAGCCGCGCCACCGGCGACGAGAGCGATGACGACGAGGGTCACCGCAAGTGCGGCGCCACCCGCGGCCAGAACGATGCAGACGACCGTCACCGCAAGAGCCCCC
>JBBQJL010000010.1:0-64589 GCA_038325875.1 Candidatus Limnocylindrales bacterium
GTCCGCAGTGATGTCGACGCGTTCGCCGGTCTCCGTGTCAACGAGACGCAGGTCGCCCTCGAGCGGCGGGTCGAGCTCGTCGGGCGAGAGGACGTGCAGGACGATCATCTCGGAGCCGGTCGCCGCGAGCTCGCGGATGACCCGGTCCGCGCCTGGATCGAGCAGGTCGCTGAGCAGCACGACCACGCCACGGCCGTGGAGCTGCGCAGCCGCGTGACGTGCGGCAGACACGAGGTCCGTCGGCCCCTCGGCAGGTTCGATCGCCGACAGGTCCGCCAGCAGCCGGAAGACCCGGCCCGATCCCCGGAGCGCGGCGCGCCGGCGCGACGTGCGTCCGGACAGGGCGCTCACCACGATGCGGTCCTCGCTCGCGAGGCCGATATACCCGAGGGCCGCGGCGGCGCGCTTGGCGAACGTGAGCTTGTCGGGGTGGCCGGTCGCCATGGACGCCGATGCATCGATAAGGAGCGTGACCGTGACGTCCTCCTCCTCGACGAACAGCTTCACGAACAGCTTCTCGAGACGGGCGTAGACGTTCCAGTCGAGCTGGCGGAGGTCGTCGCCGGGCACGTAGTCCCGATAGTCGGCGAACTCGACCGAGCGCCCCCGCTTGACGCTCCGGCGGCCGCCTTTCAGGCCGCCCCGGACCGGCTGCCGGAGGAGCAGCTTGAGACGTTCGAGCTGGCGCAGGAACGCCTCGTCGAAGACGGTCGGATCGAGCTCGGACGGGAGCAGGTCGGGCCGCGTCACGACGCCCGCGGTCGGGCCGGCCGGGCGGGCGGTCGCGGTCGCCGGGGTCGGGTCCATCAGTCGGCCCGCGTCGGGTCGGCGATCTACTCGACGGTCGGCGCGGCGACCGCGTCGAGGATGGACCGGATGATCGCCTCGGACGTGATCCCCTCGGCCTCCCCCTCGAAGTTGAGGATCACCCGGTGGCGCAGGGCGGGGATGGCGGCGGCGCGGATGTCGTCGATGGCCACGTTGAACCGTCCGTCGAGGAGGGCCGTGATCTTGCCCGCCGCCACGAGCGCCTGGACCCCGCGCGGCGAACCCCCGTAGCGGACGTAGTCGCGCACGAGCTGCGGCGCACGGGGCTGGTCGGGATGGGTCGCCGCGAGGAGGCTCACCGCATAGGCCGACACCTGCGGCGCGATCGGCACGGCCCGCGCCAGCTGCTGCATCTCGACGAGCTCGGCACCGGTGGCGACCTTGCCGGCGGTCGGGGCATCGGTCCCGGTGGTCCGCTCGACGATCACCGCCAGGTCCGCTTCGGATGGGAACGGGACCAGGACCTTGAACATGAACCGGTCGAGCTGGGCTTCGGGCAGCGGATAGGTGCCCTCCATCTCAAGCGGGTTCTGGGTGGCCAGCACGAAGAACGGTGGATCGAGCGGGTAGCGGCTGCGCGCCACCGTGACCTGGTGCTCCTGCATCGCCTCGAGCAGGCTGGACTGGGTCTTGGGAGTGGCCCGATTGATCTCGTCGGCCAGGACCATGTTGGCGAAGATCGGACCAGACTGGAAGCGGAAGACCCGATGCCCGTCCTCCTCGACCAGGATGTTCGTGCCGGTGATGTCGGCCGGCATCAGATCCGGCGTGAACTGGACCCGGCTGAAGGTGCAGTCGACCGCATCGGCGATCGTCCGAACGAGCAGCGTCTTGCCCAGCCCGGGTACGCCTTCAAGCAGGACGTGGCTATTGGCCAGGAGGCAGGTCAGCGTCTGACGGACAAGGTCCCGTTGACCGACGATGACCCGGCCGACCTCACGCTCGATCGCATCGGCGCGCTGAGCGAAGGCGTCGGGCGCGAGCTGGACGACGGGGGCGGCGGTCTGCGGGGTGTCCATGCCGGCTCCTTAGTGGGACGGATCGAGTGAGCTGAAGTAGTCCCGCACGAAGTCCTTGGCGGACAGCGGGATGTAAGACCGATCGAGGGTCGTCAGCGCGTAGTCGTAGAAGTCGGAGTACACCTGCTCGTAGGGGGTCAGGACGGGGTTGGTCGAACCGCTCCCCGTCTGGTTGCCCTGCTGGGTCTGGCCGTCGCCCCCGGTCCCAGCCACGTAGGACGGGTCGCCTGGGTGCCCGAGGCGGTCGAACGGCGCATAGACCGTTCGCTGATCGGGCCCGACGAGGGCGGGCTTGTTGCCCTGGGTCGGACCGCGGAAGCTGCCGGTCCCCCCTATCCCACTCCCGAGGAACCGGGCGTTCGAGCCACCTCCGCCGATCGAGCCCTGCCCTTGGCCCTGCCCCTGCCCCTGGCCCTGTCCTTGCCCTTGGCCTTGGCCTTGCCCTTGGCCCTGCCCCTGCCCCTGGCCCTGCCCCTGCCCCTGCCCCTGTCCTTGCCCTTGGCCTTGGCCTTGCCCTTGGCCCTGTCCCTGGCTGGCGCTGGGATTGGGGGTGCCCGGGGCCTGGCCGGTGGGCGGGCTCGCGCTGGGCCGGGCAGCGATCTGGTCGGTCGGCTTGCCCGAATCGGCCAGATCGCGTCGCGAATCCTGGAGGCGCGATGCTGCCGCAGCGAGGTCGCGGTTGGTCGCCACGCTACGGTCCGCCGCACGGACCGCATCGGCCAGACGAACGAGGGCGTCCCTGGCTCCCGCGGTGTCGCCGGCTGCGAGGCTCTGAGCCGCGTCTCGGGCGGCGATGCCGGCGCCGCCGCCGGCCTGCTGGGCGGTGTTCTGCAGCTCGGTCAAGCGGCGCGCCAGGTCGGCTTTCTGCTCGGGTGTCAGCTTGTCGAGGTCCTCGGCGGCCTTCTCGGCATCCTTGGCCGCCTTGTCCGGATCGCCATCACGATTCGCGTCGGGCGTCCCGGTCGCGGCGCTCGACAGGGCTCGGCTGAGGGCCGCCAGCGCCGCGGCTCGCTGCTCAGCAGCCGGATCGATCGTCGCCCGCAGGTCGCCCTCGACGGTGCCGAGGCGGGCCAGGTTCGCATCCAGGTCGCCGGGGTGGTCGCGCAGCCGCTGAGCGAGGTCGCGCAGCTCCTGCGCCAGTCTGCTCCGAGGGTCGTTCGGGTCCTGGGTGCGCGCCGTCAGATCCGTGGCGATCTTGTCGACCTTGTCCGCTTGCCGGGCGGCCTCCTCGCGGACGGTCCGGTCCTGCGCGATGCGCAGGTCAAGCGCATTCGGGACGAGCAACAGCGGGATCAGCAGCAGTCCCGCGGCCAGAGCGGCGACCACGGGCGCTCGCCGGATCCGGGGTCGGAACAGGTCGTGGGGCGCCCTCACGAGTGCGGCGACGGCATCGCGGCGTTGTCGCTCGAGGAGCTCCAGCTCGCGGTCGGGCTCGGCCGATGAAGTTGCCTCGGCCGACGATCCCTCCGTGCCGGGTGTCGCCGCGAGCGCCAGGGCGCTGGTCAACCGGTCGAGCAGACCGCCTTCGACATCGACCGCCACGGCCGTCTCGCCGATCGATGGTCGGGCCACGATCGCCAGCACGACCAGGACGGCCGCACCGATGACGGGGATGATCGCGGCAAGGGTCGGCGCCGCCTCGAGCGGGACGACCCGAGCCGCCGCCCACAGGACCGCCTCAGTTCCGAGCACGACCGCGAGGATGACCAGCGCCCGGCGGACGATCCTGCGCATCCACAGACGCCGTCGGAACGGGCCCAGGCCGGACCGGATCGCGGCGATCGACGGGTCGAGGGGACCGCCCGAAAGGGCGGCCGGATCGCGAGGAACGATCGCTCGGGTGGCGGTCGACCGTTCGGCGCCGGCCGTCCGACGGCCGCGGATCGGGCTCCTCATGGGGCGTCTCCCTCGGGCGCCGCCAGTGGACCCGCCGCCGGGTCCCGTATGGGCACCGCCCCGGAGACGGCTTGGCCCCCGGTCGGGTTCCCGCCTCGTCGGCGAAGTCGCGGCCGGTGCCAGCGACGCGTCGGACTGACCAGGTTCACCGAGAGCAGGACCAGGATGAGCGACAGGACGAGCCAGGCGGCGGCGGCGCGTGGCCAGAACGAGTCCCGGCTGGGAGCGGCCTGGGCCACGACCGGCTGGGGCACGGCCTGAACGACCTGGCCGCCGCCGCCGTTGAAGACGCCGCCACCCTTGGCCGGCAACGGGCCGGCGACGGCATCGCCGCCGCCGATCGAGGAGTTCGGATCCGGCGCGCCGGTCACGACGTCGATGATCGAGCAGGTCCCGCCGAAGCTCCCGGTCTCCGTCCCGCAGATCACGTCGACCGCGCTGACGAACGGATTGAACCAGAGCAGCGCCTCTGGGGGCGGGCCCTGTCGGGCGACCATCGGGTTGCCGTTGTTATCGAACTGCTGGCGTCCGAACCCTCCGCCGGCCATCGTCCCCCAGAAGACCCACACGAAGAACGCGCCGAGGGTCATCGCCAGGACCACGAAGTAGGTGACCACGGTGGCAGCCTGCGTCCGCCGGAAGAGGGCCGAACAGAACAGGCCGACCGACCCGAGGCCGACCGCGGTGACCATCAGCATCACGTAGCCCTTGATCACGTCCTCCGGGGCCACCCCGCCGAACACGAACACCAGGGCGGTCAGCGGGATGGACGACACGATCAGGAGGAAGACGTAGCTCAGGGCACTGAACAGCTTGCCGAGGACGATGGCGAGCGACGAGATCGGCGTAGTGATGAGCAGGTCGAGCGTCTGCTTCTCGCGCTCCAGGCTGATCGCGCCGGCTGTGAACGCCGGTGCGAGGAAGATCACCAGGAGCGTCTCGAGCAGGAGCAGCGCGACGAACACGAAGCGGCCGATCTGGGCCGAGGCGTAGGTCACCGAGGTGAAGTTCCCCGTGAACGACCGCTCGAGCAGGAGTTCGACCATCCAGGCGAACCCGCCGAGGACGACCAGGTAGAAGGTCAGCAGGACGAACGCCCGCTTGCCGCGCATCCGGCCGCGAAGCTCCTTGACTCCGACCGCGCTGAACCCGGTCGCTCGCGGCCCGAGAGAATGGGCCGCTCGGCCCAGCGGCCCGCCGCCCGACCCGCGTCGGGTCGGCTCGATCGGGTCCTTCAGCGCAGTGCTCATCGGACCCGCCTCACCACAGGGCTCCCGACCCGGTCGGCGGCGGGGGAGCATTGCCGGCGACCACGGCCGGCTCGGGGTCGCGGTCGGTCACCTGGAGGAAGAGCTCCTCGAGGTCGCTGGCGGCTCGCGAGAATGTCATCACGGCCAGTCCGGCAGCCACGGATCCGGCCAGGAGTCGGGCGGTCGCCGCGTCGTCGCCGCGGAAGCCGAGCTCGATCGTGCCGTCGTCGAGGATCTCAGCCGAGGCCACGTCCGGGTCGGACTCGAACCAGGCCCGGGCCGACTCGAGCGCCTCCCTGTCGGCCGCTAGGACGCGCACCCGGAGGACCGCCCCGACCCTAAGCCGCCGTTCGATGTCGGCGACCCGGCCCTGGGCCAGGATCTGCCCCCGGTCGACGATCGCAACGCTCGTGCACAGCTCCTCGAGCTCGGGCAGGATGTGGCTGCTGATGAGGATGGTCTTGCCCAGCGAGCGTAGCTCGCGGAGGAGCTCGCGCAGCTCGACCCTCGCGCGGGGGTCCAGTCCGGATGCAGGCTCGTCTAGGAGGAGGACCTGCGGGTCGTGGACCAGGGCGTGGGCCAGGCACAGCCGCTGCTGCATCCCGCGCGACAGCGCCTGGACGTAGGCGTCGCGCTTATCGCCCAGGTCGACCAGATCGAGCAGATCGTTGATCGTCGTCCGGCGCCGGGCCGCAGGGATGCCGTAGCACCGAGCAAAGAAGTCGAGGTACTCCCAGACCCGCATGTCGTCGTAGACACCGAACGTGTCGGGCATGAAGCCGATCACTCGGCGCACTGCGTCCGGTTCGCGGCGGACCGATGCGCCGGCGATCTCGGCATCGCCGGCGGTCGGAGCGAGCAACGTCGCCAGCATCCGCAGGATCGTGGTCTTGCCCGCGCCGTTGGGGCCGACCAGGCCGAAGATCTCGCCCTCGGCAACGTCAAGATCGAGACCGGCCACGGCCAGCGTCCGGTCGTACCGCTTGACCAGGCCGATCGCCCGGACGATCGAGCTCACTTGACGTCTCCCGCGATCTGGACGAAGAACTGGAAGCCGACGCCGTCGGCGCGGTCGTTGATGAGCCGGACGAGGACCGTGCCGGTGGTCGGGTCCACGTAGCGCTCGGGGTGATCGACCGAGACCGCCTGACCCGACACGTGCGGGAGGCGAACGAATGCCGACGTGGTCCGATCGAACAGCTCGATGTCCGGGGCGCCGTCGAAGTTGCCGCCGGCTGGCGTCGCCGACGGCGTAGGGCCGGGCGCCATCGGGGCGACCGGCACGCCGACCGGGAGCGCGCCCGGTCCGCCGGTGTTCATCGCCAGGACCAGCCTGGTCGGGGTGAGCGTGCCGTCGAAGGCGATCGGCCGGTACGCCAGGGTGACGCTGCCCTGGCCGAACGACATGTCGAACGGGGTCTTGTTGACGAAGCCCGCATCGGACGCGATCACCGTAGAGCGGAGGAGGCTCGAGCCGAATACCGTCGGCCCGTGGACGGACATCCCGAGCGGTACGTAGAACAGGGACTGTCCGGAGAAGCGCGGCTTCTGACCCTCGATCTCGATCGGCAGCGGGTCGCCGGCCTGCCAGCCGAGGAGCACCGGGCCTCCCGCATCGAGCTGGCCGGTCGGTCCGTAGTTCGGGTCGAAGGTGAGCTGGTCGACCACCGAGCGCCGGACCTGGGCGGTCTGGGCCTGTGGGCCACCGATCCCGCCGTCGAACATGGCCTGGCCGAAGATCCGGTCGGACAGGCTCATCCCGAAGTTGGCGTCGCCGGCATCGACGTTCAGGGCGATCTGCTTCTGTTCGCCAGGCCCGAGGTCGCCGATGACTGCGGCGCTCCCGCCGAGGACGACGGCCACGCCTTCGAGCGGAAGCGCCGAGGTGTTGGTCACGGTCCCGACCAGGGACCCGTTCTCGAGCTTGAGATCCGACTCGAGGCGCGGTACCGCCATCGGGGTCGCCGCCTGGATCGTCCGGAGCGAACCGAACCCGACCTCGAGATCCCGGACCCGTGACGGATCGCCCTGGAGCAGGTCCAGCTGGCCGCCGCCGGCGTCCGGTCCACCGATGAGCTCGGTGCTGATCGGCGCGCTCAGAAGGGCGCCGCCGGGGACCCTGACCTGGTAGGTCCCGCGGCCAGGCGAGAAGATCCCGATGTAGACCGAGCCAAGTCCCTCCTCGGTCCCGCTCGCGCCGCGGACGATCGCGACCTCGTTGACCAGCAGATCGCTCCCGCGCAGGGCGGCCCCGAAGGCATACGCGCCGACCGCGAAGATGCCGATCAGGAGCGGCATCGTGAGCCACGCCCAGTCGCGCCGGTCGAGGCGGCGGAGGACGAGGTAGTTGACCGGTCCGATGAGCACGATGTAGCCCAGCAGCAGCAGGAGCAGCCCACCGATCGGCGGTAGGGCGAGGGACGGCAGGCTGGCCACGGCGTTGACCAGCTGGCTGTCGTCCGAGCCGGCGAGGCCGCCGCTGCTCGCCCGACCGGGGACGAGACTCCGCCACAGCCGGCTGGCGGCCTTGTCCGGACCCATCCAGGAGGAAGTCGGATCGATTCCCACGAGAGCGACCGCCCCGTTCCCGTATGGCCGCTCGGCGGCGATGACCTGCGAACCGACGGTCGCCAGGACCCGGCCCGCGCCGGCGGACCCACCTAGGGCCGGAACGGTCGCGGCGCCGACGGGAACGGAGCCGAGCAGGCTGCGCAGCGACTCGGCCGGGGCGTCGATCGTCGCGGTCGGCCGGTAGGGCAGGATCGCGTCAGGGAAGCCGGCCAGTGCCGCGGGCCCGTTCGTTCCGCCGACGATCACCAGCCGTCCGCCGCCCGCCAGCCAGCCGCGAATGGCCGTGATCTGTTCGGGTGACAGGCGCTTGGCATCGACGTCCTGCCAGATCAGGCGATCGAGGGGCGCCCAGGCTTCGACCCGATCCGGCAGATCTTCTGGCGCGAGAGTCGTCGTGGCGGGCGGCTGGGCACCCTCGTTGGCGGCCACCTGGAAGCCCTCCAGGATCCGTTCCGGATGCTCGGCGACGACGCCGACCAGGAGCTGGGTCGGGTCATGGAGGGTGATCGGGATCTTCTTGCTGGCGATCGACCGTCCATCCGCCTCGAGGGTCACCTCGATCGGCCCGAAGGCGGGCGGTTGGGTGTATACGATGTGACGCTGGCGCGATCCGGTCGGCAGGTCGACGGCCACCCCGAACCGGGTCCGGCCGCTTGAGCCGCCGGACACGCGGAGCTCACCGTTGACGGGCGGCCCGTCGTTCTGGAGATCGACCGCGACCGCAGTCCATGCGCCGACCCGGCCATGACCGCCGAGCATGGGGTGCGCATCCATGACCGGGCCACCGGCCGCCAGGGCCGGACCGGCCAGGGCGAGCGGTCCGATGGCCAGGCCGATCGCGGCGAGGAAGGCGGCGAGCGCCCCGACGGGGCGCGGGAAGCGGCGGCTCGGGCGCGGCACTTCACTCCTCGCAGGGGTTGGGTAGGTCGCGTACTCAGACGCCGGCCCCGCCCGGAAAGTTGCACGCTGTTCGGAGGGTACTTCGGGCGGGCCGATCCGAACAGGTCCGATGGGTCGCCACGGACGCGACGCCTGTCGTACGATTGTGCCCCGCCGACACCGACCCGAGGAGGCTCGTGCCCGAGATCCGCCCCTTCCGCGGCCTGCGCTTCGAGCCGGATTCCGTCGGCGACCTCGCCAACGTCGTCAGCCCACCGTACGACGTCATCTCGCCCGCCCAGCAGCGAGCCCTGATGGCGCGCGATCCGCACAACGTCGTGCGTCTCGACCTGCCGGCGGACGAGCTCGGCGACGAGCCGGACGATCGCTACCGTCGGGCCGCCAGGACGTTCGCCGCGTGGCGTTCGGACGGTTCGTTCCGCAAGGACCCGCGCCCGAGCCTGTACGTCTACGAGCAGACCTACCGGGTCCCTGGGACGGCCATCGAGCGGACGCAGCGCGGGTTCTTCGGGCGTCTTCGGCTGGAACCGTTCGGGCCGGGCGGCGGCGTGCTGCCGCATGAGCGAACCCTGTCCGGGCCGAAGGAGGATCGCTACAGGCTCCTCCGCGCCACTGGCGCCAACTTCAGTCCGGTGGTCGGGCTGTACGCCGATCCGAGTGGGGACTCGTCGAGGCTGCTCGCCCAGGTCGCCCGGACCGCTCCGGCGATCGACCTCGTCGACGACGACGGTGTCCGTCATCGCCTGTGGGTGGTCCCGAAGGACGACGCTGAGGGCGGACCCGTCGCTCGGCTGGTCGCCGCCGCCGGAGCCGAGCCGGTCACGATCGCCGACGGGCACCACCGCTACGAGACTGCCCTGCGCTATCGAGATGAGCGGCGGATGAGCCGTTCGTGCGAGGAGGACCCGGCGTTCGACTACCTCTTGATGCTCTTCCTCGAGACCACCGCCGAGCCGCTCACGGTCCTGCCGACCCATCGGGTCGTCCGCGGTCTCGGCGAGAACGGCGTGGCGTCGCTCTGGGCGGCCCTGGCCGACCTGTTCGAGGTCGAGCGGGTCGCCTCGTCGAGCGAGCTCGGGGCGCGATTCGGGACGGTCGCGGCGACCGCCGGCGGAGTCGGTCGGTTCGGGCTGTGGACCCGCGATGGTGGGGCGATCCTGACCGCTCGACGGGATTCGTTCAGCCCGTACCTGCCGGCCGGCGGCGAGGCCCTCCGGCGGCTCGATGTTGCGCTCCTCCAGACGGCCCTCGATCGGCTGTGCGGGATCGATCCCGCGGCGACCGCGGCAGGCGGTCGGGTCGCCTACACCAAGTCCGCTGCCGAGGCGATCGACTGGGTCGACCGAGCGGAGGACGGTTCGGATGCGGCGTTTCTGCTCGAGCCGACGCCCGTCGCCGATATCGCCGCGGTGGCCGCGGCCGGCGACGTGATGCCCCAGAAGTCGACTTACTTCTACCCCAAGCCCGTCACCGGGCTCGTCATCAATCCGCACGAGTGGTGAGGTCGGCCGCCGACGCTCGGCCGGACCCCGCGCTGTCCCCGAAGCGAGGTGTAGCATGGTCCAGGTGACCCCGGACGACCTTCCGGGTTCGAGCGGAGAGGCGGATTCCCCCCTCCGCCTCTCCGCTCGACCGAACCTCCCCTCGGCGCCCGCCGGTCGTCCGGTCCGCAAGGACGAGATCGAGCTGGTCGAGCGCGGCCTGTACATCGAATCATGGCTGCCGGAGCGAAGGTCGCGGCGACGGCCGCTGCTGTTCCTCCATGGCGAGCTGGCCGGCTCGTGGTTGTGGGAGCGCTACCTCGGCTTTTTCGCCGGGCGGGGCTGGGAGGGGCATGCGCTCAACCTGCGCAACCACTTCTGGTCGCAGACGGCCGATCCAGCGACGCTCTCGTTCGACACCTACACCGATGACGTCGTCGCCGCGATCGAGCGGTTCGGCCCGTCGGTCGTCGTGGTGGGCCACGGGATGGGCGGCCTGCTCGCGCTCAAGGCCGCCGAGCGCCACGAGATCGGCGGGTTGATCCTGCTCTCGTCTGAGCTGCCCCGCGACCTCCGCTCCCCGGCCCGGCCGCACGAGCTGAGGGAGATCCCCGAGGCGTACGGCAAGTCAGTCATCGGCTGGGAGACGTTGCCCGAGAAGCTCCAGCGCGAGAACCGCGACCTGAGCCTGGCTGACGTCCTGCGGATCCAGCACCTCCTCGGCCAGAAGCCGACCGAGGCCGGCGCGGCACGCCGTCAGATGCTGGCCGGTGTACCGGTCGATCGACGGCCGTTCGAAACGGTCCCGCGCCTGGTCGTCGGCGCCGGTCTGGACCGGCAGGTCCCCGAGCCCGACAGCGAGCGGCTGGCCGACTGGCTCGATGCCGTCTATGAGCCGTTCGGGGCCCATTCACACTACGGCCTGGTCATGGGCGAGACGAGCCACGTCCAGGTCGCCGAGGCGATCCGGTCGTTCCTGGAGACCCACCGACTGTAGCCTCCGGGCCGCGACCGGCGTCTCTGTCGACATCGTTCCCGAGGCCCTGTCCGCGTCTCCGCCCGCGTCCCTGCCCAGAATCGCCAGATAGCGATCTGGGTGCTGGTAAGCGACTGAGCGTTCGACTCCGGGGCAGGTGGCGCGTCGTGCCGCGCGCCTGCCGTGCTCGGAATCGCGGCGTCCTCGGTGACCTGGATCGCTCCGAGCTCTGGATCGTCGCTTAGCAGCACTGCGCCGGGTATCGTGCAAGAGCGGACGTGCGCCGCCCTCGCCCGTCGCCGACGCGGGCGGCCTCCCCGTCTGCCAGTCCCGCGACCCACTGATCACGCTCGCCGCCGAGCGGACGTGCCTCCCACGACTACCCGTCGACGACGGGGTTCGGTTTGCCCGGATCGGCGGCCCGCTGGTATCATCCCGGCCGGTCCGGCGCACGAGGTCGGCCCGTCCATCGCCCTGCCGCATTCGTCTAGAGGCCCAGGACACCGCCCTCTCAAGGCGGAGATCACCGGTTCGAATCCGGTATGCGGTACCACCGGCTCGGCCCCTCTGACCCGGCCCCCTCGGGTCCGCCCGCGAGGTCCCATGCGTCCATCGCCCGAACGTCGGCTGGTGATCCTGACCGAGGGCCAGTTCCAGGTGCACGACGCCAAGACCGCCCTCGGCGTGATGCGCTACGGACGCGACACAGTGGTCTGTCTGCTCGACTCGGGGATGGTCGGGCGCCGGGTGGCCGACGTCGCCGGCGATGATCCGCGCTTCGACGTGCCGGCCGTCGGGACCCTGGATGAGGCGCTCGCCCTCGGCGTCGACGCGCTGCTCATCGGGATCGCCCCGACCGGCGGCAAGCTCCCGCCGACCTGGCGCGGAACGATCGTGGCCGCCCTCGATGCCGGCCTGGACGTGCTGAGCGGTCTCCACACGTTCATCGGCGACGATCCGGGATTCGTCGCGGCGGCAGCCGGGACCGGAGCGCGGATCGTCGACTACCGGAGACCGCCGGAGCGGATGGAGACGTCCGTCGGGCGCCTCCACGGCCCGGGCAAGCACGTGATCCTGACGGTCGGGACCGACTGCGCGATCGGCAAGATGTCGGTCGCTCTCGAACTGACCCAGGCAGCCATCGACGCCGGGCTGCGCGGTGTCCTCGTGCCGACCGGCCAGACCGGGATGATGATCGAGGGCTGGGGCGTGGCGGTCGATCGGCTGGCGGCCGACTTCGTGCAGGGGACCTGCGAGTGGCTGGTCGAGGAAGCCGAGGGCCTCGGCGACTGGATCTTCGTGGAGGGTCAGGGCTCGCTCGACCATCCAGCTTACTCGAGCGTGACCCTCGGCCTCATCCACGGGACGACGCCCGAGGCGATGGTCATGGTCCACAAGCCGGGTCTCGCCGAGCACGACTTCGCCCATCTCCCCGACCGCACCTTCCCGATCAGGCCGCTGCCCGACTTCATCCGACTCCACGAGCAGGTCGCCGGACTCGTGGCGCCGTCGCCGGTCGTTGCGCTGGCGCTCAATACGTCCCTCTATCCGGACGCCGCCGTCGCCCGGCGGATCATCGCCGAGACGGCCGAACTGACCGGGCTGCCGACCGACGACCCATTCCGATTCGGTGGGGCGCCGCTGTTCGGCGCGATCCGGGCCGCCCTCGAGGCGAGAGCATGACGAGGCGCACGGGCGGATGACCCTGAGCCTGCGCCACGAGGTCCACCGGATCACGTTCCGCGACCCGTTCCGGATCGCCCGGACCGACGCGTCCAACGACAGCGGCGTCGCCACGACGGTCATCGTTGAGCTGCGCTCCGATCGGTACCCGGACCTGGTCGGCTTCGGCGAGGGCTTCCCGGACGCCTACTACGGCGAGACCGAGGACACCGTCGGCGTGATCCTGCCATGGCTGCTCCGGAGCGTTGCGCAGGTCGACCGCGATCTCGCGGAACGATCGGCGGCCGAGCGGGCCCTGGCCATGGCAGCCACCACGCTCGACTTGACCCTCGGCCACAACGGTGCGGCCAAGTGCGCGCTCGACATCGCCCTCCACGACCTCGCCGGCAAGATCCTCGGGGTCCCCGTCCACGAGCTACTCGGCCTGTCGAGCGACATCCCGCCGACCGACTTCACGATCGGGATCGACGAGCCTGCGATCGTCGCCGGCCGGGCGGCCAGGGCGGCCCACTTCCCGGCGCTCAAGATCAAGCTCGGCGGGTCGAGCGACCTCGAGACGCTGGCCGCCGTCCGCGCCGTCTATGACGGACCGATCCGGATCGACGCCAATACGGGCTGGACCCTCGAGGAGGGCAAGCGACTGCTGCCGGATCTCGTCCGATTCGGGGTCGAGCTCATCGAGCAGCCGTTCCCGGCCCGCCGCCTCGGCGACCTGGCGGCGCTCCAGGCCGAGTCGCCGCTGCCGATCGTGGCCGACGAGAGCGCGGTCACGATCGACGACCTCGATCCGCTCGTCGGAGTGGTCGACGCGATCAACGTCAAACTGGCCAAGTGCGGCGGGGTCGGACCGGCCGGCCGGATGCTCGCCCGGGCGCGTGAGCTCGGATTCCGGACCTTCCTCGGCTGCATGGAGGAGACGTCGGTCGGGATCGCCGCCTCGGCGGCGGTCGCGTCGCTGGCCGACTGGGTCGACCTGGACGGGAGCCTGCTTCTCGCCGTCGACCCATTCGAGGGTCTCGAGCTCGGCGTCGACTGCCGCTGGCTGCTGTCGGATCGCCCCGGACTGGGGGTTTCGCGGCGGTCCTGAGGGCGCTATCGAACGCCTGTCCGCCGAACGTCCGTTCGTGTGGATAAGTTGGTGGACGAGATGGTGGAGAAACCCTCTACCGCCACCTCGGCGCGGCTCGTACGATAGCTAGCAACGGCGTCGGACCCCCGAACAGGTGGGTCGCCGGGACCCCGTCGCTTGCGGTCGGACCGCCCGCCTCCGCGGTCGAGCGCGCCCTGCACCAGTGGAAAGGAGGGAGATGTAGCCGATGGATCCCAGTAGACCGAACGAGGCGCCGAGCCTGTCGCCGGACGCGATCGAGTTCGTCCGTTTCTGCTATCGGCGCCGCCGAGTCGGGTGGCCGGAGCTGTACGACGAGATGTGCGCCGTCGCCGGTCGAGGGCTCTACCGCGGGTGGCATTTCGCCGAGCTCGAGGAGCACGGTATCGGGTTCAGCCTCCACCAGACCCTGGACCTGGCCCGGATCGCCGGTCAGGTCGCGGTCGAGGAGGGGGACCGTCGCGGCCGTGCCGGGGTCAAGACGCCAGCTCGTGCCGGGGCCGACCAGGCTGCGGTCGGGGTCGCCATCGCGATCGTCGAGCCGTCGCAGGTGGCCGTCCCGATGGACGTCCCGACCGAACCCGTGATCGATGTCCTCATCCGGGTCCCTGCCGCGGGCCAGGCCGGCGACCAGCCGAGCATCGTCGACGTCTCAACCGGCGAGTCCTCGCCCTCCCGTCCGGCCCTCTCACCGTCGCTCATCCGGAGCGCCGCTGGAGCCAATTGAACCGTTCGCCGGGGATCGGCGACACCCGGACTCATCCGCGGACCCCCGACCGCCAGGCCGGGGGTCTCGTTCGTCCGGGTGGCGAGGGGTGGGACGCTGGGCGCGCGAGGCTGGCCGCGGGGGGCTAGGCGCGGATGCGACGGCGGGCCATCTCGCCCTCGATCTGGCGCTCGGCGTCGACGTAGCGGTCGATCTGGTCGCGCAGCTGGTTGGCCTCCGGCGCGTAAAGGTGGACCTGCTGCTGGAGGATGTAGCTCAGCCGTCGACTGGTCATCCGCACGTGGTCGAGGTTCTTCATCAGGACGAGCGGATCCATGGCCGCGAGATCGGCCGGGTCGTACATCTGCTGCATGGGCGCAATTCTAGACGGCGCGCAAACGGCGAGGTGGCCACTCCCAGTCAACCGGAAGTGGTGCGCCGTTGACCGCGCGTCGGCGCCCGGCCTCGGATGCGCCGAGGATGAGGATCCGATCGAGCTTGGTCGCCTGGCCGGCTTCGTCGCCCCACAGCTTGGTCATCTTGCGTCCGGCGTGGACGTCATCGAGGGCGATCCCGGCGAGGCTGTAGCCGGCCGGCGCCGCCGCGGCCTCCCAGACCGCTTCGGCCAGGCCGATCCCGTGGCTGATCTTGCGCCCGCGGTCGGCTTCGACGTCGCCGATCACGAGGGCCACCACGGCGTCGTCGGCCAGCACGGTGCGGAGCCCCTCGAGCACGTCCCCAAGGAATCTCAGGTAGGCGGTCTTGTGGTGGGCGTCATCGAGGGCTGCATCGATCGCGTTCGCATCGAAGCCCAGGAACCACGTCCGAAGCCAGTTGTAGTAGCCGTACTTGACGACCCGCAGATACGGCGGCGAGGCGACCACCAGGCGCGCCCGGTCGGGTAGGCCGCGGTCGCGGAGGGCGGCTCGGACACGGTCTCCGGCGTCGCGCGCGTCGCCCAGCAGGGCGATCCCGCGGACTGGCGGGAGTGCCTCCCGGTAGAGCCGGCCGAGCTTGGCCTCGAGGCAGCCGAAGACGTCCCGCTCGGGTGACTCGAACCCGGTCCTCGCCACGAAGTCACGAACGTAGCGCGGGGCCATGCTGAACGCATTGGGCATGATCTCGGACAGGTAGGTCGCGCTCTTGCCGTGGAGGATGCCGGTGATCGCGGCCGCCAGGAAGCGGTCGACGTGGTCGTCCAGCTGGAGCGACGAGCGGACATACAGGAGCTGGGCGAACGTCCGCGGCGCGAAGCACAGGGCGACCTCGTGCGGGACGGGCTCGGCCTCCGAGCCGGCCGATCCTGGCCGGAGATCGCTTCCGGCCACGGGTACCCGGACTCCGTCGACGCCGGGTGAGCCGATGACCCGCAGGGCCAACGTCAACCATGCCTCGGCCTCGCCCGCCCAGCGCAACCGCAAGGCGGTCAGTCTGGTCCTGGCCTCCGCTTCGGAGGCCGGCTCGACCTTGGAGGCGGTGAGCAGGTGGGCGAACGGGTTGAGGTCGTTGCCGACCCCGATCCGGCCCTCGGCGCAGGCCTGCAGGGGTGTCGTGCCTCGACCGCTGAAGGGATCGAGGACCACGTCGCCGGGCCGCGAGTAACGGGCGATGAAGGCGTGGGTCAGCGCCGCCGGGAAGCTTGCCAGGTAGGAGCACATCGGGTGGAACCGATGCCCCCACAGGCGCTGCTGCTTCTTCCATTCGGGTTCGATGTGGAGCGATGGCAGCTCGCTCGGGACGAGACCGGGCAGCTCCAGGGCGAGCTGAGTCGGACCGTGCGCCGCCACGTCGGTGGGCGCGTCGGGCGCAGGCGGTCGAGCGGCGGCGGAGCTGGTTGAACGAGCGGGCAAGGGGCAGTCCCGGTCCTTCCGATCCGCGCCGCGATCCAGATCGGGCGACGGGTGGCGGAGCATAGCACGGGCGTTCGACGATTCAAGTGGTTCCATCGGCGGAACAGGCGTACTCTAGATACGAGTCCGAGGCTGTGTGCGGAACCACGCGGCCGCGATCGGTCCGGGAGGACGGCGTCACTGCCGCTCTTCAGGACCCGAGCGAACCGCGAGGGCCCGTCCCCACCGTCCGGCATCGCCGGCGAAGAGGCCACCAGGACTCATCGGGCCGCTATCCGCGATGTTCACATCGTCGGTGGCGGCCCTCTCCGTTCTGCTACGGCGACTCGAGCCCGAGGCTGGCGATCACCGGCGCGGCGACCTTCTCGAACTCGTCCCACTTGGCCGCCTCGGCACGCATGATGATCAGGAGCGGAGGACCGTTACCGACGTCGACAGCGATGAACCGGGCCTTGTCGCCGTTGAACAGCAGGAAGGCATGGCCGACCGCCGGGAACAACGGGATCCGACGCATGAGGGCGGGCTGGGTGTCCTGGGGACAGTCCTTGACCGTCTTGTCGCGGCGGAGGCTCACATCGACACTGAGACCCGGAGAGCCCGCGATGTTGATCGGTTCGACGTTGCCGGGCTTGAGCAGCGGGTGTTTCGTCAGCCAGTTCATGAAGTCGATCGGGCGATCGCCCAGGGCACGGGTCACTTCGGGCAGATAGCACGGCTTGTCCAGGACCAGCTGAGCCCGCAGCAACCCGATCTCGCCGAGCGGCGAACCCTGGCCATAGTCGTTCGGCGGGGCGTAGTCGCTGAGCTCAGCTCGGTCCGGGGCGTCGCCCAGGGCGTACCAGGGCGAGTCGATGGAGAACGACAGGCGTGGCGTGAACTTCTCCCAGGTCCAGCGACCCGCTTCGAGTTTGGTCGGGCGCCAGCTGACATCGTCGAGATTCTTGGCGACTACGGCGATCTGCGGGCTGGCCACGGTCGCACTGGGGGCGTCTGAGGGCGGCGCCGCAGTCGGCGAGCTGAGGGCCGCGCTCGTCGGCGCCGTCTGAGCAGCGGTCCCCGGGCTCACCGCCGGCGTGCCCCGACCCGCCTCGAAAGCCCCCGTCCCTAGTGTGCCGACGACGACCACCGCCAGCACCGCCGCGATCGCGATGACGACCCGAGCGCCGCGCGAGGAGAGCCGGCCGCGGCCGTCGAGGTCCGACGAAGAGCGGGGACCCGTGACACCCACGCCGGCGAGCGTGCCCGATGTCGCGGCGAAGACGACGACCGGCTCGGAGATCCCCTTGAGCGTCCGCGATCCTCGCGGCGTGAACGCGATGTCGCCCGATGTCCGAGTGAGCCCGCGCACCGTGTCGGTCACCAGGACCTCGCCGGCAGCCGCCTCGGCACAGACCCGCGCGGCGATGTTGACGGCCGAACCGACGTAACCCTCGGCCGTCTCGGTCGACTCTCCGGCATGGACACCGATGCCGACGCGGATCGCCTGATCCGGGTGCTGGACCTCGGCGGCCGCTGCCGCGGTGACGATGGCCAACCCGCAGCGAACCGCATCGCTCGCCGAGGGGAAGACCAGGTAGAAGCTGTCGCCTTCTGTCCGGATCTCGGCGCCGTTGTAGCGTCGGACGACGTCCCTGACGAGCCGACGATAGGCGTCGAGCAGCCGTGCCGCGTCGCCATCGCCGTGTTCCTCGACGTAGGCCGTGTAACCGCGCAGGTCGGCGAACACGAACCCGCGAGTCAGGCGATGGCTCGCCGAGTCGGGCGCAGCTGCCGCGGCCAGGGCCTCGGCGAGCGCGCCGGCCGTCGCGTATCGATCGTCGGGGTCCTTGGCCATCGCCGTGGCCAGCACCTGGTCGATGACCGGCGGCAGCTCCGGCCGGGCTGCCGCCAGCGACGGCGGAGGTGCCGTGGCATGGGCGTAGAGCGTAGCCAGCTCACTCTCTCGGGTGTACGGCTGAGCTCCGGACAGGCACTCGTACGCGACGCAGCCGAGCGAGTAGATGTCGGCTCGCCGGTCGACGGCTCGCCCCTCGATCTGTTCCGGTGCGACGTAACCGACGCTTCCCAGCAGCTGTCCCGAGCGGGTCAGCTGCGGGCCGTCGCCGACGTGCTTGGTCAGGCCGAAGTCGGACAGGTACGCGTGATCTGTTCCGGGTGACGAGCCCGGCACGACCAGGATGTTGCCGGGCTTCACATCGCGATGGACGAGGCCCGCAGCGTGGGCGGCGTCGAGTGCGCCCGCCACCTGGTCGATCAGGGCGACGACCCGCTCGAGTGCCATCGGCCCTTCGCGCTCGACGATCCCGGCAAGGTCGGGTCCGGGGACATAGCGCATCGCGATGAACAGGTTGCCGTCGTCCTCGCCGGCTTCGTAGATCGGCAGGATGTGTGGATGGTCCAGCGACGCTGCCGTCCTCGACTCGCGCACGAATCGCTCGCGGATCGAGGCCTCCGCCGCGAACTCGGGGGCCAGCACCTTGAGCGCGACGCTCCTGCCGAGCCGGACGTCGTCGGCCAGGTAGACCGAGCCCATCCCGCCGCGACCGACCAGTCGCACGATGCGGTATTCACCCAGTTGCTGTTCAGGCTGCAACGCCATCGGCCAAGAGTACAGGCACACCATCGCGCCTCGAGGCCTCGTGGCGAGCCGGGAAGATCGTCATCGGACGGTAGACTTCAACGTGGCCGCGTCCCCGTAGCTCAGCGGACAGAGCAACCGCCTTCTAAGCGGTAGGTCGAAGGTTCGAACCCTTCCGGGGACGCCAAACCTCGATTCGGTTGCTCCAGCGGAGCACGAACCGAGCGAACCGGCCGCCGGGTCGTTGAGCAAGGTCGAGCCCTCAGCGGCTCCGCAGCGTCCTCATGAACTCGAGGAACAGGACGACGCTCACGAACACGACGCCGGCCGCCCAAATGACCAGAACGTGCGCTTGTGTGGACTGACGGCTTCGAAGATCGGGATGGTCGCGAGCGTCCACAGCAGCCAAGCCGGCAGGGCAAGCCACAGGCGACGGCTTTGTCGATCGACTCGAGCCATCGTCCGAGTCTAGAGGCGAGTTCCCCGGCCGTCCATCTGACGATCGTCACTTGGCGCGATCGTGGCGGGTCCGGAGTCATCGGTTGCTCGCCGGTCAGCCGCAGGTGCTCGGATCGAGCGGCTCGACGTGGTAGATCGGCCGGGTGACGCTGGCCGTCGGTCCGCCGGCGCCGACCGGGACCGTGCCGACGGGCGTCAGGCGGTAGTCGCGGCGGGTCGGGATCAGATCCCGGTCGGACAGCCGCAGGATGTAGACCGGCCGCTCGCAGATGAGCGAGGCGATCCGGGCTTCGCGCGTCCCCCATCCGTCGTAGACGATGTTGGTGTCGTCGACGACAAGGACGTCGGGTCGGCGCCCGTCGACGAACTTCGCGTACCACAGCGGCGCCGAGGTGTCCCAGGAGGACAGGATCGCGGCATCCTGGGGCAGCAGCTCGAGCGTGGCATCGACGTAATCGTCGCCCGTCCGGTCGCCGCTGCGATCGGCGTTCGGCCAGTTGATCCCGGCCAGGATGACCGCCATGCCGAGGGCGACCAGGGCCACGCCGGTTCCGGCGACCCGTCGCCGGTCCGGGAGATCCGGGGCGGGCTGCGTGGTGTCAGTTGCCGACGTTGTCGCATCACCGTACGCGTCACGTGGCTGGCCTAGCCTCGCGACTGCTCGGGCGACCGCCTCGAGCGCCACCGCGCCACCGATCCCAAGGACGAGCCACGGCACGAGGAGGTAGTGCTCGAGGCGCAGGTAGTTGGCCCAGACATACCCGCCGCTGACGAGGATCCCGGCGCAGACCAGGCCGAATGCCATTCGCCGGACGAGCAGGACGCCGATCCCGACCAGCCCGAGCAGGGGCAGGACCGCCGTCGCCCGGTCGATCATCAGGTCGCGCAGAGCGCCGACCGAGGCGACGAAGGTGCCCGGCCCCTTGCTCGACAGGAAGTCGAACTGAGTCCGGAACTGCTCGCCGCTGACCAGCCACCAGACGCCCTCGAGGGTCGTCGGATGGCTGTAGGGCAGGACCGGCGACCGGGCAGCCGCGATCGGGATGTAGACGTACACCGACACGCCGATCAGGCCGGCGAGGATGGCGGGCAGCGCGATCCGCGGCCGGGCCAGGAGCTCGCGTCGACCGACCCACAGGACGAACAGCACGATGAACGGTCCGACGAACAGGGTAAGCAAGTGATTCCCGACGGCCAGGCCGAGGAGCAGCCCGCCGAGCGCGAGGTCCACGGTCGCCCGGCGTGCCTCCCACACCAGCGCCCGATGAAGGAGCAGCGCGACTAGGAGCAGGTGAAGCGGGTTGACCTCGGCAACCGTGGCGGCCGCCCAGACGGTCCCGACGGCGCCTGTGGCCAGCGCCGCCGCGATCGCCAGCGCGGGGCGGACGTCGAGGTGGATGGCGATCGCCGTGAGCGTGGCGAGCGATGCTGCCACGAGGACCGCCGACAGGAGGTTCGCCCGGAAGGCGACCGAGCCAAGCGGGATCAGCTCGGCCAGCCAGGCCAGCAGGATGTAGGTCGGGTATCCGGTCGGGTGGGCCACGCCGAGCACGTGGGGGACCGTCTGCATCTCGCCCCAGTCCCCGAACGCCTGCCCCGGCAGCAGCGTCCTGGTATAGACAGCCAGCGCGACGGCTCCGGTCATGGCCGGCGCAAGCCGGGTCAGGCGCGCGACGGCAGGCCTGGGCGTAGTGCTGGACATCGACGCATGGTAGCCTCGGACCGATGAAACGCCTCGTCGGAGTGGTCGGGTTGCTGGCTGCAGTCGGTCTCGCCGTGCCGCCGACCCTGGCCTACGTGGAGAAGGCGCGTCGCGAGCGCGAGGGCGCTCTGCCGTTCGACGAGGACGCCGACGAACTGGACGTCGCCGTCATCTTCGAGGGGCTCGAGGCGAACAGCCGCGCATCGTCGTTCCGCGGCGGCGAGATCGTGGCGTCGTACGGCGGCGGGAAGCTCGACCTGCGCGGGGCGACCCTCGATCCGGCCGGGGCGACGCTCCGGGTGCGCGCCATCTTCGGTGGGCTCGAGATCATCGTGCCCGATTCCTGGCCGGTGGAGGTCCACGCGACCAGCGTGTTCGGCGGGGTGGACGACGCGACGGACCCGGCCGCGGCCGACCCGCTGTCACCGACCCTCGTCCTGGACGTCCTGCCCCTGTTCGGTGGGACGTCCGTCCGTGCCAGGCGCCGACCGCCCGAGCCGATCCTCGTCGGGGCCGCTCCGGACTGACGCCCCACGCCCGCACCCGGTGCGTGGACGCGCCGGCGGCATGGGACTCTCGTACGTAGCAGCGCGGCACCGCATAGGCCCTACGGCGCCTTGACACCCCCCATGCCCGCGGCCACGATGGCCTGACCGATGCGCTCGAAGTGGGTCGTTCGGTCGGGTGGTCGAACACCCGCGGTCGCACCGCCCATAGGGCCTCCCGTTGGGAGGACTTCGGGCCGAAAGGAGGTGCATAGAGCGTCATGCACGCGGTCCGTCAGCGAGTCATCCGAGGGTGGCTTGGTGCGCGGCCGACAGCGCAGGGTCAGGGTCTCGTCGAATACGGACTCATTCTCGTTCTCATCGCCATCGTGGCCATCCTTTCCCTGATCTTCCTCGGCGGCACACTCTCCTCGATGCTCAGTAACGTCGGTAGCTCAGTCTGAGATCGCCGCTCAGCGGCATCCGCACAGGCGCCCTCGCCAGGTCACGTGGACCGATCGGCGGGGGCGTCGGCGATTCCAGTGGGTCCTCACTGGCCGGGTGCGGTCTGGTACCCCCGGATGGGACCAACGTACGGCTAGGCGCCCGGGTGGCCTCACCCCTACGCTCCCCTCAGCAGTCGGCAAGAGTCCACCCGTCAACTCCGGACGGGCACGGAGCCGGCTGGAAGACGCACAGACGAGGCTGATCGACCAATGGCATCCCTGGCCATCAATGAACTCGGTCCGATGCTCACCGCGAGCGAGGTCGCCGACATGCTTCACCTTCACGTCAACACGGTGAAGCGGCTCGGCGACCGTGGCGAGCTCCCCTTCTACCGCGTCTGCAAGCGAGGCGACCGCCGCTTTCGCTATGAAGACGTCATGAACTTCCTGGCTCGCAACCGCTAGTCCGGACCTCGGCGCCTGCGGGGTGCCGTCGCCAGGCCGTCCCTCGCGTCTTCCAGAGCGCCCGTTGGCCGACGGGCGCTCTTCGCCGTCCCGTTATCGTCAGACCTTGCCGAGGGCGCCCCAGAAGATGGCCAGGGCCTCGTCGATCTCGGCGGCCGAGACGTCGATCGGGGGGATCCAGCGGATGACCTGGTGGGCCCGCCCGCACGACAGCACGAGCAGGCCGTCGTCGGCGCACTGGGCCACCAGTGCCTCGGCGGTCGCGCCGTCGGGCTCGCCAGTGAGCGGGTCCTTGACGAACTCGACCCCGACCATCAGCCCCGGCCCGCGGACGTCGCCGATCCGGCCGTCCTCCGCCTGGAACCTCCGTAGACCGGCACGCAGCTGCTGGCCACGGGCGGCCGCGTTGGCGACCAGGCCCTCGCCGGCGATGGTCTCGAGGACGGCGATGCCCGCCGCGCACGAGACCGGATTGCCGCCGTAGGTCGAGCCGTGGGCGCTCTTGCCCCAGCGCTCCTGGAGCTCGCGCCGGGTGGCGATCGCGGACAGCGGCAGGCCGTTGGCGATCGCCTTGGCGATGCACACGACGTCGGGCACGATCCCGGCCTCTTCGAACGCCCACATCCGGCCCGTCCGGGCGTAGCCGGACTGGACCTCGTCCGCGATGAGCAAGATCCCGTGCTCATCGCACAGGGCTCGGAGGCCGACCAGGAACTCGGCGGGGGCCGGGTTGTAGCCGCCTTCGCCCTGGACCGGTTCGATCAGGATGGCCCCGACTTGCGACGGCGCGATGACGGTCTCGAACAACGAGCCGAGGGCGGCCAGGCAGGCCTGTGCTGCGGCCAGGCCGTCCCCGCCGAAGTCCGCGTAGGCGGCAGGGAACGGGGCGAAGTAGACGCTCGGCAAGAGCGGCTCATAGCCGGTCCGGTAGTTGAGGTTGGAGGTCGTCACGCTGGCGGCGCCGAACGTCCGACCGTGGAAGCCACCTCGGAAGGCGACGATGCCCGGCCGTCCGGTGACCCGCCGAGCGAGCTTGAGCGCCGCCTCGATCGCCTCGGACCCGGAGTTGAGGAACATGACCGTGTCGATCGGGTCGGGCAGCGTGTTGGCGACCATGCCGGCCAGCCGGGCGACGGGCTCGGCGAAGCCGATCGCGCCGGTCGGTCCGATGAGCCGGTCGACCTGAGCGTGGATGGCAGCCGTCACCGCGGGATGGTGATGGCCGAGCGACGTCACCGCGATCCCGTTGGCGAAGTCCAGATAGCCCTGGCCCGCCGTGTCGTACAGGCGATGCCCCTCGCCGTGGCTCCAGCTCCGCTCGAAGTAGCGGCCGAGCACGGGTGACAGGTGGTGCGAGGCGTAGGATGGGACGTCGGCCATGGTCGTCGGTCCTTCGATCGATCGGGGGAGTGCGGCACCTGCCTCGGAGGAGCGGGCGCGGCCCGAGTATAGGACCGGGCCCGGGTGGCAGAATGGCGCGGTGATCGACTTCTCCCTGACCGATGAGCAGCGTCTCGTCCAGCAGGCCGCCCGGGCGTTCGCCCAGGCGGAGATCCTGCCCCACATCCGCGACTGGGACGAGAAGGGCGAGGTCCACCGCGAGGTGTTCGCCCGGATGGGCGAGCTTGGCTTCCTCGGAGCGCCGATCCCGGAGGCTTACGGTGGCGGCGGGATGGACTACATCAGCTTCGCCCTGCTGTGCGAGGAGTTCGAACGGGCCGATACCGCGTTCCGGGTGGTCCAGAGCGTCCACGTCGGTCTGAACTCGCTGACCCTCCTCCAGTGGGGGACGGAGGACCAGCGCCAGCGCTACCTCGTGCCGCAGGCCCGAGGTGAGAAGCTGGCGACCTTCGGGCTGACCGAGCCGGGGGTCGGCACCGATGCCGGGTCACTCCAGACGACCGCCCGGCGCGACGGCGCGATCTACCGGCTCAACGGCCAGAAGATCTGGATCAGCCTGGCCGACCTGGCCGATCACTTCCTGGTCTTCGCCACGGTCGACCGGGCGAAGAAGCACAGGGGCGTGACCGCGTTCATCGTCGAGCGCGGGTTCAAGGGCCTGACCACCGGTACCCTCCACGGCAAGCTCGGGATCCGGGCCGGCAACACCGGCCTGCTCAACCTCGACGACTGCGAGGTCCCGGTCGAGAACCGGGTCGGCGAGGAGGGTGAGGGCTTCCTGATCGCGATGAGCGCGATCGATCAGGGCCGCTACACCGTCGCGGCGGGCGCGGTCGGGCTCGCCCAGGCCTGCCTGGACGCGAGCGTCAAGTACGCCCACGAGCGGCAGACGTTCGGCCAGGAGATCGGGCGTCACCAGCTGGTCAAACAGATGATCGCCACGATGGCCCGCGGTACCGAGATCGGGCGGCTCCTCGTGTGGCGGGCGGGCTGGCTCAAGAACCAGGGGCTGCGCAACACCCGCGAGACGAGCCTGGCCAAGTGGTATGCGACGGACCACTCGGTGCAGGCCGCGCTCGATGCGATCCAGATCCACGGCGCCAACGGCTACAGCAACGAGTTCCCGGTGGAGCGCTACCTGCGCAATTCGAAGGCGGCCGTCATCTACGAGGGCACCAGCCAGCTCCACACGCTCATCCAGGCCGACTACGCGATGGGCTACCGGGAGGACCGTCCGCTCCGCTGCGAGCCCTGGCCGGCCCAGGGCTGGGAGCGCGGTGTGCCCCGAGCCTCGGGTTGACGCCCGAACCCGCGGCGGCTCCCCGGCCCGTGCCGCCGGGTTGGACCGCGGCGGAGATGGCGACGCTGACCGTCCTCGCCGAGACGTTCGTCGAAGGAGGCGCTGCCCGGCGTGCCGAGCTGGCGGCAGAGGCGCTCGCGCTGGCGCTCGACCCGGGTCAAGTCCGCCAGCTCCGGCTGGTCCTGCGCCTGCTCGAGTCGCGCCCGGCCAACCTGGCCGTGGCCCGTAGCGCCGTCCGGTTCCGGGATCTCGACCCCGCGGCCCGCGAGCGCTATCTGCTCGACTGGGGCCGCTCGCGTCTCGGGCTGCGTCGCTCAGCCTACGGAGCGTTCCGCCGGCTGCTGACCTTCCTGGCGTACGGGGGCCCCGGCGGGCCGGATGCACCGAACCAGCGCCTGGCCACGATCGGATATGTCCAGGACGACTCGGGGGTGACCTCCGACCCGACCCCGATCGTACCGTTCGTCCTGCCGCCGGCCGCGGACGACGACACGCCGCTGATCCTCGAGGCGGATGTCATCGTGGTCGGATCCGGTGCGGGCGGCGGCGTCGTCGCCCAGGCCCTGGCCGAGGCGGGCCGGTCCGTGGTCATCCTCGAAGCGGGCCCATTCGTGCCCGAACCCGAGATGCCGCGCTCCGAGATCGACGCGTTCGATCGGCTCTACCTGGACCACGGCCTGACCGCGACCTCGGACGGCTCCGTGTCGATCCTGGCTGGGACCGGCGTCGGCGGCGGGACCACGATCAACTGGATGACCTCGATCGCGGCACCGGATCCTGTCCGGTGGGGATGGGTCCGGGCGCATGGGATCGAAGGCTTCGATGGGCCCGACGGCGACGCCGACTATGCGGCGGTGGCCGCGGAGCTGGCTGTCACCGAGAGCTCGACCATCCCACCCAAGGACGCGGCGCTCATCCGTGGCGCGCGGTCCCTCGGCCTGGAGGCCGGGCCGACGGGGCGCAACGCCGTCGGCTGCGAGGCCTGCGGATCGTGCCCGTTCGGCTGTCGGGCCGGCAGCAAGCGCTCGGGTCTGCGCGCTCACCTCGCGGACGCTTGTCGGGCCGGGGCCCGGATCGTGCCCGACGCCCGCGTCGAGCGGGTGCTCATCGAGGATGGCCACGCCGTCGGGGTCGAGGCGACCGTCGGCTGGGAACCGCCGTCGGCCCGGGTCGTCGCGAACGGCGGGCGGGCGGTCGCTCGTCGTGGGCTCGTCGTCTGGGCGGGCCAGGTGGTGGTGGCCGCAGGCGCGTTGCGGACGCCGGTCGTCCTGGAGCGCTCCGGGGTCGGGCATCCCAGCCTCGGTCGGTACCTGCTGCTCCATCCGGTGGCCGTCCTGGCGAGCATGTTCAGCGAGCCGATCGACATGTGGCGCGGACCGGCCCAGGCCGCTCGCTCGCTCGCCTTCGTCGATGGTATCCGGGGCCGGAACGGGTACGTGATCGAGTCGGCACCGGGTCACCCCGGACTGATCGCGCTGGCGCTGCCATGGGAGGGGACCCAGGCGAATGCGGCTCTGATGGCTCGGATCCGTCACCTCGCTCCGCTCATCGCGATCAGCCGCGACGGTGGCACCGGCAGGGTCCGGGCGACGGATTCGGGCGGGGCGAAGATCGACTACCGGCTCGACCGGGTCGGTGTCACGACGCTCCGCCACGGGTTGGTCTCGATGGCCCGCATCGCCCGCGCCGCCGGTGCGCAGGAGATGGTCGCGACGGGCACGCCGGGGCTGTGGCACCGCACCTCCGTCGGACAGGGGGCGGCCGACGGGCGCGCTTTCGCTGCGTTCGAAGCGCGCCTCGGGCGATTCGACTTCGGACCGAACCGTGGGGCAGTCTTCAGCGCGCACCAGATGGGCACGGCCCGCTTCGGGGCGGACCCGAAGGCCCACGTCTGCGACCCACACGGTCGGGTGCGCTCGAGCGCCGGTCGCGGTCCGGCCGGCCGAGAGGCCATCGTGGCCGGCCTGTATGTGGCCGACTCATCGCTCTTCCCGACAGGACTCGGCGTCAACCCGATGCTGACCGTGATGGCCCTCGCCCGACGGGTGTCACGGACCGTACTGGCCGAGGGCTGAGGGCGCCGGTCAGTCGGGGAGGATGACCCGGGCCGCCCCGCGGGCCGCCTCGTCGGACGGATGGTCAGGGACCGTGGGGTCGTCGGTCGCGGCACGGTCGCTCGCCGGCGTCACCTCGAGTGCGTCACCGGACGCCCGGCTTCGCGCGGTCACGATGAGCGCGACGGCGAAGATGATGACGCCGCCGGCCAGCACCGATCGGGGTTCGATGGTCTCGCCGAGGAGGAGTCCCGCCAGGACCAACGCCACGACAGGATTGACGTAGGCGTACGTGGCGATGCGCGGCAACGGCGCGACCCGGAGCAGCCATACGAACGTGGTGAAGCCGACCAGGCTGCCGATCGTGATCAGATACAGCACGCCGAGCCACGACCGGGTCGAGACGGTCGCGATGTCGAACGTGCGCAGCTCGCCGACGGCGATCGCCCCGATCACCAGGAGCGTGCCACCACACAGCATCTGCAGCCCGGTGGCCGTCAGCGGCCGGCGCGGCAGGGTCGCTCGATGCGATGAGTAGACCGACCCGGCGCCCCAGCACAACGGCGAGAGCAGGAGCACGAGGATCCCCCGAGGGTCGAAGGCGAGCTCACCGGTCGACCCGAGCGGGGCGACCAGGATGATCACGCCGACGAGGCCGACGACGATCCCGACGATGGCGGCGGCCGGAAGTCGCTCGTCGAAGAAGACCCGGCCGAGGACGGCCACCCAGAGCGGCAACGTGGCGATGAAGATGGCGGCGATGCCGGCTGGGACGGTCGTCTCGCCGAGTGCCACCAGGCCCATCCCGCCGAACAGGAGCGCACCCCCGACGATGGCCGAGTCACGCCACTCGCGGCGCGTCGGCAGCCTGGGCCGATCCGCTTCGGCGATGGTGGGATCGTCGCGCAGCCGTCGAGCGGCCACGAGCTCCCAGGCGATGAGCACCGCGCCGGCGATCAGGAAGCGGACACCGGCCATCAGAAACGGGGGGATCGTCTCCACGCTGAGCCGGATCCCGATGTAGGTCGAGCCCCACACGAAGTAGAGCGTGAACAAGCCGGCCCAGATCGCGATCGGGCTGGCCGACCTTCGACGGGTCAGGGCGGTACTTGGCTCAGTCAACTGGTCCAAGTGCGCAGCATACTGTCCCGGAGTCGGTCGCGCTTGCCGCCCGGGAGCCGGGACGGTGGGTGCTTCGCCCGGCGAGCGCGGCGCCTGCGCTCGCTCAAGCCGCGGCGGCGCCCGATGACGGTCGGCACTGCCGGCAGGCCCGAAAGCCGGCTCGCTCCCCGTCGGCCGCCGAGTGGAACCGGACCCGGTGGCGGTCGGAGATCCGCCGCGCCGCATGGCAGGACGGCAGGCAGTAGATCCTGGTCGTATCGGAGCCGATGTAGCGGACCCCGGCCCGGGCGAGCGTCTCGAGCACCTCGGGATCGAGGCCCTCGGCCGCCAGCATCGTCCGCTTGTTGGCCGGCCCGCCGAGCGAGTAGTTCCCGATCAGCCCGTCGCTCCGGACGACTCGGTGGCACGGGACGATGAGCGGAACAGGGTTGTGGCCGAGCGCCGTGCCGACCGCCCGGACCGCCTTCGGGCGCCCGATCTCGGCGGCGATCCAACCGTACGGGCGGACCTCGCCGCGCGGGATCTCGAGCGCCTTCGTCCAGACTGCCCGCTCGAAGTCGGTCCGGCCGCGGAGGTCCAATGCGATCGGCGCCCGGCGATCGCCGTCGAGTCGTCGGGCGATGGCCCGCTCCAGCCTCGTTGGCAGGCCGGCCAGGGGATGGGCCGGCCTGCCGAACCGTGCGAGGTGCGTCCGCTCGAACGCGCGCCTGTCTGCAGCCTGCTCGACCGCGACGACGCCGAGGCCGTTGAAGGCCACGAACAGCGGCCCGATCGGGGAGCCGATGGCCGCGTAGGCGTCGGCCAGACCGAGCGCGACGAGCGTCCGTGGCAGCAGGCTGTCAGGCGCGGCCGTCCGCAGCTCGGCCAACTCGGCGGCCAGGACCGTGTCGGTTGAAGTCGTGAGTGGAACGGTCATCTGGAGACCTCCTCGAGGCGTGGGGCGGCGATGAGCGAGGGGATCGACGATCCCGTCCGGGCCTCGGCTTCGAGCGCGGCCCGCAGGAGGGCCAGGCCGCGGTGGACCTGGGCCTTGACGGTGCCCTCCGGTCGGTCGAGCGCGAGCGCGATCTGGTCGTAGCCGAGGCCGTCGACGTGGCGCAGGACGATCGGCGCCCGGTAGCGTTCGGGCAGTGCCAGGAGGCGGCCCGCCCAGGCATCGATCGCCTCGTGTCGATCGAGCCGGCCGTGCGGCGTCTCTGTCGGAGTCGCCGTCGGGTGGTCGAGCTGGTCGACGAAGGTCAGCGAGTCATGGCCCGCCGACCTCGCTCGGAGGCGACCCCGGGTGCGGGCTACGTTGACCACGATCGTGGCCAGCCAGGCATCGAGCCGCAGGGCGCCGATCCGCTCGGCGTCCCAGCTGCCCAGCGCTCGATAGGCCCGGATGAGCGCGTCCTGGGCTGCATCCTCGGCTTCGGCCGGGTCGCCCAGCATCTGCAGCGCGATCGAGTACAGCCGGTCCTGCCGGGCGCGGACGACCGTCTCGAACGCGAGGTCGAGATCGTCGGCTATCGCGGCCAGGAGTGTCGCTTCGTCCATCATCGGTAGATAACACGGTCGGCGACCGTCCGGTTGCGTCTGACCCGCCGGCCGGTCGGTGGCCTACGCCGCCGGCTCCAGGCGAAGGCGGACGATCCGGCCGTCCGGACCGATCGCGTCTGTCTCGCCGGTCGGTTGGACGAGGAAGATCCAGACGTCCCAGGCGACGTGGCTGACGATGAGCGCCCCGAGCGGTACGCGCGCCGCGTAGAGGGCGCACCAGTGGGCGCCGGCGATGCCCGCCGCGCCGAACAGGGTGAAATTGCCGGTCGTGACGTGGACGCCGCCGTAGGTCATCGCCGCAAGGACGGCGCCGGGCCACCGCCCGAAGCGTCGCATGAGCGCCTCCTGGACGAGCCCGCGCCAGAAGATCTCCTCGGCCGGCCCGACGATGAACGCCAGCCGGGCGGCGATCTCAGCCCGTGGCCGGAGGGTCCGGAGCGTGTAGATGTCGCGGATCTGAGCGTCGCCGCCGGGCACGTATCGACGAACGAAGCGGTCGCCCACGGTGAAGGTCAGGTACAGGCCGAGCGCGGACAGCAGCCCGACCAGGAAGCGGCCAGGTCCGATCCCGACCCGGCGCGATGGACGGCTGGTCAGGAGCGCCCAGCTGCCGAGACCGATGCCGGTCGCGGTCATCCGGCTCCAGAAGCGGTCGCGTGGTCCGTTGAAGGTCGCCGCGAAGGCCGCCGCTGCGGCGCTCAACCCGAGGACGAGCGCGAGCGCCCCAGGTCGGCCGTCGACCGCCCCGCCGAGGCCGCCGGCATCATCCCGGTCAGACATGCTCGACTCCGGACAGGAGGATCCCGGCGACGAGCAGGCCGCCGAAGGCAAGATGGAGCTGGGCGGTCCGCAGGTCGATCATGGCGATCGCCCGGGTCTGGCCGCTGGCGCCGAGCTCGGCTGCCCGGATGACCCGGACCAGGTACGGCAGGGAGGCGATCGCGATCATCGTGGTGGCCGGGATGAGCCCGACGGCGACCGTCAGGCCGAGGCTGATGTAGGCGGCCACGACGAGCCCGACGTACGAGTAGTGCGCCCACTCCCGGCCGATCCGCGACGACAACGTGACGATCCCCGCCCGGGTGTCCTCCCCGATGTCCCGCCATTCATTTCCGTGCAGGATCGCCGCGACGAGGCAGCCGACCGGGATCGACACGATCAGGGCGGTCATCGACCAGGCGCCGCTCACCGCGAAGTACGAGCCGACGACCATCAGCGGTCCCATCAGCACGAACACGAGCGGGACACCAAGCGCGTGGAACTTGTACTGGAATGGCGGCGCCGTATAGAAGTAGCCACCGGCCAGCCCGATCAGGCCGAGCACGACGATCGCCGGGCCGCGCAGCGTGACCAGGTAGACCCCGACGACCACCGCCAGGGCGAATGCGGCGAGGGCCACGATGTACGCCTGCCGCTCGCGCAGCCGGCCGGTCACGATGGCGTGACTGGCCCGCGGCGAGGTGATCGTGTCGATGCCCTTTCGGACATCGTAGATCTCGTTGACGATGTTCGTCCCGGAATGGATCAGCACCCCGCCGATCAGGGCGGCCACGAACGGCCCCCAGGCGAACAGCCCGTCGACCGCGGCCAGCGCGGCTCCGGCCAGGACCGGGATGATCGACGCCGTGTAGGCGAACGGCCGGAGGATCTCCCAGATCGCCGCGGACCGTCGCCGGACGAGTGAGCCGGTACCGAGGCTGCGGTCGTCGGTCAGGCCGGCTGAGGCTCCCCGGCTCGCGGCGACTTCGTCCGCAGCATCGCTGCCGATGACGGCCGATCGGTCGATCGTCCGGCCGTCGACCGGGCGCGGCGCTGCGGCGTAGAGGGCAGCCGCCGCGATCAGCTCATCGACCTGGCGATCCTCCTGGAGGACCGGCTGGAGGAGGGGCAACCCGAGCCTCGCCTCGGCGTGGAAGGCCATCGCTTTGGCCGCGACGTCCTCGCGCGTGCCGCACAGCATGAACGCGTCGAGGAGCTCGTCCGGGATGAGGTTGCCCGCCGTGGTGTAGTCCTCGGCTCGCCAGGCCGCAGCGATCCGGTCGCGCAGCTCGGCATCGAACCCGGCCCGCTTGAGCGAGACGTCCGACAGGATCGACATCATGTAGATCACGAATGGTTCGCGCTTGGCCCGGTTGAGCGCCTCGCGCCGCGTCGCATCGACCAGCGACAGGAGGTACCCGGCAGTCTCGACCGCCTCGGGGTCGCGCCCGGCCTCGAGGGCGGCCGACTGGAGCCGCTCGAGGATCCCGCGCAGGGATGGGATCGACTCCGCCGGCCGAGCCAGGTAGCCGTCGGCCTTCTGTCCGGCGAGCGCCACGAACTCCCTGCGGTACGCCGCGACGAACAGCGGGATCCGGTGGGTCGGCGGGAACATCGGCTGGATCGGCGGAAGCCCCGGCGTCGCGGACGGCAACCGCTCGCCGGCCCACAGGGCGCGGAGCTGGTCGATCGTGGTCGACACGCGCTCGATCGCGGCCTCGGGCTCGTAGGGGATGCCCATCTGCTTGAGCCGCAGCGGCAGCCCGGTGCCGAGGCCCATCACGATCCGCCCCGGCAGAATCTCGTCGAGCGCCGAGCCGGTCATCGCCAGCACCACCGGGTGGCGGGTGTTGGGATTGACCGCCCCGAGGGCCACTCTGAAGCCGGCCTCGCCGTCGTCCTCGCCGTCCGCCGCCAGGGCCGATGCCAGCGCGCTGCCGAAGCTGATCGCATCGCGCTCGTAGTACGAGTCGTGGATCCAGATCGAGTCGAGACCTGCGTCCCGCGCCTGGCGTGCCCAACCGATCACGTCGTCGACATCGCCCCGGGCCGCCAGGCCGAGGCCGATCGGGCGAGCAAGGGTTCGCATGCGAGAGCGCTCCAGGTGGCGCGGCGGGGGGTCGTGGGCGCCGCCATGGTACGCGCGAAGGGCGTCGTTCGTCGTCCGTCGACGACGATATCGGAACCGAGTGCGGACCGCATCGGCGACCGGGGTCGTGCGACAATCGCGGCCATGTCGATCGACGACCGCTTCGACGATCTGGCCGCCAGCCTGGGCGGGTTCTATCAGACCTGGACGGTCTACCTGGGACTGGAGCTGGGCCTGCTCGCTCGCATCCGCGCGGCCGGGGCGGACGGGATCGGCGCCGCGGAGCTGGCCTCGGCGACCGGCTGCCTGGCCGCCCCGGTCGAGGCCTGGGTCCGGCTGGCCGACTCGGTCGAGCTGATCGCGTTCGACGGTGAGCGAGCCCGGCCGATCGACGACGTGATGACGATCCTGCTTGCCGACGACCGGCCTGAGTATCTCGGCGGACAGTTCAGCTCGACCGTGGTGAGCAGCCTCGACTACGAGCGCCTGGCCGAGTTCTTCCGGACCGGCCGGACGATCCCGGAACGGCCCGCCCGGTTCCATCGGGCGATCGAGGCCGTGACCGCCCAGGACATCGCGGTCTTCTTCCAGGAGGCACTCGCCGAGCTGCCCGACCTCGCCGCCGAGCTGGCCTCGGGCGGCCGCATCCTCGACGTCGCCTGCGGCGGTGGTCGCTGGCTCATCGCCATCGCCCGGCAGTTCCCGGGCACGACCCTGGTCGGGGTGGAATACGAACCCGACTCGGTCGGACGAGCGATGCGCCGCGTGTCCGAGGCGGGTCTGGCCGATCGGATCGCCATCGAGAACCGCGACCCGGTCGAGTTGCCCTACCCCCGCGAGTTCGACCTGGCCTACTTCCAGGACGCTCTCCACGAGCTGCCGGACCCGGTCGGATCGCTCCGCTCGGCGTGGGCCTGCGTGAAGGCCGGGGGGCGCCTCGTCGTCCTCGACTGGTGCCTGCCATCGAGCATCGAGGAGTCGCGCTCGCTGCACGGCGCCATGCTCTGGGGGATCCAGCTCGACGAGCTCTACCAGGGCACCCGGATGTTTGACCACGCCGGGTACGTCGGCCTGTTCGATGCCGCCGGCCTGCCTGCGCCGACGGTGATCGACCTGCCGTCCGGGGCGACGGTCTTCGTGGTCCTCCGCGGCGCCTGAACGGCCAACGCCGGGTCGGATGCCGGTCGATCGCCTCGCGCTCGCGCTCGAGCTGGCTCGCCAAGCCGGTCTGGCCGGCCGTGGGACGGCTGCAGCCGCCGGCGGAACCATGCTCGACCTGGCCGGGGTAGGGCTTCGGATCACCGGCCTCGGCTGGGCGACGGTGGACCGCGAGCGGGCGGCGACCGAGCTGGGTGCGGCCGACGGCCTCGTGGCCGAGACCGACCGTGAGATCAGGGACGACCTGCTGGGTGCGTGGGCACGGGTGATCGCGCCGTCGTTCGATGCCGCCGGGATGGCCGCCGGCATCGCCCTGGTCGTCCTCGAGCCGTCCACCGAAGGTCGCCTGGCGGCATCGCTGGCCCGTCGCGGCGAGGGTCCGGTCGCGCTCTATCTCGTCCCGACCGACGCCGACCTGTCCGGTGCCATCGACCGGCTCGGGGTCGGCGGGATCGGAACGCGCCTCGGTCGGAGCGCCTTCGGTCCGGGCGCCGTCATCCTCGGCCGCAGGCCGGACGAACCGCAGGTGCTCCTCGTCGCGGTACCATCCGAGCCATGACCGACCGACCCGTGACCATCCGCCAGGCGACCCTCGACGATGCCGACCGGATCGCCGCCCTGTTCACCGACGAGGGCTATCCCGCCGCCGGTTCCACCATCGCGGCACGGATCGAGCGCTTCGGAGCCGGCGACGGCCAGGTCCTCATCGCCGAGGATGCGGGCGAGCTGCTTGGGTTCGTGGCTATCCACGTCATGCCTCGCTTCGAGCATGACGACACGATCGGACGGGTGCTCGCCCTGGTAGTCGACGCCGGCGCGCGCGGGCGCGGTGTCGGCCACGACCTGATGACCGCGGCAGATGCGATCGCCCGGGAGGCCGGTGCGGCGTTCATCGAGGTCACCGCCGCCCACCACCGACCCGATGCACGCCACCTGTACGAATCACTCGGCTACGACGCTACGGTCACGGCCTACCTCCGGAAGCGACTCTGACCGACGCCGCGGGCGCGTTCCCGCATCTCCGCCTGCGGACGGCCTCACCGACCCTGCTCGGCCTGCCCTGGGAGCTGCCGCTCGCCGACTGGTCGCCCGGCGCGGTCGTCTTCCGCGCGCTGCCGGTCGGCCCGTCGCGCCACCTGGTCCGGTTCGTGGTCGACGGGGCCGACCTGTATGCGCTCAAGGAGGAGCCGCTCGAGATCGCGCGGCGTGAGTATGAAATCCTGCGCCGGCTGGAGGCGGCCGAGCTGCCTGCGGTCAGCGCGGTCGGCCTGGCCGAGGCGCCCGACCGATCCGAGGCGATCCTGGTGACCGCCTATCTCAACCACTCGCTCCAGTACCGCCGGCTCCTGATGCGGCTCCAGTCGAGGTCCGAGGCCTACCGCGATCGACTCCTGGACGCGATGGCCTCGCTCCTCGTCGACCTCCACCGCGGCGGCGTGTACTGGGGCGACTGCTCGCTGGCCAACACCCTGTTCCGGCGCGACGGCGACCGGATCCAGGCCTACCTCGTCGACGCCGAGACGAGTGAGGTCCACCCCTCGTTGTCGGACGGCCAGCGGGCGTACGACCTGGAGGTCCTCGTCGAGAACGTCGCCTTCGGGTTGGCCGACCTGGCGGCGCTCAACGATCGACCCGAGGATCTCGACGACGCGATCACCGCGGCGGAGAGTGTCCGGACCCGTTATCTGGGCTTGTGGGACGAGCTCCACGCGGAGGAGCAGCTGGGGGCCAACGACCGGTTCGCTGTCGCCGCCCGGGTCCGGCGTCTCAACGACATGGGCTTCTCGATCGACGAGATCGAGCTCGAGCCGGGCGACCGAGCCGGACGGCTGCGCATGAGGGTCGCTGTGACGACCCGCCGCTTCCACACTCGCGAGCTCGAGCGGCGGACCGCCATCGTGGCCCTCGAGGGCCAGGCCCGGATCCTGATGAACGACTTGCGCGAGTACCGCGCCTGGCTCGAGTGGTTCGAGAAGCGGCCGCTCGACCGGGCCGAGGGCGCCGAGCGCTGGCTCGACGACGTCTACCGACCGACGATCGCCCGGCTCAGGTCGGCCATCGGGCCCGAGCGCGACGTCGTCCAGGCCTACTGCGACGTCCTCGAGCACAAATGGCTGCTGTCGGAGGAGGCCGGCCGCGACGTCGGGCTCGAACGGGCCGTCGAGTCCTACCTGTCGATCGGGGCTCCGGCCCCGGAAGCCGATCCGGCCTGACCACGGCTCGACGCCCCAGCCGAGCACCGGGGCGTCGAGCGGTGGTGCGGACCGGAGGAGCGGTCCGCACCGGGAGAAGGAGGGTTACCGGCCGTCGAGGGTCGCCTTGACCCCGAAGCCGTTGGTGTTGCCGCCGGTCGGCGACAGGAAGCCGACCGCCCAGACGGTCTGGGCGCGACCCTTGGCCAGGGTCGTGTCGTACAGGTTCTTGACGACGCCGTTCGTGCCGGCGGCGACGATCCGCAGGTCGTACTTGATCGACCGTCCGGTCCACGGGTTCTTGGCCGGGAGCGGCAGGTAGCGGGTGTTCTCGCCGAAGGACAGATCCCGGATGATCGGGATCCACAGCCGGCCGAGCCTGAGCTGGACGTCGACCGCGGGAGCGTCGGGCGACGTGTGCGCGACGCGCAGGAGCGCCCAGTTGCCGCGGATGCCGACCCGGTCGTTGAGGACCTTGAGGCCGAACGCCGCGCCGTCGCCCTTGAGCGAACCGATGGCTGCCACGGTCAGCGGTCGCATCCCGATCGCCAGATCGGTCTCGATCGCGATCGTGCTCGTGCCGGCGACGTTGACCTTCACGTGATAGGTCGCGCGGGGAACGCTGAGATAACCGCTGATCGTGCCGTAGGCGACGTTTGACAGGACCTTGGTGTCGACCGCGAACGGGCCGCCCTTGACGATGATGTCGACATTCGGCGCATCGGGCGAATCGTGGACGACGCGGACCTTGCCCAGCGGGTCGGCAGCCGACACGGGCCCGACGACGGACAGGGCAAGGAGCAGGGCGAGCGCGGTGATGAAGCCGGCCTTCAGTCGGAGCATGGGGGTTCCTCCAGGGTGCTTCGGTTGGTCGTGGATCGCTCGGTGGTGCGTGGTCCGGACACCCTCGTTTCGCACCTGACCACGCGGCGGATTGGTGGCGCGTGGCATCATTCCCTGCCCATGGTCCAGACCGCCGCCAACGACGTCGTCATCCGCGTCCGTAACGTCCACAAGACGTACGGCGACGTGCGCGCGGTCGACGGGGTGTCATTCGAGGTCGGTCGCGGCGAGGTATTCGGCCTGCTCGGCCCGAACGGCGCCGGCAAGACGACCACCGTCGAGATGCTCGAGGGTCTGCGCAAACCGGACGGCGGCGAGCTGGAGATCCTGGGCATCGACGCAGTCAGCCAGCCGGACGCCCTGAAGCAGCGGATCGGGGTGACCCTCCAGACCGCGGAGCTCTATCCGAAGTTGACCGTGGTCGAGGTCCTCGACCTGTTCCGAAGCTTCTATGAGCGGTCCCTGCCGACCGACCAGCTGGTCGAATTCCTCGATCTCGGCGAGCGTCGGAAGGCGCTCACCAAAGAGCTGTCCGGCGGCCAGCGCCAGCGCCTGGCGGTGGCCCTCGCCCTGGTCAACGACCCCGAAGTGGTCTTCCTCGACGAGCCGACGACCGGGCTTGATCCGGCCGCCCGGCGGTCCCTGTGGGACCTCGTCGAGCGCCTCCGCGAGCAGGGCAAGACCGTCCTCCTGACGACCCACTACATGGAGGAGGCGGACCACCTGTGCGACCGGTTGGCGATCATGGACCACGGCCGGATCCTGGAGATCGGGACGGCTGCCGAGCTGATCGATCGCCGCTTCAACGAGCGGGCAGTCCGGTTCGACACGCTCGCAGGGCTCGAGGATGTCGAGCTCCGCTCACTGCCCGCGGTCAGCTCGCTCAAGCACGACGAGGGCACGACCTCGCTGTACACCCGGGACGTCCCGACGACGATCGGGGCGCTCCTCGCCCTGACCGAGGCGCGCGGGCTCGAGCCGGGCGACCTCGGTGTTCGCAAGGCGACCCTCGAGGATGTCTTTCTCGACCTGACCGGCCGAGCCCTGCGCGACTGACGGTGGAGCGATGAAGGCCCTCGGCGCGTTGACCATGGCCAACTTCCGAAGCTACCTGCGCGACCGCGGGGCGCTGTTCTGGACGCTCGCGTTCCCACTCATCTTCGTCGTCCTGTTCGGGGCGATCTTCTCGGGCGGCGACAACACCATCACCGTCGCCTGGGTCGATCACGACGGGACTCCGGCGTCGGCCCAGCTGCGCCAGGCGTTCGCCGCGGCGCCGAATGTGAAACTGGTCGATTCGGACCTCGAGCAGGCGCAGATGGCGATGAAGGACAGCACCAACAGCGGGATCGTCGTGGTGCCCACGGGGTACGCGCTGGTCGCCGCCCAGGTGAGCACCGACCCGAACAGGCAGATCGCGATCACCTACTACATCGATCCGACCCAGCAGGCGACCTCGGGGGCGATGACCTCGTACGTCAACGGCGTCCTCGCCCAGGTGAACCTCGGTACGCGCCCGGTCGCGATCGTGAGTGCAGCTCAGACGATCCAGACCGAACGCCTGAATGCCGTCTCCTACCTGGTGCCCAGCATCCTCGGGATGGCCCTGATGCAGACCGGGATCTTCGCGGCGATCCCGCTGGTGGCCGATCGCCAGAAGCTCATCCTCAAGCGACTGGCAGCCACGCCGCTCAAGCGCTGGCAGCTCATCGGGGCGAACGTCATCCTGCGGGTGATCATCGGGCTGGTCCAGTTCGTCCTGATCGTCGGGGTCGGGGTCCTCGCCTTCGACATCCAGATCGTCGGCAACCTGCCGGCGATGATCGCCCTGGCGATCCTCGGTTCGCTGGCGTTCACCTCGCTCGGCTACGTCATCGCCACGCTGGCCAAGACAGAGGATGCCGCGAACGGGATGACCAGCGCGGTCCAGTTCCCGTTGATGTTCCTGTCCGGGACGTTCTTCCCGATCGCCGTCATGCCGGATGCGCTCCAGACCGTGGCCAAATTCCTGCCGCTGACCTACCTGTCGTCGGCGCTTCGCCAGGTGATGGTCGGCGGGGCGGCGTTTGCCCCGCTGTCGGTCTGCATCGCGGTCCTGGTCGTCTGGACGATGGTCTGCTTCAGCTTCGCCGCACGCCGCTTCCAGTGGCAGTAGGGTCGCCTACCAGCGATCCTCGTGGACCATCGTGTCGAGTGGGCGGCGGCCACCCGGCTTGAGCGGCGCGGTCAGCTCGCCCGGATCGGCCGGGTAGCCGAACGACAGGATGTACTCGCACCACGAATCGTCGGGATAGCCGAGGATGCGCCGGGTCGCGTCCTGCTCGTAGACCGTGGCCGGGACCGTTCCGATGCCGAGCTCCCAGGCCGCCAGCATCATGCTCTCGGCAGCCTGGCCGAGATCGAACATGACCGACAGCGGCTGACCGTCGGCCCGCGGGTCCGGCGTGACCAGGGCGACCCCCAGGGCGGCCCCAGCGAGGTGGCCCGCCCAGCGCCCGACCCGGGACAGATCGGCCAGGGTCGCCCGGTCGCGCACGACGATGAAGTCCCAGCGCTGGGTGTTCTTCGAGCTGCCCGCCCGGCGTCCGGCGCGCAGGATCCGGTCGACGGCGTCGGCCTCGATCCGGCGTTCGTTGAACTGGCGGATCGCACGCTTCGTGCGGATCGCGTCCCAGGCGGTCACCGGTCGGGCGGTGCCGATCGTCCGACCATCGCCAGCGCCGGCCCCGCCGCGCGGTCGCCGACCAGCGCCGACTCCACGTCGGGCAGTCGTCGCGCATCCGCCGCGCCCGCGGCGTTGGCTGCGTCCGCCGGCGCCAGGGGACCGCCCAGCTCGCGGGCCAGGAAGCCCGCCACCGCCCGGCGGAAGGCCTCATCCTCGTACAGCCAGCTGTGCCCGCCGTGATCGACGATGAGCAGTTCGACCGGAGCGCTCGCCGGCGTCCCGCGGCGAGACTCCAGGGCGGCCGAGGCGATCCGGCGGGCGTGGTCGACGGGCATGATCGGGTCGTCCCGACCGTGGGCCACCAGGATCGGTCCGCGGTAGCTCCGAACGGCATGCCGGGCACTGATCGCGCGCAGGTCGTGGCCGCGCGGACGGACGAACCAGCGGGTCGTGATCCACGACAGCGGGGTCGCGATCGGTCCGGGGAAAGGAAGCTTGGCCAGGCGGAACGTCTGGCGGACCATCAGGCTCGGGTCAGACGGGGTCGACACACACACGACCGCGCCGACCCGTGGATCGGCCGCGGCGGTCAGGATCGCCCCGATCCCGCCCATCGAGTGGCCCAGCATCGCTCCCCGGGTCACCTCCGGCCGGGCCAGCAGGGTCGTGAACGCGGCCAGCGCGTCGGCACCGTACTCGCCGGCGCTGACCGGCAGTGTCTCGGCCGGGTTGGCGCCGTTCCCGCGGACGTCGAAGGTCAGGCAATGGAAGCCAGCGGCGTGGAGGAAGACCGCGTTCGGCAGGGTCCGGTCGCGCGCCGAATCCCAGCCGTGGACGAGCACGACGCCGGGTCCCGGCAGTCCGCCCCGGGCCGGGATGAACCAGGCCGGAAGGATGCCACCATCGGATTCGACGACCATCTCTTCGTAGGGCAACCCGAGCTCGGTCGGGCTGAACATGGGCGGACGCCGTCGCGGATAGCCCGCCCGGGTCCGGTAGACGTGGGCGAATCGCAGCGCGGCCGCGAACGGAGCGAGGGTCAGTCCGGCGATCAGGCCGGCCCGGCGAACGGAGGGCATGATCCAAGGGGACGACACTCGACGCGGCCTGTCAAGCGCGCCGGGCTAGACTTGAACGGTGACGAGGCGAGAGTCCCACACCGTGCTCGGGCTGCAGCCGGGAGCATCGGCCAGCGCGATCAAGGCAGCCTGGCGCCGCCTCGCCCGCGAGCACCATCCGGACGTCGTCGGGAGCGACCCGGCCGCAGCTCGTGCGGCGACCAAGCGGATGGTCGAGATCAACGCCGCCTACGAGCACCTGCGCGAGGCGCAGGGCCACGGCGGGGGCGTCGGGACCGCGTCGGACGGACGGGACCCGCGCCGTTCGTCCGGCCCGCCGCCACCGAAGCCGACCCGTCCGGTCACGGCCCGACTCGACATGAGCGACGTCCTCCATGCTCATAACGCCACGACCTCGCGGGCGAGGGGCGGACATCCCGGCGGCCAGCCGCCGATCCGCTCACGCGCGGCGGAGATGGGGCCGCGCCGGGCGTCCGATCCGAACGGACCGCTCATCCGCTCCCGGGTCCGCCGCTTCCGCCCGCCGGTCATGCCCAGCCTCGAGGTCGCCCGGGCGACAGAGATGCCGTTCGGCAAGTTCCATGGTCACACCCTCGGTGAGATCGCCGCGTTCGAGCCGTCATACGTCGATTGGATGGCGACGACGATCGTGCGCGACCCGGACCTACTGGCAGCCGCCCGCGTCCTGCGCGACGACCTGGACCGCCGTGGGATCGTTCGTCGGAGCCGTCCGTCGCGCGTCCCGCCGTCGGCCCCGACCGACTGACCGGTCCCGGACATGACGATCGCCCCCGGTGCCTTCGGGGGCGATCGTATGGGAAGCGTGGAAAAGGATCGCGATGAGGCCTGCCGTCTTTCCGAGTCCCCGGGCCTGCCGGCCGATAACTCATGGTTGCTCGGCTCGTGGCCGGAGAGTCGTCGCGCCTTCTTCGATGGTCCTGGCAGATGCCCTGACCGATCCTCGACGTTCGGCTCGTTCGACTCCCGGTCCGTGACCGACGCCTCAGGTTTCGCTCCCGCGGCTCGTTCGACGGCGTGGTCACAAGGTAGGCGGTGGGGGTCGCCACGCCAATAGCCGACTCGTCCCGTCGGCCGGGCGGCGATGGTGGGGCGCACCGACGCACCATCGCCGACAGAGGTACCGGTCGGTAAGGCGTGACGTCTGCGCGGCATGGTCGGGCATGTCGCGCTAGATTCGGGCCATGTCCATCACCCGTCGCGGCCTGCTCGTCGTGCTCGCCGCGACGGTGCTCGCCGGCTGCTCCGGCCCGGCGTCACCGGCCTCGTTCGACCCGAGTCAGGCCTGCGCCGGCGCCGACGAGCAGCGGATGGCCGGCGCGTACCCGGATCTCGAGGCCACCACCCCGCCCGAGCTGGCCGGCGCCCCGCCGACGGTCCGTGAGTCGGGCCGCTACTGCTCGCCCAACACGCTCGGCACCCTGGCCGACGCCGGCTTCGCCGAGGTCCGCTTCGGGGCCGGGACGTGGGACCGGGGGGGCGGCAAGGCGATCAGCCTGGTGACGCTCGAGGCCGCGGGTCTCGGGACCGATGCCGTCTTCGGGTCGTACCTGGCCGGGGCTCAGAAGAACTCCAAGGTCCACGACATCAGCCCGTCCCAGCCGACGCTCGGCGGCAAGCCGGGTTACCGGATCGACTACATCAACGGGGACTCGTCGTTCCAGCGGATCCTGGTCTGGCCCGGCGACCGCGCCGGACAGGTCAAGGTCATCCTCGCGGCCGACCTCCTGGACGTCGACATCCAGGCCGCGGTCGACGCCTTCCAATGAGCCGGCCGGGCGCCCGCCGACCCGTGCTATCGTCGCGGCCATGAGCTGGTCGGCCCGTCGCCGCGCCTGGGAAACCGCCCGTCTCGAGCCCGCCCTCGAGCGCGCCCCAGAGCGGCGGACCCGCTTCTCGACGATCAGCGATGTCGAGGTGGACCGGCTGTACGGGCCGTGGTCCCTGGACGGATCCGACCCACTGGCCGAGGTGGGCTTCCCCGGCGAGCCGCCGTTCACCCGGGGCATCCACCCGACCGGCTATCGCGCCCGTCCCTGGACGATGCGAATGTTCGCCGGGTTCGGTGCCGCCGAGGACACCAACGCCCGGTTCCGGCAGCTCCTGGCGGCAGGCCAGACGGGCCTGTCGATCGCCTATGACATGCCGACCCTGTACGGCTACGACACCGACGACCCCGAGGCCGAAGGTGAGTTCGGGACGTGCGGAGTGGCGGTCTCGAGCCTGGCCGACATGGAGGTCCTGCTCGACGGCCTGCCGCTCGACCGGATCAGCACGTCGATGACGATCAACTCGCCGGCCGCCCCGATCTGGGCGATGTACATCGCGGCGGCCGAGAAGCGGGGCGTCCCGCGGGCAGCCCTGGAGGGGACCCTCCAGAACGACATCCTCAAGGAGTTCGTGGCCCAGAAGGAGTTCCTCTTCCCGCCCGAGCCGTCGCTGCGGCTGGTCACCGACACGATCGAGTTCGGGACCCGCCAGATGCCCCGCTGGAACACCATCTCGATCAGCGGCTATCACATCCGCGAGGCCGGCTCGACGGCCGTCCAGGAGCTCGCCTTCACCATCGCCGACGGGATGGCCTACACCGAGGCGGCCATCGCCCGCGGCCTCCGGGTCGACGACTTCGGCCCACGCCTGAGCTTCTTCTTCAACAGCCACAACGACTTCTTCGAGGAGATCGCCAAATTCCGGGCCGCCCGTCGGATCTGGTCGAAGCTGATGACCGAGCGCTACGGCGCGGAGAACGAGCGATCGACCTGGATGCGCTTCCACACCCAGACCGCCGGGGTCAGCCTGACCGCCCAGCAGCCGCTCAACAACCTGACCCGGGTGGCGATCCAGGCCCTGGCCGCGGTCCTCGGCGGGACCCAGTCCCTCCACACGGACGCGTTTGACGAGGCCTGGGCGGTCCCATCGGCCGCGGCGGCCCTGCTCGCCCTCCGCCAGCAGCAGATCATCGCCGAGGAGACCGGCGTGGCCAACACGGTCGACCCGCTCGGCGGATCGTGGTTCGTCGAGTCCCTGACCAACGAGACCGAAGCGGCCGTGTGGCGCTACCTCGAGGAGATCGATCGGCGGGGCGGGATGGTCGCTGCGATCGCCGAGGGCTATCCACAACGGGAGATCGCCGACGCCGCCTATCGCTTCCAGCTCGAGCTCGACGCCGGCGAGCGCTCTATCGTGGGGGTCAACGTTCATGCGGATCCGGACGAGGTCCTCGAGATCCCGCTGCTGCAGGTCTCCGAGGCCTCGCTGCGAACGCACCTCGCCCGTCTCGAGCGGACTCGTCGCGAGCGGGACGGGTCGGCGGTGGCGTCGTCCCTCGAGCGCCTCCGCGAGCTCGCGGCGCAGCCTGGCTCGTCCGAGACCAACCTGATGCCCGCCCTGATCGAGTGCGCTGCGGCCTACGCCACCCTCGGTGAGATCTGTGGCGTGTTCAGGGCGGTGTTCGGGGAGTACCGGGAGCCGGCTCTGGTCTGAGCCCTCGGAGGCCCGAGCCGACGCGCCGCGATCAGCTCGGTCGGCGCGCCAGGGCTCGAGCGAAGGCCTCGGCCTCGACCAGCGACCCGCCGACCCAGTCGACGTCCAGCCCGGCGACCGCGTCGGGATCGTTCGCCAGCCGGCCGCCGACGATGACCGGCAGGGGCCGCTCAGTCGGGCGGGCGGCGCGGACCGCGGCGACCGTCTCGACCACGACCGGTCTGCGCGCGGGATCCGTGGCGGCCAGCGCGACGAGCGCCACCTCGTTCCGGGCGACGAACCCGGCGAGATCGTCGACGGGCACGTCGGCGCCGAGGTTGGCCACCGTCCAGTCGGACTCCTGGAGGATGTGTTCGAGACAGACCAGACCGATCATGTGCCGCTCGCCCGCAACGCCGGCCAGCACCGCCAGTGGGCCGACCCGCCCCTCGGGTCCGAGGCCCGGGCGCACGGCATCGAGCGCTCTGAGGAGCGTCTGGCTGGCGAGGTGCTCCTCGGCCACCGTCCACTGCCCGCTGACCCAGCGCTCCCCGACCAGGTTCATGGCTTCGCGCAGGATGCCGTCGTAGACCTCGGCGCGTGGTCGCTCGGCGAGCGTGTCCCGGAGGACCCAGGCCGCCAGCTCGTCGTCGCCGTCGGCCAGCAGGCCGGCCAGGAGCTCGGGGGTCATCGTCGACGGGTGGGGGCGGGCGGCCTCGGCCGGGTCGACCGACGGCAGGTGCGGACTGGTCTCGTCGCTCACGCCGCGGACTCTATCACCGTCCCGCCGCGCTACCATTCGACGATGTACCTCGATGCCCTGTCGTTCCTTGAGGACGAGCGCGATGGCTGGCGCGCCTTCGAAGCCCTCGACGAGCTGTCCGATGCCGCGTTGGCGCCGCAGCTCGAGAGCGTCCATGGCTGGTCCGGTCGGGACCTGATGGCCCATCTTGTGGCATGGCTGGAGGTGGCTCTGGACGTCGCCCGGGAGCTCGCCGTCAACGAGTCGAGCCCGGCCAAGGCCGCGGCCGACGTGAACTGGGCTGCGCGCGGCGACGCCATCAACGAGGAGCTCCGGCTCGCCTGGCTGGCCATGCCGCTGGACGAGGTCCGGCGCCGCTTCCGGACGGTGCCCGGCGAGCTGCGCGGCTACCTCACGGTCGTGCCGGAAGCGCGCTGGATCAAGAACGCCGAGTACGAGCAGTTCTTCCTGGACGAGACGATCGATCACTACGAAGAGCACCAGGACGACCTGGCCGCGGTCCTCGCCTCGGTCAGGAGCTGAGGCGCCCGGCCCGCCGACGACCGAGCGGACAGCCGAAGACCCCGGTCCTGCCGGGGTCTTCGTTCTGTTGGCGGGGCCGCTGCCTGACCGGCCGCGCGACCGTGGCGGGCTAGGCCTGCGGCTCGACGACCTGCGGCTTGGCGAACTCGGCCAGGCCGAACTGCTGCTCGAGCTGCTCGAGCGGCCGAAAGCCGACCACGCCCTGCGGCTGCGCGCCGGGCTTGAAGAACGCGATGGTGGGGATGCTCATGATGTTGAACGCGCGGGACAGGCCCGGGTTCGCGTCGACGTCCACCTTGACCACGTCGACCTGACCGTCGTACTTGGCGGCCAGCTTCTCCATCTCGGGCGCGACCATCTTGCACGGGCCGCACCAGACCGCCCAGAAGTCGACGACCACCGGTCGCTCACTCTTGAGGACGGTCTCTTCGAACGTCGCGTCGGTCACTACTTTGATCTCGGCCATCTGGCCCGGATCCTTTCTCCCGCTGAGCGGGACACCTGTCCGCCCTAGCGGGCGATCGTCTGGATGAGTCGATACGCCTCGAGGACACGCTGATCGGCGAGGCGATAGAGGATGGTGTTGCCTTCGCGTCGGCTCGTGACGAGCCCGACGTTGCGCAGCACCGCGAGGTGCTGACTCATGTTGGGGACCTGGCATCCCACCCGATTGCTGAGGTCGCTGACCGACAGCTCGCCGATCGCGAGTGACTCGAGCACACACAATCGCTTCGGGTCAGCCAGGGCCCGACCGACGGCGGCATAGCGCTCCCGATCGGACTCGGCGGACATGGGAACTTGGCTCAACACCCACGAACCATATCAGGACTTGCGCAAGCACGCAACTTGCTGGCTCCTCGGCCGTCAGCCATCGTCTGCCACACTGCCGCGATGCCGGACCACCTCGTGACGCTCGAACGCATCCTGGCTGCGCGCGAGATCGTCGCCACGCGGGTTTATCGGACCCCGATCCTGGGCTCGGCGACCGCCGGTCGGATGGCCGGGGAAGCCGCCGGCGTAACGCTCGCCGGCGGCCGACTCCTGCTCAAGGCGGAGCACCTCCAGAAGACCGGCTCGTTCAAGGCGCGCGGGATGTCGGCGAGGGTCGCGGCGTTGACAGCCGAGCAGCGCGCTCGAGGCATCGTCACCCTGTCGGCCGGGAACGCCGGGCAGGCCTACGCGTGGGCCGGCCGCGAGCTCGGCGTGCCGGTCGTCGTGGTCATGCCCGCCGGGGCCGTGCGGACGAAGGTCGAGGCCTGCCTCGGCTACGGCGCCGAGGTCGTCCTCTTCGGGGAGCATGTCGGCGAGACGTTCGCCCGGATGGAAGCGATCCGCGACGAGCGTGGCCTGACGTTCGCCCACCCGTTCGACGATCGCGACGTCATCGCCGGGAACGGCTCGGTCGGCCTGGAGATCCTCGACGATCTGCCCGAGGTCGATGTCGTGGTCGTCGGGGTCGGCGGTGGCGGACTGATCAGCGGTGTCGCCGCGGCGCTCAAGGAGCGCCGGCCGGGCATCCGGGTCTTCGGCGTCGAGCCGACCGAGTCGAACGCGTTGTCCCTGGCCCTCGAGGCCGGCCGGGTCGTGACCATCCGGCCACGGAGCGTGGCCGACGGGCTGGGGGCGCCGTTCGCCGGCGAGTGGACGCTGGCCATGGCCCGCCGCTACGTCGATGACATCGTCCTGCTCGACGATCCGACGATCCTGGCCGGCCTGCGCTTCGCCGCCGAGCGGATGAAGCAGGTCCTCGAGCCGGCCGCCGCCGCCCCCCTGGCCGCGGTCCTGACCGGGCGGATCCCGCTTCACGACGGAGACACGGTCTGCATCGTGGCATCCGGCGGGAACATCGCGATGGACCGGATGGGCGAGCTCCTGGCGATGGCCGGTCCGCTGCCGGCGCGGGCCGCACCACGACCGAACTCGGTGTCCTGAACCCCGTCCTGGATCAGTCGAGGCCGAGCTCGTCGAGCCGGTCGTCGTCGATGCCGAGGTGATGGGCGAGCTCGTGGATGACCGTGATCCGGACCTCCTCGGCGAGGTCGTCGGGATCGGGGAAATCCTCCTCGAGGGGGATCCGGAAGAGGCTGATCTTGTTCGGGAACGGGACCGATTCGGCGCCCCAGTCCGTCCGCGGCGTACCCTCGTATAGGCCGTACAGGGCATCGTCCGGCCCGAGGCCCGACATCTCGAGCTGCTCGTCGCTCACGTCGTCCTCGATGACGACGGCCACTTCGTCGAGGGCGGCTCGGAATGGCGCGGGGATCGCGTCCAGGGCGCGCTCCACGAGCCGCTCGAACCGATCGGCGCTCGAGCGACGGCGGGCGAAGGCGGATCGGGCGCCCCGGCGGCGTTTCGGCATGGCGCCCGTATCCTAGGCCGGATGGACCTTCAGGCTGGCGACCTCGCCGCACGGTCCCCGAAGCCCGATCTCGATGCGACCCCGGCTGGCTTCGTGGTCGAGCTGGCGCCGGGGGAGCGGATCCACTTCCTCGACTGGGGCGGACCGACGGGTCCTGATGGACCGGGCGTCCTCCTGCTCCATGGCCTGGGCGGGACGGCCTGGGCCTGGACGGCGGTCGCCCGGCGGCTGCGCCGGATCGTCCCGACGGTGGCGGCGGATCTGCGCGGGCACGGTCTGTCCGACGCGCCGACGGCCGAGTACGACCCGGCCACGCTGGCCGAGGACGTCGTCGCCGTGGCCGAGGGGTCCGGTCTGCTGGCCGATGGGGGGGCCGCATCGAGCCGGACCGTCGTCCTGGCGGGGCACGGCTACGGGGCGATCGTGGCGACCTGGGCAGCCGACCTGCTGGGCGATCGATGCGCCGGGCTCGTCCTCGTCGACGGCGGCTGGCAGGACGTCGCGGCGGAGACGGGCGTCACTCCGGCCGAGTTCCTCAGGGACGTGGCCGAGCCGCCGGAGGTGCTGGCCTCGATGGACGCCTACCTGGCCGATCGGCGGGCCTGGGATCCGAGCCACTGGGACGCCGATGAGATCCGCGCCGCGCGGGCGACCGTGGTCGAGGTGCCGGCCGGGCACGTTGTCCCGGCGGTCCGCCCCCACGCGTTCGAGCGTTCGGTCGAGGCGATCTTCCAATACCTGCCCGTCGCCAGCCTGGCCGAGCTCGACGCGCCGATCCTCGCGCTCATTGCGGTCGACGATGAGGACCGGACCAAGACTGCCGCGTTGGCCGAGGTCCAGGCTGCCAGGGCAGCGACCGGACGGCCGGCCATCGACGTGGCGCGCTTCCCGGATGACGGGCACAACCTGCCTCGCTACCGCCCCGACGCGCTGGCCGGGGCGATCCGCCGGCTCACCGCCCGCTAGGATCGCCGTCTGAGCCACGCCCGGAGGATCCGATGCGCGTCGTGTACACGCCGCTCCACCTTGGCCATGACCCGGCCAGCGAGACGATCATGGGCGAGGAGACGCCGGCTTACGAGGTCCCCGACCGGGCCGAGCGGATCCGCGCAACGCTCGTCGCCGACGGCGGGTTCCAGTTGTCGGGACCGACCGAGCACGGCCTCGACCCGATCCTGGCGGTCCACGACCCGGGCCTGGTCCGCTTCCTCGAGGAGGCCTGGCCGCAGGCCGTGCACGAGGGCATCGGGCAGCGCGCGGTGGTCCCCGACACCTGGAACGTGCGCGGCCTTGCCGAGGGATTCGGGCCGGACGGTCAGCGTCTCATCCGCGAGCCCAGCGCGATCGCCGGGCGGGCGGGCTTCTGGGGGCTCGATTCATCGACGCCGATCGTGGCCGGGACCTATCGGGCCGCGCGCGGTGCCGTCGACACCGCGCTGACGGCCGTGGATCTGATCCTGGACGGTGGGGAGCCCGCCGTCTACGGGTTGTGCCGTCCGCCCGCCCATCATGCCGCGCGATCGATGTACGCCGGCTACTGCTTCTTCAACAACGCGGCGATCGCAGCCGAGTCGATCGTCCGGCGGACGGGCGAGCGGGTCGCGATCCTGGACCTCGACTATCACCACGGGAACGGCACGGAGCAGATCTTCTGGTGGCGCGGGGACGTGTCGTGCGTGTCGATCCACGCCGACCCGGATCGCCAGTATCCGTACGTCCTCGGTCGAGCCGATGAGGTCGGCGAGGGACCGGGTGTCGGCGCCAATCTGAACCTCCCGCTCGAGGCCGGGGTCGACGACGCGCGCTACCTCGAGGTGCTCGACCGGGCGCTCGAGGCCATCGACGCGATGCCCGGCTCGATCGTCGTCGTGTCGCTCGGCTTCGACACCTACCGACAGGATCCGATCTGCGACTTCGCCCTGGCGACGCCGGTCTACCACGAGATCGGCCGCCGGGTGGCTGCGCTCGGGCGACGGCTGGTCATCCTGCAGGAGGGCGGCTACCATCGGCCGACCCTCGGCGAGCATGCCCGGCTGTGGCTGCGCGGCGCGGAGGGGCGTTCGGCGGAACCGGCGCTACCATCGGTGACGTAGAGGAGTTCGATGACCGTTCTGCCCGAGCATGTCCAGAAGATCGTCGCCGAGATCGAGACCGAGATCGGCGACGTGCCCGCCGATGCCCCCGCCGCCATCGAGGGTGGCGGCCTGCGCGACCATGCCGGTAACGGTCGGGTCGAGGCCGCCGTCCGCGAGATCCTGGTCGAGGTCGGCGAGGAGCCCGACCGCGCGGGCCTGGCCGGCACGCCGGCGCGGGTCCACCGGATGTACACCGAGCTGACCGCCGGCTATCACGTCGACCCCGCCCGACTGATGAACGGCGCGATCTTCGAGGTGGACTACTCCGAGATGGTGGTCGTCAAGGACATCCCGTTCTACAGCCTGTGCGAGCATCACCTCCTGCCGTTCTTCGGCGCGGCCGCCGTGGCCTACATCCCCAGGGGGCGCGTCGTCGGCCTATCCAAGATCCCCCGGATCGTCGAGATGTACGCCCGCCGGCTGCAGGTCCAGGAGCGAATGACCCAGCAGATCGCGGACTTCCTCCAGGACCAGCTCGCGCCGCAGGGCGTCGGCGTGGTCATCGAGGCGACCCACCTGTGCGCGGTCATGCGCGGCGTGCGCAAGCCCGGCACGGTCATGACCACCAGCGCGGTCCTGGGGCTGTTCCGCTCGCGTGACAAGACCCGGTCCGAGTTCCTGGCCCACCTCGAGCGTCGAGCCCCGGGCGTCTGAGGCCGCGCGCGTGGACGCAGGCCTGGCCGGTCGGGTCGTACTCGTGACGGGAGCCGGCGGCGGAGCCGGACCCAGCTTCTGTCGCGCCTTTGCGGCCGAGGGGGCGGCCGTGGCCGTCCATTACCGGGACAGTGTCGACCGCGCCCAGACGGTCGCGGCCGAGATCGAGGCCGGCGGTGGGAGGGCCGTGGTCGTCCGCTGCGACCTGGCTGATCGGAGCTCGATCGAGGCGATGATCGCCGAGATCGCTCGCTCGCTCGGCCCGATCGCCGTGGCCGTCAACAACACCTCCAACTTCCGAACCGAAGTGATCGCGGACATCGACGAGTCGAGCTGGACGACGGTGGTCGACGACATGCTCGGAGCCACCTTCCGAGTCAGTCGGGCAGTCGCCCCGGGGATGGCTGCGCTCGGGTTCGGCCGGATCGTGAACCTGTCTTCGCGGTCCGGGGCGGTGGGCGCGGCCCGGGCGGCTCACTACGCGGCGGCCAAGGCCGGGATCGTCGGCCTGACCCGCTCCCTGGCCAAGGAGCTCGGCCCGTCCGGGATCCTCGTCAACGCGGTCGCGCCGACGACGATCGTCACCGAGCGTGACGGCGTCCCGTCGGTCCCGCCGGACCGCCAGGCGGCGATGGCGAAGACTGTTCCGATCGGTCGGCTGGCCGGTCCGGACGACGTCGCCAGGGTGGTTGTCTGGCTCGGCTCGGCGTACAATTCGTTCGTCAACGGAGAGGTCGTGACGGTCTCTGGCGGCGCCCGGACCTGATCCGGTTCGTGGCCTGCCCCCATCGACCCTCATCCGAAGCGGGCTGGGAACAGCACGGAGGGAACCGCCATGACCAGACATCCGCGACGGTCGCTGCTCGCAGCGATCGTCACCAGTGTCATCCTGATCATCGCCCTGGTCGCACCCGCGGCCGCGGCGGGCCCCAAGGTATCGGTCATCGCCCACGGCCTCGACAACCCGCGCGGTCTGGCCGTCGGGCACGACGGCCAGATCTACGTCGCCACGGCCGGCAAGGGCAACAACGGGGTCCTGGACAGCTACGGCACCACGGGCAAGATCGTGGTCATCCGCGAGGGGCACAAGCGGACCGTGGCGGGCGGTCTGCCGTCGGTCATCTCGGGGGAGGGCGCGTCCGGCCCGGTCAACGTCGCCGTCCGTGACGGTCGGCTCTACGCCCTGATCGGCGGCGGCCCGCAGGACGTCAACAAGCGTTTCGGGACGCTGATGCGGATCACGTCCGAGCATCGCCGGATCGTGGCCGACATCGCCGCCTACCAGGTGACCGATCCTGATTCCAACGATATCGACCAGCCGCCGAACCCGATCGACTCGAACCCGTACGGACTGGCCGCGCTCAGGAACGGCCGCGTCCTCGTGACCGATGCCGGCGGGAACGACCTGCTGCTGGTCAAGCCGAACGGCCACGTCACGACGGTCGCGCGCTTCCCGAATGAGGTCATCAGCACCAGCTCGCTGCCGCCGGCGTTCGGCGTCCCGCCCGGGCTGATGTTGCCCGCCGAGGCGGTCCCGACCTCGGTCGCGGTCGGCCCCGACGGGTACTGGTACGTCGGCGAGCTCAAGGGCTTCCCGTTCGCGGTCGGCACGTCGCGGATCTGGCGCGTGGCCCCTTGGGCCCGCGGCGTGATGTGCGATCCGACGGCGACGAGTGGACCGTGCACCCTGTACATGGACGGCTTCACCTCGGTGGTCGGGCTGGCCTGGCACGGCAAGAGCCTGTACGTGGTCGAGATGGTCAAGTCGGGTGTCGCCAACTTCTTCGGCGGGGTCGACTCGGTCGGCTCCCTGTGGAAGGTGAGGAACGGCACGAAGACCGAGCTCGTGCCCGGTCGCCTGACCCTGCCGGGCGGCGTCGCCGTGAGCAGGCACGGGACGATCTATGTGACCAACCAGAGCGTGTCGGTGGGTGGTGGAGAGGTCCTTCGGATCCGACCCTGACCGATCGACAGCCAGCGACCACCGCCAGGACCCGGTCGATCGACCGGGTCCTGGCCTATGTCCGGGCCTCTACAATCAACCCATGACCGACCGACCGATCAAGGTCCTCATCGCCAAGCCCGGTCTCGACGGGCACGATCGTGGGGCGAAGGTGCTCGCGCGCGGCCTCCGCGACGAGGGCTTCGAGGTCGTCTACACCGGCCTCCGCCAGACCCCCGAGATGATCGCATCGGCGTCACTCCAGGAGGACGTCGACGTGGTCGGCCTGTCGATCCTGTCCGGCGCCCATATGACCCTCCTGCCGCGGATCTGTGCGCTCCTCCGCGGGGCGGGCATGGATGACGTCCTGGTGACCGCCGGTGGGATCATCCCGGACGACGACGTCCCGGCGCTCAAGGCGGCCGGTGTGTCGGCCGTGTTCGGGCCGGGAACGACGATCGGCGAGGTCGCCACGTTCATCCGGGCGAACGTCCGACCGCGCGACTAGGGTGGGCGTCGACGCGGTCGGCCGCGGGACGGAGCTCGCTGAGGCAGCGCTGGCCGGCGACCGGCGCGCACTCGCCCGGCTGCTGACCGCGATCGAGAGCCGGACCGAGACCGCCGAGGTCGCGCTCCGTCGGCTGTACCCACTGGCCGGGCGGGCCCACTTGGTCGGGATCACCGGGCCACCCGGGGCGGGCAAGTCGACCCTCGTGGCGGCGCTCATCGGCGAGGTCCGCCGGGCCGGCCGGTCGGCGGCCGTGGTCGCGGTCGATCCATCGAGTCCGATCACCGGCGGAGCCATCCTCGGGGATCGGGTCCGGATGCAGGCGTATGCCGCCGACGGCGATGTGTTCATCCGGTCGATGGCCGCCCGGGGCCATGCCGGCGGGCTGGCGGCCACGACCGGGGCTGCCTGCGCTGCCCTCGATGCGGTCGGCTTCGACCTGGTCCTGATCGAGACCGTCGGGACCGGCCAGAGCGAGGTCGAGGTCGCCTCGTCGGCCGACACGACGGTCGTCATCGAGGCGCCCGAAATGGGCGACGAGGTCCAGGCGATCAAGGCTGGGTTGCTCGAGGTCGCCGACATCGTGGTGGTCAACAAGGGCGATCGACCCGGTGCGCAGCGGACGGCCTCTCAGCTCCGGGCGATGCTGGTCGCGGCGCCGGTCGCCGGCGGCGACCCGTCCGTTGTGGACCGACCGCGGCCGAAGCGGCCCGAAGTGATGATCACGACCGCCTCGCTCGGCGATGGCGTGCCGGAGCTGCTGGCTGCGCTCGATCACCACCGCGCGGTGGGCCGCGGCGAGCCGGGCCTGAGCGCGCGCCGAGCCAGGGCCGCCGCCCAGGTCCAGGCGATCGTCGAAGAGCGCGTCGCACGGCGACTCCGTTCGGCGGACCTGATCGAGCTGACCGAGGCGACGACCAGCGAGGTGGTCGAGCACCGACTGGACCCCTATGCGGCGGCCGATCGGCTCGTGGCGGCCCTGACCGAAGCCGTGCCCGCGTCTCCGGGGACGGACCCGTGACTCGACCCGCGACCGGCGCAACGGGTAGGCTGCCGCGATGAGCATCGAGCGGGTCTTTGTGGCCGGCGCCGGGTTGATGGGCCACGGCATCGCCCAGGTCCATGCGGCCGTCGGCAAGCAGGTGGTCCTGTACGAGCCCGACCTCGGTCGCGCGGCGTCCGGCCGCGAGCGGATCGCGGCGAACCTCGAGCGGGCCGTGGCCAAGGGCAAGCTGACTGCCGACGCTCGCGAGGACGCGCTCGCGCGGGTCCAGGCCACCGACGATCTGGCCACCGTCGCCGAGGCCGACCTGGTCGTCGAAGCCGTGTTCGAGGATGTCGAGGTCAAGACGCGCCTGTGGTCCCAGCTCGATGAGCTGGCGCCCACGGCGACGATCTTCGCCTCGAACACCAGCTCGATCTCGATCGACCGGCTGGCCGCGGCCGTCTCGGTCGGGCGACGCGCCCGCTTTGTCGGGCTCCATTTCTTCAGCCCGGTCCCGGCCATGCCGCTGATCGAGCTGATCCGGGGAAGCGCCACGGACGGCGTCACCGAAGCGGCCGTGCTCGACCTCGCGGCCGACCTCGGCAAGCAGGTCATCGTCTCGGCCGATCGACCCGGCTTCCTGGTCAACCGCGTGCTGATGCCCCTCCTCGCAGAGGGGATGCGAGCCCTCGAGCAAGGGGTAGGGACGGCCGACGACATCGACACCGGAGCACGGGTCGGGCTCAACCACCCGATGGGTCCGCTCGAGCTGGCCGACTTCATCGGGCTCGATGTCTGCCTCGGCGTCCTGCGCGTCCTGCACGCAGGCCTCGGCCAGGAGCAATTCCGACCGCCGGCCATCCTCGAGGAGCTGGTGGCGGCGGGTCACCTCGGCCAGAAGACCGGGCGCGGGTTCCACACCTATCCGCGTTGACGACGCCCGCGCCTGGTGAGACGCTCAGCCCTGGCGCGAGCTCAGTCGACCAGGCCGAGCCGGGTCACGACGCCGCCGACCACGCCGGTGACGGTCGACAGATCGAACGGCTTGGCCAGCAGTCGGATCCCGCGTGCCTCCGCGAATGCGAGCAGGTCCGGGTTGAGGACGTCGCCGCTCATGAAGATCCAGCGCTGGGCCAGCTCGGGCCGGATGGCCATCGACGCCTCGTACACCTCGATGCCGGTCATCCCGGGCATCCGGTGGTCGACCAGGGCCACGTCGATCGGCCCCGCACGCACCTCGCTCACGGCGGTCTCTCCGTCGCCGGCCACCACCGGTTCGAAGCCGGCCGCGGCCAGGGCCTTGCGCAGGAACGTCCGGATCGACTCCTCATCATCGAGGATGAGGGCCCGCGGTCGGCGCTCGGCGGCGCCCAGGGAGGTCACCTCGTCGCCGCGCTGGGAACCGGGGGACCCACTCCGCCAGGGGGCGGTCGGACCGAGGCGGTCGCTCCTGGGTGATGCCGGCAGCTCGATCGGCAGCTCGACGATGAAGCGCGCCCCGCGGCCGCCCGGGGCCGGCTCGTACCGAAGTCGACCTTCGTGCCGGCGCACGATGTCGAACGACACCGGCAGCCCCAGACCGGTCCCTTCGCCGGGCGCTTTGGTCGTGAAGAACGGGACGAACAGCTTCGTCCGGTCCGAGTCGGCGACGCCGGGCCCGTCGTCGGTGACGGTGATCCTCAGTGTGGAACGGCCCTCGCGGTCGGGTCCACGACGGGCGGCGATCTCGAGCCTGCCGGTCGGTCGGTCCGAGAGGATCGCCTGGACGGCATTGGTCGTGAGGTTGAGCAGCACCTGCTGGATCTGCGAACGGTCGATGGCCACCCGCGGCAGACCGGGCTCGACGTCGATGACCCACTCGACGCGGCCCTTTCGGTTGTACGACTGGAGCTCGCGGACGGTCTCGAGGAGAGGGCCGAGCGCCGCCGGATGACGCTCCGGCGGCCGTGAGCGGACGAAGTCGAGGAAGGTGCGGACGATCCGGCCGGCCCGGTGTGCCTCGTCGACGAGCAGACCGGCGCTCTCGCGCAGGTCGTCGGACAGGCTCGGGTCTCGCCCGATCAGCGTGCTCAACCCGACGATCGATGCGATCGGGTTGTTGAGTTCGTGGGCGACCCCCGAGACGAGGATCCCGACCGTCTCCATCTTCTGGGCCTGAACGAGTTCGGTCTGGAGTCGTTGCCGCTCGGTCAGGTCGCGGATGACCACGAGGTAGCGCGACTCCTCGCCGATCCGAACGAGCGACGCCTCGCTCTCCCGGGGGAAGCGCGTCCCGTCGGCTCGTCGGGCGGTGCCCGTGTAGCGCCGGTGCTCGCCGCGGTCGATCTCCTCGCGCCGACGTTCGACCTCGACCGGGTCGATGTCGATGAAGTCCTCGACCGGCAGGCCCACCAGGGGGGCGCCGTACAGGCGCTCGGCCGCTGTGTTGCTGTCGAGGATGCCGCCGTCGAGGTCGCACAGCAGGTACGCGTCGGGCGAGGCGTCGAACAGCGTCCGGTAGCGTGCCTCGGAACCCTCGAGTTGTTCGCGGTGGCGGAAGTTGGCCAGCGAGATGCCGACGATCCGGGCGACCGAGTCGAGCGCGGCCTGGTTGACCTGGAGCTCATCCGGGGCCTGATCGAACAGCGCGACGATCCCGCCGACGAGCTCGTCGTCGACCCGGATGGGGATCGCGGCGTAGGCGGTCACGCCGGCCTCGCGCGCCACGTTCAGGGTGTGCTCGGTGGCGCTGCCCGGTTCGACCCACTCGAGGATGCTGCCCTCGCCGGAGCGCCAGCGGCTGAAGGCAGAGCGCTCCCCGGGAGTCGACGACGCGAGCCAGTCCGCCAGCGGCTCACGCAGCCCGACGAACGAGGAGGTTTCATAGCCGGCGCCGTCGCTGTTGAGCAGTCCATAGGCGATGCCGCTCGCCTCAAGCGCCTCGCCGACGAGCTCGGCCGACCGTTCGGCCAGCTCGTTGGCCGTAACGACCGCCTGTCCGACCCGGGTCAGCTCGTCGAGGACGTCGAGACGTCGGATCAAGGCCCGCTCCGCTTCCGCTCGGACGGTCATCTCCTCGACGAGCCGGGCGTTCTCGAGGGCCTGGCCGACGTGCGTTCCCACCTGGAGGAGGACCGCCGGTGACGGCCGCGGCGCGTCAGGATCCGTCCAGCCAAGGGCCAGCATGCCGACCAGCTCGCCAGCGCGATGGATCCCGACGACGGCGATCGTGGCGATGCCGAGCGAGCTGATCCAGACGCGTGTCTCATCTTCCACCGGCAGCTCGGCGATCGAGCCCACGAATGCCGTACCGGGCGTTCGGACTGCCGTGTGGATCGGCGTCTGCAGGACAGCCAGCGTCGCCGCTCGCTCACCGACGGGCTCGACCCCATGCGCCGCCTCGACCTTGGCGGTCACGTCCTCCAGCCCGAGGATCAGGCCGACAGGCGCACCGGTCGAAGCGCAGAGCAGGTCGATCGCGGCCTGGGCGATCTCGGTCCGCGTCCTGGCTCGCCCGGTGGCGGTCGCCAGCGCCCCGAGCGTCGCGAGCTCGAGCTCCAGGCGGTACGAGGGCGTGATGTCGCGCTTGATGCTGAGGACCCCGCGGACCGTGCCGTCCGCAGCCTGGAGCCGGCTCAGGGAGGTCTCGACGACGACCTCCCGCCCGACGGCCCGTCCGATCGTTGCTCGCTCGATGACCCGGCCATGCCACGACCCGCTGATCAGCGCGGTCTCGCGCGGCTGCCCGATGGGCACGTAGACCTCGCCGACGACATGCGCCACGGTCAGCTCGTAGATGATCCGACCGATCGCGGCGTCGGCGGCGATCCCGTATAACCGCTCAGCGGCGGCGTTCCACAGGCGCACTCGGGCGTCAAGGTCGGTCACGATCAGCGCGTCGTCGGCCGACGCGGCAAGGCTGCGAAGGAGAGCGAGGGTCGTCGGGTCGTTGGGGTCGGGATCGGACGGCGCCATCGGCGCGTCGAGTTCGGCCACGAACCTATCGTACGCTTGCCCGGGACCGGTCACGACCCGATGACCAGGTCTCCGAAACGGCGTAGATTCGGGACATGTCCAGCTCGAACCCCGGCCCGAACGGCCACGTCTACATCATCAGCGCCCGGCGGACCCCGATCGGCAAGTTCGGTGGGGCCCTGGCGACCACCCCCGCGGTCGAGCTCGGCGGTGTCGCCATCCGGGCGGCGGTCGAGGCCGCCGGCCTGCCCGATGGGACTCCCATCGACGAGGTCCTGATGGGCCAGGTCCTCCAGGCCGGCACGGGCCAGGCGCCTGCCCGCCAGGCCGCCTTGCGGGCCGGCTTGCCGGTCACCACCAGCGCCACGACGATCAACCGGGTGTGCGGCTCGGGCCTCAAGGCGATCATGCTCGCGGCGGCGGAGATCCGGGCCGGCGACGCCGAGGTCGCCGTCGCCGGTGGGATGGAGTCGATGAACCAGGCCCCGTACCTGGTCCCGGGCGCCAGGTTCGGCTATCGCCTCGGCAACGGCACGCTGGTCGACGCCACGGTCCACGACGGCCTGTGGTGTGCGATCGAGGACTGCCACATGGGCACCCATGCCGAGCGCGTCGCGATCCGGGACGGGGTCGATCGAGCCGACCAGGACGCGTTCGCCCTGGCCAGCCAGCAGAAGGCGATCGCGGCGATCGACGCCGGGCGCTTCAGCGCTGAGCTGGCCCCGGTCACCGTCCACGATGCCAAGGGGCGGGAGACCGTCGTCGACACCGACGAGGGCCCGCGCCGGGACTCGACCATCGACGCGCTGGCCCGCCTGAAGCCGGCGTTCGAGCTGCCGAGCGAGGCGTCCGGCGACCTCGGCGATGCCACGATCGGGACGGTCACCGCCGGCAACGCGCCGGGGATCACCGACGGCGGGGCGGCGACGGTGATCGCCAGCGAGCGCGCGGTCGAGCGCCTCGGCCTGCAGCCGCTCGCCCGGATCGTCGGGTACGCCCAGGCCGAGGTCGAGCCGAAGTGGCTATTCCTCGCTCCGATCGCCGGGGTGACCCAGCTGCTCGAGCGGATCGAGCTGCCGATCGAGGCGTTCGACCTGATCGAGATCAACGAGGCGTTCGCTGCCCAGACCCTGGCCGACGGTCGCGCGCTCGGCTTCGACTGGGCGAAGGTCAACGTGAACGGCGGGGCGATCGCCCTCGGTCACCCGATCGGCGCGAGCGGCGCCCGGATCGTCGCGACGCTGCTGCACGAGCTCCGGCGGCGAAACGGCCGGTACGGGCTGGCCACGCTCTGCCTGGGCGGCGGCGGCTCGGTCGCGATGGCCGTCGAGCGGGTCTGACCGCGGACAGGGTCCGCGGCTCGCTATCCTTCGGCCCATGACGACAGCTGCGTCCAGCACCGGCCTGGAGGTCGCCCCGACCCCCACGTTCCGCCTGTTCATCGGCGGCGAGTGGGTCGAGTCCACGACCGGCGAGACGTTCGAGAGCCGGAATCCGGCCGACGCGCGCGACCTGATCGGACGCTTCCAGGCCGGTGCTGCGGCCGACGCCGCCCGGGCCGTCCGAGCCGCGGAGGACGCCTTCCCGGGCTGGCGTCGGACACCCGCTCCCAAGCGCGGCGAGATCCTGTATGCGTTCGGCGCGTTGATGGCCCAGCACAAGGAGCGCCTCGCCCGGGCGATGACCCGCGAGATGGGCAAGGTCCTGGCCGAGGCCCGCGGCGACGTCCAGGAGGGCATCGACATCGCCTTCCTGATGGCGGGCGAGGGCCGACGGCTGTTCGGCGACACGACCCCGTCCGAGCTTCCCGACAAGTGGGCGATGAGCGTGCGTGAGCCGCTCGGTGTGGCCGCCATCGTGACTCCGTGGAACTTCCCGATGGCGATCCCGTGCTGGAAGATGATGCCCGCCCTCATCGCGGGCAATACCGTCGTGCTCAAGCCCTCGAGCGACACGCCCCACTGCGCCACGCTCCTGGTCGAGCTGATGGCCGAGGCCGGCTTCCCGCCCGGGACGGTCAACCTGGTGACCGGGCCGGGAGCCGCCGTCGGCGACGCGCTGGTGGCCAGTCCGGACACCCAGATCGTCAGCTTCACCGGCAACACCCAGACCGGCAGGCACATCGCCGAGATCGCCGCCCGTCGGCTCAAGCGGGTCAGCCTCGAGCTCGGCGGCAAGAACGGGATCGTGGTCCTGGCCGACGCCGACCTCGACCTGGCCACCGACGGGATCCTGTGGTCAGCCTTCGGGACGACGGGCCAGCGCTGCACCGCCTGCTCGCGGGTCATCGTCGAGGCGGCGGTCGTCGAGCCGCTGCTCGAACGGCTCGAAACGCGCACCCGGGCTCTGCGTCTCGGCTCGGGCCTCGAACCGACGACCGACGTCGGGCCGCTCGTCAACGCCGGGGCGGCCGACAAGGTCGCCTCGTACGTCGAAGTCGGCAAGCGCGACGGCGAGCTGGTGACCGGCGGGGCCCGAGCGACGGGCTCCGGCCTGGAGCACGGCCATTTCTTCGAGCCGACGATCTTCTCCGGGGTCAAGCCGATGGACGTCATCGCCCAGGAGGAGATCTTCGGACCGGTCCTGTCGGTCGTCCCGGTGCCCGACTACCCGGCCGCCGTCACGGCGCTCAACCAGACCCGCTACGGGCTGTCATCTGCGATCTTCACCCGGGACGCCAATACCGCCTTCCGGGCTATGCGCGACTTCGAGACCGGGATCGTCTACGTCAACGCCGGCACGATCGGCGCCGAGACCCACCTCCCGTTCGGCGGGACCAAGGACACCGGCAACGGCCACCGCGAGGCCGGCCACGCCGCCCTCGATACATACACCGAGTGGAAGTCGATCTACGTCGACTTCAGCGGCCATCTCCAGCGTGCCCAGATCGACAACCAGCCGGACTGAACGCTGGCGTCAGGCGTGGGCATGGACGATCCCGCCGGGCGTTCCGCACGGACGCTCCGGGGATGCATGCGCTACCATCGCCGCGGGCCGGTAGCTCAACGGCAGAGCAGCTGACTCTTAATCAGGCGGGTCGAAGCGTAGCGCTCCCCGTGTGTGGACCCCGAGCGAAACCACCTAAATCATGTGGCGCATGATTGACCCCAGCCATCGGGGGATGACGGCCGGGTCCAAGGGCTACTCGGCTAGCTCCAGTCGATTCGTTCTACCGGTACGCCGAGCTCGGACCAGAACTCAGCCTCGGTGACCACCGGAATGCCGTATTGACGAGCCTTGAGTTCGTTTCCGCTCACTCCCGACGGATCACAATCGACTAGCAGTTGAACCTGCTTGGTTACGCGAGGATGGACCATCATCCCTGCACGTTGCGCCAGCAGCACAGCAGCCGCCCTGTCGAGTCGCTCGCCTTGCATCCGCGCGATCGGGTCGCCGGTGAAGGCGATGACCTGGCCGGCCCAACGGTGGTCAGTTCGCACCTTCTTTTCTTCCATAACCAAGTCGATGAGGGTCTCAGCGGGGGTCCCGAGGTGAAGAACGCATCCAACTGAGCCTTTGTCCTGGCCCCCTCGGTCCCAGCCGCCGGTCAGTCGCGCCTTCACGGCTAGGTAGCGACCTTGCCGCTGGGCCCATTGGACTGCTGGCTGGTAGGCAAGAGCGTCCGCGCGACTCAAGTAGCCGACGGTCCCGGTCCCGACTTTGATCGCAATCGCGTTGCGGTCGTACGGGTTGGTTGGCTCGGGATACAGCAACGCCATTTGGTTGGGCTGCGCGACGCCATCGGGGGTTAGGCCGCCACCCGCCGCGACGAGCGCAGGCTGGTAGTTGCTTTCCCCGACGACATCGACGGACGCGTCAGGGCGGGCGGGCTCAATGAGCCACGCCTGAACCTCGACGGTGGGTGACTTGCTTTCGCCTCGGAGCCGGCGCAGAAAACCCATCACGTCACCTCAGGTTGCAAAGCCGGGTTTCGCCCGCTTGGGCGAGTTCGATCCGCGTCCTCGCTAATCATCGTGCGCGACTGACGGAGCATCGGGTCGCCCGGATAGCGCGCGAGCACCTGACCTAGCTCCTCCTCGGTCGGTCGCCGGCCGTTGGCACGCTGCCACTCCTCGGCCGCGCCTTCGAGGAAGGCTCGTCGCGCCTTCTGGTTGATCTCGGCATAGCGTCGGGCGCGGTCCTGGTCATCCACGGAGAGCGAGGCCCTGGCAGGCGGCGCAGCGGTTGCCCACGACGGACTCATCATCGACGCGTTCGGGGTCGGACTCGCCGAGGTTCTCGCCGCAGGCCGCCAGCACGCCCACGGAGCGGCCCGCTGGACGCCCGACGGCAAGTAGGTGCCACTCCGCGAACAGTCGCCGTCGTCGCGCCCAAACAACCAGGTCGTGCATGGTAGGTGCCTTCACGGCTACTCCATCGTGCCTATCAGAACGGGACGCTCGGAAGCCCCAAATCCTGTCGGACGAGGTTGGCCGCCGCGGACGAGGCGTCCTGCTTGCGTCCGACCAGGCTTTGGGCTCTCCCTAGCTCGACCCAGCTGCGAGCGCCCCGCGCCCCGATGTACGCCGCTTCCTCTGCGGCAGCCTTGGCCAACAGGCTCTACCGATGCGGAGGGTTTCCGGTATCGGCTCGAATGGTGAGGTCTCGACTGGCCAGCTGCTCGGTCCAGCTCTTGGAGGAGCGAACCTCGCGATCGATCCGTCAGGGGTATACCACCCGGTAGACTCCCCACGGATGAAGACCCTTCTATCCGAGCGCTTCGCTCCGACGACCAGTCGAATCGCGTTCGTGCATCTCGACCTCGACTCGACCGTCGAGATCCTCGCCGGATGGCGCCGCGGTCTGGGACTCGATCCGAACTGCCAAGCCATCGACGGTGACCTGCCAGGCGCACTTGGCCAGCTCGAGCCGCTGACGATCGGTGCCAGGCCGCGAGAGTTACTCGTTGAGACGGATGGTGGATGGACGGCGTACTTCGATTGCGGACACGATGGAACGGACCCGATCCCGGCTGTGCTCTACCTCACTCACCTTGCCCGATGTGACGGCTTGGCCATCACCTGCGTCCCCACCACCAGGGACCAATACGACGATCGTCGGGGCCGATTGGGAGCCGTACAGTTCGAGCTCGTCGGCCCAAAGAGCAGAACGCACTTCCTCGACTATGTTCGCTCCGTCTGGGTCAACCACGACGGGGATCGATGGACGTTCGGAACGAACGGCGCCGTCCAGCCATTCGAGGAACAGGAGCGATATCGGGCGAGGAAGGTTCGGGATCGCTTTACCTCCGACATGCTCGAGCGATACTGCCGCGCGATCGGCATCAATCCATTCGAAGCGTCGGCCTATGGACCGCGAGGCGTCGTCGTCCGAACGCATCATCCTGTCGGCGATGATGGGACGGTGATGTCACTTCAGGAAGCCCAGGCTCGTCTGGCAATCGTCCCCGGCGAGGCTGACGAGCTTGAGGGCTGAACTGCGTCGCCTCCACAGCCCGGACGCGACTGACCTGCGAACGTGGACGCCACCGACCAACGACTTCGGCATCCTGGTTCAGTTGATGATTGGACCCAAGGGCGAGCCGGGCGAGGAGTCGTTCGATGTCACCATCTGCACCGTTGGCTGGCTGACCGACCGGATTCACGAGGCCCGAATCGTTGATCTTCGCCACCATGTGCTTGTGGCGAGCTACGACTACCTACGCCTCGAGCGCTATCTGCTGCGACAAGTTTCCGCGTGCGAAGGACCCTCCTGGCCCGAGGTCGCTGCGCTGGTAGGTCGCATCGGCCGGTGGGAATTCGAGGACTACCAGGCTCATCCGTAGGGCTCGGCAACGGCGTTCGGCATGTGCTCGATCGAGGTCCTTCGCTGCCGCGCGCCTTGACGATGTCGGAGGCTCATGACAGCACACTCCGTAACTTCGCCTTCGAGCGACTCGACCATCCGTGAGGCGACGGAACTTCACGACCACTCGGCTGGGTCTTACGTGCTCCTTGAGAAGCGGCCCAGGTACAAGGACTGTTGGAGGCTAGGCCGACTATGGGGCGGTCCCTGGCGAATTCCGTCGTGTTCGAGCATTAGGTGACCCGATGACCAAGCCTCGCCAACGTTCACGTCTTGAAGTCAGGGGGGATCATCGTATGGCCGAGTTCGCGGACACGCGACTACCTCTGGCTCGCCGAGGAGCCATACCTCCGCTTGGCGCACGATGCATCCGACCAGGCGCTCGCGGGCGCCGTGAGACACGCCCTCCGAGTGTCCCGCCTCGATATCGACCGGCCCGTTGATCTCAGGCTGTTGATGAAGGAACTCCTGCGCGGGGCCGGTATGCGAACCCAACGAGAGTTCTATGTCGGTGCCCGATGGGTAGTGGTGGCCGAAGAAGAAGACGGGCGCATCATCGTGACCCCATCCCAGGGCGATGGTCGCGGTTTTAGTCAGCGTCCCGATTCGGCCATCCAGTTGGCGGACCCGACGGACCCGAAACTCACCACGGGACCACGGGCTGCCATCGCCCGCAGCTCATGAGCGTCGCGATCGGGGCGCTTGATCTGGCCCGTCGAACCTGGCCTTTATCTGTTGGGGTCGTGTCCCAGATGATGGTGTAACAGCCGAACCGGCTGACCAAGGAGTCGGCCATCGCGTCATCCTCGCGTCGTTGGACTGAAGAACCGACGACGACAAGGAGAACAACGATGGCCGAGGACAGGATGGCCGTGCTC
>JBBQJL010000011.1:0-61435 GCA_038325875.1 Candidatus Limnocylindrales bacterium
CACGTTGGCCGAGGTCAGCGTCTCGGAATTGACCCAGCGGACCTTGGCGTCGACGCCGTTCGCCCAGGCGGCGTGGCGAAGGGCCTCGGTCACGCTCAGGTAGGCATCGGGCAGCTCGATGTACTTCCCGACGAGCCCGACCTCGAGGGCCGGCTTGGGGCGCTTGATCAGCTCGACCAGCTCAGTCCAGGCGCGCAGGTCAGGCGGTGTCGTGGTGTCGGCCAGGTCGAGCTCGCGGACGATCAGGTCGCCCAGCCCAGCCGCCTCGAACTGGAGCGGGACCTCGTAGATCGTGTCGGCGGTGACGGCCGGGATGACCGCCTCGGACGGGACATCCGTAAACAGCGCGATCTTCTCGCGGATGTCGTCGCTGACCGGGCGATCCGAGCGCAGGACGATGACGTCCGGCTGGATCCCGATCCCGCGCAGCTCCTTGACCGAGTGCTGGGTCGGCTTCGTCTTGAGCTCGCCGGTCGCGGCCAGCTCGGGCAGCAGGGTCACGTGGACGTACAGCACGTTGCGCCGGCCGACGTCCTTGCGCATCTGGCGGATCGCCTCGAGGAACGGCAGGCTCTCGATGTCGCCGACCGTCCCGCCGACCTCGACGATGACCACGTCCGCGCGACCGTCACGGGTCAGCCGCTGGATCCGTTCCTTGATCTCGTTGGTGATGTGCGGGATGACCTGGACCGTCCCGCCGAGGTAGTCGCCGCGGCGCTCCTTGGCGATGACCGCCTGGTAGATCCGGCCCGTGGTGACGTTGCTCAGCTGGGAGAGGTTCTCGTCGATGAACCGCTCGTAGTGGCCCAGGTCGAGGTCCGTCTCGGCGCCGTCGTCGGTCACGAAGACCTCGCCGTGCTGATACGGCGACATCGTCCCCGGGTCCACGTTGATGTACGGATCGAGCTTGAGGACGGAGACGTGGAGACCGCGTGCCTTGAGCAGTCGACCGATGCTGGCGGCGGTGATGCCTTTGCCCAGAGAGGAGGCGACGCCTCCGGTCACAAAGACATACTTCGCCATGGGATCGGTCCTCCGGGGGTTTTTCCGATGCTATCGGAAACGGGTCCCGGCGTCGAATCGAAGGGGGCATTCTGGACGCCGCCCCGGGGCGTGACGAGGAGGACTCGCTGCGACCGAGTTTCTATCAGGTGGCCATCAGGCGGGCATTGGTCAGAGTTCGGAGTCGCGCCCGACGAACCGAGGCCTGCCCACCGCCGACGGCGGGGCGCGCATCGGCTGCAGATGAGGATGGAGTTCGACCCACGAACTCGCAGCTCTGTCCCTGGTTCACAGCCGCCAGCATGATCTGTTCTGGATCGTTGCGCCGATATCGACCCAGCAGCTGGGAAGGCTGGGGCTGATCCAGGGACAAGGCTGCGGCTTCGCTCGGGGCTTCAGGCCGGGAGGAGCTCGAGCGATTCCCGATGTCGCGGGCGAAGGAGGCCGAAGTGGCGACGGTCGAGCGTGGCGAGTTTCGGTTCCTCGAGCCGCTCGACGATGGTGAGCACGGCGGCGTCGACGAAGCCGATGTCCGCGTCGGCGTACCGGTCGCACAGCTCGCGTGCCCGGGCGTTGTCGGCGCGGGTCAGGTCTTCCACCACGTAGGCCCCGGCTTCGATATCCGCAAGAAGCGCGACGAGCGCACCCGGGTTGAGCCGCTGGCGGATCCAGTAGTCCACTTCGACGAGCACGGGTGCTGGGATCAACAGCGGTTCCTTGGCGGCCTCGATGAGGGCACGGCACGCCGCGTGGTCCTGGTCCGAGCGATCGAGCGAGGCGTACAGGGGTCCCGTGTCGAGGATCAGCGCCACGGGCGGGGTTCGGGACGTTCCTGGGCGGTTCGGCGGGCGGTGTCTTCGGTCCCGGACGCGGCGATCCCAAGGCTTCGCGGCTTGGGCGCATGGCCCTCGATCGGATTGGAGCGTCCGGTGTCAGGCGCTCTCCTGGCGAGCGTTCGTCACTCTTCCGGTCGGTTTGGACCGCGGGATCGGCCGCGATCGGCCAGAATCGTTGTCAGGTGCTCGCCAGGCGAGCGGGTGTCCATGATTGACGAGGATGCCGCTGACGAACGACCGCGTGGCGGGCGGATGGCGGGAATGGGGGCGATGCGAGGCCCCGACAGCGACGAACGACCGCGTGGTGGGCGGATGGCAGGAACGCGGGCGATGCGAGGCCCACGCTCACCCGGCGCTCAGGCCAGGATGACCTCGAGTCCCTGTCGGCGCAGGCGCTCGACCTCGGTCGGGTCGGCGGCATCATCGGTGATGAGGACCTGGACGGCACCGAGCGGCACGATCGGGGTGAAGCCCTGCCGGCCCAGCTTGGTCGAATCCGCGACAGCGACGACCCGCCGGCTGCGTGAGGCCATGGTCGCGCCGACCTCGGCGACCAGCATGTGCGGCGTCGTCAGGCCGGCCTCGAGCGACAGGCCATCGCAGCCGAGGAAGACGATGTCGGCCGACAGGTCTCGCACCGCCGCGACCGTCTGCGGCCCGACGAGCGCCTGGTAGTCCGGCAGGTACAGTCCGCCGAGGCAGATGAGGTGCGGCGACTCCCAGTCGCCGATCTCGTCGATGACGGGCAGCGAGTGGGTCACCGCGGTGATGGCGCTCGTGCGGCGCAGTGCGATCGGGACATGTGCAGCGAGCTGGGCGACCGTCGTGCCGGAGTCGAAGAAGACCACGTCGCCTGCTCCGATCAGCCCTGCCGCCGCGGCGCCGATCCGCGCCTTCTGCTCGCGGTGTTCGCGCTGCTTGACGGCAAAGGTGCCTCGGGCCCGGGCATCCGGGCGCTGGACCGCGCCGCCATGGACCCGACGAAGCCGTCCCTCGTCCTCGAGGATCATCAGGTCGCGCCGGATCGATGCGTCCGTGACCCGGAACCGATCGGTCAGCTGTCCGACCGACACGCGCTCGTCCTCCTCGACCAGCCGGGCGATCTCATCGCGCCGGGCTCGCGCGTTGAGTCCGGTCGGCTCCCCGGCCGCGCTCAGGGTCACTTGTTCACCCCCATCGTCAGGCCCTGGACCAGGTTCCGCTGGAAGATGAGGTAGACGATGATCGCCGGCACCGCACTGATGATCGAGCCCGCCATCAGCGCCGGCACGTCGACCATCCGCGACGACTGGAGCGTCGCCAGACCGACCGTGATCGTCCGGACATCGGGCTTCTGCAGGAAGAGCAGACCGATGAGCAGGTCGTCCCAGACCTGGATGACCTGGAGGACACCGACGGTCACCAGGGCGGGCACGCTCATCGGCAGCATGATCCGGACGAAGACCTGCCGGAACGAGGCGCCGTCCATCAGCGAGGCCTCGATCAGCTCGTTCGGGATGCCCCGGTAGTAGGCGGTCATCAGGAACGTCGCGAACGGCACGCCGAGCGCCGCGTAGACCAGGATCGCGCCCAGGAAGTGATTGATCAGCCCGACCTGGCTGATGTTCACGAACTCCGGGATGATGATCGACTGCATCGGCACGGTCATCCCGGCGAGGACGCCGAGGAAGACGTACGACGACCCCCGGAACCCCAGCTTGGCCAGGGCGAAGCCGGCGGTCGAGCTGACGGCGAGGATGATCAGGACGGCCCCACCGGTCACGATCGTCGAGTTGATCAGCTGCTGGACGACCGGGATGCTGGCGAACAGGACCTTCCAGCTGTCGAGCGAGAAGCCCGACCCGGCGATGTACTGGTCGAACGACCGGAACGCCGTCACGAACATGAACACGAACGGGAAGAGCATCACCACGCCGACCAGGCACAGGATGGCGAAGATCGCCACCCGTCCGGTCCGCCGCCGCAGCCGCGTCGTGGTCACGTCGTCAGTCCAACCGGCTGCGGAAGATCCGCGTCTGGCCGAGGCTGATCACGAACACGATCGCGGACAGGACCACGCCGATCGCCGCTGCGTACCCGAACACGCCGACCGAGAACGCCTGCTGATAGACGTAGAACTCGAGCGTCGTCGTGCCGTAGCCAGGACCGCCACCGGTCATCACGAAGATCAGGCTGAACAGGGCGGTGAACGCCGTGATCAGGGTCACGATGAACGCGAACTGGATGAACCGCATCAGCATCGGGATGGTGATCTGCCAGAACGTCGCCCACGACCCGGCGCCATCCACCTTGGCCGCGTCGTAGATCTCCCGGTCGAGGGTCGCCATGCCGGTGATGAAGATGATCGTGTTCGTCCCGAAGACCGACCAGATGAAGGTGATGATCACCGCCAGCATCGCGGTCAGCTCGGCGCCCAACAGGTTGAGATGGACGGGCAGGCCCAGCGTGTCGAACAAGCTGTTGAGGATGCCCCGAGAGGCGAACACCCGGATCGCCACCATCCCGATCACCACCCAGGAGATCGCCGTCGGCAGGAAGTAGACGGACCGGAAGAAGCGCCAGCCGCGGACGTGCTCGTTGAGCATGAAGGCCACCATCAGTGGGATGAGGATGGCGAACGGGATCGACAACAGCAGGAAGACGTTGTTGAGGACGACCCGCCAGAACGTCGTGTCACTGAACAGGCGCTGGTAGTTCTGGAGCCCGATCCAGGTCGAGGTCAACCCGTTCCATTTGGTGAAGCTGTAGAAGACCGTCTGGGCGATGGGCAGGACGAGCAGGAGCGACTCGAGAACGACGAACGGCAGGATGAACAGCAGCCCGGCTCGTCGCTGCGAGCGCTTGAGCCGCCCCGCCAGGGGACGGGGCGCGAGGGACGGCTTCGCTGCGCCGACTGCCACTGGGGCGGTCATCCGTGATCCTCAGCGCGGTCGGCGGATCGGGACCGTCGGCATTCGACGATCCCGAACCAGCCTGCCTTCGACTACTGGTAGGTGTCGCCGCGCCGTTCGGCCGGCAACGCCATCAGCGCGTCCTGGATCTTCTGGGCCGCTTCCTGCGGCGACGTCGTCCCGGCGAGGACGGCGGTCAGCAGCTTGGTGGCGACGTCGGTCACCTCGGGCTGCATCACGTTGTCGATCATCGGGTAGCGGGTGTAGCCCTGCGTGGCGCCGTAGTCGAGCATCGCCAGCGCAAGCGGCTGGGTCGGTGCAGTGCCGGCCACGGTCGGGATGAGCCCGCCATCGGCGATGATCTTCTGCGCCTCGGGCGTGGCCATCCAGGCGAGGAAGTCGGCCGCGTCCTGCTTGTGCTGCGAGTAGCTGGTGACTCCGAAACCGTTGCCCGGGAATTCGACCACGCCCTTGGCGGCGGTGTCGTTGAACGGCGGGACGAAGACCCCGACGTTGTCAGCCATCTTGGAGAAGAACGGCTCGAATCCCCACGAGCCCTCGAGGGTCATGGCGGCCTTGCCGGACTCGAACTGCGAGACCGACTCGGTGTTGGCCAGGACGTCGTCGTTGGTGCAGCCCTTGGTCTTGAGGGCAGCCCACTTCGTCAGCTGATCGACGACCTTCGGATCGGTCCACGGGATCTGGCCGTTGTATAGCTTCTTCCAGTCCGCGACCGGGAACATCATCATCATGTAGCTGAGGTCGTAGTACGGATAGAACCCGGAATTGAGCGCCTGCAGGCCGGTCCCGTAGGTCATCGGCGTGACGCCGATCGTCTTGAGCTTGTCGCATGCGGCGTACAGCTCGTCCCAGTTGGTGGGCATCGCGGCGATGCCCGCCTTGGTGAACAGCTCCTTGTTGTAGAAGCCGTTGTAGAACTGGAGGTCGAGCGGCACGCACACGGCGCCCGTGTCGACATTGAGGTCCTTCGAGCACCAGTTGATCCCGTCGAACTTCTTGAGCGTGTCGACCGGGACGTACTGGTTGAGGGGCTCGAGGAACGCCTGGTTCTGGAGGGCGAACAGGCCGGTCCACATCGTCAGCAGGTCAGGCCCGGTCTTCGAGATCGCTGCGGCGTTCAGCAGGGCGAAGTAGTTATCGGCCGGCTGGGCGACGAGCTCGAGCGTGACATTCGGGTGGGCGGCCATGTAGGCCTTGGCCAGGGCGTCGGTCACCTTGGCGTTCGCTTCGACCCCGTAGTTGTGCCATAGGGTCAGCTTCACCGGTGCGGCAGCGACTGACGGCGAGGCAGCCGCGGCGGATGGGCCCGCGACACTCGGCGCACTGGTCGGTGCATTGCTCGTCGCCGCCGAGGAGCAGGCCTGCACCAGGATCGTCGCGACCATGAGGGCCGTGAAGACCAGATAGGACTTCCGATTCAACGCCCACGTCTCCTTTCGTCCGAGAAGGGGTGCGGAGGTTACGTCGGCGGCGGGCGCATCGAGCGTTCCACAGCCGTCGACCAGCCTCCTCCCAGGTCCGGAGCGCATCGTACGCCCAAACGAAAGGAAACCGCAACATCAACGTTCGCCGCAGACTTGACATCCACAACGTCATCGATAGCATTGTCTGCGTCATTCCATACAATCCCGACACCGAACCGGACGCCTGTCGCCGGTCCGCGGTGCGGTCCTGAGCGGAGGCGATCGCGGTGTCGACCGGCGAGGAGATCCGTCTGGCGCGGTTGTTCGATGGCGGCACCAATGCCGTCGTCGCGGCGATCGACCACGGCCTGTACAACGGGCCTCGGCCGGGCTTCGAGGACCTGTCGGCGATCGTCGACCGGCTGAGCGGCGCGGACGCCATCCTGATCAGCCCGGGCACGGCCGGCCACGTCGCGTCGGTCTTCCGGCGACGCGGCGCACCGGCGATGATGGTTCGGCTCAACTGGGGCACCCAGTACGCGACCCAGTGGGGCTATCACGAGAGCCGCAGCGTGCCGATGGTCAGTGCCGCCCAGGCGGTCGCCCTGGGCGCGGACATCGTCCTCGTCGGGATGTCGATCAAGACCGGCTCCGAGGCGATCGACGCCGAGAACGTGGCGATGGTCGCGCGCTGCGTCGCCGAGAAGCGCGACGCGGGCGTGCCGATCGTCGGCGAGGTCTACCCCGCCGGTCACGAGGATATCTCGCCCGAAGAGCGCCACGAGGTCATCTCGATCGGCTGCCGGATCGTGGCCGAGCTCGGGGTGGACCTGGTCAAGACCTTTTACACGGGCGACCGGTTCGCGGAGATCGTCAAGTCGACGCCCGTGCCGATCCTCGCTCTCGGGGCCAAGAAGCTCCCCCACGAACGTGACGCGCTGGCCCTCGCTGCCAGCGCCGTCCGGTCCGGGGCGCGTGGCGTCGTCTTCGGCCGGAATCTCGTCCAGGCCCATGACACTGAAGCGTTCATGCAGGCCCTCAAGGATGTCGTCAAGGCCGGGGCCGATCCGGTCGAGGCGGCCAAGAGGTACGGGATCGGCTAGGGCCGCCCGAGCATGGCGACACTTCTCGGGATCGACATCGGGACCACCGCCGTCAAGGCGGGCATCTTCGCCGAAGACGGCCCACTGCTGGCCGCCACCGGCGAGGAGTACCGCCTCTTGACCCCTGCGCCCGATCGGACCGAGCTCGATCCGGAGCGCTACTGGCTGGCGACCCAGGCTGCGGTCAGGCGGGTCATCTCGACCGCCGGCCTCGACGCCGGCTCGATCGGCGCGATCGCCGTGTCGAGCCAGGGCGAGACGGTCATCCCGGTGACTGCCACCGGGCGGCCGGTCGGCCCGGCCATCGTCTGGCTGGACAACCGCGCGACCGGTGAGGCGCGTTCCCTGGAGGAGCGCTTCGGCGCGGCCCGGATCTACGACGTCACCGGCGTCCCCACGGTCGTCCCGACCTGGACCGCCTGCAAGCTGCTCTGGTGGCGCGCGAACGATCCGGCCCTGTTCGCCGCGGCGGACCGATTCCTCCTGGTCGAGGACTTCCTCATCCACCGACTGACCGGGCGGTTCGCGACCGACGGCGGCATCCAGTCCACCTCGCTCCTGTTCGACATCGTCGAGCGGCGCTGGTGGAGCGAGATGCTCGCCGTCCTAGGGATCGACGAGCGCCGACTCGCCGAGCCGATCGAGCCGGGCGACATCGCCGGAACGCTCACGCCCGACGCGGCCGAGGCGCTGGGTTTGACCGCAGGAGTGATCGTCGTGGCCGGCGGGATGGACCAGGGGGCCGGCGCGGTCGGCGTCGGCAACACCCGGCCCGGGATCGTGTCCGAGAGCACGGGCGGGGCGCTCACCCTTCAGGCCACGGTCGACCGACATGGTCGCGACGGCCGCCGACAGACCCCCGTCTACATCCACTCCGCGCCGGGACGCTACCTGTACTGCCCGGTCTGCCCGACCGGCGGGATGGCGCTGACCTGGTTCCGCGACACGTTCGGCGGCGAGGAGGTCGAGCATGGCCGGCGCGACGGACGGGACGCCTACGATCTGCTGACCGGGCTGGCCGCCAGCGTGCCGCCCGGATCCGACGGTCTGGTCATGCTGCCCCATCTGGCCGGCGCGTTCAGCCCGGAATACGACCCTGCCGCACGCGGCGTGTTCTACGGCTTCGGCCTCGGGCACGCCAAGGGCCACTTCGTCCGAGCGATCCTCGAGGCCGTCGCGTTCATGCTCCGGCGCAACATCGAGCTGCTGGCCGGGGCGGGAGCGCCCGCCGCCGAGATCCATTCCCATGGCGGCGGGGCCAGGAGCCCACTCTGGAACCAGATCAAGGCCGATGTCACCGGCCGGCCGGTGATCACCCTCCAGGGCGATGACGCGGCGATCCGCGGCAACGCGATGCTGGCCGGGGTGGCGGCCGGCATGTTCCGCGATCTCGAGGAAGGCAGGCAGGCGATGGTCGCCGTCCGCGAGCGGTTCGAGCCGGACCCGACGAGCGGCCCGGTGTACGAGACGGCCTACGGCATCTATCAGGAGCTGTTCGAGGCCCTCCGTCCACTGTTCGCGGCATCGGTCGAAACTCCGACGCGGATCGACCGGACGACGGCATGAGGCGTGATGATCGGATCAAGCGGACGAGGTAGTTCAGGGAGGCTCGAGGTGACGGTCAAGGCGAAGATCGGCGTCCTGGTGATGGCGCTGCTCGAGGACGACTACAACAAGACGGGTCACATGCGGCCGGCGGCGACGGCCGCGGCGCAGGAGATCGCGGACCTCCTGGCGGGTTACGGCGAAGTGGTCCATGCCGGGCTTGTCGAGGAGGAGCACCAGGCGGCGGCAGCGGCCCGGATGTTCAACGCTGAGGACGTCGACATCATCGTGGCCATGGAGCTGGCCTATACGAAGGGCGTCGTCCCGGCCCGCTGCTTCATCGACACGACCGCGCCGGTCCTCGTCTGGAATGCCCAGCGGATCAGCCGCCTCGGCGAGTCCGACGGGTTCGACGTCGTGATGCTCAACTCCGGGATGGCCGGGATGCCCGAGCTGACGGCCGTCCTGCTCCGGACCGGCCGCGACTTCACGATGGTCACCTCCCGCCTGGACGACCCGGAGGGCCGACGCAAGGTGGCCGACACGATCGCTGCGGCGGCCGTCCGACGCCGCCTCCGGACCGCCCGGATCGCCCTGGTCGGGCATCCGTTCGAGGGGATGACCGACCTGATGTTCGACGGGCTGTCCCTGCGCCAGGACATCGGGCCGGTGGTCTGGCCGCTCGAGCCCGAGAAGGTCGCCGTCCGGTTCGCCGAGATCCCCCAGGCCGACGTCGACGCGACCGTCGCCAGCGAGCGAGCCAAGTACACGGTCGACATGGAGGCCGACCTGTTCGAACGGTCGGTCCGGATGGCGCTGGCCCTCGAGTCGGTCGTGAAGGAGCACGGGTTCGACGCCTTCACCGCGTTCGACCAGGTCTGGTTGACCGACCCGCGGGTCGGGATCATCCCGTCGTACGGGACCGGCCGACTGTGCGAGATCGGGATCGCCGCGTCGCCCGAGGGCGACGTCAACTGCGCGGTGGCCCAGCTCATCCTGCAGGAGCTCGCCGGCCAAGCCACGACGGTCGAGAACTACGTCATCGACTTCGACAACAACGCCGTGATGTTCTCCCACGACGGACACGGCAACCCCGCCCTGGCGACGCCGGGTGAGGCCAAGGTCAAGCACTCGATCTACTACAAGGGCGTCCACGGCTTCGGCGCCGGGTTCGAATTCGCCTATCAGCCGGGTCCGGTGACCAACCTGGCCCTGGTCACGATGGGTGAGAACCAGTGGCGGTTCGTCATCTCGGAGGGCGAGTTCATCCCGTTCCCGCCCCGCCCGATCTCCGCGCCGCAGACCCTGTTCCGTCACGACAGCCTGCGGATCGACGCCTGGTGCGACGAGTGGTGCCAGGCCGGCGCGCCGCACCACATGGCCGCGGCGCAGGGCCGCTGGACGGACCAGCTCCTGGTCCTTGCCGAGATGCTCGGTATCGAGGCGGTGGTCGTCTGACCATGGACCAGCACCCTCGGCTCCGGGCGCCGGTCTTCGAGATCGGCCTGAAGGGCTATGCCTATGGCGCCGAGGCGGTCCGCCTGGCGAAGGCCGCGGATCGGGTGAGCAACGAGCTCGGGGTCAGCGTCATCTTCGACCCGCAGGCCGTCGACATCGCCGCCGTGGCCCGCGCGACCCGGCGTCTGCTCGTGTTCGCCCAGCACCTGGACCCGGTCACCCCGGGCCGCGGCGTCGGCAGCATGCTGGCCGAAGCCGTCCGGGAGGCCGGGGCGGTCGGGGCGATGCTCAACCACTCTGAGCGGAGGATGACCATCGGCGACATCGCCGGGTCCATCGGGCGTGCCCGGGAGGTCGGCCTCCTGACGATGGTCTACGCGGACTCGCCCAGGGAGGCGGCGGCGATCGCCATGCTCGGCCCCGACATCGTCCTGGCCGAGCCTCCCGAGCTGATCGCGACCAGCCGTTCTGCCGCGACCGAGATGCGCGGGTTCGTCGAGCAGGCTGTCGAGCAGGTGGGGCGGATCGACCCGGGCATCATCGTGATGTGCGGCGCCGGCATCCAGACGCCCGAGGATGTCGAGCGGATGATGGACCTCGGGGTGGGCGGGACCGGGTCGTCCAGCGGCATCCTCAAGGCGGACGACCCCGTCGCCATGCTGGAAGCGATGATCGCGGCGATGCATCGGGCCTGGCTGGAGCGGCATCCGGCCGCCACGACGATCGAGGCCCACTGACCCGTGCGCCAGATCCAGGTCGGCCCAGCGCCGGCGACATGACCAGCCATGACGCAACGAGAGGATCGATGAGATGTCCGTCCACCACCAGGTCGTCGAGGTTCACAGCCCGCTCCACAAGCCGATGTTCCACGACGTGACCGCCCAGGCCGAGGAGGCCGTCGCGCGATCCGGGATCCGGATGGGTACGATCACGGTCTATTCCCAGCACACCACCTGCAGCGTGATGATCCAGGAGGAGTCCCACGACCGACTGTACGACGGCACGGAGCATCTCCTCCAGGACATGCTCGACCGGCTCGAGCTGATGATCCCAACCTGCCGCCACGAGGGCCAGTACCTGCATCCCGGCAAGCTCCACATCAAGCGCGCGGGTGAGATCGGCGAGGAGGCTGTCTGGAGCTTGAACACGGACGCCCACCTCCGGTCGGGTCTGATCGGCCGCTCGGAGACGATCCCGATCGTGGACGGACGGATGGAGCTCGGTGAGTTCGGGCGGATCTATTTCGTGGACTTCGACGGGATGCGTCCGCGCGACCGCCGGGTGCATCTCCAGCTGATGGGCGACTGACCGCGGCAGCCCCGAATCGTTGTCGGGCGCTCTTCAGCCGCCCGGCGCCGGCGGGTCGACCACGCCCTCGCCCCAGACTTCGGGACCGCAGAACAGCGGTCTGGCGATCGGCGACGGAAGCGCTGATGCCAGCGGAGCCGCGCCGTCGACCAGGGGCTCAACCGGCGGGGCAGTGCCCGGCTCGGCTCCCGGCTCGGAGCGAGACGCGGGAACGCCCGGCGCGGCGGTCGCGTCGGGCGTCGGTGGGGTCGCAGCCCCGGTGTTCACGCGACGGCCCCGGCCGGGCCGCCGTCAGTCGTCAGACGCCTTCCTGGTCGAGCTCGAGAGCCTCCTCGTCGCTCTCCTCGGTCACCTTGAGCCAGACGAACAGGCCGGCCAGGACGACGAGCGGGATGACGATGAGCGCGCCGAGGGTGACGCCGAGGGCGACGGCGACGGTCTTGAGAGCCTTCATGGATGATCCTCCGTTCGGTCGCGCGGGGTCCCGCACGACGGGTTAGGTCTCGGCCGAGGCGGCCCGCCCCGGTCGGGACTTGGTGTCGCGCAGGGCCGGGCCCTGGGCGACCATCGCGTCGATGTCCTCGCGGGTGAACTCCGACAGAACGTGCCGGCTGCCCGTCGGGCTCGACATCAGGAGGCGAACGACGAACGCACCGTCCTGCTCGAAAAAGAACGTGTCTTTCGGCTTCTGCTCGTCCATGTAACGTCCGAGGACCCGGAACGCCTTCTCATAGTAGCCCGCCTTCGTCCAGTCATCGGCCACGGCGTGGTTGCGGCGGGCCAGGGCTTCGTCCATGAACCGGGCGATGTCGTCGTCAAGGAAGGTCAGGGTCTCCTTAGACTGGGTGCCCATCGTCTCAGACCACGCGCCGCCGTCCACGCCTGCGGAGACCAGCCCCTGGACGATGAACCCGTCGGGTGCTTCGGCCAGCAGGACCTCCTTCATCGCGCGCTGGTCGAGGAACGCCCCGATCGACCGGAAGACCTCCTCGAAGTCCTGGCGCGGGGAGCCCTCGTAGATCCGCACGGGTCCGACCTCCTGTCTCGCGCCACCCGACCTGCAACGGCCGGCCGCTCAGGATCCGGTCGTCTGGTCGATGAGCCCGCGATCCTTCGCTCGATGCTCGCTCCAGCGGAAGACGACGGCTGAAACGAGTGTAACGACGGCTCCGGTCACGAGCAAGGCGAAGACGCTGGTCGGGCCGTCCGGCGCGAGGCTGCCGGTCAGGTCCGTGTACAGCGATCCGGTCCCGCCGATGCCGCTCGTCCCTCCCGGGAACAGCGCCAGCCGGCTACCCTCGAGCCACCATGCGAGCGGGTTCACCAGACCGAGCGCCTGGAGGGCGACCGGCAGGGCCGACAACGGGAAGACCGCGCCGGAGATAAGGAACAGGCCGCCCGCGAGCGCCTCGGGGTAGCTCCACGCATCCTGGCGGGTCTGCAGACAGACCGCGGCCATGAGCACGCCGATGGCGATGATCGAACCCAGGCCGAGCATCGTCACGATGACGACGAGTGGCCAGTCGACCTGGAACGGGTCGAACGGGACGCCCAGCAGGACGATCCCGAACACGAGGGTGATCACCGCGCCCATCGCCCCGACGGCGATCCGGGCAGTCCCCCGTCCCAGGAGCACAGTCAGGAAGTCGCTCGGGCTGACGTACACGTACTTGAGCATCCGATACCGCTCGCGGTCGTCGAGAACGGACCAGGCAAGCCCGGCGATGCCCGACATCACGAACGACCAGAGGGCGCTGCCGACCACGACGAAGCTGCGGTACTGCTGGCTCGACGCCCCGGCGATGACCTGGAGCATCGCCACGAGGAGCAGCGTCGAGCTGACCGGCTTGGCCACCGAGTAGGTGAAGAACAGGATCGGGTCCGTCCAGTTCGCCTCCATCTTCCAGCCCAGTGATGCGGCCGTCCTGAAGCTGCGCAGACGGTCGATCGCGCCGTTGCCGTCGGCTCGCGCGCGGTCGAACAGGATCGGGACGGCGGGAGCGGTCATCGCCAGCGCATCGTCAGGCGACCCTCTCGCCTGGCGCGCTCCTCGAGGCTGCGCAAGGCGAACCGCGCGACGAGGATGAAGAAGGCGGTCATCAGGACCAGCAATCCGGCCTCCTGCTCCGGGGTCAGGATCGACTTGGTGGTCCCCTGGCCGGCGAACGCCAGCTGGCGCATCGCATCGAGCCCGGTGGCCAGCGGGATCGTGGCCACGGCCAGCGCTCCGAGCCGTCCGAGCGCCGCTACGGGAAAGCTGAGGCCGGACACGAAGTAGACCGGCTCGGTCAAGAGCTGGGTCAGATGCCAGGCTTCCCGGCCCCACATCAGGAACAGACTGGCCAGGACCATCCCCAGCCCATACATCGCCGACAGGGTCAGGAAGAAGACGAGCAGCAGCAGACCCCACTGCTCGACCGAAAAGACGACGCCGTAGACCACCGAGGCGATGATCAGGACGGCGGCTGCCCGGGTCGAGCTCATGACCAGACCGCCAAGCGCCATCCCGAACAGGACGCTCATCACGCTCATCGGGGCGGCGAAGTAGAGCTCGAGGTTGCCCTGATCTCGCTCCCAGTAGAGCTGGGCGGCCATCATCCACACGACGTTGAGCCAGAATGCGGCCATCGCCCCACCGAGCACAACGAAGCCGATGTACTCCGGTGGAGCCTTGAGCGCCCGATAGACAAACACGAACGCCGACGTCGTCAGGAACGGCAGGAGGATCTCGAACAGGAGCCACGAGCGCTCGCGGGCCATCCCGCGGACGCGCGGATAGGCCCGCCCAGCGACGCTCCGGAGGTTGTTGACGGCGATCTGGCGGCGGGTCCAGTCAGCCGCCGAGCGAGGATCGGTCGATGGCCGACCGACCCACTGCCCCGCGCTCATTCGATCTCCCCCGGATCCGGCTGGCCGGGTTCGTGCGGAGTCGACCACTGGCTCGACTGGGCGCCGACGGCGGCACGCTCGGCGCTTCCGCCGGACTCTTCGTCGTCGAAGCCGCGCCCGACCAGCTCGACAAAGACCTCCTCGAGGGTCGGCTCCGACTTGCGCAGGGCGAGGATCCGCGAACCCATGGCCGCCAGCGCCCCGACGACTCCCCCGAGGGCGCCGTCGTCGTCCAGGACGAGGTTGACCTCGACCGTCTGGCGGGCATCCGGGCCGGTCCCGTCGGTGGCGGCGGCGGTGGCGCTGACGACGCCCGGGACCCGCGCGAGGGCGGTCGTGCCGCCGTCGAGCCGGTCGAGCTCGATCCTGAAGATCGACTCGCGCTGGACCCGTTGCTTGAGCTCGGCGGGGGTGCCGATGGCGAGGACCCGGCCCCGGTCGACGATGGCGATCCGCTCGCACAGCTCGTCGGCCTCGGCCATGTAGTGCGTGGTCAGCAGGACCGTCCGCCCGGGAACCGATGCCTGCCAGCCGGTGACCAGCTCGCGGACCTGGCGCGCCGCCGCGACATCGAGGCCGAGGGTCGGCTCGTCGAGGAACAGGATCCACGGATCGTTGAGCAGGCCGCGGGCGAAGTTCATCTTCTGGCGCTGACCGGTGGACAGCGCGCTGACCCGCTGAAGGCGCTGCTCGCCGAGGCCGACCGCCTCGATCAGCTCGTCGACCCGGGCCCACGCCTCGCGCGTCCCGAGGCCGTAGAACTGGCCGAACATCCAGAGCTGCTCGCGCACGGTCAGGATCCCGTAGCCCGACTGCTCCCCGCCCGCGACCATGTTCATGATCCGCCGGATCTTCTTCGTCTCGTTGGTGATGTCGAAGCCGAACACGCGAGCCGTCCCGGAGCTCGGCAAGAGGAGCGTCGTGAGGATCTTGATCAGGGTCGTCTTGCCGGCACCGTTCGGTCCGAGCAGCCCGAAGAACTCGCCGGGCATGACCTCGAGGTCGATGCCGTCGAGCGCGGTGATCGGCTCGGGTTTGGCGCTGTAGACCCGGCGGATGCCGCGGGCATCGATGGCCGGCGCCATGATCGGAGCGGACATGGGACTCCTAGGACGGACGCGCGGTACGGGGATGCGGAGTCTACCACCTCGACGCTGCCGGGGGAAGCCTCTGGTCATACCGATGGCAGATGGTCGTCGAACACGGAGCCGTAGCCGAGGCGAGTCGGCCGGGGCGCGAGCGGTCGTTACGAGGCCGCTGGCGCGACGGGAGCCGCCGGGGCGGGAGCGGTCGTTACGAGGCCGCCGGCCTGGGCGGATCCTGTCAGACGACCATCACCCGGTCGTTCGTCGCCGGATCGGCAGGTATCGAGCGGCGGGAGCCGCCGGGGCGGGAGCGGTCGTTACGAGGCCGCCGGCCCGGGTGGATCCTGTCAGGCGACCTTCACCCGGTCGTTCGTCGCCGGATCGGCAGGTATCGAGCGGCGGCCCAAGCGGATCCTGTCAGACGACCATCACCCGGTCGTTCGTCGCCGGATCGGCAGGTCTCAAGAGCGATCCGCTCGGAATTCATCCCGCAATGAGCGTGCGCGGGGACGAATCTGTGCCTCGCCGGCCAGTCCCATGCCAGAGACGCTGACCAACGCCCGCCTGGTGAGCAGGTGTCAGGTGCCCCCGACCCGCGCGGCGGGAGGCGACCCCGCGCGGCGGGAGGCGACCCCGCGGCGGGAGGCGACCGGGCGCAGGAGCCGGGCAACGGAACACGGACCGGGCAGGTCTTGACAAGCGACCATGAACCGGTCGTTCGTCAGCGCGGCCTGCGCCATCGAACGACAGGCCGTCAGCGGCCGCTGCCGGCCACGAGCGTCACGGCAAGCCGGCCCGCCACCCTGGCGTCGTTCTCGATCAGGGCCGTGTTGGCTCGAAGGCTCGCGCCTGCCGTGAGTTCTGCGATCCGGGTCAGGAGCCAGGGCGTGAGCTCGGGTCCGTGGATCGCCGCGGCGTCGGCCTCAGTGATCGCGGACTCGACCGCCGATCGAGCCGCGTCGGGGGACATCGCAGCCTCGACCGGGACCGCGACGCAGACGAGGATCCCCGATCCGAGACCGAGCCCGAGGTGCGTACCGACCAGCCGGGCCGCGGCAGCCTCGTCGGGGACGCTTGTCGGCGCCGGTACCCCGCTCGTCCGGGCGAAGAACCCGGGGATCTCATCCTGCCCGATCGCCACCACCGGGACCCCGCGGGTCTCGAGGTACTCGAGCGTCAGCGGCAGGTCGAGGATGGCCTTCGGTCCGGCGCACACGACGGCCATCGGGGTTCGGGCCAGCTCCTCGAGGTCGGACGAGATGTCGAGCGTGGCCGGGTGGCCGGGAGCGCGGAGCGCTCCGCGACGGACGCCGCCGAGCGCTCCGCGATGGACGCCGCCGATGCCACCGGTCGCGAACACCCGGATCCCGGCGGCGGCGGCGGCGATCATCGTCGCCGACACGGTCGTCGCCGCCCAGCCCTCGCGGGCGAGTGCGATCGCGAGGTTCGGTCGAGCAGCCTTCAGGACGGAGCCGACCGCGGCCGTCCCGAGCGCCTCCAGGTCGCCATCGCTCAGGCCGATGAGGAGCCGACCGTCCCGGATGGCCACGGTCGCAGGGACGGCACCGGCCTCTCGAACGGCGGCCTCGGATGCCCGGGCCACTGCCACGTTCTGCGGATACGGCAGGCCGTGGCTGATCAGGGTCGACTCGAGCGCGACGACCGGCCGACCCGCGACCAGGGCCGCGGCGACCTCGGGGCTCGGTGCGAGCCGTTCGGCGATGGACATGCCCCGAGCGTAGCGCACGCCGGGTCAGACGAGCCGGAGCTCGCGCCGAGGCACGGACACCTGCCGGGTCGCGATCCGATTGCCGTTGACCGCGGCCCGGCGGAGGCTCGCGGCCGGGGACCGGCCGACCGCCCGGGAGGCCAGCCACTCGGCGATGAAGCCGGCATCGAACGCGTCGCCCGCCCCGGTCGTGTCGATCGCGGCGATCGCCCGGGTCGCCACGTCGAAGCGGGGCGGCCGGCCGTCGCGGACCAGCACGCTGACCCCGTTGGCGCCGCGCTTGACCACCACGACCGGGGCCAGATCGAGGGCATGCTCGTCCTCGTGCGCGCCCGAACCGGTGAGCGCCCGGAGTTCGGTCGCCGTCGCCAGCAGGAGGTCCGGGGCGACCTCGCGGACAAGGCTCCGAGCCGCGACGCGGCCGCCGGCCAGCAACGGCCCGAGCGAGGCCAGGTCGAGGCTGACCAACGCCCCGGCGGAGCGCGCCAGGCGGATCGCTTCTCGGCCGGCCAGCCCGAGCGGCGCGCCGAGGAGCGAGTAGACCGGGAGATGGAGCAGGTCGACGGCCGCGAACCAGGCCGCCTGCAGATCGCTCGGCGTGAGGAGGTCGGCCGCGGCCCGGTCCGCCACGAACGAGCGCTCACCGCCGGCCGTGACCAGGACCCCGATCCGGCCGGTTCGCGCCGTCCCGGAGCGGATGGCTCGGACCGTGACGCCGTCCGAGCGGACCGCCTCGACAAGGGCCCGTCCCGGAGCGTCGCGACCGACTGAGCTGATGAGCTGGGTCCGCGCCCCGAGCCAGGCCAGCCAGCGAGCCGTGTTGGCCGCCGAGCCGCCCTGGTGGATGGTGACCCGTCCCGCCACATCCGTCCCGAGCCGAAGCGCCCCCGACGGGGCAAGGACGACATCGAGCATCAGGTCGCCGAGGACGACGACGCGGGCGGGCGCAGGCACCCACGTCCGCGACGCGGCGCCGCGCAGCGGGCCGGGACGGCTGACTCGACGGATGCGACGGAGCGTCGGCACCCCACGAGGATAGCGACCGGCGACCGACGCCTGTGCCGAGGCCCCGGCATACAATGGGCATCCCCCGATCGCGCCCCACGACGCAGGGAGCCCGCCAGACCGATGACCGTCAGCACCGACCGGCTCGACCGACTCGCCATCGATACGATCCGGACCCTGGCCATCGACGCTGTCCAGCAGGCGAACTCGGGTCATCCCGGGGCGCCGATGGGCATGGCCGCGATGGCCTACACGCTGTGGACGCGCCATCTCCGCCACGCTCCGACCAGGCCCGCCTGGCCGGACCGCGACCGCTTCGTCCTGAGCGCCGGGCACGCCTCGATGCTCCTCTACGCGCTGCTCGACCTGAGCGGCTACGATCTGCCGCTGAGTGAGCTCGAACGGTTCCGCCAGTGGGGCTCGCGAACCCCGGGGCACCCGGAATATGGGCTGACCCCGGGCGTCGAGGCGACCACCGGCCCGCTCGGTCAGGGCATCGCCAACGGGATCGGGATGGCCATCGCCGAGCGCCGCCTGGCAGCCGAGTTCAACCGGCCGGACCACGACGTGGTGGACCATCGGACGTTCGTGGTCTGCTCAGATGGCGACCTCCAGGAGGGCATCGCAGCCGAAGCTGCCTCGCTCGCCGGGCACCTCCGGCTGGGCAAGCTGACGATGCTCTACGACGACAACCACGTCCAGCTCGACGGCCCGACGGCGCTGGCCTTCAGCGAGGATGTCCCTGCCCGGTTCGATGCCTACGGCTGGCACACCCAGCGGGTCGCCGACGGCAACGACATCGAGGCGATCTCGGCCGCGATCTCGACCGCCGAGGCGGATCCGCGCCCGAGCCTGATCGCCGTCCGGACCCACATCGGCTACGGCTCGCCGAACAAGCAGGACAGCCACACGGCGCACGGGGCGCCGCTCGGAACGGACGAGGTCCGCCTGACCAAGGAGGCCTACGGCTGGGATCCGGACCGGACGTTCTACGTGCCGGACGAGGTCGCGGCGATGTTCTCGCGGGCGATCCCGCGCGGGGAGCACCTGGCCGAGGCCTGGGAGGGGCGGCTGGCTCGGTACCGGGTGGCCCACCCGGCCGAAGCCGCGGAGCTCGTCCGGCGCGTCGACGGGGACCTCCGACCGGACGCGACCGCTGGGCTGAAGACGTACGCCGTGGGCGAGGACTTCGCGACCCGCCAGGCCAGCCAGGCCGCCATCCAGGTCCTCGCGGAATCGGTCCCGGAACTGTTCGGGGGCGCCGCCGATCTGTCCGAGTCGAACCTGACCGACGTCAAGGGTGCGGCGGACTTTGAGGCGGATGAGCCCGGGCGGAACCTGCGCTTCGGCGTGCGCGAGCATGCCATGGGTGGGATCGCCAACGGGATCGCCTATCACGGCGGGTTCATCCCGTATGCCGCCACCTTCCTGACCTTCAGCGACTACATGCGCGGCTCGGTGCGACTGGCCGCCTTGTCCGGGCTGCACGTCGTGTACGTCTGGACCCACGACTCGGTCGGTCTGGGCGAGGACGGCCCGACCCACCAACCCGTCGAGCACTACGCCGCCCTCCGAGCGATCCCCAACCTGTGGTTCATCCGCCCCGGCGACGCCAATGAGACGTCGGCCGCCTGGGCGGTCGCCGTCGAGCGGACCGACGGCCCGGTCGCCCTGGCCCTGACCCGCCAGAAGCTGACCACGCTCCCCGAGACGGCGGTCCGGGCTCGGGAAGGGGTCGCCCGTGGCGGCTACATCGTGCGCGAGTCGAGCGGCGGGCCGGAGGCGATCGACCTCGTCCTCATCGCGACCGGCTCGGAGCTGCCGCTCGCGGTGACCGCAGCGGAGTCGCTCACCGCCGAGGGCATCCGGACGCGGGTCGTGTCGCTCCCATGCTGGGAGCTGTTCGAGCTCCAGCCCGCGTCGTACCGGGAATCCGTCCTGCCCCCGACCGCCCACAAGCGGTTGACCGTGGAGGCGGGCGTCTCACTCGGCTGGGAGCGTTACGCCGGCGATCACGGGGCGATCATCGGGATCGATCACTTCGGGGCGAGCGCCCCGGCGCCGACGATCTTCGAGCATTTCGGGTTCACGCCGGAGCGGATCGCCGAGGTCGGCCGACGGGTGGCCCGCGACGGTCTCCACGGCCGGATCCCGACGATCGACCCGGGGCACCAGCCGGCCGGCCTGGGACTGGTCGGTCAGAAGCAGGGGCACGGCGGCGACGCCGAGCCCGCCCACTGATCGCCCGCAGGGAATCGAAACGATGCGCGTTGGGTTCGCCGCAGATCATGCCGGGGCTCGGCTCAAGGACGAGCTCCTCGAACGCCTGCGCGGGGTGTCGGGCGGCCACGAACTCATCGACCTTGGGGGCGACGGCTCGGATCCCGACGACGACTACCCTGACTTCGCCGAGCGCCTGGGACTGGCCATCCGCGACGGAACCGTCGAGCGGGGCATCCTGATCTGCGGCTCGGGCGTCGGCGCCTCGGTCGCGGCCAACAAGATCCGGGGCGTCCGGGCCGCCGTCTGCCACGACACCTATTCAGCTCACCAGGGAGTCGAGCACGACGACATGAACGTGCTGACCCTGGGAGCGCGCGTCATCGGCCCCGAACTGGCGCTCGAAAGCACCAGGGCCTTCCTCGCGGCGAGCTTTTCCGGCGCAGCGCGCCACCGCCGGCGTCTTGACAAGGTCCTCGCGATCGAGGCGGCCGAGACCGCCTCGTCGTCGAGGCAGGAGGTACGACCGTGACCGAGACCAGCGATGCCGTCGCCAGCCAGCCGCCGATCCCCGAGGCGCTCATCGAGCGTGCGCGCAACGAGCGCTGGGCGGATCGGCTGTTCGCGCGCGACACCAGCCTCTGGTCGAGCGATCCGGCGGTCCAGGCGACGATCGCCGAACGGCTCGGCTGGCTCGACGCCCCGAACCACTTCGAGGCGCAGATCGGCACCCTCGAGGTGTTCGGGGAAGCGATCCGCGACACCGGCTTCCGGACGGCGATCGTGGCCGGGATGGGCGGCAGCAGCCTCGCTCCGGAGGTCATGAAGAAGACGTTCGGCGATGGCGGCGACTGGGTCGAGCTGCGCATCCTCGACTCGACCGACCCGGCCGCGGTGGCCGCGGTCGTCGACGACATCTACCCGCTCGAGACGCTGTTCATCGTCGCCTCGAAGTCCGGGACCACGGCCGAGCCGCTGGCGTTCCAGGCCGATGCCTGGGAGCGGATCCGGGCGGCCCTCGACGCGCGCCACGAGCATCTCGAGACCCCCGGCGACTTCATGGCCATCATCACCGACCCGGACAAGAGCCTCGAGGCCATCCCGCACGCTCGCGATGTGCGCGAGGTGTTCATCAACCCGCCGGACGTGGGCGGCCGCTATTCGGCCCTGACCTACGTCGGGCTGATGCCCGCCAGCCTCATCGGGGTCGACCTCGATCCGCTCCTCGGCAGCGCCCGGCTGATGCTCGATCGCTGCCACGCCAAGGATCCGTTGGCAAACCCCGGAGTCCAGCTCGGACTCGTCCTCGGGGCGTACGCCCTGGCCGGGCGGGACAAGCTGACCTTCGTGGCCGACCCGGAGATCGCCAGCTTTGGCTCGTGGGCCGAGCAGCTGATCGCGGAGAGCACCGGCAAGCATGGCGTCGGGATCGTCCCGGTCGACCTCGAGCCGCTCGGCCCGCTCGCCGCCTACGGCCCGGACCGGATCTTCGTCCGCCTGACCCTGGCCGACTCGGCGGGCCCGGCGCCGGCCTCCGACGGCACCCCGGCGGACACCCTGCTGGCGGCACTCCAAGCGGCGGGCCACCCGGTCGTCCGGATCGCGATCGACGATCCGATCGACATCGCCGGCGAGTTCTTCCGCTGGGAGGTGGCCACCGCGATCGCCGGGATCGTCCTCGGGATCGACCCGTTCGACCAGCCCAACGTCGAGGAAGCCAAGCTGGGCACGCACAGGCTCCTCGAGGCGTTCGAGCGCGGCCGTGCCATCGAGCCGGCGGTGGCCGACAGGCCGGCGATCCACGCCGACGATCCGGACCTCGGGTCGACCCTCCGGGCCCAGCTGACCAGGCTCAAGCCGAATGGCTACGCCGCGCTGCAGGCGTACATCGCCCCCGATCCTGCCCGGGACGACGCGTTCGCCCGGATCCGCGCCCTCCTTCGCGACCGGACCGGGCGAGCGACGACCGCCGGCTACGGACCCCGCTTCCTCCACTCGACCGGCCAGCTCCACAAGGGTGGCGCGCCGATCGGCTGGTTCCTCCAGCTCACCGCCGATCATCCCGTCGACCGGCTGATCCCGGGCAAGCCGTATTCGTTCGGAGAGCTGATCGACGCTCAGGCCGCCGGCGACCTGAGCGCACTCCAGGCCCACGACCTGCCCGTCCTGCGGATCCACCTCGGCCAGGATCCCGACGCCGGGCTGGCCGCCCTCGAGCGGGCGCTCGCAGCGGCCCTCCAGGAGGCATAGCCACCATGCGCATCGGATTCATCGGGCTCGGGCGGATGGGCGGCAACATGGTCCGCCGCCTGCTCGGCGAAGGACACGAGGTCGTCGCCTATAACCGGACGGCCGAGAAGACCCGTGAGATCGCGACCGAGGGGGCGGTTCCGGCATTCAGCCTGGAAGAGCTCGTCGCAAAGCTCGCAAAGCCCCGCGCGGTCTGGGTGATGGTCCCGGCCGGTGACGCTACGGAAGCCCAGATCGACGAGCTCAGCGAGCTCCTGGAGCCTGGTGACACGATCATCGACGGCGGCAACACCAACTTCCACGACGACGTCCGCCGCCACGCCAAGCTGGCCGAGAAGGGCCTCCGCTACGTCGATGCCGGGACGAGCGGCGGGATCTGGGGTCTGGCCAACGGGTTCTGCCTGATGGTCGGCGGGGAGGGCGATGCGGTCGGTCCGCTCGAGCCCATCTTCCGCTCGTTGGCGCCGGTCGACGGCTACCTTCATGTCGGCGGGCCGGGCTCCGGGCACTACGTCAAGATGGTCCACAACGGCATCGAGTACGGCCTGATGCAGGCCTACGCAGAGGGCTTCGAGATCATGCATGCGAGCGACTACACGCTCGACCTGGCGGCCGTCTCCAAGCTGTGGAACCACGGCTCGGTCGTCCGGTCGTGGCTGCTCGAGCTGGCCGAGCGGGCGTTCAGCGCCAACGGCCAGGAGCTTGACCATCTGAAGGGCTGGGTGGCCGACTCGGGCGAGGGCCGCTGGACGGTCCAGGAGGCGATCGACCACGATGTCCCGGCACCGGTCATCACCCTGTCCCTGCTGACTCGTTTCCGCTCGCGCCAGGACGATTCGTACGGAGCCAAGGTGCTGGCCGCGCTGCGCAACGAGTTCGGCGGCCACGCCGTCAAGAGCGAGTAGGAGTCCACCGTCGTGGCGAGCCCGCCGGCGCCTGCAGACAAGGCCGCGGCGAACGCGCCGAACGCGGCGTCGGCCCGACCGGCGAAGGACGCTTCACGGACCATCCGGGATCTCCGCCTGGCCCGGGACGGCAAGCGCAAGTCGGCCCCGTCCAAGCTGGACAACCCGCTGCGCGAAGGTCTCCGCCTCGAGCGCGTGCCGGACCCGGCCTGCCTCGTCCTGTTCGGGGGGACGGGCGATCTCGCCCACCGCAAGGTCCTTCCGGCCCTCTATCAGCTATGGCGCACCAACCTGCTGCCGCACGAGTTCATGCTCGTCGCGGTCGGCCGTCGGCCGTACGACGACCTGACCTTCCAGGCCGAGATCGGCAAGGCGCTCGAGAACTACTCGCGCGTCCCCGTCGAGAGCGGCCCGAAGGCGGAGTTCCTGTCCAGGGTCACCTACCACGAGGGCGACTTCGCCGACCCTGACTCGTTCGACCGGCTGGCCGTCCGGCTCGACTCGATCGATGAGGGACGCGGGACCCGCGGCAACCGGCTGTTCTACCTGGCCACCCAGTCGTCGGCCTTCCCCGAGGTCATCGCCCAGCTCGGCCGGGTGGGGCTGGACCACGAGACCCACGGCGGCGGCTGGCGGCGGATCGTCATCGAGAAGCCGTTCGGGCGGGACCTCGACTCGGCCATACGGTTGAACCGCGAGGTCCTCAAGGTCTTCCGTGAGAAGCAGGTCTACCGGATCGACCATTACCTCGGCAAGGAGACCGTCCGGAACCTGCTCGTCTTCCGCTTCGGCAACGGCATCTTCGAGCCGCTCTGGAATCGGCGCTATGTCGACCACGTCCAGATCACCGTGGCTGAGTCGCTCGGAGTCGAGAACCGGGGCGCCTTCTACGAGGAGACCGGGGCCAGCCGGGACGTCCTCCAGAACCACCTGATGCAGCTCCTGGCCCTGGTCGCGATGGAGCCGCCGGCGACGTTCGAGGCGGACGCCCTGCGCGACGAGAAGGTCAAGGTCCTGCGGGCGATCTCGCCGATGACGCCCGACGACGTCCGGACCGAGATCGTCCGCGGCCAGTACGCTCCCGGCTGGGTGGCGGCCCAGCAGGTCCCCGGCTATCGGTCGGAGCCGAAGGTCGACCCGGAGTCGGAGACGGAGACGTTCGTCGCGGCGCGGTTCGAGATCGACGACTGGCGCTGGGCCGGGGTCCCGTTCTACGTCCGGACCGGCAAACGCCTGCCGAAACGCTCGAGCGAGATCGCGATCCAGTTCCGACCGGTCCCGCACCGCCTGTTTAAGGACAGTTCGGGGGATCCCGAGCCGAACCTGCTGGCGCTCCGGATCCAGCCGGACGAGGGCATCCTCCTCCGCTTCGGGGCGAAGATCCCGGGCCTGGGCCTCGATGTCCGGGCGGTGAACATGGACTTCACCTACGGCTCGGCGTTCAACGTCGACTCGCCCGATGCCTACGAGACGCTCATCCTCGACGCTCTCCTGGGCGACGCCTCGTTGTTCACCCGCGCCGATGAGGTCGAGGAGGCGTGGAGCATCGTGACCCCGATCATCGACGCCTGGATCGACATGCCGGCGCCGGCCTTCCCGGACTACGAGGCCGGTTCGTGGGGACCGGAGGCCGCCGACGAGCTGCTCGCTCGCGACGGACGACGATGGCGACGGATCTGAACTTCGAGGCCCGCCCGGGCGAGCCGACGATGCGCTGGACCTCGCGCGCCACGACGATCGACGGGATCGAGCGCGAGCTGGCCAAGATCTGGGCGGTGACCGACCTGACGACCGAGGTCGACGGGGTCGAGGAGCGCCATATCTCGGCGCGAACGAGCGTGATGAACCTCGTGGTCATCGCCCGCCAGCCGGAGATCGGCGAGCATTGCGCCGCGATCATCTCGCAACTCACCGGCCGCCATCCCTCGCGCACCCTGATCTGCTCGCCGACCGACCCGGACGGCCCCAGCTGGCTCGACGCCCGGATCACCGCCCACTGCATGCTGCCGCGGCCCGATGCAGCCGAGACCTGCGCCGAGACGATCTACGTCACTGCCGGCGGCGACACCGGGCGCCACGTGGCCGCCATCGTCGAGCCGCTCCTCGTCCACGACCTGCCGGTCACCGTCTGGTGGCCAGGCGAGCCGCCGCTCGGCTCCGCTCCGGCGCGGGACCTGTTCGAGAACGCGGACCGACTGGTCATCGACGGCTCGACCTGGACCGGCGACGGCCTCGGACGGCTGGCCGAGCTGGCACGCCTGGTCGAGACCGGCCAGCTGGCGGTGTTCGACTTCGCGCTCGCCCGCCAGTCACGCTGGCGCGAGGCGATCGCATCGACCTTCGACATGCCGGACCTGCTCCCCTACCTGCGCTCGATCCGCCGGATCGCCGTGACCTACGGGACGCACGACGAGCAAGGGCGGCCGGGGACGACGAACATGGTCAAGCCGCTCTATCACGTGGCCTGGATCGCTTCGCGCCTGGGGATGACCGTGAGCCGACCGCTCAGTCCACTGGGTTCCCCTGCGCAGGGGGTCGGCCCCGCCCGGCCCGCCGCCCATGACGCGCATGCCGCCCACGCGGCCCATTCCGCCGGCAAGCACACGGGCGTGAAGCCGCTCGCCGGCCGGGGCTACACGGCGACCCTGCGTCTCGGCCAGACCGACGTGGCCGTGGTCATGCGTCCGGTCATCACCGGGATGCCGTCCGGGACCACCCTGCGGGTCGAGCTCCTCGCCGAGCGACGGGGTTCCGAGCTGCGGGTCGACGTGACGGCCGAAGCAGAGACGGTTGCGGTGCATGCCTGGCAGGACGGGGTCGAGCTGCTCGATCGCCGCTTCCTGGCAGCGCGACGGACCGAGACAGACCTCCTGGCCGAAGCCATCGAGGCGCCCCGGCGCGACATCGTGTCAGACGGGGCCATCCGGACGGCGGCCCGGATCGTGGCCGCCCGGACGGTCGGAGGCGAGGCTTGACCGACGCTCTCGGGCCACGTGGCGGGCGACCGGTCATTCCTGCGCCGGGGCGCGGTCATGGGCAGGACGATGACGAGCAGACGGACCCGGGTGAGCCCGAGGTCATCGTAGCGGTCGACACGGAGGCCCTCTCCGGACTCGCGGCGAACCGGGTCGTCGAGGCGATGGAGGCCGCCGTCGCGACGCGCGGTCGGGCCGACATCGCGCTCACCGGCGGCTCCACGCCGCGGGCCATGTATGACCGCCTGATCGCGCCGGCCCTTCGCGACCGAGTCGCCTGGGAGCACGTCCACCTGTGGTGGGGAGACGACCGATTCGTCCCGCGGACGGATCCACGCTCCAACGCGGGCCTGGCCGACGAGCGACTCCTGGCACCCGCCGGCGTCCCCATCCCGACGACCAACGTCCATCCGTTCCCGATCGATCGGGCCCTGGCGGACGGCCTAGGGGCGGGCTGGTGCGCCGCGGCGTATGCCTCCGAAGTCAGGGCGGCCCTGCCGGCGATCGACGGCTGGCCATCGTTCGACCTCGTCGTCGTCGGGATCGGCAGTGACGGCCACCTCCTGTCGGTGTTCCCGAACAGTCCGGCGTTGACCAGCGACCGGATCGGGCTGGCGATCCCAGCGCCGGCCCACATCGAGCCGCACGTCGACCGGGTGACCCTCAACCCGGCGATCCTCGGGGCCGCCCGAGCGGTCCTGGCGACTGCGACCAGCGCGCCGAAGGCCGAGGTCATCGCCCGCATCCTCGAAGGGCCGCGCGCTCCGGGTGTCTTGCCGGGGATCCTCGCCCGACGCTCCGGGGCGACCTGGATCCTCGACCGGGACAGCGCGTCGCGCCTCAGCCGGTCCTGACCTCCCGCGACTGTCAGGCGGCCTTGCCGCTCGTCTGCGGATTCAGCAGCTCGCGCCACCAGGCGACGGTAGCGGGCAGGGCTAGCTCGAACGGCGGCGGATGCGGGTGGCCCGGCGGGTCGGACAGTCGGCTACCTCGCCGCGGGCTTCGTCGCCTAGTCGCCCGGTCGGCTGGGATACGCTGAACGGGTACCCCGACGCAGCTGGAGATCGATCGACGTGGACATCCGACGCGGGTCGACCGTCTCCCCCGACGGGACACGGATCGCCTGGTTCCGGTCGGGCACCGGCCCGCCGATCGTGCTGGTCCACGGCGCGACCGCCGATCAGACCGCCTGGCGGACGTCCGGACCCCTGCTCGAGCCGACCCACACGCTGTACGCCATCGACCGCCGAGGCCGCGGAGCAAGCAGCGACACGGAGCCGTACGCCATCGCCCGGGAATACGAGGACGTCGCGGCGGTCGTCGATGCCGTGGCGGTCGTGGAAGATCGCCCGGTCGACGTCGTCGGACACTCGTACGGCGGCAGAGTCGGGCTCGGGGCCGCGCTCATCACCCCGAACCTGCGCCGGCTGGTGGTCTACGAGGGAGCACCGGCTCCGGCCGGTGGCTCGTTCCAAGGTGACGCCGTGATGGCCCGCCTGGAGGCGCTCGACGCCGCCGACGATCGGGCAGGCCTCTTGTCGTACTTCCTGGCCGAGGTGGTCGGGATGACCCCTGCCGAGCTCGCCGCCTACCGCGTCGCACCGAGCTGGCCGGCCCGGGTCGAAGCCGCGCCGACGATCATCCGGGAGATGTGGGCGGAGGCCGACGAGGAGGCCGGCCCGGAGCGCTATGCGGCGATCCGGATCCCGGTCCTGCAGATCATCGGCGGTGACAGCAACGCGACCTTCACCGATGGGACCTGGGAGCTCGACCGTCGGCTGGCCGCCGGCCGGGTCGCGGTCATCGCCGGGGCGAAGCACGCCGCGCATCACACCCACCCGAAACGATTCGCCGCCGAGATCCTGGGCTTCCTGGACGACGCCCCAGGGCCCACAGGACTACCATCCGAGCATGACTGATCCGACCGTCCAACCCGCCGTCACGACGCCTGCTGCCGCCGCGCCCGACACCCGCCCGTACTCGCCGGGGCTGGAGGGCGTCGTCGGTGCCGAGAGCGCGATCGGACTGGTCGACGGCAAGAACGGTCGCCTGCTCTACCGCGGCTATCCGATCGGTCAGCTGGTGGCGCACGGGTCGTACGCGGAGGTCGCCGACCTGCTCTGGACGGGCGAGTGGCACCCCGGCGTGGAGTTCCATGCAGCCCCGGTCCCGGAGCCCGTGCTTGTCGCGCTGCGGACCCTGCCGGTCAACGCCCATCCGATGGACGCGCTGCGGACCGCCGTGTCGGTCTGGGGCGCGACCGAGCGGGTGACCTGGCCACCGACGCCCGAGCAGGCTCGAGCCCTGACCGCGTTCTCGCCCTCGGCCCTGGCCGCGTTCGATCGGATCCGCCGCGGCCTGGAGCCCGTCCAGCCGGATCCGAGCCTGGGCCTGGCCGGTGGCTTCCTCCAGCAGCTGACCGGGGACGTCCCCGATCCGGGCACCGCGCGTGCCCTCGAGGCGTACTTCATCGTCGGTGCGGAGCACGGGCTCAACGCCTCGACCTTCACGGCACGGGTCATCACGGCCACCCGCTCGGACCTCGCCTCGGCGGTGTGCGGCGCGATCGGGGCCCTCAAGGGACCACTCCACGGTGGGGCGCCGGCCGAGGTCGTCAGCCAACTCCACGATATCGGCTCACCGGAGCGGGCGGAGGCGTGGGTCCGCGAGACCGTCGCCTCGGGTGGTCGGGTGATGGGGTTCGGGCATCGGGTCTACCGCGCCTACGACCCGCGCGCGGCGGCGCTCCGCCAGGTCGCCGAGTCGATGGAGGTCCGCCCGGACTGGCTGGACCTGGCCATCCAGGTCGAGGATGTCGTCCTGCGCGTCCTGGCCGAGCTCAAGCCGGGTCGGATCCTGAAGACCAACGTGGAGTACTACGCGGCCGCGGTCCTGCAGGGCGTCGGGCTGACCCCCGACCTGTTCCCGGCCACGTTCGCCCTGGCCCGCCATGCCGGCTGGACCGCCCACGCCATCGAACAGGTCGATGCGAACAAGCTGATCCGCCCGGACATGCGCTACACCGGCCCGGCCGAGCGCGACCTGCCGGTCTGACTGCGACGGCTGACGCCGCGCGGCGCCTACAGCCAGCCGCGCCGGCGGAACTCGAACACGAGCCCGACGAGCAGCGCGGCCATCGCCAGGAGGATGACCCAGAAGGCGGCGATGTCGCCCTCGCCCGGCACCTTCACGTTCATCCCGAAGATGCTGGCGACCAGGGTCAGCGGCAGGAGCACGACGCTCACCGCGGTCAGGATCCGGAACGAATCGTTGAGCCGGTGCGACAGGACCGATTCGTTGGTCGACTCGAGGCCCTCGACGACCTCCTTGTAGTTCTCGAGGATGTCCCAGATCCGATCGGCGGCGTCGCTGATGTCGTCGAAGTAGATCTCGAGCTCCTCGGCCAGGTAGCGCTGCTTGGCCTTCTCCAGATCGGCCAGCACGGTCTGCTGCGGTCGGACGATCTTGCGGAAGTTGATGATCTCCTGCTTCACGTCCGAGATGTCCCGGACGATCTTGTCCGATCGGCCCTCGAAGATGTCGTCCTCGATCCGCTCGAGCTTCAGGCCGACCTTGCGGAGCATCGGGAACGAGGCATCGACCGAGCCGTCGACCAGCTTGTAGAGCAGGTATCCGGAGCCCTTCGAGAAGGTCTCCTCGCGGAGCTCCTCGCGCGACTCGTAGCGCTCGAAGATCGCCCGCAGCGGGGCGAACGGCTCGTTCGGCAGAGTGATCAGGAAATCCGGCCCGACGAACAGGTCGACCTCCGCCGCGGACAGCCGGCGGGTCGCCTTGTCGAAGCTCGGGAACTGCAGGACGATGAACAGGTACTCGTCGTAGGCGTCCAGCTTCGGGCGCTGGTTGCGCGAGAAGACGTCCTCGAAGTCGAGCGGGTGGAAGCCATACTCGGCCTCCAGCCAGGCCCGATCGGACGGGCTCGGGCGCTCGACGTTGACCCAGCGCAATCCGGCCGCCTCGATCACCTGGATCCGGGTGGCGCCCGGCAACGTCTCGAGGGAGATCCGCTCTGCGGTGGAGCGTCGCCGGAGCGTCGGGCGAGGCAGGTTGGGCATGGGGCACCTTGACGGGACCACCCCATTCTACGGTCGGACCGGCCCGCTCCGGATGGCCGCCCGGGACTCAGGTCACAGCGACCTCGCCGGCGTTCATCGATCGGCGCGACGCGAGGACGATCGCGCCGGCAAGGTAGATCGCGGCACCCAGCCAGAACGGCGCCCACAGGCCGGCGCCGACCACGATCGCGCCGACGATCGGCCCGATGATCCCGGCCGCATACAACGGCAGGTAGACGAGATTGAGCGTGGCCGATCTGCGCTCGGCCGGGACCTCCAGCGCGAGGAGACTGAAGACCATCGCGCTGATCGCCGCGCTGAACGCCGCCACCCCGACGGCGACCGTTGCGAGTGCCGCCACCGAACCGACGACCGGCATCAGGAACGACGCAACGGCGCCCCCGAGGAGGGCCGCGATCAGGACGGGGCGGAATCCGACCCGGTCGCCGATCCAGCCACCGAGCGGCGACACGAGCGCGCCGACGAGCGCTGCGACCCCGACCACCAGCGCGATCGCGCTGGCGAGACCGACGTCGCCGTTGACCCGCTCCACGAGGATCGGCACGAACGGCCGACTCATCTGGCTGGCCAGGAAAGCGACCCCGAAGATCGCGAAGACCCGGCGGACGGCTCGATCGGTGAGGACGGCCCGGACCGCTCCGTAGGCGAGCGGGACGACCCGGCCCCGCGGGACGACCGTTGGACGGACCTCGCGCGAGCCGAACCAGACGAGCAGTGCCGTCCCGACCGACAGGAGCGCCGACAACCAGAAGATCGCCGAGACCGACACCTGCAACCGGTCGAGCATGAACCCACCGATCGCCGGCCCGATGGCCATCCCGATCGGTCCGGCCGACCCGAAGATGGCGATGATCGCACCCAGCCGGACGAGCGGGCTCACATCGCGGATGGAGGCCAGCATCACGCCCGTGTTGCCCAGCTGGAACCCGACCAGGAGCATGCTCAGGGCGAGCTGCCACGGCTCCCGGCTGAGGGCGACCCCGGCGAACACGACCGCCTCGACGAGCGCACTCCGGACGATGACCGCCTTGCGGCTGTACTTGTCCGCCCAGACGCCCCAGAGCGGGACGAGCGGCGCCCCGACGATGAAGATCAACGAGCCGAAGATCCCGACGAATCGGAGCCGATCGGCCTCGGTGACGCCCATCTCGCGCAGATACAGCGGCACGAACGCGAAGATCTGGCTGACCCCCAGGCCTTCGACCATCGAGGTGACCCAGAAGATCGCGACGATGACCCGCCAGTCGTCGGCCGCCGGCCGGGAGTCGCGTGCGGCAGGAGGGGTCGCGGCCATGATCGCGACAGGCTAGCGGAACGGGCGATGTCGCGTCGTCAGATTGTGTCGGTCGAGTAGGCCAAGCCCGCTCAGCCGCGTCACGTCCGGCGCGCGGCTTCGAACGCCGCCAGGGCCCGCGTCCGAGCGAGCGGGTGATCGACGATCGGGGCAGGGTAGTCGTGGCCGACGCGACAGCCGGCCGCAACGGCGATCTGGGGCGGCATCAGCCACGGCCGGTGGACGAACCGATCGGGAACGTGGGCGAGCTCCGGGAGCCAGCGTCGGACGTAGCTCCCGTCGGCATCGAAGCGCCGGCCCTGGAGTGTCGGCTCGAACACCCGGAAGTACGGCTGGGCGTCCGCCCCGGTCGACGCCGACCACTGCCAGCCACCGCCGTTGCTGGCCGGATCGCCATCGACGAGGTTGGCCATGAACCACGCCTCACCGACGCGCCAGTCGACGAGCAGGTCCTTGGTCAGGAACGAGGCCACCACCATCCGAGCTCGATTGGGCATGAACCCCGTCGTCGCCAGCTGACGCATCGCCGCGTCGATCACCGGGTAGCCGGTCCGCCCGGCTCGCCAGGCCGCGACGCCGTCGGGGTCGTCGCGCCAGGCCACATCCTCGAACTCGGGCCGAAAGGCCGACCGAACGAGGGCCGGACGCTCGAACAGGAGCGCGGCATAGAAGTCCCGCCAGGCCAGCTCGCCGAGGAAGGTGCGCGCTCCCTCGCCCGGCCGGATCGCCCGGGTGGCGACCTCGACCGGGGACAGCAGCCCAAAGCGCAGGTCGGACGACAGGCGTGAGGTGCCGTCAACCCCGAGCTGGTCGCGTCGATCGGCATAGCCGTTGAGGCGATCGGGCCTGTCTGCGAGCCACGCCTCGAGACGCCTTCGGGCGGCGGCCTCGCCCGGGATCGGAAGGTGGGCCGGATCGGCAGTCGGTCCGGCGAACCCAAGCTCGGCCAGGTCGGGCAAGCGGCCAGGGTCGACGTCCGTAGCGCCGGTCAGCCGCTCCGGGGCCGGCAGGACTGCCCGGAACGGCAGCCGATCCCACGCCCGCCGATAGGGCGAGTAGACGCTGAACGGGCCACCGGCGACGGTCCGGACCTCTTCCGGCTCGTGGACGACGGCGCCACGATGGGCATGGAAGCCGATCCGCCGCTCGGCCAAGCTCGCGGCAACCACTCGATCGCGGGCGCGCCCGTAGGGTCCGAGGTCGCGGCTCACCTCGACCGATGTCGCCCCGACCGCGTCTGCCAGCTCCGGCACGATCCGGCGCGGATCGCCGACCCGGACGACGAGCGGCGCCCCACGCTCGGCCAGGTCGTGAGCGAGCTCGCGGACCGATCCAAGCATGAACCAGGTCCGATTGGCCGAACGCCAGCGCCCGGCCAGCAGCCGCTCGTCGAAGACGAACAACGGCACGACAGCGTCGCCGCCGGCGAGTGCCCGGGCCAACGCCGGATGGTCGTGCAGCCGAAGGTCGCGCCGGAACCAGACGATCGAGGTGCCCATCTACCGCTTGTTCGCGCCCGAGCCCCCGTCGGACGTGCATCATGGGCAGGATGCCTGAGATCGCGTTGCCCGCGACCGCCCTCGTCGTGCTCATCGGGGTGTCCGGGTCCGGCAAGTCGACCTTCGCCGCGACCCGTTTCCGGCCGACGGAGATCCTGTCGTCGGATCGATTCCGGGCGATCGTCGCCGACGACGAGGCCGACCAGCGGGCAAGCCGGGCCGCCTTCGAGCTGTTGCATCTGGCGGCCCGTCGACGCCTGGAGCGCGGCCGGCTGACCGTTATCGATGCGACGAGCGTGACCCGGACGGCACGGTCCAGCCTGCTCGACCTGGCTCGGGCCGCCCATCGGCCGGCGATCGCGATCGTGCTCGATCCGCCGCTGGCGATCTGCCTCGAGCGGAACGCGGCCCGAACGGGCCGGACGGTCGAAGAGGCGGTCGTCCGACGACAGCACGAGGCGCTGCGGCGCTCTCTGACGGCCGGATCCGAGCTCGCGAGCGAAGGCTTCACCAGCGTCCATCGGCTGGTCGAGGACGAGCCCGCGGTGCTCGTCACGGTCGTCCGCAACGGCGGCCGAAACACGACTCGGGCGACCGCGGGTACGATTCCCGCGGCGCCACCCGGCTCGGCGCGTCGCTGACAGGAGGATGGCCCGATGACCGACGAGCGTTGGAAGACCGTGGCGATCGTCCTGGCGGTGGCCGTCGCCGGACTCGCTCTGATCGTGGTCGCGACGAGCCTGCCGAGCGGCTCGGCTTCCAAGACGGCAGCACCGTCCGGATCGGCCGGAGCGTCGGCGGCGGCCGGCGCCGACGGCTCGTCCGGCCCGTCGGCCCAACCCTCGACCGAGGCCAGCGCTACGGCCGCAGCTTCGGCCAGTCCATCGGCGTCGACCGGGCCGAGCACCAGTCCGACCGTGCCGCCGAGTGCAGGGCTCGCCCAGATCACGTTCTCGGACTTCCGCCTTGACGCCAAGTCGGACCCGGCCGGTCTCGCCCGGACGTTCACCTTCAAGACCGACGGTCCGGGCAAGGTCACTGCCAAGCTCACCGGCAAGAGCCCGCAGGGTACGACCCGGTTCTGCATCAAGGTCGGCACGGGTAAGCCGTTCTGCCGCGACTGGCGGTCCGGGACCCTGACCGGAACGACCTCGTCGAAGTCCCAGACGACCTTCGTGGTCACCGTCCTCGGCGTGGGCATCGCCACGCCGACCGTCGACCTCAACCTGGCGTTCCGAGCCAAGGCCCCATCGGTGACGCTGACCAACGGGAGATTCGACGGGAGCGCCGCTGAGTTCGACGGCTATAACGGGATGAGCGGCAAGGTCAAGGTCCGGTCAGGCGGAGAGATCGCCACCAAGGCCGAATGGGGCGGCAAGCCGTTCGACTTCACCTACTCGCTGGTCGACCTGGTCGAGGCGACACCGGCCGGCGGCTCCTCCGGCAACAGCACGGGCATGGACCGTACGGACGGTGGCCTCAGCCCGAGTCGGTCCTACGGGTTCAGCCTGGTCAACGCCGAGGCCGGTGTCGGGACCACTCCGCTGGCGATGACGGTCACCTGGAAGTAGGACCGGCTCGGCGGATCTCGCCGGTCGGCAGACCCCGCCGAAGCGCGGTCATCCGATCCGGACGAGGACGATCGCCAGGATCGCGGCTGCGACGCCGATCGCATGGACGCCGACGACCCGCTCCTTGAGCAAGGTCGCCGCAAGGATGAGCGTGGCAACCGGGTAGAGCGCGGACAGGATGGCCGCGATGTCGAGCCGGCCGGCCTGGGCGGCCAGGATGAACAGGCCGTTGCCGGCCATGTCGAGGCCGCCGGCCACGAGGACCAGCGGCCAGACGGGACGGGAGATGCGCCATGGACGGCGGACGGCCAGGATGACCGATCCGATGAGCAGCGCCTCGGTCAGGCGGAGGAGCACCAGCGGAGCGAACGCCGAACCTGGCGTCAGCCGGCTGATGACCAGGTTGAGGAACCCGAGCGAGGTGCCGGCGACGATGGCGATCGCGACGTCGGCCGGGATCCCCGCGATCCGGTCCTGCGGCACGCCGGACGATCCTCCGGGAGCTGCCGAAACGAGAACGACGGCGACCAGGGCGAGGGCGATGCCGAGCAGAGCCGCCGGTCCGGGCAGACCCTGGAGGAGGATCCCGGCCGTTACCGGGACCACCGCCGACAGGACCCCGCTGATCGGCGCGACAACACCCATCCGCCCCCGCGCCAGCCCGCCGTACAACGCTGCGATCCCGATCCCGCCGAGCAGCCCACCGACGACGGCGAGGACCAGGTCGGCCGGCACCGGGAATGGCTCTGCTCGGACGATCGCGATGCCGAGGGCGAACGGCAGCCCGAGCAGCTGTGAGAACAGGATGACGCCGAACAGCGAGGCGCGACGACCGGCCAGGCCGCCACTGAAGTCGGCCGATCCCCACGCGGCAGCCGAGGCGAGGCCGAGCACGACGACCATGGTCTGTGGGTCCATCGGGGCCGGACCGGTCAGGCCGGGGTGGCTGCGCTCGCTCCATCGGCCCCGGTGTCGACGGCGGTCGGGCCCGGGAGCTCGACGACCGCGTCTGCGGCAGGGTCGTAGCGATCGGTCGCGGTGAGGTAGATGACCTGGTGCTCGTCGGTCAGCTCACGGAGCAGCTCGAAGCCCCGTGCTGCGTGGGTGTCGCTGAACGTAATGAACGGATCGTCGAGCACCAGCGGCGGCCGACGTTCGCCGGTCGCGTAGCGGACCAGTCCGAGGCGCGCCGCCAGGTAGACCTGGCCGAGGATGCCGTCGGACAGCTCGCGCACGTCGACCCAGTCGCCCTTCTCAGGTGCGACGACCGAGATGTCCAGGCTGTCGTCGTCGATGCGGACGCGTCGGTAGCGGCCGTCGGTGATCCGGGCAACGGCGCCGATCATCGTCCGCTCGAGGTAGCGGGTCGCGCGCGCCATCGTCGCCTCGGTCGCGCGCTCGAGCCCGCCGAGCGCGGCCTCGTGGACGCGGGCGCGCCGCTGCAGGCTGGCCAGCTGGCCCTGCCAGGCCGCCAGTCGCTCGACCTCGCCGGCGACCTGGTCAGCATCGACCGGGTTGGTGTCGACCCGAGCCAGGGCTTCGGCCTCGGCGATCCGAGCGGCCTCGAGGGTGGACCGGGCGGTCTGAACCTCGGCCTCGAACCCCTGGCGCGCACCGGGTTCGCGGGCGGTCGGCAGCAGGGCGGCCAACGCGGCGGCCTTCTGGTCGGCCTCCTGGGCGGCCGCGTCGCGGCTGGCTGCCAGCGAGTCGGTGGGCTCCCGGCCGACCAGGGTCTCGAGCCGCGAGTTCAGGGCGTCGATCGCCGCGACGTGGGCTTCCTCACGGGCCAGCAGGTCGTCGGCGGCGGCCAGGTCGGGCAGGCCCAGGCCCTGGAGCTGGGCGACTGTGTCGGCCTCGGCCCGGCGCAACTCGGCTTCCATCTGGGAGCGGCCCCGGAGGCGGCGCTCGACCTCGTTCTCCGCCATCTCCTTCTGACGCCTGAGATCCTTGGCGGTCCTCCGCTGGCGGTACGCGACGAGACCGATGACCAGACCGAGCACGGCCACACCGAGGCCGACGAGGCTGAGCATCGCCAGCCCGGCGAGGACCTGCCCGGCGACCGCCACACCGACTCCGACCAGCACGGTGACGATGGCGGCCATGGCGACCGGACGCCAGGCGGTGGTCGGGGCGCTGACCTCGTAGTCGACATTGACCTCGCCCGACAGGATCGCCCGGAGCTCGGTCAGCTTGGCGTCGAGGACGCGCAGACGGTCGACCATCTGGCGGACGACCGGGAGCGGGTTGGGAGAGGGATGCGAGTCGTGGAGCCTGGCAAGCTCGGCCGCCGCCGTGACAGCTTCGGCGTAGCGAGCCTGGCGTTCGTTCGCTGCGGCGTGTTCGACCGCCACAGTCTCGGCGGCTCGGGCCTGCTCGAGGAGGTCGTTGCGCGCGGCGAGGTCCGCGGCGGATGTCCGGCTGACGTCCTCGGCGGCGCCGAGGGCCGCGCGATCCGACAGCAGCCTGGCCAGGGCGGCCTCGCCGGCCTCGACCACGGCCTGCGAGCGGTTCACCGCTTCCTCGGCGATGCGCAGGCGCCCCGGGTCGCGTTCGCCCCGGGCGTTCAAGTCGTTGAGGTCCCGCTTGAGCTCCTCGATCGCCGATGTCGTGCTTCGGTCGGCGGCGCTGATCGACGCGGCCAGTCGCTCGCGCAGGGTCGCCTCGTCCCGGTCGAGATCCTCGAGCTCGCCCCGTGCCACGAGGGCCGTGGATCGGAAGAACGCAGCGGTCGGGACACCGGTCAGGTCGGCCAGCTGGGCGTCGACGGCGACCGGGTCGGTGACGACCGTCCCGTCCACCGTCAGCGTGGCGGAGCCACCGGGACCGAAGGACTTCTCGATGGTGCCACTCCGGGCGACGCCTCCGAGCTCCGGCGGGTCGATCGTGAAGTCGAGGGTGACGGTCGGGAGGGCATCCGGATCGGCATCCCATGAGCGCAGGCCGTCGACGGCCATCGGCGTGGCGCCCGCCAGCGACCCGGTCAGACCGAGCTCGATGGCTCGGGCGATGGTCGTCTTGCCGGCCTCGTTGGGGCCCCGGATGATCGTCAGGCCGGGGGCGAGGTCGATCTGCAGGTCGCGGTAGCGCTTGACGTCGCGGAGCTGGATCCGGGCGATCCTCATCGTCCGGGCTCCGGGCCGGTCAGCAGCCGACGACCGAGTCGGAGCGCGTCGCGCAGCTCACCGGCGGTCTCCCCGCCACCGACGGTCTCGGCCTCGGCGATCCGTGCCTCGAGGTCGCGCAGGAACGACCCGGCGATGGTGTGCTCGGGCGGCAGCGGCCGAGGGCTGAGCGGCGGCCGGCCGAGGTTCTGGACACGGATCCGGAAGAAGCTTCCGGCGAGGGCGGCCTCGACATCGGTCGCATCGAGGTCCAGGTCGTCCCGCCACTCGCCGACCAGATCCACGTCGAGGATGAGGTCCGGGTCCGCTCGCGCGTTCAGCGCGTCGATCAGCGCGGCCCGGTCGGCCACGCTCGGAAGATCGACCTCGACCCGTTCGGCACGGGTCCGTCCGACGCGCTGGCGCTCGATGGCGGGTCGCGCGGCGCCCTCGTCAAGGGTCACGAGCAGGACATCGCCGGTCGGTTCTCCGCCGATCTGCACCAGCTCTGGCGGGCCGCTCGAACCCCAGCTGACCGTGGCCGCGCGACCGAGGGCCGCGGCATGCGGTCCGCCGATGGCCACGTAATCGACGCCAGCCCCGGCGATCTCGTCATCGCGCGGTCGGACCGGCCGATCGATGACGCCGATCCGCCAGCCGTCGTCGGGCAGCCCGCTCGCCGGGAACCGGGCGGTCAGCCGGGCGCCGAGCTCAGGCAGGGCAAGGTCGGGCGTGGCGTCGGTCAGGACCTCGATCGAACCGCGGCCCGGGTTCGCACCAGCCAGGCCGGCTAGGTCGTAGGCCCTGTAGATGGAGGCGCGACCCGGTGCGTCGCCAGGCCCGGGCAGGATCACCGTGGAGATCCGGGCGCCGACCAGCTTCCGAAGGGCGGCCGCGACGCGCTCGACCGACGCCCGCGACTGGACGCTCGAGTCGAACAAGTCCCCGGCCACGATGAACAGGTCGACGCGACTTGCGACGGCCAGGTCGATCGCGCTCTCGAACGCCACGAACTGACGCTGGCGCTGCTCGGCCGCCCGCTCGCCGAGGAGGAGGTGACGAGCACCGAGATGGACGTCCGACGTCTGCAACAGGCGGAGCATCGCCGGTTCGGGACCTCCTGAGCGGCTCGGGGCGGACGCACCGTTCCCGGGCCGTCGACCCGAACACCGGCCGGCCCCGGATCGCCGGCCGGGGCCCGTCCGCCGTCAGGATCTCTGCGAGCGAGGAGCCCCCTAGCCCTCGCTCGCCGACCCGAGTCTCGCGCCGCATTGTGACAGGTTCGGTGGCACGTCGGCGATGGAGTCCGAGCGGCTCCGAGCACCCGTCCGAGACGCCGAAGCGGCGGGCCGGCCACTGGCCGATCGCGCGTCGGTCGCGGGGCCGGATCCGCCCATGCGGGCACCTGCCCCTGCGCCACTGCGAGTGGTGGGAATCGGCCGCCTCACGAGTGACGAACCTTCCGGGTCGCCGTTCGGGAGCTCGGGGCGAGAGTGGTCGACGCTATTCTCACCACTCTCGGTGGGGCGCGGCCATGCCGCCCGGCGGATGCCGACAGGCGAAAGGGATGCCGAAGAGGCCGCGGCCGCAGAGGTCGCGGCCTGATGTCCCGCCGGACCGTTCCGCGAGTCGGTGATATCCTGCCGACACATCACCGGTGCGCCCCGAAACAGGCACCTCTCGAACAGATCGACTCCTGGGTCGCGCGGCACCCGGCCACTCTCGCCACCCGCCCTCCCGCCCGTCGTTCGGTTCGCCCTCGGGACGGACCTTGAGCTCTGATATCCCGGGAGGACTGGGTGACTTACACCGACCGAACCTTGGCCTGCGTCGATTGCGGCGTCGAGTTCATCCACTCGGCCGCCGACCAGGAGTTCTACGTGCAGAAGGGGTTCGTTTCGGATCCCAAGCGCTGCACCAGCTGTCGCGCCAGCCGACGCGCCACCCGTGACGGTGGCGACGGCGATCTGCGCGACATCGGCGGCCCGCGTGGCTACGAGCGCGGTGAGCGACCGGTCCGCGAGTACTTCGCGGTCCTGTGCTCAGCCTGCGGCAATCAGGCGCAGGTCCCGTTCAAGCCGCGGATGGACCGCCCGGTCTATTGCTCGGATTGCTTCCGGTCGCACTCGGCGGGCTGATCCGTTAAGGCGACACACCGAGGCCGGCCCCGAGGCGGGAGCCGGCCTCGACGATTCACGTGCTCAAACGCGACGGCCGGTCGGGCCTGGCCGCTCACCCGTGAGCGACATCGGTCCGCCCGGCCCTCGCCAACGAGCCGACCCGGTGCCGGCCGACTCGACTCGTTGCCCATGGATACCGGTCGTGTGCCCGCGAGGTTCATCGGTGCAGCCCGAACGGGACGCCCTGCACCCAGAAGACCGGCGAGTCAGAGGGCAGGCACCAGGGTCGTGAGGGTCGCGCGCGCAAGGCCCGCACGTTGGGGCTGTCCACGGTCGGCCTGGCCCGATCATCCCCGGCGGCGTGCGATCCACGCTCAGACCTGAGGCCGGAGCACCGGGCTATATGCGGGACCGCGTTCGTGCGCCTCGGGCAGGACCAAACCGCGGTCTCGGGCAGGACCGTGCCGCGCCCCTAGATGCGGAAGGCGTCACCGTGGCGGTAGCGCTCTCGGTGTCGCCCGCGCCAGACGGTGACCCGCCCGCGGCCGCGAACCTGCCAGCCGCCATCGCGACCGATCGCCGCCGTGCCTGCGTCGAGGCCGAGGACGGTCGTGCCACGCGGAGCGCGCAGGATCATCAGCGCCGTGAAGGCCTCCGGGATCTGGTCGTAGTGCGGGAAGGCAGCCGTGTCCGGCACGGCGCCGAGGCCCCACTCATAGCGCAACGGCAGGTGCGGCGGGCGCCGGACGAGCGCCTGCCGAGAGCACAGGACCATCGCGCCAGCACTGCAGCCGGCCAGAACCCCGCCGCGCTGGTGGACGTCCTGGGCCGCGGCCCACACCGCGCTCCCCGAGAGCGCGCGAAGGAGATGGTCGGGGTGGCCGCCCGACAGGTAGACGAGGTCGGCCTCGGCGACCGCCTGGACGCTGGCCGGATCGTCCGCCTCCGAGCGGTTGCGGACAAGGACCGCCTCGACCTCCGCACCGAGGCTGGCGAAGTGCTCGACGCCGAGCGCCGCCCAGCGCTGGAAGACCTCCTCGCCATCCGGCGCCGACGCGGTCGGCAGGATCGCCACCCGCGGCCGTGACCGGCCTGTGGCGGCCAGCAACTCGGCGTCCAGCTCCGCGACCGCGGGCAGGAACTCATCGGCGCCCAGCAGGGCCACGGGTCCGCTCATCGCGCGGAGTCTAGCGACGATCCCGAAAGCGGGTCGCGACCGAGTCTCCTGCACCGAGTCTCCGGCATAGACTGCCCCGATGACCGACCGCCAGCGCTGGACGATGCTCGCCACGGTGCTCGGCTCGTCGATCGTGTTCCTCGACAGCACGATCGTGAACCTCGCCTTGAAGGACATCGGCAGGGACCTGCCGGCCGGTGTCCTGGGCCTGCTCGAGGGTCAGGCGTACATCACCAACGGCTACCTCGCGGTGCTGGCCGCCCTGCTCATCCTTGGTGGGGCCATCTCCGACCGATACGGGCGGAAGCGCGTCTTCGCGATCGGTCTGCTCGGATTCGGCGCGACGAGCGTCCTGTGCGGCCTCGCTCCGACGATGGAGGCGCTGGTCGTCTTTCGCATCCTCCAGGGAGCCGCGGCGGCACTGCTCGTGCCCGGCTCGCTTGCCCTGATCACGGCGGCCTTCGAAGGGCCCGACCTGACCCGGGCCTTTGGTGTGTGGGCCGCCGCGACCTCGGCGGCGACCGTGCTCGGGCCGGTCCTCGGCGGCCTGCTCGTCCAGTACATCTCCTGGCGGGTCGCGTTCCTGATCAATGTGCCGCTGGTCGCGATCGCCCTGGTCGGCCTGAGGCGCGGCGCCGCAGAGACCGTCCTGCCGGGTGCAAGCGGGCGGTTCGACTGGATTGGCACGCTCGATGTCGTGCTGGCGGTCGGCGGCCTGTCGTTCGGCCTCATCCGCGGTCAGCAGGCTGCCTGGGCGGACCCCGTGGCGTGGATCGCGATCGGGGTCGGGATCGCGGCGATCGTTGCGTTCCCGTTCCTGATGTCCCGTCGGCCCGACCCGCTGGTGCCCCTCGGCCTGTTCCGGATCCGGCGCTTCGCCGTCATCAACCTGTCCACCTTCCTGATCTACGGAGCCCTGTATGGCTACCTCGGGTACCAGGGCCTCTTCCTCCAGGGGACGCTCGGCTACTCGGTCGTGGCCTCGTCGTTGGTCGGCCTGCCGGTCGGGATCATGCTGACGGTCCTGTCGACCCGGATCGGTGGGCGCGCCGGAACGATGGGGCCGCGTCGATTCCTCGTGGCGGGGCCGCTCCTGATGGCCGGCGGCCTGCTCTGGTTCGCCCGGATCCCGTGGAGCAGTGCAGCCTGGACGGCCGACCTCGCCGCGCCCGCGACGCTCGTCCCCCCGCCGTCGACCCTGATCGACGTGCTGCCGGCGATCCTGGTCTTCGGCCTCGGGCTGTCGATGGTCGTGGCGCCGCTGACCAGCACGCTGATGAGCTCGATCCCGGTCGCCCAGGCGGGCCTCGGGTCGGCCATCAACAACGCGATCTCGCGGGTCGGCACGCCACTCATCGGGGCGCTCGTGTTCATCGCCCTGACGACCACGTTCTATGCCAGCCTGGCGACCCAGATCCCGGGTCTCGACCCGACCTCGGCGGTGCTCCGGTCGACCATCGCGCCGCTCAACCCCGCCCCCCTCGACTCGCCGCAGGAACTCGTGTCCGCGGCCAGGGTCGCGTCGACCGAGGCGTTCCGGCTGGCGCTCGTGGTCAGCGCCGTCCTGCTCGGGCTCGGCGCGGCGGTCAACGGGATCGGCCTCGGAGAGAGCGGCGGGTCCGCTCACCGAGTCGAGACCGACCGGCTGTGGCCAAGTCGGCTTGATCCGATCCTGGCGCCTGACCTGTCCGCTGAGCGGTGGCCGGGATAGCATCGCGACGGCTGGCGCAGGCGGGTGACGCAGCCCACAGGGAGGACCTTGTTGGGCACCAAGCGGCGAGCCGCGAGTCCGGTTGAACATCGGGGCGACCGGGGCCGATCCGGCGGCGATCGGCGTGCCGGGCTGAAACCGGCTCGTCCCCGAGGGCGTACCCGAGATGCGCCCGAACGCTTGCGCCCAGCCTGAGTCGGCGCAGAGATGGAGAGGCTGATGACTCGACTTCGTGGCATCGCATCGATCATCGTCGTGACGGCGGCCCTGGCGGGCTGCTCGGGGACCGGCGGATATGGTGGCGCGGTGGCGACCGCGGGTGCGGCCTCCGCCGCTCTTGCGCCGAGTGTTGCCGCATCAGCTGCGGCCGCCGCGTCGGCCCCTGCCGCGAGTGGAACCGCCGGAGGCGGGAAGTACGACTACGGGACCAGTGCTTCGCCGGCCGCGGCGGGCTCGACGGCCCCGGGCACCGTTCTCCTGATCGGGTTCGCGTTCGATCCGGCAGCGGTCTCTGTCGCGGCCGGGTCCAGCCTGGCGTTCACCAACGAGGACTCGGTGAAGCACGTCCTGGTCGAGGGTGAAAACGGCACCCCGGCGTCCGCCGCCGCACCCCAGTCAGCGGTGGCGCCCGGGCAGACCGTGGACCTGCCGTTCGCCAAGCCCGGGACGCTGAAGATCACCTGCACGGTCCATCCATCGATGAACCTGACGGTGACCGTGACGCCGTAGCGTCACCCAACTCGGGGGAAGCGGTCCGGACGTCACGCACGGGACGACGCCGTCAGGGCCGCACCCGGAATGGTGCCCCGTGCCCCGGGATCACGACATCGGCCACGGCGAGGACTCGCGCTCGCCCCCGCTCGATCGCCGCCTGGTCGGCGGCCAGAGGGTCGACCTCCGGAGTCCGGTCCGTCTTCCACCACAGGTGGGTCAGGGCGTACAGCCCGTCCTCGGCCTCGACGATCAGCGACGCATCCTCCTCGGTGTGGCCCGGCGTGAGCCACAGCTGCGAGTGCGGGCTCAAGGCATAGCCGTCGCCTTCGTGGTCGAGCCATAGGTTGTCGCGGTAGCGAGCCCAGAAATCCACCACCTCGGCATTCGGAAAGAGCGCGATGTTGACCGTGTGGTCGGGGTGGTGGTGGCTGAGGAAGACGTGGGTGACGGCCTCCGGCGCCACACCCAGGGCCGCCAGCGGGTCGAGGATCAGCGAGCGGCGGGCGACCATCCCGGGGTCGGCCACGATGAGCGCGTCGCCATCGCGGACCAGGCTGATGCTGCTCCCGACCCGCTCGTCGGCGTACCCCGCGTGGAGGAGATGGACGCTGGCCATGGCGGCGATGGTACCCGCGCAGCGCGACGGGGCGGAGTCCCGGTCCAGCGGCCGCCAACGAGCGCGCAGGGCGGGACGCGGCCAGGACGGACCGGCGCGCAGGGCGGGACGTCGTCGGCCGTTCGCCGTCCGGCTGCCATCCTCGGCGGGATGACCTCCGGCCCGGCCGACCTGATCCTTCGCGGCGGCGCGATCCACACCGTCGATGACGACCGGCCCCTTGCGTCGGCGCTCGCCGTTCGCGGCGACCGGATCGTGGCCGTCGGCGCCGACGACGACGTGGCGGACCTCATCGGGTCGAGCACCCGCCTGATCGAGCTCCGTGGCCGGACGGTCCTGCCCGGCTTCCACGATGCCCACATCCACCCCGTGACGTCGGGGGTGGACATGCTCCGTTGCGACGTGTTCGGAGCGCCCGGCGCCGCGGCGGTGATCGAGGCTATCCACACCTACGCGGTGGACCACCCGGATCGTTCCTGGATCGTGGGCAGCGGCTGGTCGATGCCCGACTTCCCGGGCGGGACGCCGCACCGGCGCGATCTCGATCGGGCGGTGGGCGACCGGCCGGCCTACCTCGAGAACCGCGACGGCCACAGCGCCTGGGTCAGCTCGACCGCGCTGGCGATGGCGGGGATCGACGGGTCGACCCGTGACCCGGTCGGAGGGCGGATCGAGCACGACCCGGACGGCTCGCCGAGCGGCGCTCTGCACGAGGCCGCCACCAGGCTGGTGGAGACGCTCCTCCCGCGGACCACCTCCGACGAGCGTGAGCGCGGGCTGCTCCTCGCCCAGGCGTATGTCCACTCGGTCGGGATCACCGCCTGGCAGGACGCCAACGTCGGCCCGGGCGAACAGGCCGCATACCAGGCCGTCGACGGTCGCGGCCAGCTGACCGGCCGGGTCGTGGGCGCTCTCCGGTTTGAAGAAGGCTGGGACGTCGATGCGATCGATGCGCTGATCGAGCGGCGCGCGACCGGCCGGACGGCGCGGTTCAGCCCGACCTCGGTCAAGATCATGGTCGACGGAGTCCTCGAGGTGTTCACCGGGGCGATGCTCGAACCATACCTGGGATCGGACGGTCGTCCGACCCAGGACAGCGGCATCCTGTTCTTCGAGCCCGATGTCCTGCGGCGGGCCGTCACCGGACTCGACGCCGCGGGCTTCCAGTGCCACTTCCACGTCATCGGGGACCGCGCGGCGCGGGTCGCCCTGGACGCGCTCCAGGCAGCGCTCGCAGCGAATGGACGGTCCGCTGCGCGCCATCACCTTGCCCACGTCCAGGTCATCCATCCGGACGACCTGCCTCGCTTCGCATCGCTCGGGGTGACCGCCAACGCCCAGCCGTTGTGGGCCCATCATGAGCCGCAGATGGACGAGTTGACGATCCCCTTCCTCGGTCCGGAGCGGGCTGCCTGGCAGTATCCGTTCGGATCCCTCGTACGAGCCGGCGCGCGTCTGGCGATGGGCAGCGACTGGGGCGTCTCCACGGCGGACGTCCTCGAGGAGATCCACGTCGCGGTCGAGCGCGTCCATCACGCCCAGGTCCGGACGGCCCCGGCGTTCCTGCCCGACGAGCGACTCACCCTGGAGCGTGCCGTCCACGCGTTCACCATGGGATCGGCCTTCGTCAACCACCTGGACCACCTGACCGGATCGCTCACCGTGGGCAAGCTGGCCGACCTGGTCGTCCTCGATCGGGATCTATGGGACCGCGGCGCCGGGATGATCGCCGAAGCTCGTGTGATCGGGACGTTCATCGACGGCCGACCGGTCCACGAGACACCGGCCCTCGAGGACTAGCTGGGATCGGACCCGGCCCTCCCGCCTGGTCCTCAGCGAACGACGGTCAGTCGCGTTCGTCGCCCACGGCCAGTCGGGGCGGCCAGGCGAACCCCGAGGCGTTCGGCGGCTTCGACCAGCGCCGGATGGTCGATCGACAGCGGGATCGCGTCGAGGATCGGGAGCGGGCCCGCCAGTCGCTCGGCGAACAGGGTCACGTTCGTCCAGGACGCCTCGAGCGCGGACCACCAGGACAGCCCGGCCGCACCGTCGTCGAAGGCCGTGGAGGCCAGTCGCTGGGTCGTTCGCCGGACGCCCGTCGCCACCCCCGACGGGCGGAGATGGCGCTCGATCAGGACCGCCGGATCGTCGAGGTCGACCAGCATCGGCAGATCCGAGTCACCGAGGCTGGCCAGCGCTCGGCGGACGCCGTCGGGACGAACGAGGGCGGCGGCGGTCAGCTCCTGGCCGCGGAACGCCTGGATGACCTCGGCGATCGCCGATACGGGCTCCCGGGCGAGGTACCACGCCGTGTAGCGGCCAGGGTCGTCGTGGCGGCCGGCGCCCTGCCGATCCCGGGGGACGCGGAGCGGCTCGGGCGCCCCGTCCGCAGGCCAGCCGAAGACCCGGTAGAGCACCTCAGACGAACGACCCGATCTCGTCGCTGTCGACCGCGTCGAGGACCTCGGCCAGGCGACCGCGAGCGAGCAGGTCGATCGGGCGCCGACCGCCCAGATGGGCGTTGAACCCCTCGAGCCAGCGCAGGGCCGACTGGCGGTCGTACATCCGGAGCAGCCGGGCGAGGACGAGCTCGACGCCTTCCACCTTGCGCACGTTCTCCGGATCCGGGTCCTGACCGCGATCGAGCCAGCGGGTGACCTGCGATCGGTCGACATGAAGCGCGCGGGCGACCTCGGCCCGGCTGCCCAGGTCGGTCACGAGCGACTCGATCCGCTCCCGCGCGGGGATCGGCATGTGCTGCGTCCTCCGTTTGGTCTGAAGCATGACGCAACAGATTTCGTTGCGTCAAGGCTGGGCCGGCGAGCCGGACTCCGACGAGCTGGCAAGGTCCGTCGGTTCGTCGACGTCGTCGAGTGTCCCGGCCGAGGGATCGAGCCGGCGCCAGATCGCAAGCGGCACGACGTCCGCCTCGAGGAGGGTCGGCAGGGCCCGCAACCGACGCTCTCCGGAGTCCAGTAAGGCCGTGGCGGCGACCATCGCCGGCGCGACGGCGAGCGCCATTGGGAGCGGACGCATCCGCCCGGACGGATCGGCCAGGGCGGCAGCCTGGCGGCCGGCGCGCACACGCTCGACGAGATCGGCCAGCACGGCCGGGACGAGCGACGGTTGATCGCCCGCGACGATGAGCGCGGCCCCGTCGCTCCGGCGTTCCGTCACCGCGGCGAGGCCGCTCCACGCGCCGACCAGCGGGCCGCCGAACGCCTCGCGATCACGGACGAGCCGGATCGGCGGGGCGACGTCGGGCGGCCGATCTGGCTCGCCCCCGGTCGGCGGGATCACGATCAGGATCTCGACACAGCCGGCGGCGGCCAGCGCCCGGATCGGTCGCCACAGGAGCGGCTCGCCGTCGATCGGCTCGGCCAGCTTGTCTCGGCCGAACCGGCTCGACCGACCGCCGGCCAGGACGATCCCGACCGGCGAGCGCGACCCGGTCATCGGATCAGACCCGAGATCGCTCATCGGGGCGCCCGCGGACCGCAGACATGACCGTCGGGGGTCCGCCGCAGGACGCCACGGCGGGCGAGGTCCTCGAGCAGCGCCAGCACATACTTGCGGCTGGTTCCGGTCGCGTCGCGCAGCGCAGCGGGCGTGAGCGGTCCGGGTGTCGCGAGGTCGAGCGCGACGGCCTCCAGCTCCCGATACGTCACCAGAGCCCAGGCGAGGTCCTCATCGACCCGGACGATCCGGCCGTTCGACTCGAGCGCCCGGACGCCCTCGGGCGGGCACCCGGACCGGACCATCGCGTCGCGCAGCGAGGGCGCACTCGCGACCGAGAGGAGCGTCTCGAGCCGGGTCATCGCCACGTCGACCTCGGGTGGCAGGTCGCTCGAGCGGCGGGGGTCGCGGACCACGTCGCCCACTCGGATCAGCGATCCTCCCGCCACCAGTCCATCGAGCGTGGCATCGGCGATCGCGCCGGCCGTACGCTCGTCTGCTGTCGCGGTCCGGCGGAGGCTTCGGGCGAGGGATCGACGCAGTTCAGCAAGGGGCGTGCCGAGCGCCAGCGGCTCGCGCTGGTGGTGCAGCTCGACGGCGGCCACGGCCTCCGCCTCGAGTCGGTCGACGATCCGCCCGGCGACGAGCCACGAGCCCATCGCCCGGACACCGGCCGGCGGTCGCGCGTCGGGCGCCGCGAGGACGCCATGAAGCGCGACCCGTGCCTCGAGCTCGGCGACCGGATCGGCGGCATCGACCGCGCCGGCGAGGGCGACCAGGGTCGCGCCATCGACCCGGCGGAGGGACGCACCGAGCGGTGGTGACGTGTCCAGGACCACTCCCGCGGCGACCGTCGCCACCGGCGAGGGAAGGCGAACGACGAACGGATCCCCGCGGGCGGCCCCGATCGGCCGGCTGAGCCGGAGCGTCGCCACTCGCCGACCGTCGGCCAGGTCCGCCCCTTGCCGGGTGCCGCGCCGGATGGTGGCGTCGACGGCTTCGGTCCCGATGTGGAGACGCAGGCTGCCGCTGTGCGCGAGCGAGCGCGGCCCCGCCGATCGGTCAGCAGAACCGGGACCGCCCCATCGAACGGGCGGTCGCAGGACGACCAACAGGCGATCGGTGGCGACGACGGCCGGGTCGGTGGTCAGGATCGCGCCACGTTCGACGGCCCCTGGATCGATGCCGGCCAGGTTGAGCGCGACCCGGCCACCGCCGGTCACGAACGGGACGGCCCGCCCGTGGACTTGGACCTCACGCGCCCGGGCAGTACCGCCGCCGGGCACCAGGCGGAGGATCGCGTCGCGCTCGAGGCGGTCGCCCTGGAGCGAGCCGGTGACGACCAGCCCACGGCCCTTGACCGAGAAGACCCGATCGACCGCCAGGCGCACCATGTCTGCGCGTTGCGGGGGGACGGCTGCGACGACCTCGTCGCGCAGGCCGGTCAGGGCGAGCCGAACCTCGTCGATGCCTGCACCGGTGGTCGACGAGGCCGCCATGATCGGCGCGCCCGCGAGGGAGGTCTGCGCCAGCAGCACCTCGACGGCAGCCATCACCTCGGTGGTCCGCTCGGGACCGGCCACGTCCACCTTCGTCACGACCGCGACGCCGTGCCGGATCCCGAGCGCATCGAGCAATTCGAGATGCTCCAGCGTCTGAGCCCGCGGCCCGTCGTCAGCGGCCACGACCAGCAGCGCGGCGTCGACCTCACCCACCCCGACCAGCATGTTCCCGACCAGCCGGTCGTGACCTGGAACATCCACGAAGTCGATGGCCGTCCCGTCGGGCAGCTCGAGATCGGCGTAGCCGACATCGATCGTCATGCCCCGTCGACGCTCCTCTGGCAACCGGTCGGCGTCGATCCCGGTGAGCGCGCGCAGGAGGCTCGTCTTGCCGTGGTCGATGTGGCCGGCCGTCCCGACGACGACGGTCATCGCGATCCGTCTTCGGGCACGGCCGCCCGCGCGGCCTGCGCCCGACGTGGACCGGCCAGGGCAGTGGCGATCGCTCCCGCCAGGGCCGGATCCTCGAGCGGGTCGACCGTCCGCAGGTCGATCAGGACACGGCCATCGTCGATCCGCCCGACGACCGCGGGCTCACCGCGCCGGAGTCGAGCAAGGAGCCCGTCCGCGGAGCGCGCCTCGAGGGCGAGGCCCCACGACGGGAGCGTCTCGCCGGGCAGCGACCCTCCCCCGATGGTCGCTGCGAGGGCGACGGCATGAATGGCCGCACCCGGGTCGTCGAGCCGTGCGATGAGCGCCTCTGCCCGCGCGTGGAGGTCGTCGGGACGAGCCGCGATCATCCGCCAGACGGGGATCTCGCGGACCGCCAGCCCGGCCCGATAGAGCCCGAGCGTCGCCGCCACTGCCGCGAGGGTCACCTTGTCGGGTCGGGTGGCCCGGGCCAGAGGATCCTTGCGAAGTCGAGCCACGAGGTCCGCCCGCCCCACCACGAGTCCGGCCTGCGGGCCGCCGACCAGCTTGTCGCCGCTGAACGTGACGATGTCGGCCCCGGCCGCCAGGCGTTCGGCCGGAGTCGGTTCGTGGGCGAGTCCGAAGCGTTCCGTCGGGAGCAGCGCTCCGCTTCCGAGGTCGTCGACGACGATCGCGCCGTGGACGTGGGCGAGCTCGGCCAAGGCGGTCGGCTCGGGTGACTCGACGAACCCGTCCTGACGGAAGTTCGACGGGTGGACGCGCAGGATGACGCGAGCGCGGCCGGCCTCCAGCGGCTCGGCGAAGTCGGCCGCCCGGGACCGATTCGTGGTGCCGACCTCGATCAGGCGCGCTCCGGCGCGACGGACGATGTCGGGGATCCGCACGCCACCGCCGATCTCGACCAGCTCGCCCCTGGACACGATGACCCCGCCGCGGCCGGCCAGCCCGACGGCCAGCGCGAGTGCCGCCGCATTGTTGTTGGTGACCAACGCATCATCGGCGCCCGTCAGGGCGATGAGGTGCTCCTCGGCGACCCTCGACCGGGCGCCCCGACGTCCGGAGCCGCGATCCATCTCGAGGAATGTCGGCGCTGCGGCGGCGGCCCGCGCCGCGGCGATCGCCGCGTCCGGCCAGCTGGCTCGCCCGAGGTTCGTGTGGACGAGGACGCCGGTGGCGTTGATGACCCTGGTCGGCGCGGCGCTGCCAAAGCCGCTGAGGCGCGCCACGAGTTCCGCGGCGAGGGCATGGCTGGCCCGCGCCGACTGGCCGGCTGCGAGGCGCACCCGCTCGTCCGCCACAACGGCCCGGGCGGTCGTCACCAGCGCGTCGTGTTCCCGGCCGCGCAGCTCCTCCCGAGCGTCCGCAAGGAGGCGTTCCACGCTCGGCGGACGAGCCCGACGAGATGATCCAGCGGTCATCGCACGACCTCAAGGGTCCCGCCGAAGCCAGTGCGTCGGACGGTCGCCCCATGCTACCGTCCGGGCCGGTTCGCGAGGCTGGGCATCTGCTCGCCCGGACCGGTTGGAGGTGAGTGCGGCGTGGCGGGAGCGCATGGGAGTCGAACCCACCGCGTCACGACGAGCGTGGCGCCACCGGTGTTGAAGACCGGGGGACCCACCGGGACCCCTCCGCTCCCGCGTCCCGGGATGGTAGCGCGGGGTGGCCGTATCATCCCGCGATGACGACCACGCCCATGTCGGCTCCACCGCCGCTGCCCCTGACCGAGCTGACGAGCTGCGGTGGGTGCGCGGCCAAGCTCGGAGCCGACCTGCTCGGGCAGGCGCTGGCGGGACTTGGTGCCGAGACCGCGCCGGTCGAGCTCATCGCCGGCTTGCATCCGCCCGACGACGCCGCAGCCTGGCTGGTGGCGCCGGACCTGGCGATCATCGGGACGCTCGACTTCTTCCCGCCGATCGTCGACGACCCGTACACGTTCGGCGAGATCGCCGCGGCGAACGCGCTGTCCGACGTGTTCGCGATGGGCGGCCGGGTCCTGTTCGCCCTGTCGATCGCGGCATTCCCCGAGGAGCTGCCTCCGGACACCCTCGGAGCGGTCTTCGCCGGGGCGTCGGCCAAGGTCCGCGAGGCCGGCGGCGTGCTGGCCGGCGGTCACACCATCCGCGATCCGGAGCCGAAGTACGGACTGGCCGTGACCGGCGCCGCGCACCCGGACCACCTGCTCCGCAAAGGGGCCGCCGCCCCGGGCGACGTGCTCCTGTTGACCAAGCGCCTCGGGACCGGCCTGCTCGTGAGCGGCCGCCGAGTGGGCAAGACGTCGGAGGCCCACTTCGCGGCCGCGATCGAGCAGATGCGGACCCTCAATCGCGCGACCTCGGAGGCCCTCCTCGCATCCGGCGTCCGAGCCGCGACCGATGTGACCGGCTTCGGGCTGCTCGGGCACGGTCTGGAGATGGCTCGGGGCTCTGGTACCCGGTTCGTGTTCGAGGCTGCCGCGATGCCCTTCCTCGACGGCGCCCTCGAGCTCGCCCGAGCCGGCGTCGAGACGGATGGCGCGGCGCACAATCGGCGGTACGTCGCGGCCGCACTCGTGGTCGGGCCGGGGGTGTCGGCTGAGCTCGTCGTCCTGGCCCACGACCCCCAGACAAGCGGCGGCATCCTGGCCGCGCTGGCCCCGGACGTCATCGCCGCGGTAGAGGCGGCGCTCGACCGGGCCGCGGTCCCCCATGCTCGGATCGGGCGGGTCGAGGCTGCATCGACCGCGGGCGTCGCCCTCGTCTAGGCCGTCGTGACCGGCAAGGTCACACCGCCTGGGCCCGCGCTACACTCGGCGAACCGCGCGGCTGCGTCTCGTGGCCGACCAGCGGAGCGAGCAACGGAGGGCCCCAAGCCCATGCCGATGAAGTACGTCCGGCTTACCCAGCCGCTCGTTCGGGAGGGCGGCCGCGGCGACGTGGGCACCTTGCGACCGGCGACCTGGGCCGAGGCGCTCGAGCGGACCGCCGCCGGCTTGACCGCCGCCGGCGAGAAGCACGGGCCGACGACGTTCGGACTGTTCAGCTGCTCGAAGGCCACGAACGAGGTGAACTTCGCCGCGCAGAAGTTCTCTCGAACGGTCCTCGGCAGCAACAACATCGATAGCTGCAACCGTACCTGACACGCTCCGAGCGTCGCCGGTCTGGCGACCGTCTTCGGTGCCGGGGGCGGCACAAGCTCATACCGTGAGATCGAGGAGACGGATCTCGTCCTCCTGTGGGGAAGCAATGCCCGCGAGACCCACCCGATCTTCTTCCACCATCTGCTTCGTGGAGTGAACGCGGGGGCCCGGCTCATCGCGGTCGATCCGCGCCGGACCAGCTCAGCCGAGTGGGCCGACCTGTGGCTCGGCCTCGACGTCGGGAGCGACATCGCCCTGGCCAACGCGATGGGCCGCGAGATCATCGCCGCCGGCCTCCAGCACCAGGCGTTCATCGACCGGGCGACCAACGGGTTCGCGGCCTACCGGGCCAAGGTCGAGTCGTACACTCTGGACTTCGCCGAACGCGAGACGGGCATCCCGGCCGACGCGATCCGCGAGGCGGCCCACGCCTTCGCCACGGCCGACCGAGCGATGATCTGCTGGACGCTCGGGATCACCGAGCACCACAACGCGGTCGACAACGTCCTGGCCCTGATCGACCTGGCCCTGCTGACCGGTCACGTCGGACGCTACGGCAGCGGCCTCAACCCGCTCCGCGGCCAGAACAACGTCCAGGGCGGCGGCGACATGGGCGCCCTGCCGGATCGCCTGCCAGGCTTCCAGCACGTGGAGAACGACGCGCTGCGGGCGAAGTTCGATGCCGCCTGGGGGATCCCGGTCCCACCGAAGAGCGGCTGGCACCTGTCCGGGATGTTCGACGCCATGGAGCGCGGAGATCTCCAGGCGCTCTACGTGATCGGCGAGAACCCGGTCCAATCGGAGGCCGACCAGAAGCGGGCGAAGCACCTTCTCAGCACCCGCGACTTCATGGTCGTCCAGGACATCTTCCTGACCGCCACGGCGGAGCTGGCCGACGTCGTCCTGCCGGCGGCCGCCGCCTGGGCCGAGAGCGACGGCACCGTCACCAACTCCGAGCGACGGGTCCAGCGAGTGCGCAAGGCGATCGACCCACCCGGCGAGGCGCGCGACGACCTGGCCATCATCTTCGACCTCGCCCGACAGATGGGGCACGACTGGGGCGCGCCCGACCCGGAGGCCGTCTGGAACGAGCTGCGGACCCTGTCGTCCGTCCACGCCGGGATGAGCTACGCCCGGCTCGACAGCGAGGGCGGCCTCCAATGGCCGTGCTACGACGAGTCCCACCCGGGCGAGCTGTTCCTCCATTCGCGGCTGTGGGAGGACCCGGTCCCGGGCCACCGCGTGCCGTTCGTGGCGGTGGATCACGATCCGCCGGTCGACAAGCTCGACGACGACTTCCCGGTCCGGCTGACGACCGGCCGCCGGCTCGACTCGTACAACACCGGCGTGCAGAGCGGCGGCTACACTTCGCCGCTGCGACGCGGCGAGTCGCTCGACATCTCGCCCGAGGACGCCGCGACCTACGACCTGACCGACGGAGAGCGCGTCCGGGTCGTGTCGCGCCGAGGCCAGGTCGAAGCGCCCATCCGTGTCGATCCGTCGCTCCGTCCGGGCCTGACCTTCATGACGATGCACTTCCAGGACGAGGTCGCGGTCAATCTCCTGACGATCGACGCCACCGACCCGAAGTCCGGCACCGCCGAGTTCAAGGCGACGGCGATCCGGATCGAGAAGCTCGAGAGACCCGTCCCGGCCTGATCAACGCCTTGCGCCGCGGTGTCGACCCGACGCATCCGGGATCCGAGGCCGGACGCCTGACGCCGGGGCGACCGGTACACTCGACGGCGATGGATCTCCACGTGGTCGCCCCGCTCGCATCCCCGGCCGAGCGAGACGCGGTCGACGCCGTCCTGTCCCCGCTGATCGGTCCTCCGGCCAGCGGCTGGCACGGTGGGTTGCGCGACTCGGCGATCGACGGACACATCGCCCGGGGCGGTCACGAAGCGCGGTCGCATCGCGATCTGCTGCTCCCCGCGCTCCACGGCGTCCAAGCGCGGATCGGGTTCATCAGCCAGCCGGCCCTCGCCTACGTCTGCCGTCGATTGTCGGTGCCGCCGGCCGAGGCATACGGCGTTGCCACCTTCTACGCGCTGTTCGCGACCACGCCGCGGCCACCGATCGTCGCCCATGTCTGCGACGACATCGCCTGTCGGCTGGTGGGCGCCGAGGAGCTGTGCAACGACCTGGAGCGGAGCCTGGGGCCGGCCGGCGAGCCGACCCGCGACGGCCGGGCGACCTGGCTCCGGAGTCCCTGCCTGGGCCAGTGCGAACGGGCGCCGGCGGCACTGTTCACGAACGCCGGCGAGTCTCCCGCGACATTCGCGGTGGCGCCGATCGACGCTGCCGGGATCGCCCGACGCTTCGAGCTGGCGGCGAGCCCGACGACGGCGACCGATCCGGCGCAACGGTCCGCCGTCGACCCCGCACCGCCGGCAGCGCCACCCACCCCGGACGAACGTCTCGCCTCGGCACGCGCCTCGGTCCCGCAGGCGGGCGCGCCCGCCCTCCGTCTCCTCCGGCGCATCGGCCAGGTCGACCCGACCAGCCTCGACGACTACCGGGTTCACGGCGGCTACCTGGCCCTGGCCCGCGCCCTCGAGCTCGGAGCCGAGCGAGTGATCGAGGAAGTCACCACCGCCCGGCTCGTCGGCCGTGGCGGGGCAGCGTTCCCGACCGGACGGAAGTGGGCGGCCGTCGCGGCCCAGACCGTTCGGCCGCACTACCTCGTCTGCAACGCCGATGAATCGGAGCCGGGCACGTTCAAGGATCGAGCACTCCTCGAAGACGACCCGTTCGCCCTCGTCGAGGCGATGACGATCGCCGGCTTCGCGACCGGAGCCGAGCTCGGCTACCTGTACGTCCGGGGCGAGTACCCCCTCGCCGAGGCGCGGCTGGCCGGTGCGATCGCGCAGGCACGGTCCGCCGGCCTGCTCGGGTCTGACGTCCTCGGGTCGGGCGTCACGTTCGACATCGAGATCCGGCGTGGCGCCGGGGCGTACATCTGCGGCGAGGAGACCGCCCTGTTCGAATCGATCGAGGGTAAGCGCGGAGAACCGCGCAACAAGCCACCGTTCCCGGTCGAGGTCGGGCTGTTCGGCAAGCCGACGACGGTCAACAACGTCGAGACGCTGGCCAATATCCCGGCGATCGTCCTCGACGGCGGCGTCGCGTTCGCGGCGATCGGCACCGAGGGTTCGACCGGACCGAAGCTGTTCTGCCTGTCGGGGAACGTCGAGCGGCCGGGCGTCTACGAGGTCCCGTTCGGGGTCACCCTTGGTGGGCTGCTCCAGCTCGCTGGGGGCGTCACCGGCGGGCGGGCCATCCAGGCCATCTTGCTCGGTGGCGCGGCGGGCGTGTTCGTCGGGCCGGACGCCCTGGACACGCCGCTCACGTTCGAAGGCACGCGGGCCATCGAGGCCACCCTCGGGTCGGGCGTCGTGATGGTCTTCGACGAGACCGCGGACCTGGTCGGCGCTCTGCGCCGGATCGCCGCGTTCTTCCGCGACGAATCGTGCGGCCAATGCGTCCCGTGCCGGGTCGGCGCCGTCCGCCAGGAGGAGATCCTCGCGCGCCTCGCCATCGGTCGGCCACGCGGTTCGCCCGCCGACGAGCTGGCGCTCCTTCGCGATGTCGGCCAGGCGATGCGCGATGCGTCCATCTGCGGCCTCGGCCAGACGGCCAGCAGCGCCATCGAGAGCGCCTTCCGCCAGCCCGGGATGATCAGCCTGTGAGCGTCGACCCGATCCTGTTCGATGCACCTGCCCGCCCGAGCCATCCGCCGGAGGCGCCGCCGGTGCCCGAGGTCGCTGCCGTCGAGCTGACGATCGATGGCCGCGCCGTGGCGGTACCGGCCGGCTCGACCATCCTCGACGCCTGCCGAGCCGAGGGGATCGACACCCCGACCCTGTGCTACCTCGAGAATCTGACCCCGGTCAACGCCTGCCGGGTGTGCGTCGTCGAGGTTGCCGGCTCGCGCGTCCTGGCCCCGGCCTGCTCGCGCACGGTCGAGGCCGGGATGGACGTCCAGACCGATTCCGAGCGCGTCCGCCACTCGCGCCGACTCGTCCTCGAGCTGCTCGGATCGTCGGTCGACGTGGCGATCGCCGGACCGGCGGCACCCGATGGGTCGATCGCGGCCTACGCCCAGCGCTACGGAGCCGACCCGACCCGGTTCGGGCCCCCGGCCGCTCCGGCGGCCGCAGACGAGCGCGACGGCCGCGAGGCTGGTCACCACCACGCAGCGACGGGCGAGCCCACGGCGGGGACGGTCGCCCAGCCGGTCAAGATCGACAACGAGCTGTACGTCCGCGACTACTCGAAGTGCATCCTCTGCTACAAGTGCGTCGAGGCCTGCGGGGTGGACGCCCAGAACACGTTCGCGATCGCGGTCGCCGGGCGCGGCTTCGACGCCAGGATCTCGACCGAGTGGAATGTCGGCCTGCCGGACTCCGCCTGCGTCTACTGCGGCAACTGCATCGGCGTCTGCCCGACCGGTGCGCTGATGTTCCGGTCCGAGTACGAGATGCGCGAGGCCGGTAGGTGGGACGAGTCGGCCCAGACCGTGACCGACACGATCTGCCCGTACTGCGGTGTCGGCTGCACGCTGTCGCTCCACGTCCAGGACAACGACATCGTCAAGGTGACCTCGCCGATCGATTCATCGGTCGCCGACGGGCATCTCTGCATCAAGGGCCGGTTCGGCTTCCAGTTCGTCCAGAACCGCGGGCCCGAGGCCAGGGGCCGCTGATCGTGGCCGGCCCGATGCCTACCAACTTCCGCTGGCTGTGGTACCTGGTCGGACTGGCCGGCATGATCCTGTCCGTGATCGGGATCGTGGCGATCCTCGGTTCGGCCGCGGATCTCGGGATCGTGGTCCCGGTCGTGGTCATCGGCGCGATCGTCATCGCCTTCGTGATCGTCCGCTTCCGGCGGTCGCTCCAGGAGGCTGTCGCGAATGCCCCGAGCCGGCACTCGGGCACCTCGCCGACGAGCCCGACCGATCCGGAGGTCACGACGCCGACCCGCACGGCCGGCGGACCCGCGGGCGACCCCGCGACGAACAAGCCGCCGAGCGGTCCGCCCCGAACGAGCCGCCGCTGAACCCGACGAAATCAGAGGCCGGCGATCCGCTCCGCCCCGGTGTACACGTTGAAGCCGTCACCGCGAAGGAAGCCGACGAGGGTCTGACCGAACCGTTCGGCGGCCTCCACGGCAAGGTCCGACGGCGCGGAGATGGCGCACACGATCGGGATCCCGGCAACGGCGGCCTTCTGGACGATCTCGAGGCTGACCCGGCCGCTGACCAGCAGGACGGACCCGTTCAGCGGCAGGCGACCGCCGAGCACGGCCCAGCCGACCAGCTTGTCGAGCGCGTTGTGCCGTCCGACGTCCTCGCGCACGGCGATCAGCCGCGCTTCGGGGTCGAACAGGCCGACGGCATGGATGCCTCCGGTGGCCTCGAACACCCGCTGACCGGCGCGGAGTGTCGCCGGCAGCCCGAGGACGGCGTCACGCGTGACGGTCGGACCGGGCGGGATCGGATCGCACCGAACGGCGATCTCATCGAGCGATGCCTTGCCACAGATCCCGCAGCTGGCGGTCGCCACGAAGCGACGCTCCGCCACGACCGAGGCATCGAACGGCCGCCGCAGCCGGACGACGACGGTGTCGTCCGGGCGGGACAGGTCGGAGGTATCCCCGAAGTCCACGCCCGCCACGTCGCCGTCTCCGATCAGCCCCTCGGTCCGCAGGAAGCCGACCGCGAGCTCGTCCTCCGAGCCGGGTGTCCGCATCGTGATCGCCACGGCGACCGGGTCCTGGCCCGGGCCGGCGGCACGGATCTCGAGCGGCTCCTCGCCGACGATGGTGTCCTCGCGGGATTCGACCTGCCCGCCGCGGACCGCCACGATCCGCACGGACGTCGCGTGGCGGACTGGAAGATCGGGGCCAGGTGGCGTGACGGTCACCCGGCGAGTGTAGCCGGGCGCCCGTTACGCCCCGATGCTCAGGCCGGTGATCGCTCGAGGAACAGGGCCGGGGCCGCCGGCCGCAGGCAATGGGTCGAGCTCATCGACTGCTTGTAGCCGCCGGCGTTGAGGAGGGCCACGATGTCGCCTTCGCGGACCTCCGGCAGCGGGTAGTCCTCGGCGAAGATATCGCCCGCCTCGTTGATGTGGCCGGCGACCGTGACCAGCTGCGTCCGCTGGGCATCGGCCGACCGGCACAGCACGACCTCCTGGGCGAACCGGTAGATGAAGTACGAGCAGTCGATGTTCCAGCCCAGGTCGAGGCCCACGAACCGGGTCCCGGCGCGGTCCTCGATGGTCACGACCTCGCCGAGCAGGATCGCCGCATCCTTGACCAGGTAGTCGCCCGGTTCGACCGCGACCGCCACGCCGCGCGGCCCGAGATACCTCGCCAGTAGCGCCGCGTAGGCATCGAGATCGACCGGCTGCTCGTCCTGGCGGGCCGGCGCACCCAACCCACCGCCGACGTTCACTTCGTCGATCGGGCAGCCCGACTCCACCAGGCGATCGACCATCCCGACGACCGCTGCCAGGGCCGTCTCGAACGCCGGCAGCCCATCGGCCAGCCAGCCCGACCCGGCGTGGAAATGGACCCGGTCGATCGTCAGGTCATGGCGCCGGGCCGCCTCGACCGCGTCGACCAGCCGGTCGTCATAGATCCCGAACTTCGTCGGCCGTGGACCGCTGTAGGCCAGGCCCTCGTGGTAGCCGGCGCCGGCGCCGGGATTGAGTCGGAGGCCGACCCGAAGGCCGGGGGCGCGGCGACCGACGCGCTCGATCTGGCTGATCGCGTCGAGGTTGAGGTGGACGCCCGCGGTCAGCAGCACGTCGAGGTCGCGCTCGGACAGGTTGGTGGCGGTGAAGCTGATCTCGTCGGCGTTCCAGCCTTCCGCCATGGCCAGCAGGACCTCGCCCGGGGAACAGGCGTCGATCCCGATCGCTCCAGGCGACCCGGGGGCGCCGAGTCCACGCAGGACGGCGAGGACCTCGCGCTGGTGATTGGCCTTGAGCGCGAACCGGACCCGGTGGTGGAGGCCGGTCCGCCCGAGGGCGCCGATGACGCGCCGGGCGTTCTCGGCGACGCGCTCGAGGTCGTACACGAACAGCGGGGTCCCCTGTTGCCGGGCGAGCGTCTCGGCGTCCCGCCCGGCGATGGTCAGCCGATCGTCGCGGACCTCGAGGCCGGGGCGACGCCACCACGTCGGGGCGGGCAGCGGAAGTCGCGGGACGGCGGACGACGAACCGCTGCCGGCAAGCGAACCCGGCCCGACCGCGGTCATCGCGCGCTGGCGAGCGTGTCGAGCAACCGACGCGACGCCTCGGCGACCTCACCGACCGCAAGCTCGAACGCATCGCGATTGCGCTGCGACGGGACCCGGTAGCCGCTCACCTTTCGAACGAACTGGAGCGCCGCGGCAGCGATCTCCTCGTCCGTCGCCGGCTCATCCGCCCGGCGCAACGTCTTGATGCTTCGACACATGCGGTGAAGGGTAGCGCGAGGCCGGACGGCCGTGGCTGAACCGACGGACTATCCTCGCTGGCATGCCCGAACCCTCGAGCGCGGCCGCGCCCGGCGTGACCGCCGCCGCGACTCCGGACGTCGAGACGCGGCTCGCTCGACCGGACCGCTACGAGCTGGTCCGCACGCTCGCGCCGCTCCGCCACGGCCACGGCGACCCGACGATCCGGCTGTCGGCCGGTCGAGCCATCCGGGCGACCCGCACGCCCGAGGGACCGGCCACGGTCGAGCTGGTCGACGCCGGCGATGGGCTGATCGTGAGGGGCTGGGGGCCGGGTGCGGAGTGGGCTGTCGCGCGCGCCGGCGATCTTGTCGGCCTGAACGACGATCCGGCCGTGCTCGACGCGCTGCGGCCGCCACACCGAGTCGTGGTCGAGCTGGCCAGACGGTTCGCGGGCGTTCGGCTCCCCCGCACGAACGCCGTCGTCGAGACGCTCGTCCCGGCCGTCCTCGAGCAGAAGATCACCGGTGACGAGGCGCGCCGGGTCTACCGGGCGCTCATCCGCGTTCACGGCGAGGCCGCGCCAGGACCCTACGATCTGCGCCTCCAGCCGACACCGGAGCGGCTGGCGGCGCTGCCGTACCACGCCTACCACCCGCTCGGGCTCGAGCGACGCCGAGCCGAGACCCTCAAGCGGATCGGCGCGCTCGCCGCGCGCCTGGAGGGGACGACCGAGTTGACGATGCCGGAGGCGCACCGGCGACTCGGTGCGGTCCTCGGTATCGGGCCGTGGACGGTCGGCGAGGTCGCCCGAGTCGCGCTTGGCGATCCCGACGCGGTCAGCCTGGGCGACTACCACCTGCCCAGCATGGTCACGTTCGCGCTGGCCGGCGAGGCGCGCGGTGACGATGCCCGGATGCTCGAGCTGCTCGAGCCGTACCGCGGCCAGCGCGGACGGGTG
>JBBQJL010000012.1:0-60983 GCA_038325875.1 Candidatus Limnocylindrales bacterium
AGTGCCGCGAAGGTCCGGCGGTGGCGAAGAGATCAGGGCGATCGGCAGCCCGATCGCCAGTCCGACGACCATCGCCCCGGCGACCGTCGACGGTGCCCCGATGAGACGGCTGGCCCGCGCCGAGACGAGGACGGACACGGAGAAGGCCAGGGCGGCGCCGATGCCGCCGAAGATGGGGATCATGGCCATCAAGTGTGCCCGACCGCGGCACGATCCGGTCGGTCGCTTCGACGCCGGTTGCGTGATCCGCCTCGGTGCTGGCCGCCGAAGAGACCTTCTGCTACCATCGCCCTTCCGCGTCGGGCGCCCTGCGCCCACGCCCGCCACCTTCGTCAGATCGAGGTATCCACTTGGCCAACAAGCCCCGAGGCTGGACCGGCGCCAGGACGCCGTCCGCCCTGAAGCGGGTCCGCACCGCACAGCGACGCGCGGAGATCAACCAGCCGCGCAGGAGCGCCGCGAAGACCCTCACGGCCAAAGCCGTCAAGGTCGCCGCCGGGACGCTCGAGGGCGATGCCAACGAGGCGCTTCGTGACGCCCTCAGCTCGCTCGACCGGGCCGCCAAGGCTGGGGCCATCCATCCGAATGCCGCTGCCCGACGCAAGTCGCGGCTGACCCGCAAGGTCAACGCCGCGCTGGGTGGAGCCCATGTCCAGACCTCGGCCAAGGTGACCAAAACGACCGGCAAGGCCGCTGCCGCCAAGGCCGCCAAGACCCGGATCGCGCTGGGTAAGGCTGGCAAGGCGAAAGGCGCCCAGACCGCGGCCGGCAAGGCGCGCGCCGCGCTGAGCAAGACCGCCCGCGCCGAGGCTGCCGCCACGGCAGCCGCGACCGAGGCCAAGGCGGTCGCGACGGCGGCTGCCGAGACGAAGCCGGCGGCCAAGACCGCGGCGAAGAAGGCGAGCGGGACGAAGCCCGCCACCAAGGCCACCGGGGCCAAGGCGCCCGCCAAGAAGCCGGCTGCCAAGAAGCCAGCTGCCAAGAAGGCCGACGCCTAGATAGCCCTCTCCGCAGACCCGAACACGACTCGAACGCCCCGGCCCACCCCGGGGCGTTCGGCTTATCCGCCGGTCGGGGTCGGGTCGGACGCCAGGGACGCCTTTGGGCGAGTCAGACCGTAGACGACCCCGCCCAGGGCGGCCGAGCCGATCGACAGGGCGAACAGCAGGCCGGCCGTCGCCACCTGCTGCTGCCAGTACAACGCGGTGAACGAGCCGACGTCGGTCACACCGGCAGCCTCGAGGGCCGGGCCGCGCCCGTCGGCCAGATAGCGGGCGTAGACGCAGTTCGCGCCCGACTCGCAGTAGGGCGGGATCGTCTGGTTCTGTTGGTCGACACGATTGAAGTCCGGGTAGCCGGTGTCGGCGTAGAAGAACAGCGCCTTGACCGCCAACAGCAACAGGACGAGGGTGAGGCCCGTGACAAGACCGGCGAACAGCGCGTCGGCGAGGATCCGACGCCAGGCGCCGCGCGGCGTGAGTGAGCGCTGATTCGCGTAGTAGCCGATGAGCAGACCGGCCAGCGGGGTCAGTAGCCAGTAGATCGGCTCGATCGGGATGACCAGCAGGAAGCTGACCCCGATCGTGACGGCCATCCCGAGGCCGACCCAGGCGGCCACCACGGCGCCGTGATCGACGAACGGGACCCGGGTCCGGCCGGCCGCGACGACCGGTCGCGCGGTGGGAGCCGTCCGGCCCGACGAGCCTCTCGTGGGTTCGGTCACCTGACCGCCGCGAGCGAGGCCCGACCGAGGTAGCGAGCGGTCTCGCCGAGCTCACCCTCGATCCGCAGCAGACGGTTGTACTTGGCCACCCGCTCGGAGCGCGACGGCGCGCCCGTCTTGATCTGGGCAGTGCCCATCGCGACGACGAAGTCGGCGATCGTGGTGTCCTCGGTCTCGCCCGAGCGGTGGCTGACCATCGCCGTCCAGCCGGCCCGCCGCGCCATCTCGATGGCCGCGATCGTCTCGGTCAGCGTCCCGATCTGGTTGAGCTTGATCAGAACGGAGTTCATCGCTCGCTCATCGATCCCGCGGGCGATGAACGCCGGATTGGTCACCAGGATGTCGTCCCCCACCAGCTGGACACGATCACCGAGCCGGGTCGTCAGTTCGCGCCAGCCGGCCCAGTCCTCCTCGGCCAGCCCGTCTTCGAGCGACACGATCGGATACTTGTCGATCCAGCTGGCCCACAGGTCGACCATCTCGCCGGAGTCGAGGGTCCGACCCTCCCGCTCGAGGCGATAGCGACCGGTCACACCGGCGACCCCGGTCCCCACCTCGAGGATCGAGGAGGTCGCCGGGTCGAGCGCGATCGCGATCTGGTCGCCCGGCCGGTAGCCGGCCTTCTCGATCGCCCGCAGGATGACCTCGACGGCCGCCTCGTTCGACGGCAGCGACGGGGCGAACCCGCCCTCATCGCCCTGGCCGACCGCGAAACCCTCGTCGTGGAGGATGCCGCGGAGCGCCGCGAAGACCTCGGCCCCGGCGCGCAGGGCGTCGGCGTAGGTGTCCATGCCCACCGGAGCGACCATGAACTCCTGGAAGTCCGTCGAGTCGACGGCATGCTTGCCGCCATTGAGGATGTTGAAGAACGGGACCGGCAGGATCGTGGCCCCGACCCCGCCCAGGTAGCGATAAAGCGGCATGTCGTAGGCGGCCGACGCGGCGTGGGCACAGGCCAGCGAGACGCCGAGGACCGCGTTCGCTCCGAGATTGCCCTTGTTGGGCGTCCCGTCGAGCGCCAGCAGCGCGGCGTCGATGGCGGCCTGGTCGGCGGCATCCTCGCCCTCGAGCGCAGGGGCGATCGTGTCGATCACGTTCGACACCGCGTGGAGGACACCCTTGCCGCCGTAGCGTGCCTGGTCGCCGTCGCGCAGCTCGACCGCCTCGTTGATGCCGGTCGAGGCCCCAGACGGTACGGCGGCCCGACCGACGGCGCCGTCCTCGAGGACGACGTCGACCTCGATGGTCGGGTTGCCGCGCGAGTCGAGGATCTCGCGGGCATCGATATAGGCGATGTAGGTGCTGCTCACGATTTCTCCGATCCGGCCGACCGGTCCTGGAGCACGGCGATGCCGGGGAGTTCGCGGCCCTCGAGGAATTCGAGCGAGGCGCCGCCGCCGGTGCTGATATGGGTCATCTGGTCGGCCAGGCCCTGTTGCCTGACCGCGGCCACCGAATCGCCACCACCGACCACCACCGTGGCCCCGGCTGCTGCCTTGTCGGCGAGGAAGCGGGCCATCGCCCGGGTGCCGTGGGCGAACGATGGGATCTCGAACACCCCGAGCGGTCCGTTCCAGAAGACGGTCCTGGCGGGCGCCAGGGCCTCCTCCATCAGGGTCTGGCTCTGCTTGCCGATGTCCACGATGTGCCACGATGCCGGGATCTTGTCGGCCGGCAGGGTCTTGTACTCCGTCCCCTGGGTGACCTCCTTGGCCACGATCACGTCGACCGGAAGGACGATCCGGACGTTGTGCTTCTCGGCCAGGGCGAGGATCCGCTTGGCATCATCGACCCGGTCGTACTCGGCCAGGCTCTTGCCGACCGACTTGCCCTGGGCCACGAGGAAGGTGTTGGCCATCCCACCGCCGACCGCGAACAGGTCGACCTTGTCCATGAGATGAGTCAGGACCTCGATCTTGCCCGACACCTTGGCCCCGCCGACGACGGCCGCGAACGGACGGGCCGGGTTCTCGAGCAGGCCCGATAGCGCCTTGATCTCGGCCTCCATCAGGAGCCCGGCATAGGCCGGCAGGATCTTGGCGATCCCGACGGTCGAGGCGTGGGCGCGGTGGGTCGTCCCGAACGCGTCGTTGACGTACAAGTCTGCGTAGGCAGCGAGGGCCTGGGCGAACGCCGGATCGTTCTTCTCCTCCTCCACGTGGAAGCGGAGGTTCTCGAGGAGGAGGGCCTCACCAGGGCGCAGCCGCTGGATGGCATCCTCGGTGCCCGGACCGAGCGCGTCACCGGTGCACGGCACGTTGAGGCGAAGGAGCTGGCTCAGCCGCTGGGCGACGGGTCGGAGCCGGAGTCCGTCCTGGACCTTGCCGTCGGGACGGCCGAGGTGGCTGGCAAGGATGACCCGTGCACCCTGGCCGAGCAGCGCCCGGATGGTCGGGATCGAGGCCTGGACACGCGAGTCGTCGGTGACCTTGCCGTCCTGGAGGGGGACGTTGAAGTCGACCCGGACGAAGACGCGCTTGCCCGACGCGTCGACGTCTCGGATAGTCAGCTTATCCATGATGGTGGGGCGCTCCGTGGGGTCAGGCGACGGCCGTCGGGATCCGCTCGGCCACGTAGCGGATGAGGTCGGCCACGCGGCAGCTGTAGCCCCATTCGTTGTCGTACCAGGCGATGACCTTGACCATCGTCCCGCCGATGACCATCGTCGACGGGCCGTCGATGATCGAGGACCGGGCGTCACCGCGGAAGTCGGTCGACACCAGCGGCTCGTCGCTCACCCCGAGGATCCCCTTGAGCGGGCCGGCAGCCGCCTCGCGGAAGGCCGCGTTGACCTCCTCGGCGGTCGTCGGGCGCTCCAGGTCGGCGGTGAAGTCGACTACGCTCACGGTCGGGGTCGGGACGCGCAGGCTGAACCCGTCGAACTTGCCCTTGAGGTCCGGGATGACGAGGGCGAGCGCCTTCGCCGCGCCGGTCGTGGTGGGGATGATGTTCAGGCCCGCGGCGCGTGCCCGGCGGGGGTCCTTGTGGGCCACGTCGAGGATGCGCTGGTCGTTGGTGTACGAGTGGATCGTGTTCATCAGCCCGCGCGTGATGACCCAGTTGTCGTGGACGACCTTGGCCGCCGGCGCGAGGCAGTTCGTGGTGCAGCTGGCATTGCTGATGATGTGATGGGCGGCTGGGTCGTAGCGGTCCTCGTTGACGCCGAGGACGATCGTGATGTCCTCGTTCTTGGCGGGGGCGCTGATGAGCACCTTCTTGGCGCCGGCGTCGAGGTGGGCCCGAGCCTTGGTCGCATCGGTGAAGATCCCGGTCGATTCGAGGACGACGTCGACGCCCAGGGCGCCCCATGGCAGGGCCGCCGGATCCTTTTCCTTGAGGACCTTGATCTCACGGCCGTCGATGATCAGCGAATCGGCGGTGTGGTCGACCGTGCCGGGATAGGCGCCGTAGGTCGAGTCGTGCTTGAACAAGAGCGCGTTGAGCTCCGTGTCGACCAGGTCGTTGACGGCGACCACCTCGACCTCGGGGGCGCGTTCGATGAGCGCCTTGAGCGATTGGCGGCCGATCCGGCCGAAGCCGTTGATCCCGACGCGAACGGTCATCGTGCGATCCTCCCTTATCCCCGGGGCTCCCTCAGCGCGAGCGCGACGTTATTGGCGTACGTGCGGGTCGCGCCACGAGGGGCCGGTTGATCGATGCCCGCCTGAGCCGCCTTCCAGCCCCCCAATCGTACGACGAGCGGGGTCCGTCCGGGTGGCGTGGGGCGGTCGCCCGACTCGGGGGATCGACGACCGCCGGGAATCGACGACCCCCGCCGTTGCCGGCGGGGGTCGATCGTCAGGTCGAATGACGTCAGGCGGTCAGCCGCCGATCCTGAAGACCTTGCCACCGCACTTCGGGCAGGTGCCCGAGAGGGCCGGCTTGCCATTCTTCATGGTGATGCGCTGCGGATTCTGGACTTCGACCTTCATCTTGTCCTTGACGCAGTAGGCCTCGGCCATGGGTGGGTGTCCTCCTCGACTCAGCGTGGCGTCACGGGGCGAACGCCCCGCATCCGCTTGTCACGATCGATTCCAGAGTGACGGCCGCCAGCGGTCCGTCTGGGCCTCGCGCTTCTGACGGTCCATCGCGGCGAGGATCCGGAGTCCTTCGAGTCCGGTCTCGACACAGGCCGCCTCTGCGCGGTCCTTGGCTTCACCGACCACGAAGTCCCCGGTCGTCCGCTGCGCGAAGACCGTGCAGACGACTCCCGCGCGACTTCCGGCCAGGTGAGCCAAGACAAATAGCGCCGATGCCTCCATCTCGAAGTTGAGGACGCGCTGGCGCGCCATCTCCTCAGCGAGGTCAGGGTAGCGGATGGGGAGCTGCGGGATCGGGCGCCCTTGCGCCCCGAAGAACCCCGGCGCCGTGGCCGTTATCCCGACATGCGCTGTGTGCCCGAGCTGGGCCGCGGCCTCGACGAGGGCGACGATCGCTTCGTAATCGGCGATCGCCGGGTACCCGTCGTGGACGAACCAGCTCGTGGTCGACTCGAGACGGACCGATCCACTCGAGATGACCAGGTCCCCGAGGCCGATCTCCGGCTGGAGCGCGCCGCAGGTACCGACCCGGATGAAGGTCGGACGTTCCGTGATCGCCAGGATCTCCGCAACCACGATCTCGACGTTGTCCGTGCCGATCCCGGTCGACACGACGGATACCCGTTCGCCGCGATACATGCCGGTGACCGTAGCGAACTCACGGTTACGCCGTTCGAGCTCGATCGAGTCGAGACGTGCGGCGATCCGGGCGGTCCGATCGGGGTCACCGGGGAGGAGGATGTACTCGGCCAACTCTCCGGGGCCGAGTGAGATGTGGTACTGCCGTTCTCCGACAGGGAGTGCGACGCGGTGATCCGCGTTCGGCAAGACCGTCCCTCGCTCCTCTGAAGCGCTTCGCTGGCGCGAAACTCGGCCGAGGATAGTCCCGCTTTCTCACGAGCGTCAAGTTCGGCTGAGCGTGGGTCACGCACGAGGCGTGCCCGGTGGACGGCTCAGGGCGGCCAGCCGGACCGCGATCCGGGCCGCAGTGGACCGCTCGGAACGACGACGACGGACCAGCCGGACCGTCGCCAGGACGACGACCACGAGGCTCAGCCAGCCCGTCGCCAGGACCGTCACATCGGGCGATCCGACGAGGCCGGCCTGGCGGATCGGGCGCGCGTCCGGCCCACCGCCCGAGGGTTCGAGCGGACCCGCGGCTGCGGGATCGGCACTCGGATCCGGGCTCGGATCCGAACTCGCGCCGGGTTCGCCGAGGCTGCCGAGGCGGACGAGGTCCGCGGCGGTCTCGACGAGCAGGAGCGGTCCGCCGGCGTGGGTCTCGACCCGCCCGGTCGCCTGGATCGCATCGCCCGGCTCGATCAGGCCGAGGAATGCCGTCGCCTCACCGCTCAGGGCGATGCGTCCGGTGGTGCTCCCGTCGTCGAGCATGAAGCCGTCATCCAGGAGCGCGACGACGAGACCGCCGACCTCGACGCGCTCGCCGGCGTGGTCGGCCAGCGTGCTCATCTCGACGGCCGTGTCCGCGGCGGCGGAGGCGTCGGCCGTGGCGGGATCCGCGGACGACACGGCCGCGAGAGCGGCGGCCGGCAGCCCACCGGACGACGGACCGCCCGACGCGCGGCCGGGGGCCGTCGGTGCGCCCGCACCGCTCAGCGCGATGTCGGCTGACGATCGCGGGAGAACGGCGAACCGTCGGTCAGCGGTACCGGGATATGGTCGCCGGGCGATCCCGACGACGGTCGCCCGACGGCCCTCGACGAGGGCCGTCGACGGGATGCCGGCGCCCGACTGACCCTGGACGACGACACGAGCGGACCCTACCCGGAGCTCGGCCCGCCAGCGATCGCCCAGCTTGCGGACGCCGAGCACGGTCCCAGCGACCCGCACGAGCTGCCACTCGACCGCGATCGACGGGCCGCCCGATAGGGACGGCGGGGTCGGCATGGTCCCAGCACCGAGGTCCGCGATCTCGGTCGCCTTGATCCGTGGTGCGTCGTAGGCTCGCACGACCTCACCGACGACGCGCACTCGTCGGCCCGGGCCGGGCGTGCTCGAACCGGTCGGGGTCCGGACCTCGATCGCGCCGGTCCGGTCCTGGATCACGATCCGCCGCGCGGTCGCCTCGAGCAATCGGGACGGGGTCGTCACGACGCCGACGACGGCCACCCGCTGGCCCTGCATCCTGAGGGCGCGGGCGATCGTGACGACGGCGGGCGAACCGCCGCCGCTCGACGATGGACTGGACTTCGGGGTGGGCGTTGGGCTGGCCGCCGGTCCGGCCAGGTGGACGATGTCGGCACGATCGCGTACCCACAGGCGGTAGCCGTCGTACGCGCCCTTCTTCGAGGCGCGCTGGCCGACCACGCCACTGAGCGCGTAGCGGTGCCCAGCGACGAGATCGGCCGTCTTGATGCCTCTCGAGCCGTCGACGGCGATCCGGGCGCGACCGCCGGCATCGTCGACGATGATCGCCGCGAGCCCGCCGCCGGTCGCCGTCGGGATGCGTTCGATCACTCCGGTCAGTGTCGCGAGACGACCTTCGCTGGCCTCATCGAGGTCGGCAGCCGTGATGCCGATCAGCGTCGGCGAGGGCCCGGGATCGGCGACCGGCACGATCCCGCCCACGACTGGTCGGACCTCGAGCTGGCCGTACGGGTCGGCGAGCTTGCCAATGACGATGAGGTGCGTCCCGCGGAGTGGCGGGACGACCCCGCTCGGGACGCGAACGAAGATCCCGGCCGTCGCATCGCCGAGGGCGATGAGACCCGCGCTTCCGAGGCTCCCCGATCCGGCCGTGACCGTCGCGTCGACCGTGGCGATGGACCCGACGGGCAGTCTCCGGACAGATGCGATCGGCGTGAACGAGGGCGTGGGTGAGGGGGCGATGCTGGGCGTCGGGCTGGGCTCGGCGGACGGAGTCGAAGGGGGTCCGCCGGTCGGATCGGGGGTCGAAGTCGGATCTGGGGTCGAAGAAGGATCGGCCGTCGGGGTCGGATCAGGCGTCGGGGTCGGCATGGCGGTGGCGAGCGGGGTCGGGATCGGGGTCGGCGACGGGAGCGGGGAAGGTCTGGGCGCGACGATCAGGCGGAGCTCGCCGGACCCCATCGACAGGAGCCGGTAGCCGGCCAGGCCGGTCCCCGTCGAGTCGCGCTGCCCGAGCGAACCGACGACCGCGACAAGATCGCCCCGAGCCGGGCTGAGGCCACCGAGCGCGTCGGGCCCGACGATGGCTCGGAGTGGACCGCTCCCGTCATCCACGAGCAGACCGAGGCCATCGGCGAAGGCGGTCGGCGGCTCGACGACCGTCCCGAGGACGTTGACTCGCGATCCTTCCGAAGGCTCACCCGCGAAGCCGGTCGCGAACCCGATCGGGGTCGGCGTCGGCGCGGCGCCGAGGTCGATGACGTCTGCCACTGCCGCGCGCAACGTGCGCTGCGCATATCGGTCGTCGACCGTGCCGGTCACGCGGACGGCGGTGCCGGCCGGGATCACCGAGCCGGCCGGAGCGTCGAGGTAGATCGCGATCCCGGCGGTCACATCCTGGACGAATCCGGTCCGGCCGGATTCGAGCGAACCCAGGCCGATCGTGACCACGCCTTCGATGGTCGTCATCGAGCCGTCCGCCATCGCCCGGGCAGCGGCGATCGGAGTGACCGGACTGGGCGTGGGCGTCGGACTGGGCGTGGGCGTGGGCGTCGGACTGGGCGTAGGCGTCGGACTCGGCGTGGGCGTCGGGCTCGGCGTGGTCGTCGGCGTCGGCGTGGGACTGGGCGTGGGCGTCGGACTCGGCGTGGTCGTCGGTGTTGGACTGGGCGTGGGCGTCGGGCTCGGCGAAGGACCAGGGATGGGCGGCGCAGCCAGGTTCCGGGGCTCCGGGCTCGTCTGGACGATCCAGTCGGTCGCGTTGTCGTTCGTGTCGAGGCTGCTTCCTGCGGCTCCGCCCGGGCGTCGCTCGAGGCTCGAGCCGGCAGGCGGTGCCGGCGCCGCCGTTCCCTCGACGAACCCGTTGGTGGCGTCGCCCCAACCGACGGCTTCGATCGGCGTGCCACCGACCGGCCGGATCGCGAGCGCGCCGCCGGTCGCGGCGAACCCGCCGCTGTACGTGACGTCCGCCAGGGCCGCGAACGAGCCGCTGGCGTTGGCCACCAGAAGATGCTGCCCTGGCTCGAGAAGTCGCACCCCGGACCAGGTCGCCTTGCGCGTCACCGTCGTCCCGCTGGCGGTCGCGTAGACCAGCTCAAGGCCGGCGATGTCGACTGTCGTCGACGAGGCGTTGGTCAGTTCGACGTACTCGTCGGACGCCGACGCGCCGCCGGTCACGACCTCGGCCAGGAGGACCCCCGAGCTCGGCGACCAGGGGACCGCGGCGAGCGGCAGCCGCCCACCGACGACAGCCGCAAGCCGGGGACCCGGCTGCGCGCCGACCGCGAGCGCAGCGAGGGAGACGACCAGGAGCAGGGCGGCGACCGCCGCCCTCGGAGCACGAGCCATCGACGACCTCCCGGCGGGGACGGGTGGCTGGCGGGGTGTCGGTTGTAGCAGCGGTGGCTCATCCGCCGATCACCTCAGCCTTGTCTCGCGCTTATCCGGGCCGTTCGTCTACGATGGCCCCGACCGGCACGCCAAGCGTCCCCCCAGCTTGCGCGACCGCCGTTGAGCGTCTACCCGACGCGGATCGAGACCCAGGAGGCACCGTGGCCCGCGCCAAGAAGACCGACCGCGCCGAGGCACGCCGCCGTGCCAGGGTGGTCCCCGTCGCGAACGACTCATCGGCCGGGACCGGCGCGGCCGGGTCGACCGCGAAGACGACCGCCGCTGCAGCCGCGGGGTCGCCGGCAGCGCGCCCGAGCGTGCTCGGCGCCTTCCGGGGCGCGTACCGGCCGATCGACCTGCGCGGCGACATCCGCCGGATCCCGTGGCTCATCACCCGGACTAACGCCATCTGGTTGCCGAGCCTGCTGGTGGTCGCAGCGGGGATCTGGTACGCCGCATCCGGTGCCAATGGGAGCATGCAGAGCTTCGCCTTCCAGCTACTCGTGTACCCACCGCCGCAGATCGGTGCGCTCTTCCTGGCCGGCATCTTGACCGACCGGATGAGCTACATGGCGGGCGGTATCGTCGGGCTGGTGTGCGGGATCGTGTTCGCGCTGTACCTGGCATTCGGGCCGATCCCGGAAGGAGCATTGCAGGGCACCCAGCCGCAGGCATTCATGCTCTACGGACTGGTCCTGTCACCGCTGAGCGGCTTCGCCATCGGCGGCTTCGCCGGGTTCTACCGCCGGTTCCTCCGACGCGCCAACCCGAACGCCGGCAAGCGTCAGCCACCGGCCAAGGGCAAGGGGACGAAGACCGCCGCTCGCCGTTAGTGCATCCGACGCATGCCGGCGAAGCCGAGCTGGCGGACTCCGGGCGCCCGGGCTGGCCCGCCGACCTCGGCCGCGGCCTCGGGCAACGGTCGCACGTCCCGGGCGATGACGTTGACGACCTCCCCCTCGCGCTGAAGGGTCCCGTCCACGAGCAGGAGCGCGTGCCGGCGGACGACCCCGCGGAGCCGTTCCCAGGCATCGGGCCAGAGGGTCACGTTGACCATCCCGGTCTCGTCCTCGAGGGCCAGGAAGACGGTCCCCTTGGCCGTCATCGGGTGCTGCCGGGTGACGACCAGGCCGCCGATCCGGACCGGCCCCGGCCGATGCTCGTTGAGCGCTGAGTTGGGCACCGCCCCGAGCCGCCCGAGGGCATCGCGGAACAGGCCGATGACCTGCTGCCTGGCGTCGAGGGAGATCACCGCGTAGGCATCGCCGAGCCGCTCGATCTCGCCCATCGGCGGCAGCTCCGGCGCGGACGTGGCCGGGAGGCGCAGGTCGATCGGCCGGCCGGCGGCGCGCTTCGAGGCCCGGGCGGCCGTCCGGGTCGTCCGCCCATCGATCCGTCCGCCACTTGCACCCATGACCTCGCGGAGCTGCCACAGAAGCTCCCGCCGCGGGCGCCCGAGCGGGTCGAGGCCGCCGGCTCGGATCAGCCGCTCGATGACCTCTTCCGGCAGGGCGGTCCGCTCGACCACGTCAGCCAGGCTCCGGTACGGGCCGCGGGCGAGCTCCGTGTCGAGTCGCTCGGCATGCTCCTCGCCGATCCCCTTGACCAGGCCGAGCCCGAGCCGCACCCCCCAGCCCACGGCGCTGGCGGCCGCCCAGCGACCCCGGGCGTCGTCCGAGGGCATGACACAGGCCGGTGAGCGGACGGGTTCGGGGCGTCGGTCGATCCCGGCCTCCAGGGGGAGCGGCTCGGGATCGACCCCGACCCATTCGCTGGTCGTCAGGTAGGCGCTCGCGTTGATATCGACCGGCAGGACGGCCACGCCGTGGCGCTTGGCGTCGTTGACCAGGACCTCGACCGGATAGAAGCCCATCGGCTGGGCGTTGATCAGGCCGACCAGGAACTGGGCGGGGTAGAACAGCTTGAGGAACGACGACTCGTAGGCGGTCCGGGCGAACGCTGCGGCATGGCTCTTGGCGAAGCCGAAGCTGGCGAACGCGGATACCTGGCGGAAGAGCTCCTCGGCGGTCGCCTCGTCCATCCCGGGCTGGCGGAGGCAACCGTCGACGAACTGCCGGTGGAGCTTCTCCATCTCGCGGGTCGAGCGCCACGTCCCCATCGCTCGACGGAAGCCGTCCGACGCGGCCGGGCTGAAGCCGGCGACCTCGATCGCCACCCGCATGACCTGCTCCTGGTAGAGGATCACCCCGAGGCTGTCGCGGAGGACCGGTTCGAGGCTCGGGTGGAGGTAGGTCACCGGCTCGAGACCCTGCTTCCGGCGCAGGTACGGGTGGACCGCGTTGCCCTGGATCGGTCCGGGCCTGATGATCGCCACCTCGACGACCAGGTCGTCCAGGCTGGCCGGCCGGCTCTTCGGCAGGGTCTGCATCTGGGCCCGGCTCTCGATCTGGAAGACGCCCACGGTGTCGGCCGCCTGGATCATCGCGAAGACCTCGGGGATCTCCTCGGGCAGCCGGTCGAGGTCGAGGCAGGTCGCGCAGTCGCGCTCGATGAGCTGGAGCGTCTCGTCGATCGCGGCCAGCATCCCCAGGCCGAGCAGGTCGAGCTTGATCAGCTTGAGCGTCTCGACGTCGCGCTTGTCGTACTGGACGACGACCCGGTCCTTCATCGTCGCCCGCTCGAGCGGGGCGATGTCGATGAGCGGGGCCGCCGTGATGAGCATCCCGCCGCTGTGGATGCTGAGGTGCCGCGGGAAGCCGTCCATCCGAGCGCACAGCTCGAGCCAGCGCTCCCAGTCCGACAGGCCGACGACGCTCCCGCCGCGTGGCTGCGGCTGAGCCTCGGGCTCGATCCGGGCGACGCTCGAGCTGGAGGCACCGTCCCCGGTCCCTCGCCCGGAGTGCAGCCAGGCCACGCTCGCCGGGCTGTCGCCCGGGCCGCCCTCGTCGTCGCCCGGTCCACCGGCACGGATGGCCGGCCTGGCGCCGTGGTTGAGCTGGCCCATCCGGTCGGTCAGGCCACGGGTCCGCCCGAGGTCCTGGCCCCGGGTGGCACTCGGAGCGGCGTCCGGCGCGAGCCCGCCCGCCACCACGTCCTCGCCGGGTCGGCGGAAGAATTCGGCGAACCCACCGTCCGCCTCGAGGTCCCGCCGGACCATGACCGAGTCGTAGGTCTCGAGCGCCTTCGCCACCCGGTCGACCAGCGGACGCGGGAAGCCGAGGGCGACCCCGACCTCGCGGACCACCGAGCGTGCCCGGTAGGTCACGATGTTGCAGACCATCCCGGTGTGCTCGGGCCCGTACTTCCCGTAGACGTACTGGATGACCTCCTCCCGTCGCTCCGATGAGAAGTCGATATCGACGTCCGGATAGGTCGTCCGGCCCTCGTTGATGAACCGCTCGAACAGGAGGTTGTGGCGGATCGGGTCCACCCGGGTGATCCCCAGCACGTAGGCGACGATCGAATCCGCCGCGCTGCCGCGGCCCTGGGCGGGGATCCCCCGCGACCGGGCGAAGCGCATCAGGTCCCAGCAGATCAGGAAGAACTCGGCCAGGCCGGTCCGCTCGATGACGTCGAGCTCGTGAGCCAGCTGGCGGACGACCGCCGGCGTCATCGGGTGGTAGCGCCGCCGGGCTCCCTCGTGGCACAGCTCGACAAGGTACGAGAACGGCGTCTCCCCGCCTGGCACCGAGAAGCCCGGGAAACGGTAGGCCTCGAACTCGAGGTCCACGTCGCAGGCCGCCGCCAGCTCGGCCGCGTTGGCGATCCCCTCGGCCCACGCTCGCGCCGTCTGCGGATCGTCCGCCACGGGGACGAGCGCCGCCAGCTCGGCGCCGGACTTCAGGTACGACTCTCCATCGGGTCGGCGCAGATCGGCCAGCGTCCCGACCGTCCGGCCGTGGCGGATGGCGCTGACGACGTCCTGGAGCTCGCGGCCCTCGGGCAGAGCGTGATGGACGTCGTTCGTGACGACGACCGGCAGGCCGAGCTCCTCGGCGAGGCGGGCGGTCTCGGCGACGAGCCAGTCGTCGTCGGGCAGCAGATGATGCTCGAGCTCGAGCACGAAGCCGGCCGCCGCGACGCCGACCGCTCTCGCCGCCCTCGGACCGGCCCCGAACATCCGGGCATAGCCCTCGGCCACGGCCCGCGCCCCTTCCCGGTCGCCGACCCGGAGTCGCCGGGCGATCTCACCGTCGCGGCAACCCGACAGGGCGACCAGCCCCTCAGTGTGCTCGGCGAGGAGTGCCTGGCTGAACCGTGGCACGCCCTTCGTCCCGGCGAGGTTGGCCCGGCTGACCAGACGGCACAGGCTGCGGTAGCCGATCCGGTCACGGGCGAGGAGGACGAGATGGGGTCCGCGCTGGCTCTCCCCGACACCGCGCAGGTCCTCCCGGACAGGCTCCCGGTGACCGGGCAGCCGCGTCCGCTCGGGACGTGGCCGAGCGGGTGTGCCCTCGACCGCCGGACGGTTCGATGGATCGAAGTCCTGGGCGGCGCCCCAGGTGGCGACCGACGATCGGCGTCCCCCACGACGGACCGGTCGCCGGCCCGGCACCACGATCCGATCCGGATCCGGTCCGAACGCATCGAGCAGCTCCAGCTCCAGCCCGATGACCGGGTGGAGCCCGGCCTCACGAGCTGCGGTCGAGAACCGGACGACCCCGTACAGGCCCTGGTGGTCGGTGATCGCCAGGCCGGACAGGCTCAGCTCGAGAGCGCGCTCCACGAGCTCATCGGCGGCCGAGGCTCCATCCAGGAACGAGAAGTTCGTGTGGCAATGGAGCTCGGCATAGGGGCGGGCGGCGGGTTGCTGGCCGGACATCTTGGGTTCCCGCAACAGATGCGAGGGGACAGAGCACATGATAGAACATCTGTTCTATCATGCCCATGACCCCAAGGGGCCCGCCCGGTGGCCCCAAGGTACGGCTGGCCAAGCGTGGTAGGGTGCGCTTGAGTAACACCATGCACGACCTCCTTCTTCAGAGGTCGCGACCCAACGCCCGGACCACCGGTCTGGTCGCCGCCGTGATCGCGGTCGCGCTCCTCGTCCTCGCTCCGCTGGCCCCCGCTCCCCTGTCCGCTCCGATCGCGCGCGCCGCCGATCCGGGCATCCAGCCCCGGGTCACAGGGATCGCACCGCTCGAGCGCCAGGTCTACGGCTACCTGCCCTACTGGCGACTGGACGCCGGGACGGTCGACCGCCTGAACTACGACCTGGTCTCGACCATCGCCTTGTTCGGCCTCGGGATCAAACAGGACGGCAACATCGACACGGCCTGGCGGGGCTACACCGCCTACGTCTCGGACAACGCCGCCGCGGTCACCAACGCCGCCCACGCCAAGGGCGTCCGGGTCGTCCCGACATTCCAGCTGTTCGACTCGGGCACGCTGCCGAGGATGTCGGCATTCCTCCACAGCAAGGCCGCCCAGTCGCGCTTCATCAAGCAGGCCCTCGTGCTCATGGAACGCCGCTCCGCGGACGGCGCCAACTTCGACTTCGAGCCGATGCCCCAGTCGCTGTCGCTGGACTACGCCAAGTTCCTGGCCAAGTTCAAGACCGCGATGCTGGCGCAGTTCCCCAAGGCCAAGCTGGTCGCGGCGACCTCGGCCGGCGCGCCGTACACCCTGATCGACGGGATCGAGAACATCGTCGACCAGATGCTGGTGATGACCTACAACTACCGCTGGTCCGGCTCGACGATCACCGGCGCGATCGCCCCGCTGGACAACACGACCCGTACGGTGAAGCTCCATATCGAGCGCTATCTCAAGCACGTCGCGGCCTCAAAGCTCATCCTTGGCGTCCCCTATTACGGGTACGACTGGCCGGTCACCAGCGAGACGCCCAACGCGTCGGTCAACAAGCCGGCCTCCAAGTGGGGCGGCGTGTGGAGCGTCAGCTACAGCTCGGCGCGCAAGTTCCTGGCCGCCCACCCCGAGGTCATCCGCCACGAAGACACCGCCGAGGGCAGCGCCTACTTCACCTACTGGGATGCGGATACGCTGACCTTCCGCCAGGTCTATTTCGAGGACGAGTTCAGCGCCGCCGCAAAGTACGACTACGCCATCGCCAACGGGCTGGCCGGCGTCGGGATCTGGACCCTCGACAACGACCGCGGCTACTCGGAGATGTACGACGTCATCAGGGCCAAGTTCTACGATCCGACCCACCGCGTGACCGTCGGGTCGACCGTGACCCGGGTCACCCGGTCGGGGAGCACGGTCAGGATGACCCACGTCGAGCGGGTCAAGAACGCCGGCAACGTGCCCGAGCGAGGCACGCTCGTGTGGCGGATCTACGGCCCGACCGGGAGCCTGGTCAAGAAGGGCTCGCTGACCTTCACCCTGTACCCCGGCAAGACCCGGACCCTGACGACCACGACTGTGCTCGGGACGGCCGCCGGTCTGCGTGCCGGGACGTACAAGCTCAAGGTCCAGTTCATCTCGAAGGGCGGGGTCTGGAAGGCGCCGGTCGACGCGTTCCGCCAGCGCTATTGAACCCGTGGGCGCGTTGCCGACGACGAAACACGGAGCGTGCCCCCGACGTCTCAACGATGCACACCGACGGCGCGTGCCTGGGGGCGCGCACCAATGGAATGGGCATCGGTCTTCCCGAGTGGTCGATCCGATGACCCGGTCGTCAGCCTGGTGAGCGGGTTGACGACCCGAGCGGCCCCGTCGCTCCGCGGCGGGGCCCCGGCACACCCGCCGCGCCTCGTCCTCCAGGCGTCGCTCGTGATGCTGGTCGCGATCGGCTGCGTTGGAGGTGGTGGCGCCACGGCGAGCTCAGCTCCATCAGTGGCGCCAGGCACCTTGAGCTCGCAGGGAAGCGGCTCGGAAGCATCCCCGGCGGCGGCATCCTCAGTCCCCGCCGCGATGTCCGGCACGCCATCGCCGGCCGCTCGATCCTCCGCTCCGACCACCACCGAAACGGTTCGGGGGCGGATCTGGGACACCCTGCCGGCCGGCTTCCCGATCTACCCCGGAGCCGGGCCTGCCGACACCGGTGAGGGTCCGGCATCGGCCCTGCTGGACGTCCCGGCGACGACGGCCAAGGTGGTGGCCTGGTACGGCAACGCCCTGGCCAGGGCGGGCTACACGATCGAGGCATCGGGTGGACCGCTCGAGGATGGCAGCACGGTGATCGATGCCGCCGGCGCGGATCCGGCCTGTCGCGTCCAGGTGACGATCGTTCCCCACGGTCCGCGTTCGGCCGTGACGATCCTGATGGCGGCAGCCTGCCCCTTCCGGTGAGCCATCGTGTTCGCCGTCTCGGCGGCGCGCGGCGGCCGCATCGGGGCGACACATCGCAGCTACACTGCGCGTCAGATCGGCCGACGACTCGGCCTTCCGACGGCACAGGGGGATGGCGTCCGTGCAATCCACGCGTCCGCGCGATCTCGGCGCGCTGTTCCTGGTGATGGGGATCCTGGCCATCCTCTTCTTCGTCAGCCTTGCGCTCGGGCGGCCCGGGCTCCGCTGACTCCTCGTTCAGTCATAGATCCGCTCGAGATGCCACGTCCCGTCGAGCCGGTCGAGATAGACCAGGGCGAGCCAGCGTGATCCGACGACCTTGAAGTAATCCCGGGCGATCGGGTCGCCCCACCAGCCCTGGTCGATCCGCCAGCGGTTGCAGACCTCGACCGGCTCGCGACCGCCGGCCCAATGGACGGCCACGACCCGCCCGCCATCGTCCAGCTCGACGCCGATCGACGGGTGCTCGCGGAGCAGGCGGGTCATCGGCCCGGTTCCGGGAGGATCGGGCGAACGCCACCCTCGGAGCCCGATCCGATCGGCAGTCGGCGCCAGCGGGTCTCCGGCAGGGGCGCTTCCGGATCGACCAGCTCGACCCGCCCGATCCGGTCCTCCCCGAAGGCGAGCGCCAGCCGAGCGAGCTGCCAGCCGAGCCGCGCGGCGCGCGCCGCCTGAGGCGTGAACAGGGCGAGCTGCTGGCCGGTCGCCGGGGCCACCTCGGTGAGCTCGAGCTCGAGCCGACAGACCGCGGCCGGCGGTGGCTCCCGCTCGAGCCGGGCGAACAGGAGTCGGTCGATCGCCTCGCCCTCCGCGGTGGGCTCGGGGAAGCGCTGCTCGATGGCCAGGGCGGTCGGCGTCCCCCGCCGGGCGAACGCCGGATCGAGGCTCAGTCGCAGCTCGACCCGGCCGGCCGCGGCACCGCGAGCCACGAGCTGATCGGCAAGTGCGCCGGCCAGCCGGTGGAGGACGAATCGGAGCGGCTCGAGGTCCTCGATCGGCGGCTCGAGACCGAGCCCCAGGACGAGCCGCTCGGGAGTGCGATGAGGCCGGAAGGCGGCGATCTCCTGACCGTTCGCCCGAGCGTGGATCCGCTCGCCCTCCGCACCGAACCGGGCGATCAGCGCCGAGCGCGGCAGTGCCCCGACCGCGTCGATCCGACGCAGCCCGAACCGGGCGAGTCGGGCGCGCAGATCCGGATCCGGGGTGAGCAGGGCGGCTGGGAGCGGTCCGAGGAATGCCACCTCGCCGCCCGGTTCCACGATCCACGGTCGGCCCGGGGTCTCCGCTGCGCCGGCCGCGGTGGTCGCCGCGAAGCGCGTCCCGGCGATCCCGAGCCGGGGGGCTCCCGGGAGGATCCGGTCGAGCGCCGCGACGATCCGCTCGACGAGGATCGGCTCCGGTCCCCACAGCCGCTCGAGTCCGTCGATCTGGACCTCGAGCAGCCCGAAGGCAGGATCGGCCGGGTCGATCGCGCCGGCGATGCCCGGGCTGAATGTCCCGAGTGCCTCGAGCGCCCGCTCCATCGCCGCCCGGTCCGCAGCCGGATCCGGGTCGAGGAAAGTGGCCTCGGGCGCGAGCCGGTGGGCGGATCCGAGCGGTTGGCCGCGGCGGACCCCGAGCTCACGAGCCGACGGGCTCGCGTCGAGGACCGTCCCATCGGTCCACGGTTGACCGCCGAGGACGACCGGCCCGGTCGGGAACGAGGCGGAGCCCAGGTCTGCCGTCGCGCGCGCCCGGACGAGGCGGAGGGGGAGATGCGGCCAGAGGAGGTGGAGCAGTCGCACGATCGTCGATCCGTGACGGGAGGATGGGGGCATCGGTGAGGAGCGACTCGCGGAGGAGGCAGGCATCCCGCCCACCGCCCTCGGCGTAGAGGATCCGGAGGTCCGCCCGCCTCCCCGGCGGACCGGCCCGGTTCCGGGCGACGACCGCTTCCGTCCACTGGCCGACGATGTCCCGGCCGAGGTGGATCCAGGCTCGTCGAGCGAGCTCCAGGCGGAGACCGGCCGACTCGGCGATGGCACGCGACACCTGGACCGGGAGCCCCGGCGGCTCGAGGACCACGAGCAGGACGTCCGACCGCCGAGCGAGAGCGGCCAGCCGTCCGAGGCGATCCGCGACCGAGGGTGGACGTCGACCGTCGCGTCGGGGGCGGCTCGGGGGCGTGGTCGGGGCGGCTGCATCGTTCTGGGCCGGGGCGACCGCATCGGTCCGGGCCGGGGGGTCCGTTTCCGCCGGCAGGCCCGTTTCCGCTGGCAGATCCACGATGAGCAGGTCCACCGAGCGTCCTGCCACGAGCGCGCCGGCCATCGCCAGCGCCTCGTCGAGCGATGCCGGCTCGAGGACGACCAGCCATTCGAGCCGGACCCCGCGGGCGACCGCCTCGACCGGGTCGAGGCTCCGGGCGAGATCCACGTAGGCGACGATCGAGCCGGCCGCCTGCGCTCCGGCTGCCAGTCGCAGGGCCAGGGTGGTCTTGCCGCTGGACGCATCGCCTCGCACGGCGAGCATAGTCGAGCGCGGGACCCCGCCCGTGCCGAGGATGGCATCGAGCGCTGGGAAGCCGGTCGAGACGACCCGATCATCCTCGACGACACGGGTCGGCTGCGGATCAGGTTCGTCCGGCAGCGGGACCGTGGCGAGTGCGCCGACGACCGTCCCGGCACCGTTCAGAGCCGACCCACCGACCCGTGGCGCGGCATCCCCCCAGCGCGTCTGGAGAGACGCCAGGGCCGCCGTCACGTCCGAGGAAAGGGTCGTCATCGGACGGCTCACGATAGAACAGATGTTCTATCTCGTCAAGCCCGGATCGGAGGGGTTCGACCCTCGTGTTACACTCTCGCCCCGGTCCCGAGTGCAGCGATCCGTCGCCGCCCGGCGCGACCCCTCGTGGGGATGTAGCTCAGCTGGAAGAGCGCCGCGTTCGCATCGCGGAGGCCAGGGGTTCGAGTCCCCTCATCTCCACCAATTCCCGCATTTCGTGCTCAGTTCATTAGGCATTTGGTTCCCATCATCTCCACCATGTCGCTTTCTCCGTGCTCAGTTCGTTGTCATCTGGTTGGAAAGACAGCTACCGGTACAGCTATAGATCCGAACTCGAGCATGCGTGCACGTCCAGCTCCGGTCGGGCGAGCCAGTACATCTGTTCCATTTCTTGCCCACGCCGAGCCACTTCGGGGCCAAGCTCGCGGCGCCGCCGGCCCCGATCCGTGGCCGTTCGTAAGCAATGCGACCCGCGACTTGACGCGGGTTCGGTTCCGTTACGCGTCGCCGAGCGGCACACGGTGAGGCCTGGTGTTGCCATGAGGGACAAGCCGGCGTACCCGGCCCTTTGCTCGCCGAGACTACAAGACGACCAGATGGTCAAGGCCTGGCCCTTCGTAGTAAGGGCGTCGGGGGGCGGCCCCTTCGGCTCGGCCCTGCCCGGCGAGACGTCCTCAATCGCCGGGCAATAACTGCTGGGACAGAACCTCGACGAGCCATCCATTGCACTCGGCGACCGACCAGCCGCGTCCGGTCGCCAAGGCCCCGAACAGGTCTGGGCTCACGAGGACAAGGAGGATGTCCGTCGCGCGCTCGATCGTGAGCCCGCGCCGTAGCCCTCCTTTGCGGCCGAGCATCTGCACGATGAGGTGGTATCCCTCGTGCCGCCGCTGTTCGCTGACCTCGCGAAGCGTCGCGACCTCCGGATCGAACGCCGCACCATGGATCGCGGCCGTCAATGGCCCGACGCGCTGCAGGATCGGAGAGGTGTTCTCGACGAGGATCTTGAGCGCACGCCGAGCATCCGGCTCGGCTTCGAAGGTTCGATACCAGGGAGCGTCCTCAGGCCCGACCGGATCGTCGAAACCCATGACCGCGGCGCCGACCGCCTCGCCGAGGATCGCCGCCTTCGTGCGGAACGTGAAGTAGAGGGTCGGCACGGCGACGCCCGCCTCGCGCGCGATCGCCTCCATGGTTGTCGCCATATAACCGTTCTCGCAGAACAGGCGATACGCGGCTCCGACCATGCGCCGGCGAGTCGCGAGCGCCCGGGCACGGCGGGTCTGGGTCTTCGACACGACGGGGGCCATCGCGTCGGGCTCCGGGTTTGCCACTTGACGCGCCCTCCCATCTGACTATAGTGAGACAATATAGTCACGCTATAGTACCACGACCACAGGGAGCGGAAAGCAAGCCTGCGATGACCCAGCGGATCCTGTTCGCGACGATGCCGTTCGATGGGCACTTCAACCCACTGACGAGCGTCGCCATGCATCTCAGGGAGCAAGGCCACGACGTCCGCTGGTACGCGGGCCCGAGCTACGCCGGGAAACTTGCTGACCTTGGCATCCCGCATTTCCCGTTCCAGCAAGCCCGCGAGATCACGGGCGAGAACGTCGCGGAGCTGTTCCCCGAACGGGCGAAGCTCAAGGGGCCGAAGCTGCTTTCGTTCGACCTCGAGAAGATCTTTGTCGACAGCGTCGGACAGCACTACCGGGACATCCTGGACGTGCATGCGACGTTTCCTTTCGACGCGTTCGTGTGCGACCCCGGGCTCTACGCTGCTCCGCTCGTTGCGGCAAAGCTCGGCACACCCGTGTACTCCATCGCCCCCGGACCGTTCGCCGCACTGTCTGGCGACGGCGGCCCGCCGCCGTTCTTCGGGCTGAAGCCGGCCCGCACAATCATCGACAAGGCGGTCCATCGGATCGCGCGCGCCCTGCTCCGCAGCGCCATGCGGCGAGGGGTGAAGACGTACAACGAGCTGCTCGTGTCGGAGGGACTCCCGCCGGTCACGGTCGACGGGTGGGTCGACTTGTCCCACAAGTGCGCCACGTACTTCTTTCAGAGCGGCGTGCCTGGGTTCGACTACCCGCGACGCCTCCCTGGGAATGTGAAGTACGTCGGCCCGCTGCTGCCGTATAGGAAGGGGAGCGTGCTGCCCGTCGAGCTCGCGGAGAAGCTCCGAGGGTACGAAACGGTGATCGTCGTCTCACAAGGCACCGTCGACAACACGGACGCCGAGAAGCTCTTCGTGCCGACGCTCGAAGCACTCAAAGGTGGATCCCACCTCGTGATCGCAACGACCGGCGGCAAGAACACCGACGAGCTTCGAAGGCGCTACCCCGAGTCGAACGTGGTCATCGAGGACTTCGTCGATTTCGACCTTCTCCTCGAGCACGCCGGCCTGTTCATCTGCAACGGCGGATACGGGAGCATCCTCCTGGCCTTGAGCAAGGGAGTCCCGGTCCTCTCGGCTGGCGTGCGCGAGGGCAAGAACGACATCAACGCCCGGATCGACTACTTCGGGTTCGGGATCAACCTGAAGACGGAACGTCCGACGCCGGAGAGGATCGCAAAGGGGGTCACTAAGATCCTGGGTGACATGCGCTTCGTCCTGAACGTGGAGCGGATCCGCGCAGAGTTCGAAACCTACCGTCCCCTTGAGCTCATCGACGGATTCATGGCGGCGGGAGATGCTCATGAGCCGCCCGTAGGCGTCCCCCAGCCGGCGCTCAGGCGTCCCCAGCCGGCTCCAGGCCACCAGGTCCGCACTCGGCGCGCCAACGATCCAGAGTCTGGATAGATCGCGGCTCCCGACCCTGCCACACTTGCCAGCGCCGACGTCGACTGCAGGCCCGCGGGTCGACTCCTAGGGCACGAGGAGGGAGACCGAGTGGGACCCCTGGTGATGACCGGTCTCGTCCTGTTCGGCGCCGCCATCGGTCTCGGAGTGCTGGCCTCGCAGACCAGACCCGCCGCCGACCCGGCAGACGCGCCGCGGATCCGGGCCATCCTGATGGTAGCGGCCGCATTCACCCAGAGCCTGGGCGTCCTGGCCGTGGCCGCGGGGTTTCTCGCCGTCGAGCTGGGCGGAGCCGCAGGCCAGACCTCGGCGGTCCTTGTCGCAGGCCTCGCCGTGGCCGGAGCGCTGGTCGGGATCGTGCTCATCGCCGGCCATGCGGGCCGGGTCGACCCGCCGGCCGTGCTCATCGTCGCGATGTTCGTGATCGGTCTCGGTACTCTCGGCGCCACGACCGGGATCCTCGCCATCGCCCTTGACGAGGGAGGCTCGAGCCTGCCGCCAGACTGGCCGTTCGTGGGGCTGGGACTGGTCAGCGGCAGCTGCGCGCTGGCCCTCGGGTGGGTGGGGAGCCGCGCCCTGGTGGCCGCGTCGGTCCACGGTGCCGACTTGTCGGCGATCCACGCCAGCGAGATCCGACGCTCCCTGCCCCTCCTGCTCGTGGGTCTCGGCGCGCTCGGCCTTGGGATGCTGATCCTGTTCCTCGGCTGATCTACGCCGGCGGGTCGGCCGCCAGCGCGGCGTGGAGCTCGACCGAATGCTCGCGCAGCCAGCGTCGCCAGGCGAGATGGTCTGGGATCCGCGAGGCGACGACTGCCCAGAACCCCGGCCCGTGCCCGAACACGAGGAGGTGGGCGAGCTCGTGGACGACGACCGTCTCGAGGGCTTCTGGTGGAGCCAGGACCAGCCGCCAGGAGAACGCCAGGCGCCCTGATCGCGAGGCGCTCCCCCAGCGGGTCCGCGGGTCGCGGAACGAGATCCGTCCGGGGACGACCCCGAGGGCGGCCGCGTGGCGGCCGATCGCTTCGCTGATGTCGGCGACCGCTCGCTCGCGGAGCCACGTCTCGAGCACGGTCGCGAGGGGCCGCCGGTCTGCCGCGGCGACGCGGACGACGATCTCCGACACGCCGCCGGCGATGTCGACACCGTTGGCGCCGTCGAGGGCCGACCACCCGGACAAGACGGTCGAACGGCGGGCGTGCCCGTCGGCCGGCTCGACCCGCAGAACGTGGACCACGCCGCGCAACCGGAGGCGGGCTCCGTCGACCAGCGCCTCGGCGGAAGCCCCGGCAACCGCGCCACGTTCCTGCTCGTGACGGACCAGGTGGCGGCGGATCCAAGCCTCGCGGTCGCGCAGGAAGGGCTCGACATGGGCCTCCGCGTCGCGTGCCCCAGGTCGGCGTGCCGGGATCGTCACGATGACGCCCCGCCGCGGGTCGACCACGAGCCGCAGGCGATGAGCCCGATGCGACCGGCGCAGCGTGTACGGCAGCGGCCCGCCCGGCAGTTCGATCCGCTCGAGCGTCTCGCTGACGGCGGGAGGTCGGGCGACGGGCCTCGACGGCAGCGCGGCCGGGCTCATCGTTCTCGACGCAACAGGCGGCCCGAACGACGCTCCGTCTCCACGCCGTTGCTGATCGCCGGGACGCCGTTGACGATGACGTGCTCGATGCCGGCCGGGTAGCGATGCGGTTCCCGCTCCGTGGCCACATCGTCGACCATGGCCGGATCGAACACGACCAGGTCGGCGAACGCCTTCGCCCGGACGACCCCACGACCGCGTAGACCGATCCGCTCGGCCGGCACCGAGGTGAGCTTGGCGATCGCCCCCTCGAGCGACAGGACGCCCCGGTCGCGGACATAGCGGCCGAGCACCCGGGGCGCGCTGCCGTAGGCCCGCGGATGGGGCACCCCCGAGCCGAGGTGCGGGTGTCCCGGGCGACGCCCACCGGCATCGGTGCAGACGGCGATCCAGGGGACCGCCATGATCGCCTCCACGTCCGGCTCGCTCATGCATTCCATCACGATCGACGTATCGAGCCGGTCGTCGACGAGGAGCCCGAAGGCGACGTCGGCCGGGTCCCGGTCGAACTCCGAGGCGAGCTCGGCCAGGCTATGGCCGGCCCAGTCCCGATGGGTCCGCGAGTCGGCGATGCGCAGGCCGGCCCAGCCAGGATCCGCGGCGGCGTTCTCCCAGCCCGGCGCGCCGGTCGCGATCTCACGCTTGATCCGCGTCCGGACATCCGGGTCGCCCAGGGCATCGACGATGTCGGCGATCGACATGGCCATGATCGCCGGCGGCAGGACGATCTCGAGGGTCGTCGAGGCCGCCGTGTACGGGTACTGGTCGGCGGCGACGTCGAGCCCAGCGGCCCGGGCACGTTCGAGCCGATCGACCGCTTCGTGCCCGCGGCCCCAGGTGGACAGGGAGCCCGCCTTGAGATGGGAGACCTGGAGGCGGGCGCCGGAGCCGGCCGCGCGAATCGTCTCGACCGCCTCGTCCAGCGCGTCGAATAGCCCATCAGACTCGTTTCGGATGTGGGTCGCGTAGAGCCCTCCGCGGCGGGCCGTGACCGACGCCAGGCGGCTCAGCTCGTCGGCGCCGGCGTAGAGCCCCGGTGGGTAGATCAACCCGGAGCTCAGCCCGATCGCTCCGGCGTCGAGGGCCTCCTTGAGGTGACGGACCATCGCCTTGAGGTCGGCGTCGGTGGCCGGCGTGGACGCCGCCCCGATGACCGCCCCCCGGATCGTCCCGTGCCCGACGAGGAAGGCCTGATTCGGCCCGAGCGGCAGGCGTTCGACCGCCGCGAGGTAGTCGGCGAAGGTCGACCAGCGCGGTGCGATGCCGGTCCCGGCCAGGGCCAGCTCGACCATCTCGCGGCCGGGCTCTGCCAGCGGTGCGAGCGTGTCGCCGCAATTCCCGGACAGCTGGGTGGTGAAGCCCTGATGGAGGTGGCTGGCGACCGCCGGATCGACCAGGATCGATGCGTCCGAGTGCCCGTGCACGTCGATGAAGCCCGGGCACACCACGCGGTCGGTCGCGTCGATCACCACGGACACGCCCTTGCGGGCGACAGCTGCCGACAGATCGCCGATCGCCTTGATCCGATCCCCGACGACGCCGACGTCGGCGCGGATGCCGGGCGCGCCCGTGCCGTCGATGAGAGTCCCGCCACGGATGATCAGATCGAACGCCGTCACCGCCCGATGGTGACACAGGACGGCCAGTACCGAGCGCTCGACGGCGAGGACCGGGCGCCGCCGGTCCGCTGATATACTGCCCGTCCCGTGGGGCTATAGCTCAGCTGGAAGAGCACCTGCATGGCATGCAGGGGGTCCGGGGTTCGAGTCCCCGTAGCTCCACCACTCCCCCTGCGGCACCCTCCCACAGATGGTTACGGGCGACGCCAGCGCACGGCAAACGACGTGCCGTCCTTGCCGGTCGAGCTGACCTCCGAACGGGTCTGACCGTCGCCCGTGGTCATCGCTTCCCTGGTGTGGACGAAGCGGCTTCCGGTCAGCGGCCGCCGGATGCCGTCCAGGCTCAGCCAGGCCTCCTCGAAGTGGATCGTCCTGAAGTTCGGCAAGCGCAGGGTGTGGCAGGCCTGGGGACAGCCGCCCGTCGGCGCCTCGACGATCCACTCGGCCGACGTGCGCTTCAGGGTCGAGTTGACGACCCGGATCGAGATGTGCTTGCGGGTCGTCAGGTTGACCAGGGTCATCCGATAGCGGCCGCTCCCGACCGACCGGACCTGGGCCCACATTCGGTCCCCCACGCTGACCTGGAGGTTCGCCCGGATCGCATACGTCTCGCGCGGAAGCGATTCGTGCCAGGCGGCGGCCTGGGCGACGCCATCGATGCAGACCGACTCGGTGCCGATCTGGACGAGCGAGCGGTGGTCATACCCGCCGAGTCCCACCCAGTAAACGGCCGCCTGCTGAGCGGATCCGCGGCAGCGGACCTTGGGCTGGGTCCAGATCCCCTCGACGCAGGTGAACGTGGTGGCTCCCGTGGCCACGTAGCCTGACCAGTTCCGGCTCTCGACGGAGTCCGCCGTGCCCACCGCGAGATCGGTGGGTGCCCGCCCGGGACAGGCGCCGATCAGGGTGTCGGCCCCGGCCTGTGCCGGAGCGCTCGGGCTCGGGCTCGGCGTCGGGTTCGGCGTGGCCGTCGGCGTGGCGTTCGGTGAGCGCGACGGGACGGCGGTCGGACGCAGGAGCGGCGTCGCCGACGGGCCGACGGTCGACGATGGTCCGCCCAGCGCGCCGGGCGGTGCAGAGCCCGACGACGCGAACGGATCGCAGCCGGCCAGGACGGCGAGGGCGATACCGAGGAGCGCGGCCGGCCGGCCGATCCGCTGCCAGCGCGACCGAGGGCGTCTCACCGAGCGACTCTACCCCGAGCTCCGAGGATGCGCACCGGGACCGACGGACCACCGCCAGACAGGACCCATCGGTGGCTCGTCACGACCGAGAAGGGCCACGCTGAGTGGTACACTCGAGTCCCTCGCCGCCGGGTCGCCGGACGATCCGCGGAACTCCTCAGACCTCCCACCGACGCCGGCGGGGGGTCCCCTGTCGAGAGGACCGCAGCCCGCGATGGCCAGCACCGACGAGACCCGGACCGACCGCATGGATCGCCCCGAGCGCTCGCGGATCGAGCGCTACGATCCGGTCGCCATCGAGCCCGCCTGGCAGGCGCGCTGGGCCGAGCTGGGCCTGTACGAGCCCGACCTGACCGACACGTCCCGGCCGAAGTACTACCTCCTGACGATGTACGGCTATCCATCCGGGGACCTCCACATCGGGCACTGGTACGTCAAGACCCCGACCGACGCCATCGGCCGATTCCGGCGAATGAACGGGGACAATGTCTTCTTCCCGATCGGCTTCGACGCGTTCGGGCTGCCGGCCGAGGGCGCCGCGATCAAGAACGGCGTCCATCCCGCTGCCTGGACGATCAAGAACATCGACCACATGCGTGACCAGCTGCGCTCCATGGGCACGGGATTCCAGTGGTCGGCAGAGCTGATCACGTCATCGCCCGAGTACTACCGCTGGAACCAGTGGATCTTCCTGAGGTTCCTCGAGGCGGGGCTGGCCTATCGGGCGAAGGCGCCGGTCGACTGGTGCCCCAACGACGGGACGCTTGCCAGGGAACAGGTCGAGGGACCCGAGCGGCGCTGCTGGCGCTGCGGCGCGCTGGTCGAGAAGCGCGATCTCGAGCAGTGGTTCTTCCGGATCACCAAGTATGCGGATGAGTTGCTCGACTTCAGCGGGATCGATTGGCCGGACCCGATCCGGATCCAGCAGACGAACTGGATCGGCCGCTCGGAGGGCGCCGAGATCGACTTCACGACGGCGCCCGACGATCACCAGCCGGGCGGCCACCAGCTGCGCGTCTTCACGACCCGACCCGATACGTTGTTCGGGGCCACGTTCATGGTCCTCGCGCCGGAGCACCAGCTGGTCGACGTCCTGACCTCGCCCGCCCAGCGCGAGACAGTGGCGGCTTATGTCGCCCAGGCGCGACGCCAGACGGAGATCGAGCGGCTGTCGACGGACCGACCTAAGACCGGCGTCGCGATCGGCGCCGACGCGCTCAATCCGGTCAATGGCGAGCGGATCCCGATCTGGATCGCCGACTACGTGCTGTCCGGCTACGGCACCGGCGCGATCATGGCGGTTCCCGCCCACGACGAGCGGGACTTCGCGTTCGCCCAGAGGTTCGGGCTCGAGATCCGCGAGGTCATCCGCCCGGGCGACGCTGAGGCCGGGAGCGGGCCGCTGGCCGCAGCGTTCGTCAGCAAGGCGACGACCGACGTGATGGTCAACTCGGGACCGTTCGACGGGCTTGCCCCCATGCCCGACGGGTTCCAGGCGATCGTCAAGACGCTCGAGCGGGACGGTCGAGGGCGATTCGCGGTCAGCTATCGGATCCGCGACTGGCTCGTAAGCCGGCAGCGCTACTGGGGAACCCCGATCCCGGTCATCTACTGCCCGACCGACGGGATCGTCCCGGTCCCCGACGAGGACCTGCCGGTCCGGCTGCCCGAGGAGGTCGATTTCAAGGGCAGCGGCGAGAGCCCGCTCAAGACGGACCGTTCGTTCCTTGATGTCGCCTGCCCGAAGTGCGGCCAGCCAGCGCGGCGCGAGACCGACACGATGGACACGTTCATCGACTCGTCCTGGTACTGGTTCCGTTACCTGGCCCCACACAAGGCCGATGGTCCGGTCGAGCAGGACCTCGTTGAGAAGTGGACCCCCGTCGACCAGTACACCGGTGGAGCCGAGCATGCCGTCATGCACCTGCTCTACAGCCGGTTCTTCACCAAGGCCCTGGCCGACCTCGGTCTCGTCGGCCAGCGAGAACCATTCAAGCGACTGTTCAACCAGGGCCAGATCCTGGGTGCCGACGGCGAGCGGATGTCGAAGTCGCGGGGCAACGTCCAGGACCCCGACGAGCTCGTCCAGCGGTACGGCGCGGACACCGTCCGCCTGTTCCTGATGTTCATGGGTCCATGGGACCAGGGCGGCGCGTGGAGCTCGACCGGGATCGGCGGCGTGCACCGCTTCCTGAACCGGGTCTGGACGCTGACCCTCGACCCGCACGGGATCGAGGGTGGCGACCCAGAAGCCGGCCGGCTTCCGTCCAGCGAGGACGCCGCGGCCGCCGAGCGGACGATCCGGATGGCGGCCCATCGGACGCTCCGGGTCGTGACCGACGAGTACGAGGGCTTCCGGTTCAACACGATGGTCGCCCACCTGATGGAGCTGGCCAATGCGCTGTTCCGCTACCGCGGCAGCGAGGTCGCCGGTGGGGCAGCCTGGGACGAGGCCATCGGGCTGCTCCTGCTGATGCTTGCACCGTCAGCGCCGCACATCGCCGAGGAGCTGTGGTCCCGTCGCCTGGCCGGTGCCGGTGCGGCGTGGTCCTCGATCCACGTCGAGACCTGGCCCTCGGTCGACGCGTCGGCGATCGCCGACGAGACCCGCGAGATCCCGATCCAGATCAACGGGAAGGTCCGCGACAGGGTGGTCGTGGCCGCCGGGATCGACCAGGCCGAACTCGAGCGGATCGTCCTCGAGCGTCCACGGATCGTCGAGCTGCTGGCCGGCCGGCCGCCCGACCGGGTGATCCACGCCGGCGGGCGCCTGGTGAACATCGTCGTCCGCGGCTGACCGCGCACGGGATCGCGACGGTCAGGTCGTCGGCTCGCTCGTCGCCCCGTCGCCCTCCGCCCTGACCCTTGCGCGGTGGCGGGCTGCCTTCGCCCGATTGCCGCAGCTGGTCATGTCGCACCAGCGCCGACGGCCGGTCCGCGAGTCGTCGTAGAAGACCCACCGGCAGGTATCGCTGGCGCAGGCGCGAAGCCGCTCCGGCCGCCCCCCTACGATCTCCCGGACGATCTGCTGCGACACGTTGGCGAGTGCGTCGTCCACGGGGTCGCCGACGTGACGGTGACCCAACAGAACGCCGTCGGCGCTCGGGACGAGCTGCATGATCGCGCGGGTCTGAAGCGCTCGATTGACCTCGTGGATGGCACTCGATGCCGGTGGCCGGCCCTCGTACGTGGCCTCGACGAGCTCGCGCAGGGCGGCCCGGATCCGCCGGATCCGGCGGAGGGTCCGCTCGTCAGACGCATCGGCCGGCGCCACTGGACCGCCGGATTCGGCGTGGACGAGGCCGCGTTCGTGCAACCAGTCGAGCGCGTCGCCGGTTGTATGGAAGTGATCGGTCGGGACCCCCCGCTGGAGCTCGAGGGTATTCACGAAATCGAGGGCAGTGCCCAGATCGGCGGCGTGATCGTGTGGTGGTGCTTCCATGACGGTAACCACCTTAACCCTGTTGACAGGTTACGCGCAAGAGGGCATACTGCTGGTAACCGATCAACATCACGAAACCAGTTAGTCACGAGGCTCGTCATGGAAACCGTTCTGGGCCTGGCATTCGCCATCTTCATCATCGCGTTCATCGCCTTCGATCTCGTTGCCGTCCGCTGGGGAGCCGATTCCCGGCCGTCCTTCGAAGACGATCGCCCAAGCTCGATCTGACAGGAGGACCATCCTGATGTGGCATCTGCAGTACGCCCGGGCCCAGGAGTTCGCGCTCCAGCGGTCGCTCGATGCCGAGCAAGCCCGCCTCGCCCATCTCCACGCAGCGACGCATCGGTCGGCCCATCGGTCGGTCGGACTCCGCCGGAGAGGCGCCACGGCCGTGGCCTGGGTCGCCCGCCATCTCGACGAGAAGGCGGCTCACGAGGCACTCGCGCCACGCTCCCTGGATCGGGACCCGGTCGCCTTCGCCGGCTGATCGCCCCCTCGCCCGCCCATCGATGCCGGACCACCCAGGGTTCGGCATCGTGCTGTCAGGTGCGATCGCCTGCCACGGCTGCGACGGAGAGTGCCTACACTCCCCCGCATGAGTGACCTGTCGCCGAAGGCGGTTGCGCTGGTCGCGATCGCAGTCCTGCTCGCGGCGTGTTCGTCGGGCGCGAGGTCGACAGCGCCGGCGGAGCCCACCGTGGCAGCTCGCGCCCCCTCGCCGACCGCGACACCTTCGCCGGAGCCCACGCCGGCGGCTGACCTGGCGCATCCCAGTGGGATCATCGCGATCGGCCACTCGGGGCTCACCGGTGAGGGCACGGGCGGGCCTGGGCAGGCGGTCGAGGCGAAGTCGTGGGCGACTGGGACCGACCCGCAGGTCAACAGCGTGTACCTGCGGATGGTCGCCCTCCTATCCGAGACTGAGGGCCATGTCGCGAACACCGCGCGGGGCGGGGCGCCGGCGTCGGCGTTGACGAGCCAGGCGACGGACGCGCTCGGGGCCGTGCCGGTGCCGGCGCTGGCGATCATCCAGACCGTCGACAACGACATCCTGTGCGACGGTTCGAACATCCCGGTCGTCGGTCAAGCGCTGGCCGATGTCCTCAAGCTGATCCACGATGCTTCGCCGAACACGAAGATCCTAGTCGCCGGCCAGCTCGGACGGCCGAGCGATGTGTTCATCAAGAAACTTGTCGCCTACGATCCCGGCGCGAAGGCCGGCCTGACCTGGGACGACCCCTGCTCGTTCTTCGACGCGAGCGGGAACCTGAGCGAGTCCGGCATCAAGAAGCTGGGTGCAGTCATCGATGCCTACGAGGCCGAGACCGCGCGGGTGTGCGCCGCCGTAGCGAACTGCGTGACCGATGGCGGCGTGCGCAGGGCGTACCTCGACACGATCGACAACTTTTCTCCCGACTACGCCCACCTCAACGCCACCGGGCAGGCCGCCGAGGCTGAGCTGATCTGGCCCGTCGTCGCGGCTCTCTTGGGGAAGTAGCGGCGGGCCGAGCGGTCAGCCGCCTACACTCCCGGTATGAGCGAGATCAAGTTCGGGGCGCTGTGCTGGAACCAGTACACCGACTGGCCCAGCCTGCTCGAGGCCGGGATCCGGGCGGACCGGCTCGGCTATGACACGCTGTGGACCTGGGACCACCTGTACCCGATCATCGGTGACTCGCGCGGGCCGATCTTCGAAGGTTGGCTGGTCCTGACCGCCTGGGCCCAGGCGACCTCGCGCACCCGGATCGGCCTGATGGTCGGCGCTAACCCGTTCCGCGAGCCGACCCTGGTCGCCAAGATGGCCACGACTCTCGATCACATCAGCAACGGGCGGGCGATCCTCGGGATCGGGGCGGCCTGGTTCGAGGAAGAGCACCGCGGGTTCGGGCTGCGCTTCGGGGACGGGCCGCCGGAGCGCCTGCGCTGGCTCGGCGAAGCGCTGCCGGTCATGCGCGGCATGCTCGACGGGACGGAGCCGTCGGCGAGCGGCCCAAGATACGCCGCCCGGTCCGTGCGCAACCTGCCGGCGCCGATCCAGGCACACCTGCCGATCCTCGTCGGGGGCGGCGGCGAGCGGGTCACCCTGAAGCTGGTCGCCCGGTACGCCGACGCGTGCAACATCGGCGGCGGCTTCGAGACCGTCCGGCGCAAGGACGCGATCCTGCGCGAACACTGCGATGCGCTCGGTCGCGATCACACCGAGATCGAGCGGACGACCGGGATCGGGACCGTGTTCATCCGCGACGACCGGGCCGAGGCCGAGCGACTGTTCAAGGCTGCGTTCGAGCGAAACCGGATCGCCGACCCGTGGAAGGACCAGGCGGTCGGGACCCCAGAGGACGTCGCCGAGCGGCTCGCCCCGTATCTCGGGATCGGGTATCGGCACCTCATCGCCGGGATCCCGGCGACCTACGATGAGGAGACGATGACCCGCCTGATCACCGACGTGAAGCCGATCCTCGAGCGGGGAGGCTGACGATGACGACCACGACCACGACGACCGGGGGCGTCGCCGCGGTCTCCTGGGGGCCCGACCGGATCGACCTGTTCGAGCGGTCGCCCGATGGCCACCTGACCCACCGCTCGTTCGACGGGGTGACCTGGTCCGCCGTCGAGGATCTCGGCGGAACGCTGGTGTCGGCACCCGCCGTCACGGCCTGGGACGTCGACCGGATGGAGGTCTTCGCGATCTTCCCGGACGGCGAGCTGTGGGATCGCTACTGGGACGGCCAGAGCTGGCACCCGTGGGAGTCGCTCGGCGGCGAGCTTGACCCCGCCGGCGGGTGCGCCGCCTCGTCGTGGGGTCCGGACCGCCTCGACGTGTTCGCGCGCAGTCGCGACGGCCGGACCTGGCACCGTTGGTGGGACGGCACCCGTTGGGTCGACTGGGAGCGGGACCAGACCTAGGAGCGATGGCCGTGGACGGGCCGGTGCGGCGGCGAGAGATGTGCGATGACACTTCGCCACCAGTGATGCGCGGCGGGCGGCACCACGGCCCGATCCACGAGCAGCCGGAGCGCAGCCCACTCGGCCTGTCCGCAGCGGAACTCCGAAGCCCGACGGTCGCGGTCGACCTCGCGCTGGTAGTCCTCGTGACGACCGCGCATCACGTGCCCGGCGACGTAATCGTTGTTCATGCCGCCCCCCGGATGCGCGCACACGGCGGAGGGTCGGTCTCGCCAGTGGCTCGGCACGGTCCCGGCGGCTCGGGTTCGGACCGCGTGTCTAAGCTCCCCTGCTCGCCGAGCAGATTGACACTGGCGCTCGCCGTACGCTAGAGGCATTAGTCACAAAGGGAGCCCCCTGGTCACCCCCGGTCCGCTAGCCTGGTTCACGGTCCGACCAGGTCGGCGAGCGTCGCTGGCTGGAGTCTCGCCGGGGGCCCATCTCTTGTACGCAACTGGACGATGCACTCCTCGGCCTCTCGAGCGGGACCTCGGGCGCCTGCGGTTCGGCTGATGAGCCGCTCCTCGGACATCGGGCCATCGCCCGCGAGACAGACCCACAGGCGGAGCTCGCGAACCGTCAGCGGCTGACCGAAGTCCGGTGGCCACCTGGCGATCGGCCGCGAAGATGGCCACGTGCCGGGAAGGGCTTCACCGTCGGTCGGAATCTCGCCGGCGGATCGGCGCTGCGCCCTTCGGAGAGAGCCGATCGTGCGCATTCTGGGCCTGCCGCTCATTCCCGACAGCGTAGACCCGGGCCGACGCACGGCACAGGCAAACGCATGTTCTTGGCTGCGCTGGTGGGTTCTCGCCCGTAACAACGTCAACTGAATGACGTCCCTCCTCCACGATACCCTTCGAGGCGAGCGCAGGAGGGTCCGATGACGGAGTCCCACGCGGAGCCGAATGGTCTGATCGCGCACCTGCCGCCTGGGCTGCTCGCCATCGTCGGGCTGGTGATGACTGTCGGGCTCGCCAACTCCCTGTTCACCTCGAGGCAGTCGGACGCCCCGTGGTGGGCGACCCTGCTTCTCCTGCTGATCGCGGTCGCACTCCTGGCGATCGCGACCGCGCTCGTCATCGATCCGCGTCCGAACACGCTTCGACATGCACTCGCGGGAGTCGCCCTCACCTGGCTCGTGCTGTGTGGATTCCTGGTCGTCCTGGACGTGCTCTCGGGTCAATTCGACATGGACTTCTGGTTGACGCTCCTGGTGATTGGGGCGATCGGCCTCGGTCTGCTTGGGATGGCGGCGACCTCGACCGAGCTGGTCGCCCGAGGATCGCTGGCCATCCGCCCGGTCCAGGCGGCGGGCATCTGGGCCGCGGCCATCCTCGGAGCATCGGCCGGGGCGGTCATCCTCGTCGACATCGCTCTCCGACTCGTGGCGACAATCGGGAACGGCGTCGACACCACCGCCGTGCCGTGGGGCGCCGTGGCGGTGGTGATCCTGCTTCCAGCCGTGACCTTCGTGGTGGCCGCGATCGGGACGCATCGTGCAGCCGGCGGCACGTTCTACGCACAGGCTGCGGCGAACCGGCGCAACAGCGTGCTGCTGCTCGTCACCCTGATCGGAGTTCTGGCCGCCACGGCCGAGATCATCGCGGTCAGCCTGACCTTCGACCCGATCCCCGGTCTCTGGGCGGCAGGGTTCGCCGCGCTGGTCGGCCTCGGCGTGGCTGCGGGCGCGAACCGGGTCGGGGCATCGATGATCCTCCAGAGCGCGGGTGCCCGGCCGGCCGACCCGGTCAAGGACAAGGAGCTCCTCGATGTCGTCGGCGAGCTGTCGGTCGCCGCGAACATCCCACCGCCGGCCACGTTCATCATCGAGGACGGCAGCCAGAACGCCTTCGCGACTGGGCGCGATCCCGAGCACGCCTACCTCGCGGTCACGCGCGGCCTCCTCGAGCGGATGGATCGCGAGGAGCTCCAGGGGGTCATCGGGCACGAGCTGGGCCACGTCCGGAATCTCGACACGCGCTACGCGCTGTACGTGGCCATCCTGGTGGGCCTCGTGGCGATCGTCACCGACAGCTTCCTGCGGATCATCGTGGAGGGCTGGAAGCGCGGCGCCTTCGTGTGGAAGGGCTCAGGCAAGAGCGCGGCCGGGGCTCTGGCCACCGGCCTCCTCGTTGGGCTGTTCCTGCTCATCGTCGCCGTGCTCCTGAGGGCGCTCGCGCCGCTGTTCTCGGCGCTCGTCGAGGCTGCCACCAGCCGCGAGCGCGAGTACCTGGCCGATGCGACTTCGGTGGAGTTCACCCGGGATCCGCGCGCACTGGAGCGGGCACTGGCGTCGATCGCCGCCGACACCGACACGCTCGAGGCCGCCAACCGCGGGACCCAGCACCTGTGGTTCCGCAACCCGGTCAAGGCCGGCAGCGATCGTCGCTCCGGGTTCCTCGCGACCCACCCGTCGCTGACCGCGCGGATCGACCGCCTGCGCACGCTCGAGGGCCTCGGACCGCTCGACGCCGACGCGGCGGCGGCCACATCGTCGGAGACCTGACGAGGCAACGAGGCAGGACCATGAACTCGATCTGGGTCGGGCTCAGGCTGGACCGCGCGGGCGAGTCGGCCCCCGAAGTCTTCTGAGTTATCCACATTCGAGGGCGCGATCGCGAGTACGCTGGCGGTCTCAGTTCGGAGCTGCCCGCGTCATCATGCGGGTACGCACCTTGAGCAGGTTCGTGTGGAGGAGTTCGAGATGACGACGATGGCAGAGCACGCGAACGCTGCGGTGGTCCGCAAGATGAGCGAGGCGATGGCCAGCGGCGACATGCAGGCCGCAGCCGACTCGCTGACCGACGACATCGCCTGGCACGTTATTGGCCGAGCGGAGCCCTACCGCGGGAAGGCGGAGCTGCAGGCCTCGATGAGCAGCATGGGCGAGACCAAGATCACGTGGGAGGCTCACGACATCGTCGCCAACGACCAGCACGTCATCGGCCTGGGCACCGCGACCGCGACGCGCGGTGATGAGAAGCTGATTTATCGCACGGCCGAGATCTATCACATCCGGGATGGCCGGATCTCCGAGCGCTGGGCCTTCTCTGACGACACGAAGGCGATCACCGACTTCTTCGGCTGATCGAGCGATCGCCCCGTCCGCACCCGAATGACGGTTCGGCTCGCTCACGCGGCTAGGTAGACCCATCGGCTCCCGGCCTTGCCGTCCTTGCCCCGCAACCGGATCGCCCTCGCCGTCGGCGGAGCACTCATGCGCGATGGTCTCTTGTCGTTCGAAGGGATAGCTCCGCGCCAGCCGCGATCACCGCGGTCCACTCGGCTTCGCCGAGCGTGGCAGCCCTCCAGGATGCCGTGACCGGGTGATCCGAGCTCGCGCGGAGCGTTCGGTGCTTCAGGCGCCGGGCTTCCGATAGATCGGGGAGAGCTTCGTCGCAGCATCGACCTCCTCGGGCGTCAGCAGCACGACGATCCGGCTGTTGATCGCACCGGTGGCCGCTGCCGTGAGTGACGCGGCCGCCGCGGCGGTATTGCCCGGCAGGTCCGCGATCAGGATGAAGTCGTCAGTCCCGAAGGCGAAGTAGTATGCCTCCAGGGTCCCCCCGAGAGAGGCGACGAGCTTCTCGGTGGCGGCACGTCGGCCCGTGCCACCCTCCTTCATCAGGCCCTTGGCGCCGTCGGCCGTGTAACTCCCGGTGGCGAGGTACTTGGGCATTGAGCTGCCTCCTGCCGCGGGGCATCCGTTCGGACACCTCGCCCGCGGTCGTCCGATGGTAGTCCTCGTTCGTCTGGGCGAATCGTCCGAGCGGGCGACTCGATGCGGCCGACGAGCCCCATCGAACGCGGGGTAGCCCCCACCAGGCGGCACCATCGAGCGACCGCGCTGCTTGTCACGAGATCGGTCCGCGAAGCGCGACGCTGTCGTCGCTTGGTCGTGCGAATCTCGCCCGGGACCTAGCCGAGGACCACTCGGATCCGATGCGTTTCGCCGTCGTCTGCCAGCGGGATCGTCGCCCCCGGTTCCGTGATCTCCTGGCCGTCGAGCTCCACGGCGACGACTCCGCGGCTGACGCCCCGCGGGTTCTCGACCACGATCTCGTAGCGGGTCGAGTGGTAAGCGAAGTCGATCTCGTAGCGCGGCCACAGCCGCGGGATGCATGGGTCGATGACCAGGGTCGTGCCGTGGAGCCCGAAGCCGAGGATCGATTCGACCCCGGCCCGGTACATCCAGGCAGCCGACCCGGTGTACCAGGTCCAGCCCCCACGACCCACATGCGGCGGCTCCGAGTAGACATCGGCGGCCATCACGTACGGCTCGACCTTGTAGCGATGAACGCCCGCCCGGGTGCTCGCATGGTTGATCGGGTTCAGGATGGAGAACAGCTCGCCGGCCGTGTCGCCATCGCCCAGCGCCGCGAATGCCAGGACCGACCAGATCGCTCCGTGCGTGTACTGGCCGCCATTCTCGCGGACCCCGGGCAGGTAGCCCTTGATGTAGCCGGGATCGGCCGGGCTGTCGGCGAACGGCGGCGTGAACAGCAGGACGAGGCCATCGCCGCGACGGACGAGGTATTCCTCAAGGGCCGCCATCGCCCGCTGAGCGTGCGACGGATCCGCCGCACCCGACAGGACGCTCCACGACTGGGCGATCGAATCGATCCGGCATTCGGCGTTGATCGCCGAGCCGAGCGGCGTCCCGTCATCGAAGAATGCGCGCCGATACCAGTCGCCATCCCAGCCGTGTCGCTCGAGCGCTCGCCGCAACGCCTTCATGTGCGCCCGCCAGCGGTCGGCGCGGGGGGTGTCCCCACGCGCGTCGGCGATCGGCGCGAGCTTCGACAGGACCGAATACAAGAACCAGCCAAGCCAGACACTCTCGCCCCGGCCGTCATGGCCGACCCGGTTCATGCCGTCGTTCCAGTCGCCAGAGCCGATCAACGGCAAGCCATGCTCGCCCGTGGCAAGGCTCACCTCGATGGCGCGGGCGCAATGCTCGTAGAGGGTGACCGATTCAGCGCTGGGTTCGGGCTGGAAGTAGGCGTCGTCCTGACCGACGCTCAGCGTCGGTCCATCGATGAACGAGACCAGCTCATCGAGAACCGCGCTGTCGCCGGTCGCAGTGACGTACCGATCGACCACGTAGGGCAGCCACAGCCGGTCGTCGGAGATCCGGGTCCGGACGCCACGCCCGGTCGGCGGATGCCACCAGTGCTGGACATCGCCGGCCGGGAACTGGTGAGCTGCGGCGCGGAGGAGGTGATCGCGGGCAAGGCCTGGCCGCGAGATCGTCAAGGCCATGACATCCTGGAGCTGATCACGGAACCCGAATGCACCGCCCGCCTGGTAGAAGGCCGTCCGTGCCCAGAGGCGACAGGCGAGCGTCTGATAGAGCAACCAGCCGTTAAGCAGGAGATCCATCGATCGATCCGGCGTCCGGACCTTGACGGCGCCCAGCGTGTCCGCCCAAAACGTAGCCACCGCCTGCAACGTCGCCTGGTGGTCAAGCGCCCTGCCGCGCTTGATCGAGGCGACGGCACCCGCGGCATCGTCCGCCTCGCCCAGCAGGACCACGACCTGGGTCGTTTCGCCAGGGGCCAGCTCGATGCTCGTCTGGAGCGCTGCGCACGGGTCCAGGGCAGCCCCGGTGGACCCCTTCAGTCGATGCCCGCGTTCGAGCCCGGCCGGCCGGCTCGCGCTGCCGTTGCGGCCGAGGAACTCGGTCCGGTCGGCGGTCCAGGCCGTCTGGCGTCCGCCCAGATCGAGGAACGCGACCCGGCCACCGAAATCCGGGTTCCACGGATTGCGGGCCAGGATGGCACCGGTCGTCGGTTCGAGATCGGTCACGACGTGCGGCGCCGACGCGCCGCGTGAGGCACCAAGAACCCAGGCAGCGTAGGCCGTCACTGATAGCCGTCGTCGGCGGCCGGCCTGGTTCTCGATGGTGAGAACGCTGATCTTCAGGCGCTCGTCGAGCGCGACGCTTTGCACCAGGTCGAGACCGATCCCGTCGTGGCGATGCTGGAAGCGGCTATAGCCGAGACCATGCCGGGCGACGTAGGTCGATTCCTCGACCCGGGCGGGCAGGGCCGTCGGCCCCCAGACCTCGCCGGACTCGTCGTCCCGGACATAGATCGCCTCGCTGGGCGGGTCCGACACCGCGTCGTTCGACCACGACGTGAGCTGGTTCTCGCGGCTGTTCTCCGACCACGTGTAACCGGAGCCCGACTCCGAGACCTGGAAGCCGAACGACGGATTGGCGATGACGTTGAGCCATGGCGCCGGTGTCGCCTGGCCCGGCCCCAGGGTGACGACGTACTCGCGCCCTTCGTCACTGAACCCTCCGAGGCCATTGAAGAACTCGAGCTTCGGGCGCGGTTCGGCCGCGACGGACGTGGCCGCTGGCGGCGGGCTGGACGGCGGGACGACTGGCACTGAGACGTCCGGGCGCTCGAGGCGGATGACCTGATCGGCGAGCGATCCGCGTCGACTCAGCAGGACAGCCCGGGCGGCCGCCTGGAGCAGTGTCCGGTCCTCCGGACGAAGCCGATCGCCACGCACCAGGTAGACGCCGCCATGGCTCTCGTCGCCTTCGTGGGCGAGTCGCGACTGGCTTGTGCGGACGACCGTTTCGAGCGCGTCCTGGAGGTCCTCCGCATACGTCGTCCCGTGCTCGTTGACGATGACCAGGTCCACGTCCAGCAGCTTCAGGCGCCAGTATTCGTGCGCGCGCAGGAGTTGCCGGACGATATCGAGGTCGTCAGCCTCGTCGATGCGCACCACGACGATGGGCAGGTCGCCCGAGATGCCGTGCGCCCACAGACCGGAAGCACTGCGCCGGTTCTGGGCGAGGAGCCCTGGCGCCGGCCGGAGCGACGGATCCGAGTACAGGATGCGGTTGGCGAGACGCTGGAAGAGATGCGCCTCGTCCGGCTCGATGCCGAGGTGGTGGAGTTGCACCTGAGCCTGTGTCCAGGCGAGCGTCGCGGCTCGTTCGAAAGCCGCCGAATCGCGGTATTTATCGGCTAGATCGAGGACGGCGTCGCGTGATTCGGCGACGACTGTGGAGAAGATCGCGTGGGCGGTCTGGCCAGGCGCCAGCCTGACCCGCAGACGGAAGCTGAAGATCGGATCGAGGACAGGCCCAACGGTGTTGGACAACGGCCGCTCATCGATCACCGCGGCCGGCGATCGGACCGTCCGTCCGCGACCGAGGAACCGGGCGCGGTCCGTCTCGTACTGGGCGACCCCAGGGGCCTGGTTCTCGAGCGCGGCGACGTGCGCCGCCCAGACCTGCCGTTCCGTCGCCGATCGCGGGCGACGGGTGGCGACCAGCGCGCTGACCTGCGGGACGTACTCGGTCTGGACGAAGAGATCCTGGAAGGCAGGATGGGCGACGTCGGCGGCCTGCGCTGCCAGGACGATCTCGGCGTACGAGGTGAGCTCGATATCGCGTGCCTGCGAGCCGAGATTGGTGAGCGCCACTCGGCGGATCTCGGCGTCGTGCTCAGCCGACACGACGATGGTCAGGCGGGTCGCGATCGAGCCGTCGCGCCGGAAGAACTCGGCGTGCTCCTCCGAGTAGTCGACCTCGTAGGTGTCGGCCTCCTGGCCACTTGGCTGGTGACCGGCCGACCAGACCGCCCCCGTCTGTCGGTCGCGCAGGAAGAGATAGCTGCCCCAGTCGTCGCGGGTCACATCCTCGCGCCAGCGGGTGACGGCCAGGTCGCCCCAGCGGCTGTAGCCGGACCCAGCTGCCGTGACCATCACTGCGTAGCGCCCGTTGGACAGCAGGTGGGTCCGCGGGATCGCATCGTGCGGTGAGCTGAAGCGACGGAGGACCGGCGGCACGAGGTCGCGCACGTCGGCCGGGCTCTTGACTTCCTCGGCGCGCGGCCGGGCGACCAGGACGTCGCGTGGCACGCGCTCCTGGAGCAGCAGCTCCGTGGCCTGGACGATCGGGTCGGCATGGAACCGCTCGATCATCGCCGAGTCGTTCAGGACGTTGCCGAGGGCGACGAGGAGCATGCCCTGGTGGTGCGCCATATAGCTCCCGACAACGGCCACGGGGGCGCCTTCGGGCAGGCGTCGAGGGGTGTAGTCGAGCGCCTCGCGGAAGCCATACGGCCCGACCGCACCGGCGGCCTTGAGGCGGGCGAAATTGAGGACCGCCGCCTCAGGCTCGACCAGCGCGGCGAGGCCTGTCGCGTACGGAGCGACGACGAGGTCCTCGCCTAGTCCACGCTTGAGCCCGAGACCAGGCACGCCGAAGCTCGAATACTGGTATGTCTGGTCGAGGTCGCGGGCATTGAACCCCGATTCAGAGATGCCCCAGGGCACGTCGCGCCTGGCCGCATAACTCATCTGGCGAGCCACGACGAGCCGGTAGGTCTGATCCATGAGGCTCGACGGGTGGGCGCGCATGACCAGTGCCGGCATCAGATATTCGAACATCGAGCCCGACCAGGAGATGAGCGCCGACCCGCGCCCGACCGGCGTCAACGCCCGTCCGAGGCGAAACCAGTGCTCTACGTCGACATCACCCTTGGCGATCGCCAGGAAGCTGGCCAGGCGGGCCTCCGATGCGAGCAGGTCGTAGTAGCTCGGATCGAGGGTCCCGTCGGTGACCCGGTAGCCGATCGACAGGAGCTTGCGGGTCGGGTCGAACACGAGCCCGAAGTCCATCTCGCGGAAGAGCTGCTGAGCCTGGTCCGCGATGTCTCGCAGCCGCCGATCCAGGGTCTCCGGCCCCTGCGACGGACGGTCCGGATCGTCAGCCGGCACGTCGAATGCATCACCGATCGTCGGGAATGTCGGTCCGCTGAGCGTCGGCAAGCAGGCGAGGTCGCGGGCATGGCTGTCGACGGCCCGCCGTGTCGCCTCGGCCCACGCCATGAGCTCGTTGTGGTCACCATCCTCCCGCTCCGCGGTCATCGTCGCCACGATGTCGTTGAGCGTGCGTGTGTGGTCCGAGAGTGCAGCGAGTCGGGCCTGCCACCGCTCGGGCGTGTCGGGTTCGGCGTCGTCGCCGGGCTCGAACGGCATCTCGAGCCCCTCGAGCACGTGCCGGCTGGTGAGGGTGAGGGTTCGGCGGTCGTCGCCGATCGCCGCGGCTGCATCCCGGGTCAACGCCAGCGCGTCGTCGATGCCTGCCCGAGCGGCCTCGATCGGGAGCGGCTGGTCGACCATGGCGCGACAGGCGTTGGCGAGGGTCAGCAGATGGCCGGCCAGGTTGCCGCTGTCGACCGACGAGACGTAGACCGGCTCGAGGGGTTCCAGGCTGCGCGTGTCGTACCAGTTGTACAGGTGTCCACGGAACCGCGCCAGGCCTCGGACGGTGGCCAGCGTCGCTTCCAGGCGCTCGACCATGTCGACCGTCCCGATCCAGCCCAGATCGCGGGCGGTCACGGTCGCCAGCAGGTACATCCCGATGTTCGTCGGTGACGTGCGGTGGGCGATGCTCGGACGTGGATCGTCCTGGTAATTATCGGGCGGAAGGGCATGGTCCGCGGGACCGACGAAGGTCTCGAAGAACCGCCAGGTCCGGCGACCGATCAGGCGCAACGCCCCGATCGCCTCGGGCGACAGGTGCCGTCCCGCCGGCGCCGGGGCAGGCCGGCTGACCCATCGCGCCACGAGCGGCGCGAGCAGCCAGAGAGTCACGAACGGCGCCGCGATGAGGATCGTGCCGGGTTTGAAGATGAGCACAGGTAGCGCCACCAGCGCGCCCAGCACCACACCACCGAGCATCTGCCGATAGAAGCCCGGCAGACTCAGGTCCACCGCCGCCTTGGCTTGGTCTGCCGTCGTCCACTCGAGCAGCAGCCGGTGGGTGATGGACAGGCGGGTCAGTGCCCTGACGATGGCGTCGCCCATCAGCCACGCCTGATGGGCGACGAACGTCCAGCCGAGACCGATGTGCGCGAACGCGAGTCGAAGGTCCTCGCCAACGGCCTGGAGATGACTGCGCTTTGAGATGCCCTGACGCCGCGGCAGGAGTCCGGCCAGGACCGGAAGGGCCTGAGGGATGACCGTCGCAGCCAGCACGAGTCCGGTCCACAGGCCGGCTGACACAGTGGGAACCGTCCAGGCCACGACCAGGGTGGCGAGGGTGAGCGGCGGCGATAGCGTCCGGCGGAGGTTGTCGATCATCTTCCAACGCCCGATGCCCGGGATCCTGGTCCGCTGTCGATGGCCGCGGGCGTCGCGGGCGTAGCCGAGGATCCACGGCAGCAGCTGCCAGTCTCCGCGCGCCCAGCGATGCTGCCGGGCGGCGGCCACCAGGTAGTGTGACGGGAACTCATCGAACAGCTCGAGATCGGTCGCGAGGCCGGCCCGGGCGAAGATGCCTTCGAACAGGTCGTGGCTCAACAACGCGTTCTCCGGCACCAAGTCCGTCATCGCCTGGTCGAAGGCGCGCAGATCGTAGATGCCCTTGCCGGTATAGCTCCCTTCCCCGAAGAGATCCTGGTAGACATCCGACACGGCGGAGGCGTATGGATCGATCCCGGCCGCGCCCGAGAAGATCCGCTGATAGAGCGACGCCTCCCGCTCGGCTGGCAGGGTGGCGGTGATCCGAGGCTGGAGGATCCCGTAGCCCTGGACGACACGTCCGACGGACGCGTCGAAGACCGCCTGATTCAGCGGGTGCGCCATCGTGCCGACCAGTTTGGCGACAACGCCTCGTGGCAACTGGGTATCGGCATCGAGCGTGACGACGTAACGCACGTCGATGGGCGGGGCGGATCCGGGCCGATCGGCGATCAGGATGTCCGTCGTGGTCGATCCGAGCAGGAGACGATCGAGCTCGTGCAGCTTGCCGCGCTTGCGCTCCCAGCCCATCCACTTCCCCTCCGTCTCGTTCCAGCGCCGCCGGCGATGGAAGAGGTGGAAGCGGGCCCCGCCACCGGGCGCCTCGCCGTGTCGGGTATTGAGCCGCTGGACGCCAGCCGCGGCCGTCGCCAGCAGGTCGTCGTCGCCCGGGACATGCTCGGATGGGGCGTCGAGCCAATCGGACAGCAGGGCGAACCGAAGATCACCGTCGGGATTCGAGAGGTAGTGGATCTCCAGCCGAGCGATCTGGTCCTGGACGTTCGCCTCGTTGGCCAGGAGCGTCGGCACGACGACCAGTGTCCGCATCTCGGGCGGCACGCCATCCACCAGCTCCAGCCGCGGCAGCGTCCTCGGTCCCACGAACCTGGCCACCGCCCGGTTCACCAGGGCGATCGCCAGATCGGACGCCGGCCCGAGTGCCAGGAGGACCACGAGCAAGGAACCGAGACCGGGTCCGTCGGCTGCGATCGACAGGAGCGCCGGCACGGCGAGGATGACCGCGGTGAGCAGGCCGAGGCTGCCGAGGTAGGCCGGTGTCGCAGCCGCGACATACGCCCGTCGAAGCCGGGTCGCGAGCGGCAGTCGAATGCCGAGAGTGTGCTCGAACGTCGGCCGACCGTCGCCGACGAGGTAGTAGCCGGGGTCGAGCCGGGCGGGGGCAGCGGACGTCCCAGCAGCGTCCGTCCGAGCATCCTGGCTGATGGCCACCGCCGCCTGGGCGACCTCGATCTCGGCCCGGCCGGAGCCACGCGCGAGGACCTCCACGGCGTGTCGGTAGAGATCGCGGGTCGCGAAGTCCATCCGGGCGAAGCCATCGTCTGATCGGAGCACGTCGTCGACGAGGCTGACGCTCTCCACGAACTGGGCCCAGTCGAACCCGCTGATGAGGCGCATGCTGGTGATCGCATTGCGCACGGTCACGTTCATCTCTGCCTGACGCTGGTGCTCCGCGCGGACGGTCTCCTCGGCGGACGTGCCCTGGGCGGTCAGGACCTCCTCGAGCCAACCGAGGCCCGGGGTGACCGACGGATCCTGATCGCGCAATCGCTGGAAGAGCTGCACCCGAGCGGCGGTGGAGAGGGCGTTGCGCGAAAGTCGGCGGAGCGAGGTCGTCGCGACCTCCGGGCTCATCTTGCCGATGCCCAACAGACCGTCGGCGATCTCATCCGCCTGTTGCCTGGCGGCGCGACGTCGCACGATCTGCTCGGCGACGCGGCGCAGGTTCTCGATCAGCAGGATCCGAAGGCTGATCGCGATGGCCCACAGCTCGCCGATGGTCAGGGGCTGGACTCGCTGGTACGCGACCACGAGCCGGCGCAGGCTCTCTGGGTCGAACCGGCTGTCCGTGTGCGCGACGTAGGCCCAGGCCAGACCAAGGACCCGCGGATAGCCCTCGAGGTGGCCTTGGGCGAGCTTGGGAAGTTCTCGGTAGTAGTCCGGGGGCAAATCGTCCCGGATCTCGCGCAGGTGTTCCTCGACGAGGTGGAAATTGTCGACCAGCCACTCGGCGGCTGGCGTGATGGACCGTTCGTCCTTGATGGCCCGGGCCAGGATGCGATAGGCATCGAGCAGGACCCGGCCGTTGTCGGCCACCCGCGGACCGATGGCGCGCCCCGCCTGCGGCTGATCGGTGACGGGCTGGGCGGCCGCAAGCGTCTCACCGTGCTGCTCAAGGCGCTCGATGCTGAAGAGCTCGGCGACGATCGGCCCGTCGAGATCCGCCCGCGGCTCAGCGACACGACGGATGCTGGGCCGCGCCCTGGATGGGGGGAAGGGGGTCACGACGAGCTGCACTGTCCTCGAACGACGCCGGCCCGCCGCCGACCTGGGTGATCGATCAACGAGCCGATGATACGAGGGCCGGGCGTGGGATGTGCTGTCGGGTGAGTCCGATCCTCGATAAGTCGCAGCTAACGGTCGAAGGCTCCGATCCTGCTACGCCGGCTCCCCGTCCTCGCCGTACAGCTCTCCGTCGTCGCCTTGCACGGTTGCAGCTAGTCCCCGGGCGAACACGACTAGCTCCCCGATCTCGGGCTCGCTGCGGACTCCCTTGATATCCACCTGGCCTCCTCGCCACGTAAACGACGGTCCTTCCTCGCTACGCCAGAAGAAGGCAGCTGCCCGACCCGTATCCGCCCATTCGGCCCAACCACCATCGATCAGCCGGTCGTCCGAATGGGCGAGATCCTCCCACTCCTCCTGAAGAATCGGCTTTGCTTCGCCTTCCGACCAATCCTCCGCTCGTGTGATGTGGAATCCGTAGCTCATGGACCAACACCTCGTGCGCCAGTCGACCGCCCGCTGTGAAACCGGGATGGAGGGTATTACACAGCGACGGTCAATCACCGACGCCCGTTGAGTAGCCTACGCCGTACACGATGCCACCTCGGCTTCATGAGCGAGTGGACGCTTGGTCGCTCCGGGTCGGCTGGCCTCTAGCGAGGAATCGTCGCCCGGATGCGGAGCCGGGGTGTGTTGTGCGACGTCGGGGCGGCGGCGCCAAGAGCGCGTGGTCGACAGAGCAGCCCATGTGGGCTCGGCATCGCCAGTCCAGGCAGCGCTCACGATAAGTCGCAGCTAAGGGTCCGGGGCTACTGTACGGCCGACGCCCGCCACGTCGGAAGTGCCCCCGACGCGGCGGGCGGCAACCGCTGTGCCCGCCCCGAGTCCCGCCGGGGAGGTCCCCTTTCGTGGATCGCAATGCCACGCCCTGGCGTGCCCTCGAGGCTCCGAGCCCGACCGATCAGACCACGCCAGCGTCGGCGCCTGGTGGTTTCTCGCCGGACCTTGCCGGTGTCCCCGTCCCGTGGGTCGTCGGCGGCGCGGCCATCGTGATGGTCGGGCTGGCGCTCGCCGGCGTCCTACTCGTTGGCGGAGGCAGCCCGCAGGTCGCGGTGCCTTCGTCGGTCGGGGGAGGATCGGCGGATCCTGGCGGCTCCCTGTCAGCGGCGGACAGCAGCTTCGGGCGGGGCGAGGTCATCGTCGAGGTTGCGGGAGCGGTGGTCCATCCGGGCGTCTATCGGCTCGGCGCGGGGCAGCGCGTCGCCGACGCCATCGCCGCCGCGGGCGGCTACGGACCGCGCGTTGACGCGACCCGGGCGACCGCGCGATTGAACCTCGCGGCCCGACTCGCCGATGGGGATCGGGTCCTGGTGCCGTCTCGCGATGATCCCGCGGGCGATGCGAGTCCACCGACGACGGCTGGCGGCAGCACGGCGGACGGCTCGGGTTCGGGCGGCGGAGGGGGCGCAGGTGGGAGCACCGCCACGGGGCCGATCGACCTGAACCGCGCGACCGCCACTGAGCTCGACAGCTTGCCGGGCATCGGCCCGGTCACCGCAGCGAAGATCATCGCCGCCCGGACCGATCAGCCATTCACCGCCGTGGACGACCTGCGGACCCGCAAACTCGTCGGACCGTCGACGTTCGAGAAGCTACGCGACCTCGTCACCGTCCGCTGACGGCGCGAGGGGACGTGATGCCGAGGGCTGGCTGGCTGGCGATCGGGACGGTCATCGCCGCGCTCGGGGTGCCGGTGGTCGTCGAGCGGCTCGGCACGGGTACCGGTCTGGCCCTCGCGGTCGCCCTGGCCTCCCTCGGTGCCGGCCTCGCGGCGACCGCCCACGCCATCCCCAAGACGCGACACGGGCTCCGCGCCCGTGCGCGGGTGTTGCTGCCGGTCCTCATCGGTTGCGCGGCGATCGCCATCCGGCTGGTCGTCAGTGGTCCGGCACCCGTCGCACCGGCGATCCCGAACGGGGCCGGGCCGTGGACCGCGCTCGTGGTGGGTGTGGGCACGCCAAGGGGCGGGCAGCAAGCCGCGACGCTCGAGATCGACGCCAGCGGCCTGCGCGTCGCCGCCACCCTCCCGCGCTACCCGGAGATCGTGCCCGGCGATCGGGTCCAGGCCGGCGGTCGCCTCGATCCGCTTCCCGCGGATGACGGCGGCTACGGCACCTACCTCAGGCGGATCGGGGTCGCCGCGACGTTGCGAGCGCGATCGCTGGATCGCCTTGGATCGGACGGCAGCACCGCGTCCGGCATCGAGGCGGCTCGCAGGGCCTCGGGCGAGGCGCTGACCAGATCGCTCCCCGAACCCGAGGCCGGCCTGGCTGCCGGGATCCTCATCGGCCTGCGCGACCGGGTCGACCGTGACCTGGCGGCCGCCTTCACGACAGCCGGCGTCAGTCACGTCGTGGCGATCTCGGGCTGGAACATCGCGATCGTCGGGTCGCTCGTTGGTGCGCTCGTGCGCGGCCGGATGGGTCGGCGCAGCCGCTCGGTCGTGACCCTCGTGGCGATCGTGGCCTACACCGTCGCAGCCGGCGCGTCCCCGTCGGTGGTCCGGGCCGCGGCGATGGCGGCCGTCGTGCTCCTCGCGCGTGAATCAGGTCGGGCCGGCGCGGCGGCCACGGCGCTCGGCTGGGCGGTGGTCCTGCTGCTGGTCGCGGACCCGCGGACGGTGACCGACGCGGGCTTCCAGCTGTCCGTCCTCGCGACCGCGGGGCTGATCGCCTGGGCGACGCCGATCACCGAGCGGCTTCGGACGTGGCATGGCGGCCGGCTGCCGGGCTGGCTCGCCGAGAGTCTCGGCGTCTCGTTCGCAGCCGAGGCGGCGACATTGCCGCTCGTCCTCGCCGGCTTCGGACGGTTCGCCGTCCTCGCGCCCGTCGTCAACCTGGTCGTCGTGCCGCTCGTGCCACCGGCGATGGCGGCTGGGACCATCGCACTCATCGGGGGCTGGCTGACCCAGGCGGGTGCGCCCGGAGCGGTCGCCGTCATCCTCGGCCTGCCCGGCTGGCTGGTCCTGGCGATCATGGTCGCGTTGGTCCGTACGGCCGCGGCGCTCCCGTTCGCGAGCATCACGCTGGCGCCGCCGTGGGGCAGCGTGGCCGGCGTCCTGGTCGCCGTCGCCGTGCTCGGGGCGATCAAGGGCCGACACCGCCTGAGCTCGATCCGGTCGCCGACCGAGCCCCGCGCGCCCGACCGGCCGGCCAGGCCGACGACCGCCTCGAAGCCGCCCGCAACCGCCAACGTCCGTCGCCGACGGGCCATCCGGTTCCTGGCCGCGTCCCTCGCCATGAGTCTCGTGGTCATCCTGCTTGCGGCAGCCAACCGGCCCGACGGCCAGGTGCGGGTGACGGTCCTCGACGTCGGCCAGGGCGACGCGATCCTGGTCGAGGGCGGTCGTGGCGGTCGGCTCCTGGTCGACGGCGGGCCAGACCCCGACCGACTCCTGGTCGCGCTTGACGCACGGCTCCCGCCATGGGACCGACGGATCGACCTGCTGGTTCTGACTCACCCTCACGAGGATCACGTCGCCGGACTGGCCCTGCTCCTCGAGCGGTATCGCGTCGGCCGCACGTTCGAGCCGGGGATGATCGGGCCGGGACCAGGCTATCGGGCGTGGCAGGCCGCCCTGCGCGGGCTTGGGCTCCAGCCTGATCGCCTGGCGACCGGCGACCGCTTCGAGCTCGACCAGATCCGGTTCCACGTCCTGTGGCCGGATCCGGGCAAGGTCCCGCGCGAGCCGGCCGACGGCGGGACGGCGATCAACAACGTGTCGATCGTCCTGCTCGGCGAGGTGGGCAGGGAACGATTCCTGCTGGCCGGCGACATCGAGGAGGAGATCGATCCGATCCTGCTCGCCCGGGAGCTGCCTCGGGTCGACCTGCTCAAGATCGCCCACCACGGCAGCCGGACCTCGTCGACCGGCGCCTTCCTCGACGCCGTCCGGCCGAGGATCGCGGTCGCCTCGGCGGGCGCGGGCAATCCCTACGGACATCCCACCAGGGCGACGCTCGACCGGGTGGCCGCGCGAGGTGCGACCGTGCTCCGGACGGACCTCAACGGGAGCGTGGAGGTCACGTTTGACGGCGTGCACGGGCTCACGGTGCGGCCGGAGCGAGTCGCCGGCGCGGCGCGGTCGGAACGCCCGGCCGGAGCGGTCCCGCCCGAGCCGCCTGCGCGCGTCCTGGCGATCGACGCGCCCCGACTTGCCTTCTCGTGTGGGATCCCGCCACCGCGGGCCGGGCCCGTATCATCGGGCTGATGACATCCGGACCGCCGACTACCCTGGCCTACTACTTCGGGGACGACACCTACTCCATCGACCAGGCGGCGATCGCACTGGCGAGGAGCGCCGTCGGGCCCGATGAACCACCGCTCGACCGCTGGCGGGTGACCGGGGCGACCACTTCCGCGGCGGCCATCGGTGAGCGCGTAGCGACCGGCGCGATGTTCGGTGGCGGCACCCTGGCCATCGTGGCCGATCCCGCCCCGCTCATCCGGGCGAAGGCCAACCGTGAGGAGCTCATCGCGACGCTGGCCCTGATCGCCCCGGGCAACGCCCTTGTGTTCGTCGATGGGCTCGAGCGCTTCCCGAAGGAGGGTCGTCTGACGGGTGATCGGGCCACGCTCGCCGGTGCGATCCAGTCCGCGGGCGGCGAGGTCCGCGGGTTCGCGGCGCCGAACTCGGGCCGGATGGCGCACTGGATCGAGGATCGGGCCGCCGAGCGCCGGATGACCCTCGAGCGCGGGGCCGCCCAGGTCCTCGCCGAGCGGGTCGGCGCCTTCGTCCGGGAGGGCGACGTGGATCGTCGCCGACAGGGTCAGCTGGCCGCCCAGGAGCTCGACAAGCTCGCCCTGTACCGGCCGGACGGCCCGGTCACGGCGGACGATGTGCGGGCGCTGGTGGCGGAGGCCGTGCCGGCCTCGACCTGGGCTCTCCTCGACCTCATCGCCCTCCGGCGGACCCGCGATGCGGCCGACCTGCTCGAGCGCGTCCTTGATGTGACCCCCGAGCCGGTCGTCCTGGTCCAGCTCCACCGTCGCATCCGAGAGCTGCTCGAAGTGGCGGATCTGGTCGAAACGGGCACGCGGATCAGCGAGCTGCCGCGGGTCATGAAGCTCCATCCGTTCCGCGCCGAGCAGCTGGCGAAACAGGCGGCGGGGTGGACCCCGGAGGAACTCGAGGGTGCGCTGGACGGACTGCTCGATCTCGATGCGACGGTGAAGGGAGCCCGGGGCACGATGGTCGGGGAGCCGACGCGGCGACTCGCGTTCACGGCCTGGCTGGCGACCCGGGTGGCGTCGCCGGCGAGGGTTCCGGCCTAGCGGGCTCGACGACCTATCGGCCGGAGGACCAGGCCTGCTCCTGGAGAACGAGATCGCTCTCGATGGCGAACGTGCAGACGGCGCGGTCGAGGTCCAGCAGGTCGAGCAGATCGGGATCGACGAACAGCTGGACGCAACCCTGGCACAGGCTGCCCGGGATGCCGAAGCACAGTCGCTCGGAGCTGTCGTCGAGCCGGAAGGCCGTGTCGAATCGACTGACGACGAGCTTGCTGGTGCAGCGGGGGCAGCGCTCTCGGGTGCGCGACATCCGGTCCGACCTCTGGAGTGAGCGCCTGGTGACGCCCGGAACCGGATTCAACGCTGGACCGGACCACCCCGGACATGACCCGACAGTACTACCCCGGTCGACTGCATCGGGAGGGGTCCGCCGGGAGGGTGCTACTGGACGCGAAGGACGGTGCGCGCCTCGGACCAGTGCTTCTCAAGTTCGTAGAAGTCGCGCTCCGGCGGAGTGAAGATGTGGACGATCACGCCGCCGAAGTCGAGCAGGACCCAGTGCGACGCGGCCACGCCCTCGCGACCGATCGGACGTACGCCCTGCTCCCGGAGGCCCGACACGATCCCGTCGGCGATCGCATCGAGTTGCCGCTCGGACCCGCCCGAACAGATGACGAATGCGTCGGCCAGGGTCGTCAACTCGCCAAGGTCGAGCAGCACGATCTCGGCGGCCTTCTTGTCCTCGGCCAGCTCGACGACCCGACGAGCGATATCGAGTGATTCCTTGCGACCATGCCCTGCCGGCTTGTCTCGAGCCGGGAGCCCGGGCCGCGACTTCACGGCGGCGGCAGGCTTGACCGCGGTGACCTTCGAGCTGGCGGCCTTCGGCCTCGCGACAGCAGCCGAAGCCACCTTGGGCTTCGCCTTCGGCGTCGTCGGCTTCGTCGTCGCCTTCGGCTTCGAGGTCGTCGCGCCGGCGGGTTTCGGCTTGGTCGTCGGCTCCGGCGTCACCCGGGCGGGCTTGGCCGACGGTGCGGCTGGATCGGTCACGGTCTGGTGGTCCTCATCGGGGGCTGTCGGCGGTCTGATAGAGGCGATGGTCGCCGATGTAGGCGATGACCGCATCGGGGACGAGGTAGCGGATCGACCGACCGGCGGCGATCCGGGCCCGGATCGCGCTGCCCGAGACTGCCAGCGACGGCCCGTCGAGCACGACCGTCCGGGCGGCTGCGCCGGGGACGACACGCTCCATCTCAACGGGATCGGCCGGCGCGGCGCCCGGGCGTGGGACGACCGCCAGCCGGCATAGCTCGAGCAGCCGGTCTGGTCGGTGCCAGGTTGCCAGGCCGGCGTAGGCCTCGGCCGACAGGATGAACGTGAACTCGGTCGGGCGACCCTCCGCGCGCGCTGCGGCAGTCAGCCCCTCGAGCGTGTCGACCGCATACGACGGCCCAGGCCGGTCGACCTCGGCGCGCTCGATCGCGAAGGCGGGATTCCCGGCGATGGCGGCCGACACCATCGCGACCCGATCCGCCGCCGCCGCGACCCGGGCGCCGGGCTTGTGGACCGGGACCCGCGCCGGAACGAACAGCACCCGCTCGAGGCCGAGCGTCTCGCGCGCCTCTTCGGCGATGGCCAGGTGGCCGATGTGGATCGGGTCGAACGTGCCGCCCAGGATCCCGATCGCGGCGGGACCGGTCATTCGGGCTCCCAGGCTTCGCGGTCCCACTCGAGGGCGACCGCACCGATCCGAACGGTGTCGCCGGCCACGATGCCGGCACGTCGGAGCTCGGCGTCGATCCCGAGGCGCCCGAGGTCGCGCTGGAAGCGGTCGGCCGACTCGTCGATGTCGAAATCGGTCTGGGCGGCGATCCGCTCGATCCGCTTGCCGCGCACGCGGAATGCCCCATCGGACTCGCGGACGACCACGAACCCGTCCCCGAGCGACTCGATCCGGTGGACGACCACGCCGGCCGGCTCCGGCGGGGTCCCGAGATCGTCGGCATCCGGCAGTCGTGCGGCGATGAGCGCCCGGAGATCGGGCACTCCCTGACCGGTTGCCGCGGCGATCGCGACACAGGCGATCCCGTCACGCTTGCGGGCGGCGCGAAAGGCCGGCCAGGCGGCTGCGGCTGCGGGCTGATCCATCTTGTTGAAGGCGACCACGATCGGCTTCTCGAGGAGGACTGGATCGTGCGCCTCGAGCTCGTCGCGGATGACCGCGTGGGACCACTCCGGGTCTCGATCGGAGCCGTCGACGACGTGGACCAGGATCCGCGTCCGTTCGACGTGACGGAGGAAGGCATGGCCGAGACCGGCGCCCAGGCTGGCGCCCTCGATCAGGCCCGGGACGTCGGCGATCGTGGGTCGGCGTTCGTCCTCGTCGCCGAGGTCGAGCACCCCGAGGTTCGGCTCGAGCGTGGTGAACGGGTAGTCGGCGATCTTGGGACGGGCAGCGGTCATCGCGGCCAGCAGAGTCGACTTGCCGGCGTTGGGCAGCCCGACCAACCCGACGTCGGCGATCAGGCGCAGTTCGAGACGGATCCACAGCTCGTCGCCCGGCTCACCCTTCTGGGCGTGCTTCGGCGTTTGATGGGTCGAGGTCGCGAAATGGACGTTGCCCAGTCCGCCTCGGCCACCCTTGGCGACCATCGCCAGCTGTTCGCTCGACACCAGGTCGGCGAGCAGCTCGCCGGTCTCGTCCTCATAGACCGCCGTCCCCGGCGGGACCGTCAGGACCAGGTCCTCGCCGGCCTTGCCATGCCGTCTGGACCCGCTCCCCCGGCCGCCGGAGCCGGCCCGGAAGTGGTGGTGCTGGCGGAAGTCGCGCAGGGTGGTCTGGCCCGGATCGACCCGCAGCTGGATCGAGCCCCCGCGTCCCCCGTCGCCCCCGTCAGGCCCACCGCGCGGGACGTGGGCCTCGCGCCGGAACGTCGCCGCGCCGTCGCCGCCCGAGCCCGCACGCAGGTTGATCTTGACCCGATCGAGGAACATCAGCGCGATCGTCCCAGGCCGGAGACCGCGGTCGGTCGGATGAGGACCGCGGTCGTTCGGCTAGAGATAGCCGAGCGGGTTGACCCGGTAGCCGCCGCCCCAGACCTCGCCGCGCCAGACCTCGAAGTGGAGGTGCGGGCCGGTGGCCCAGCCGGTCGCACCGACTCGGCCGACCTGCTCGCCGCGCCCGACGTGCTGCCCGTTGCCGACGGTGATCGCCGACATGTGGTTGTACGTGGTGAACAGCCCGGAGCCATGCGCGATCCAGACCTGGTAGCCGCCGCCGTTGTTCTTCCAGCCGGCGAAGATGACCGTGCCGGATGCAGCGGCGATGATCCGCGAGCCGTACGGCGCCTGGATGTCCAGCGCGGGGTGCCCGTAGTGGAAGTACTGGCTGATCGTGCCGCCCGGCAGCGGCCAGGCGAACACGCCGCCGCTGTACTGGCGCGGGACAGGGCCGCCGCCACCACCACCGCCGCCACCACCACCGCCGCCGTTCGAGGTCCGAGGCTGCGGCTTGGGCGTCGGGATCGGCTTGCCGTGGCCACCCGGCAGGATGAGCGTCTGGCCGACCGTGACGGTCTCATCGGTCATCCCGTTGAATGACATGATGTCCGCCGCCGAGACGTTCGCGGCATCGGCGATCTTGGCCAGCGTCTCGCCGGCCTTGACCACGTGGACCGTGCCGTCGACCGGCGGGATGACGAGTTTCTGGCCGACCTTGAGCGAGTCCTTCGACTTGAGGTGGTTCGCCCACCACAGGGTCATCATCGACACACCGAAGTGGCGCGCGATCCCGGTCAGCGTGTCACCCGACCGGACGCGGTAGGAGCGAAGGGCGTCGGAGCTGTCGGCGACCGACGTGTCGACCGCGATCGGCTTGAGCAGGGTCCCGTCGGCGAGGTACGGGCCGGCGGGCTGGGCGGCTTCGGCGTTGGCCTCACCGGTGATATCGAGCCGGGCGGCCCCGGCAGGGTCGATGACCGCCCCATCGACGCCGACGCCGCTGTCGTATCCGGCGTCACCGTTCTCGAGACCCGCCACGGCAAGTCGCGGGGCCTCGCCGCCGCCCTGGGTGCCGCCGACGGCGCCGATGGGTGCCGGCACGGCGATCGAGCTGAGCGACCCGAATAGGACGAGCAGAGCCACGCCGATCGGCAGCAGCCGCTCGCGGCCGGTCAACCGGCCGCGCCGGGCCTCGGTCCAGGCGGGAGTGAGGCCGAGTCGGTTGCCGATCCGTTCGCGCCGGGTGACGCGGTGTGCGCCATGGGTGATCACGGGGCGGCTCGCTGGACTCGACCCGAGAGCATCGATCCGGGCGACCACGCTGCGCGTCACCGCCACACTCCGCAGTCGGAGGGAACGGATGGCGCCGGTAGTGGACGGAGTGCGGTCAGGCCTGTGGCGCCGAAGGGCGTCGCGGGCCCGGACCGTCGCGTTCTGCAATACGGTCTCCTGGGGGAGCGGACGGCTTCGCGGAGAAGTGGCGCTGGGGGTTCGCCGTCCGGTCGGGTCGCGCTATCGGAGCTGGGGTCTCTGTACGCGCGGGTGGTCCGAACCTTGCGCCGAACCGTCCCGATGTCCTCCCCACGGTAGCAGACGGGGCTCGGGACTGGCAAACCCTCCGAGGCCTGGATCAGGCCGTCGACAGGATCACGCTCCAGCGTCGAGGGTCTTTGTCAAGCCGGCCAGGAACTGGGCGTTGTTGTCGGTCTTGGACAGCCGGTTGAGGAGGAGCTCGATGCCCTCGTTGGTGCCGACCGCGGACAGCATCCGACGCATCGTCCAGACCATCTTGAGGGTGCCCTCCTCGAGGAGCAGCTCCTCGCGCCGGGTACCGGAGCGCTGGACGTCGATGGCCGGGAAGATCCGCTTCTCGGCGAGCCGCCGATCGAGGATGAGCTCCGAGTTGCCAGTGCCCTTGAACTCCTCGTAGATGACGTCGTCCATCCGCGAGCCGGTGTCGACCAGGCAGGTCCCGATGATCGTCAGGCTGCCGCCCTCCTCGATGTTCCGGGCGGCGCCGAAGAAGCGCTTCGGCGGGTACAGGGCGATCGGGTCGAGGCCGCCGGTCAGGGTCCGCCCACTCGGCGGCAGGGCCAGGTTGTAGGCGCGCGCGAGACGGGTGATCGAGTCGAGCAGGATGACCACGTCGCGGCCGGTCTCGACCTGGCGCTTGGCGATCTCGAGGGCCATCTCGGCGACGTGGGTGTGGTTCTCGGTCGGCTCGTCGAAGGTCGAGCTGATGACCTCGCCCTTGACGCTCCGACGCATGTCGGTCACCTCCTCGGGTCGCTCGCCGATGAGGGCGACCATGAGGAGGATCTCCGGGTAGTTCGTGGTGATCCCGTTGGCGATGTGCTTGAGGAGCATGGTCTTGCCGGCCTTCGGCGGGCTGACGATGAGCGCGCGCTGGCCCTTGCCGATCGGGTTGACCAGGTTGATCAGGCGCTGACTGAGGTTCTTCGGGTCCGACTCGAGGTTGAGCAGCTTGTCCGGGTGGATCGGAGTCTGGTCGCCGAAGTGGGGCCGGCGGGCCGCTGCGGCCGGATCGACGCCGTTGACCGAGTCGACCCGGAGGAGGCCCCAGTACTTCTCGGCCTCGCGCGGCGCGCGCACGGCGCCGGACACCCGGTCGCCGATGCGCAGGCCGAAGCGTCGGACCTGGCTGGACGAGACGTACACGTCGTCCGGACTCGGCAGCAGGCCGTGCCGGCGCATGAACCCGAAGCCCTCGTCGACGATATCGAGGATGCCGGTCGCGTAGTCGTGGCCGGCGTTCTCGGTCTGGCGTTGGAGGATCCGATCGAGCAGATCCTCACGGCGCTCGTCGGCGTCGGAGTCGAGCTCGAGCTCCAGGACGACGGCCCGCAGCTCCTTCTCCGACATCGCGCCAAGCTCGGAGATGTTCAGATCGTTGCGCTCGCGGGCAGCCTCGATCTCCTGCATCTCATCGGACTCGGAGACCGGTGGACGCGTCGCGCCCTGGGGGCGTCGACGCGGACGACGATTGCGGGCGCGCTGATCGCGCTGGTCGGGACCGGTGGAAGGCATCTTCGGGGGAACTCACGAACAGGGATAGGGCGAGGCCGTTGGCTCGCGCGGAATCGCTCCGCTGCGCAGGCCTCGGTGGGAACGGGGTGAGCATAGAACGCCCGGTCGGTCCGCGTCAATGGGGTGAGGTCGATGCCACGGCGCGGTACTCTCACGTCAGAACGGTATGCCGAGCGCCGAACGTCCGACGACGAGCGTCGCTGACCGCGCGACCGGGATCGCCGAGTGTCGTGAAACCCGAGGAGGACCGTGAACACGTCCCTGCTGTCCGTCCAGCTCTACACGGTGCGCGAAGCGCTCAAGGAGGACGTCCCCGGCACGCTCGCCCGGATCGCCCAGATCGGCTACCGACAGGTCGAGCCGTATGACTTCACGTCCTTCGGGGCAGCCCTGAGCGACGGCCTCACGGCGGCCGGGCTGGCGGCACCGACCACGCACGCAAGCTTCATCGGGAGGGACGCCGCTCCGATCTTCGCTGCCGCCCGCGCGATCGGTATCGGGACCGTCATCGATCCTTCGGTCGAGGCAGCTCGCTTCGCGACGCTCGAGAGCGTGGCGGAGGTCGCCGCCGAGTTCAATGCCGCAGCCCGGATCGCCGCCGACCACGGCGTCCGGATCGGCTACCACAACCATGCCTACGAACTGGAGAGCGTCATCGACGGCCGGACGGCGCTGGAGGTCCTGGCCGACGAACTCGACCCGGAGGTGATCCTCGAGGTGGACACCTACTGGGCCGCGGTGGGTGGGCAGGACCCGGTCGCGTTGATCGGCCGGCTCGGCGAGCGGGTGCGGGCGCTGCACCTCAAGGACGGCCCATTCAGCACTGAGAACAAGGACCAGGTCGCGCTCGGTCGGGGCTCACTGCCGGTCCGCGCGATCATCGCGGCGGCACCGACCGCCCTGCGCGTCGTCGAGCTCGACGACGCCCGGACGGACCGCTTCGAGGCGGTGGCCGACAGCTACGCCTACCTGACGGCCGAAGGTCTCGCATGAGCGGGTCCGGTCCCGTCGTCGTCGGGGTGGTCGGTGCGGGCAACATCAGCAGCGAGTACCTCAGGAACATGACCGCGTTCCCGGACCTCGACGTGCGCTTCGTCGCCGACATGGACCAGGCGCGAGCCCGAGGCCAGGCCGACGCGTTCGGGGTCACCCGGGCGGGATCGTTGGCGGAGCTGCTCGCCGACGACGAGATCGAGCTCGTCGTCAATCTGACGATCCCCAGCGCGCATGTAGAGGTCGCCATCCTGGCGATCGACGCTGGCAAGCACGTCTGGAGCGAGAAGCCGTTCGCGCTCGACCGAGGTGATGGCGCTCGATTGTTGGAGGCCGCCCGGGCGGCCGGTCGACGGGTCGCCTGCGCGCCGGACACCTTTCTGGGCGCCTCGCTGCAGGCGTCCCGCCGGTTCGTCGAGACGGGCGGTCTCGGCCGGCCGATGACCGCGCTGACCCTGGTGCAGGGCCCCGGCCCCGAGTCGTGGCACCCGAACCCGGACTTTCTGTTCCAGGACGGAGCCGGGCCGCTGTTCGACATCGGCCCGTACTACCTGACGACGCTCGTCCAGCTGTTCGGACCGGTCGCCCGGGTCGTTGCCACGACGTCGAAGTCCAGGGATTCGCGGATGGTCGGTTCAGGCCCGCGCGCCGGTCAACGGTTCGACGTGACTGTGCCGACCCATGTCGGCGCGCTGTACGAGTTCGAGAGCGGCCAGACCGCGATGTGCGTGTTCAGCTTCGACTCACAGCTCCAGCGCACCCAGTTCGAGGTGACCGGCACCGATGCCACCCTGGTCGTGCCCGACCCGAACCAGTTCTCGGGCGACCTGGTCGTCCACCGCGCCGACGCCGTCGAGACCGTGGCGTCCATCGCTGCGAAGGGCACTCGCGGGACGGGCGTGGCCGAGCTGGCCCAGGCCATCCGTGCGGACCGGCCGGAGCGGGCGTCGGGTGAGCTGGGCTTCCACGTCCTCGACGTGATGGTCTCGACTATCGAATCAGGTGAGCGGAACGAGCCGGTGGACGTCGCCAGCAGCGTGGAGGTCGCGCCGATCATGCCCGAGGACTGGGATCCCCGAGTCCGGACGCTGTAGGCCAGGCCCGCTCGCAGTTAGGCTTGTCGTCAACCTGGGGACGACCCGCAGCAGAGAGGTGGTCATGAGCGCGATCTCCGGGATCGGCGCCGCGGTCATCGGGACGGGCTTCATCGGCACGGTCCATGTCGAAGCCCTGCGCCGGATCGGCGTGTTCGTCCACGGCGTCCTCGGCAGCAGCCCGGAGCGAGGCGCGGCCAGGGCGTCGGCCCTCGGCGTCGCGCAAGCCTATCCGACTCTCGAAGCGCTCCTGGCCGACGATCGGGTCGAGGTCGTCCACGTCACCTCGCCGAACCACCTCCACGTGCCCCAGGTCAAGGCGATCCTGGCGGCCGGCCGCCACGTCGTATGCGAGAAGCCGCTGGCGATGGACGCCACCGAGTCCGCCGAGCTGGTGACCCTCGCCGCGGCGAGTGGCCGGGTCGCGGCGGTCAACTTCAACATCCGCTTCTACCCGCTCAACCAGCACCTCCAGGAAGAGGTCGCCGGAGGGGCGCTCGGCGATGTCCGGCTGGTGACCGGCCACTACTTCCAGGACTGGCTCCTGCTCGACACCGATTGGAACTGGCGACTCGAGCCGGACAAGGGCGGCGGCCTGCGGGCCGTCGGCGACATCGGGTCGCACTGGCTGGACCTGATGACCTTCATCACCGGCCAACCCATCGTCGCGGTCATGGCCGACCTGACCACGTTCATCGAGACCCGTCGCCAGCCGCGCGGTCCGGTCGAGAGCTTCTCCACGGAGCGAAGCGCCGACACGGTCGACCGGGCGATGACGACCGAGGATGTCGCCTCGGTCCTGCTCCGCTTCGCCAACGGGGCGCGAGGGGCCGTGAGCCTGTCCCAGATCAGCCCCGGCCGGAAGAACTCGCTGCGCTACGAGATCGACGGGTCGCTGGCCGCGGCAGCCTGGGACTCGGAGCAACCCGACCAGCTGTGGATCGGTCACCGCGAGCGCCCGAACGAGATCCTCATCCGGAACCCTGCCCTGATGGGTCCCGCCGGCAGCGCGGCGGGGGGGGGGGGCGGGGGGGGGCGGGGGGGGGGGGGGGGGGGGGGTGGGGGGGGGGGGGGGGGGGGGGGGGCCGGGGGTGGGGGGGGCGCGTGGTGGGTGGGGGGGGGGGGGGCGTGTGCGTCCGGGGGTTCGGAGGCGGGTGGCGTGGGGG
>JBBQJL010000013.1:0-57954 GCA_038325875.1 Candidatus Limnocylindrales bacterium
TCGGGCCGAGCGGCACTCATCAACGTCTGCGCATATGTCGATAGTCAGGCCATGGACGAGATCACGATCCTCCAGGCTGAGGTCCTCAAGACGTTGGCCAGCCCGCGCCGCCTCGAGATCCTTCACGCGCTCGTGCGCGGACCGATCGAGGTCGGGCGCCTGGCGCAGCTGATCGGCGCCAGCCAGCCGAACGTGTCCCAGCACCTCGCGGTGCTCCGGGCCGCCGGCATGGTCGAAGCCGAGCGCGAGGGTCGGGAGGTCCGCTACCGACTGGCTGACCCGGACGTGATGGTCGCCTGCGCCCTGATGCGGTCCGTCCTCGAGCGACGGCTGACCCGGCTCGGCCAGATGGCCGCCAACTCGGTCAACGCCCCTGTCCAAACCGCTGCTGTCCTGCCCGGTGCGACCCGGCGATCGTCCGTTCCCATCCGCTCAACGAGGTAACACGCCATGGATGAGCCCCTGAACCTGGTTCTCTTCTCCGGCACCGACGACAAGCTCCAGGCCGCCGCGGTCCTGACCGCCGGTGCCGCCGCGCTTGGCAAGCCGGTCAACGTCTTCCTCCAGTACTGGGCCCTCGACGCCTTCCGGGCCGACCGGATCGACACCGACCACGGCCTCGTCGCGGAGGCGGGCGAGGTGGGCCGGCAGGCCGTTCACGCGCTTCGCGCGGCCGGACAGGCCAGCTGGGCCGAGACCCTGCGCCAGGCCAAGCAGCTCGGCGGGATCGACATCCAGGCGTGCTCGCTGTCGATGGACCTGCTCCAGATCGAACAGGCCGACCTCGATCCGCTGGTCGACGGGGTCGAAGGCGTGACCGCCTTCTACCTCAACGCCGGCGAGGGTCAGGTCGTCTTCATCTAGCCCCACAAGGAGGAACGTTGCGATGACGCTCCAGATCAACACCCAGGTCGACGCGCGCGGGTTGTCCTGCCCGATGCCGATCGTCAAGACCGCCCAGGCGATCAAGACGGTCGCGTCCGGTGACCTGATCGAAGTCCTCGCCACGGACGCCGGGTCCGTCAAGGACTTCGCGGCATGGTCACGGACGACCGGCCATGAACTCGTCGAGCAGTCAGTGGACGGCGGCGTCTTCCGCTTCGTCCTTCGTCGGAAGTGAGGCACCAGCCATGACCACGACCACCACGGCGCGTCCCGCGACGACCCCGGTCGATCCGCTCGCCCAGGCCATCGCCGATGTCGAGGGCGTGCCGGAGCCGACCCCTGAGGCCGAGCTCGACCAGCCGGTCAAGACCAAGGAACTGGTCATCATCAACTGGTCGGGCGAGCTGGACAAGGTCTGGCCGGTCATGATCCTGTCGTCGACGGCCGCCGCCAGCGGCGTCCAGTGCAAGGTCTTCGTGACCTTCTGGGGCCTGCTCCCGTTCGTCAAGGACCAGAAGCGGATCGTCGGTGACAACTGGATGCAGAAGATGCTCACGCTGATGCAGCGTCCGGGCATCGATCACCTGAAGCTCAGCAAGATGAACTTCATGGGGATGGGGCCCTGGATGATGGGCTCGCTCCGTAAGCAGTACAACGTCGCCAGCCCGCGCGAGCTGCTCGAGGCCGCCACCGCCCTCGGCGTGGAATTCATCCCATGCCAGATGACGATGGACATGTTCGGACTCAAGCGCGAGGACCTCATCGACGAGATGGGTGAGCCGGCCGGCGCCGCGACCGCGATCGCGCTCATGACCGAGGCCGACGCCTCGCTGTTCATCTAGGAAGGACGTTCCGCCATGACCGACACCCTCACCGCCCCGGGCCCGACCCGGACGGTCGACGCCCGCGGCAGCTACTGCCCCGGCCCGCTGATGGAGCTGATCCGGGCGATCCGCGAAAGTGCGCCGGGACAGGTCATCGCGGTCTACAGCTCGGACACCGGCAGCAAGTCCGATATCCCGAAGTGGGTCGAGAAGGCGGGTCACCGTCTCATCGAGGTCGCAACTCGCGACGGCTACGACGAGATCATCGTCGAGAAGACGCACTGAGGCACCTGATGAAGCGGATCCTCATCCTCGGCGGCGGCGTGGGGGGCACGCTGACCGCCAACCTCCTGGCCAAGAAGCTGCGCCGCCAGATCAAGGCCGGCGCGGTCTCGATCACAGTCGTCGACCAGACCGGCAAACACGTCTACCAGCCAGGCTTCATGTACATCGCGATGGGCAGCGAGCGCGCCGAGAAGCTTCAGCGACCCGAGCGGGGGCTGCTCAACCATCGGGTGAATCTCGTCGTCGGCGAGATCTCCGGCGTCGACGAGCCGACGAAGACGGTCCACCTGGTCGACGGCCTTCAGCTGTCATACGACTACCTCGTTGTGGCGTCCGGGTCGCGGATCGTGCCCGAGGCGATCGAGCACTTCGACACCGAGGCCCAGCATTTCTACACGGCCGAGGCCGCCCTGGAACTCCGCAAGGCGCTCGACGCCTTCACCGGCGGGCGGATCGTCATCGGCATCGCCGGGATGCCCTACAAATGCCCGCCGGCTCCGCTCGAGGTCGCCTTCCTGATCGAGGCGGAACTGCGCGAGAGAGGGCTTCGCGACAAGTCGGAGTTGCACTTCTGCTCGCCGATCGGGCGCGCGTTCACCATCGAGAGCGTGTCGGAGATGGTGACCCCGATCCTGGAGAGCAAGGGCATCGAGCTCCACACCTTCTTCAACGTCGAGGCGATCGACGCCGAGCACCATGTCGTCCAGAGCCTCGAGGGCGAGGAGCTCCCCTACGAGCTGCTCATCCTCGTCCCACCGCACAAGGGCCAGCAGTTCCTGATGGACTCGGGACTGGCGCCCGCGCCCGGCGGCTGGCTGCCGACGGACCGGGCCACCCTGCAGGTCGGCGGCCGACCGGACGTGTTCGCGCTCGGCGACGCGACCGACCTGCCCCTGTCCAAGGCCGGCTCGACCGCCCACTTCGAGGCTCCGGTCGTGACCGAACGGATCGTCGCCGCCGTCGAAGGTCGGACCGTCGACCCCAAGCACGGCGACTACCTCGGCAAAGTGATGTGCTTCTTCGAGATCGGTGACGGCAAGGGCACGCTCCTCCAGTTCGACTACGACCACCCGCCGAAGCCGCCGAAGCCGAACCAGCTCTGGCATCTCGGCAAGATCGTGTTCAACAAGACGTACTGGCACACGGTTCCGAAGGGCCGCGTCTGATCCGATCGGACCAGGCCCAGGCCCCGGCTCCCCTCCCCTCCTTCCGACCGGATGGGGCGCCGGGGCCCTTCCGCGTCCGCGGCTGACCGGTCGACCGATCGACCGGTCAGATCGGGACCGCGCTGCCCGTCACGCGCACGCCGTCCTCGCCGGGCACGATCGAGACCGTGAGCCGGCCCGGACGGCCCATCTCCACGCCCTGCACGATCTCGAAGGTGGCGGGCGCGACGATCTCGCCACGAGCGCGCAGGTAGGCCCCCAGCGCCGCTGCCGCCGCCCCGGTCGCGGGATCCTCGACGACGCCGCCGACCGGGAAGGGATCGCGCGCCCGGAACCGGTCAGGGGCCTCCCGCCAGACCAGCTGGAGCGTGGTCAGGTCGGCCTCGAGCATGAGCGTCCGGAGTCGTTCGAACGGGTAGTCGAGGACGGCCAGCCGGGCGAGGTCGCGGGCCGCGACGATGAGGTGCTTCGCGCCGGCGAAGGCGACCGCCGGCGGAAGGTCGGGATCGAGCTCGTCCGGGCGCCAGCCGATGAGCTCGAGCACCCGCGTCAGCAGGTCTGGCTCCACCGGTCGGACCCAGGTCGCGATCGAGGTCAGCGTCGCCTCGGTCGGTCCGTCCTCGCGCACGACGACCGTGACCTCGACCGGACCGCCGTTGGTCGCCAGGACGACCCGCGCCGGCCGCACCGGCCCGTCGGGCGGAGCTGCCAGGTCCCGCTCGCCGAGGGCGACAGCGCCGGCGATCGTGGCATGGCCACACAACGGGACCTCGGCCAGTGGGCTGAAGAAGCGGACTCGATAGTGACCGGGCAGGTCCGACCCATCGGGCGCCACGAACGCGGTCTCGGAGTAGCCGACCTCGGCCGCGATCCGCTGCATGTCGGCCGCCGACGGCAGCGCGGACCCGATCCACACACCGGCCGGGTTGCCGCCGGCCGGGTCCGTCGTGAACGCGGCGAGTCGGAGCAGTACGCCGGGTGGCTCGGTCATTCGCCGCAGTATCGCAGCGATCATCGATGTGGCGGTTTGTGCTCCTCTCGCACAAATGCGCTTGGTACACTCGCCGGGCAGGCTGACGACGAACTCGATCGCGCTGCGATCGGCGAACCAGGGAGGATCGGACGTGGGCGACGCATTCTTCAGCGAGGTCGCGGGACCGATCCCGTTCGGCGGGCTGGACTCGACCGAACCCCTCACCTACAAGGTCTACCGACCCGATCGGATCATCCTCGGCAAGCGGATGGAGGACCACCTCCGGATCGCGGTCTGCCTGTGGCACTCGTTCGCCTGGGCCGGTTCGGACGTGTTCGGTTCGGGGACGTTCGACCGACCATGGCTCGACCCGCGGGCCGATCCCATGGCCGCCGCCAGGGCGAAGCTCGACGCCGCATTCGAGTTCCTCGAGAAGCTGGGCGTCCCGTACTACTGCTTCCACGATCGGGATATCGCACCCGAGGGATCGACCTTCGCCGAGTCGAAGGCGAACCTCGAGGCGATGATCGACCAGGCCGAGGCGCACCAGGCGCGGACCGGCAAGAAGCTTCTGTGGGGCACCGCCAACGTGTTCTCACATCCGCGCTACGCGGCAGGGGCAGCGACCAATCCCGATCCCGACGTGTTCGCCTACGCCGCGGCCCAGGTCAAGCTGATGCTCGAAGCGACCAAGCGGCTGGGCGGCGCCAACTACGTCCTGTGGGGCGGCCGCGAGGGGTACGAAACCCTGCTCAACACCGACCTGGCCCGTGAGGGGGCGCAGCTCGCCCGGTTCCTGCATCTGGTCGCCGAGCACAAGCACAAGATCGGGTTCGGCGGGATGCTCCTGATCGAACCGAAGCCACAGGAGCCGACCAAGCACCAATACGACTACGACGCCGCCACCGTCCACGGCTTCCTGGTCCGGCATGGCCTCGAGAACGAGTACCAGGTCAACCTCGAGGTGAACCACGCCACGCTGGCCGGACACAGCTTCCACCACGAGGTGGCCTACGCCCTGGCCCATGGGATCTTCGGCAGCATCGACGCCAACCGGGGCGACTACCAGAACGGCTGGGACACGGATCAGTTCCCGAACTCGGTCGACGAGCTGTCGCTGGCCGTCTATGAGATCGTCCGGGCCGGAGGATTCACCACCGGCGGGTTCAACTTCGACACGAAGCTGCGCCGCCAGAGCATGGACCGGACCGACCTGTTCCACGCCCATATCGGCGGGATCGACACACTCGCCCGGTCACTCGTCGTCGCGGCCGACATGATCGAGAGCGGGGAGCTGGAGCGACGGCGCGAGGAGCGATATGCTGGCTGGGCCGGCAGCCTGGGCTCGTCGATCCTGGCCGGGCAGACCTCGCTCGAGGCGCTCGAGGGACGCGTCGCCGCTGGTGAGATCGACCCTCGGCCCCGGTCGGGCCGGCAGGAGCTGCTCGAGAGCGTGGTCAACCAGCGGATCTGGGCCGCCGACGGAGCGGCCAGGACGGAGACCGGCGCCGGCCGCTGACCGGGATGGGCTTCGTCCTCGGGATCGACGTCTCGACCACCGCGACCAAGGCCGTCCTGATCGACCGGGCCGGCACCGTCCGCGCGAGCGCCGCCGCGGAGTACGGCTTCGACGTCCCTCATCCGCTCTGGAGCGAGCAGGACCCGCACCTGTGGTGGGATGGGGCGATGGCGGCCATCCGGTCGGTTCTCGACTCGGCCGGCGTGGCCGGGGCAGAGGTCGACGCGATCGGGCTGACCGGCCAGATGCACGGGGCCGTCCTGCTCGATGCCGCCGGCCAGGTGCTCCGTCCGGCGATCCTGTGGAACGACCAGCGGACCGGCGCCGAGTGCGACGCCATCCGCGAGGCGGTCGGGCCGGCGCGCCTGATCGAGATCACCGGCAACGACGCCCTGACCGGATTCACCGCGCCGAAGCTGGTCTGGGTCCGCGACCACGAGCCGGACGTGTGGCGACGAGTGAGGCACGTCCTGCTGCCCAAGGACTACGTCCGCCTGCGCCTGACCGGCGAGTACGCCCTCGACAAGGCCGACGGCGCCGGGACGATGCTGTTCGACCTCGCCGCCCGAGACTGGTCCGCCGAGGTCCTGGCCGCGCTCCGGATCGACCCCGCCTGGATGCCCCCGACTCACGAGGGACCCACGGTCACCGGCACGGTCACCGCCGAGGCTGCTGAGGCGACCGGACTCCGGGCCGGCACGCCGGTGGTCGCCGGGGGCGGCGATCAGGCCGCCAACGCGGTCGGCCTGGGAGCCGTCCGGCCGGGGACCGTGGCCCTGTCGCTCGGAACGTCCGGAGTCGTCTTCGCCACGACCGATCGGCCGATCCATGAGCAGCGCGGCATCGTCCACGCCTTCTGCCACGCGGTGCCCGAACGGTGGCACATGATGTCGGTGATGCTGTCGGCCGCCGGCAGCCTGCGCTGGTTCCGCGACACGTTCGCCCCCGGGGTCGACTTCGCGGATCTCGTCGGCCGGGCCGCGGATGTCCCTGCCGGGAGCGGCGGCCTGCTGTTCCTGCCCTACCTGACCGGTGAGCGCAGCCCGCATCCCGATCCACTCGCCCGCGGGGCATTCGTGGGGCTGACGATCTCGCACGTCCGGCGTCACCTCACCCGGGCGGTCCTCGAGGGCGTCGCCTTCGGCCTGCGCGACGGGCTCGACCTGATGGTCGGCGCCGGGATGCCCGCCCCGACCCAGATCCGGGCATCGGGCGGCGGGACCGCGAGTCCGCTCTGGTGCCAGATCCTGGCCGACGTGCTGGAGGCCGAGATCGCCACGGTCAGCACGACCGAGGGCGCCGCCTACGGAGCCGGCCTGCTGGCCGCCGTCGGGGCCGGTTGGTATCCGGACGTTGAGGCGGCTGTGGATGCCGTCGTCAGCGCCGCTCCGGTCGCCGCCCCCGGCCTGGACGTCGCCCGCTATGTCGAGGCACACGCCGTGTACCGGGATCTGTATCCGGCCCTGGCGCCGAGCTTCCGCGCGACCTGACCCGGTCGGTCCTCGGTCAGCCGCGCAGCTCGAGCGCCTCAATCTCCTTCTCGGTCACCTCGCCGGGCTTCTTGCCCAGGATGATCATCCCGAGGATGTCGTCGGTCGTGACGGCGTCCTTCCTGACGGTGTCGACGATTCGGCCGTGGTACATGACGCTCACGCGGTCGGCCAGGTCATACACGTCGTGGATGTCGTGGCTGATCAGGAAGATCCCGATCCCCTCGTTCTTGAGCTGCCTGACGAGGTTCCGGACCTGGGCCGTCTCGGCCGGCCCGAGGGCCGCCGTCGGCTCGTCCATGATCAGAATCCGGGCGTTGAAGTAGACCGCGCGGGCGATCGCGACTGCCTGGCGCTGGCCGCCTGACAGCGACTTCACCGGCATCGTGAACCGTTGGAAGTTCGGGTTGAGCCGACCCATCACCTTGCGAGTGGCGTCCTCCATCCGGTCGCCGTCGAGGTTGCCCAGGCGGGTGACGAGCTCCCGGCCGAGGAACAGGTTGGCCGGCGCGTCGAGGTTGTCGGCGAGAGCGAGCGTCTGGTAGATCGTCTCGATCCCGGCCGCCTTGGCGTCGCGCGGGTTATTGATGATCCGCGCCTCGCCGCCGATGACGATCTGGCCGGAATCCGCGCGGTGGGCGCCGGACAGGACGCGCATCAGGGTCGACTTGCCGGCGCCGTTGCCACCGACGAGGCCGACGACCTCGCCCGGGTAGAGGTCGATCGAGACCTCGCGGACGGCGTGGACGCCGCCGAAGGCAACGCTGATGTCGCGCATTTCCACGATGGGCGTCTGGTCCGTCACGGATCGAGCCTCCGTCGCTGCCTCGGCGGTCATGACGCACGCCGCCGGTTCCACGAGTCGATGCCGACCACGGCGACCAGGACGATCGCCGCGACCATGTTGACCTGCGGTGAGTTGAACCCGAGGAACCCGAGGCCGTACTGCAGCGACTGGACGACGAGCGCACCGAGGATCGCGCCCGGGATCGTCCCGATCCCGCCCGCGAACGACGTGCCGCCGATCACGGCGGCCGCGATCACGTACAGCTCATAGCCCTGGCCCAGATCGAGCGTGCCGCCGTTCAGGCGGGCCGACGCGATCGCGGCACTGATTGCGCACAGGAGGCCCATCAGGATGAAGGTCTTCATGATCGTCCGGCGCGTGTTGATTCCGGCGAGGGCCGCCGCATCCGGATTGCCGCCGTAGGCGAAGATGTCGCGCCCGAAGCGACGGCGGGTCGTCAGGAAGGTCATGAAGATCGTGACGCCGATGACGACGACGAGCGGGAACGGGATCCCGGCCTCGATCTGGAGCCCGCCCGGCGGCTCGACGATCCCGTTCTTGGCGGCGTATTGCGTCGCCAGGCCCGCCGGCCAGCGATAGCTGTTGGCGACGTAGACCGCTCCGAGGACCGCGACGACACTCACGATCCCGACCAGCGACTCCGCCCACAGCGGCCGGAGGGCGAACCCGAACTTCTTGCGTTGCCGGCGCGAGTTGAAGATCAGGTAGACCGCGGCGACGCAGATGACGATCCCGAACGCCCAACTGAGCGTCCCGCCGAGCGAGCCCTCGGGACCGCCGCCCAGCAAGTTGAAGGTCGGCAGGTTCGGGGCAACCGTCGTCCCGCCGCTGAACTGCCAGATGAGGCCGCGGAAGCCGAGCAGGCCGCCGAGGGTCACGACGAACGACGGGATCTCGGCGTAGGCGATCAGGAAACCCTGGAACGCGCCGATCAGGGCCCCGAAGGCGAGGCCGAGGCCGAGCGCGATCAGCCAGCCGACCGGATTGCTCAGGCCGATCGTCGTCGGGACGATGTCCGCCATGAACACCGCGTAGCCCATGCCGATGAGCCCGACGACGGACCCGACCGACAGGTCGATGTTGCGCGAGACGATGACGAGGACCATCCCCGTCGCAAGGACTGCGGTCGACGCGGCTTGGACCGAGAAGGTCAGGAAGTTGACGGGTTCCAGGATCGTGGGGTTGGCGAACCCGAGCCCGATCCAGATGAGGATCAAGGCCCCGACCATGCCGAACAGTCGCAGGTCGATCTCGGTGTCCTTGAACAGGTCCCCGATGCTGCGCCTGCCGCCGGCCATCTGGTCGGAGGCGGTTCCGGCCGCGTCTGTCATGCGCTCAACTCCTGGCCCGTCAACGCACGCTGTGGATGAATGAAAGCGACCTGCTCCGCGGGGGACCGCGGAGCAGGTCGTGGACTGACTACGGAGTCGCGATCAGCCGCAGACGGCCGGCAACGCACCGGCGGCGACGCCGGCGCAGACCGCCTCCTTGGTGGCCCACCCGGCATCGACCGTGTCCTTCACGTTGTCCTTCGTGATCGCGGTCGGGGTCAGGATGATCGAGTTGACCGTCTTGCCGCCTGGGGTCAGGAACGGCGTGGCCGCCAGCGACGCCGGAGCGGCCGCCGCGGGAAGATCGCTCGGGGCCATGATGGCGGTCATCGCGACCTTCGCGCAGAGCTGCGTCGCGACAAAGCCCGCCGTCTCGCCGAGGGCGAAGGCGTTCTTCCAGACCGAGACGGCCTGGGTGCCGAGGGCAACCCGGTTGAGAGCAGCGGTGTCACCGTCCTGGCCCGACACTGGGATCTTCAGGCCGACTGCACTCAGCGCCTGGACGACGCCGGTCGCCATGCTGTCGTTCTCGGAGAGAACGGCGTCGATCTTGTTTGCGTTGGCGTTGAGCGCCGCTTCCATGTTGTTCTTGGCGTTCGTCGTGTCCCAGTTATCGGTGTTCTTCTCGAACACGACCTTGATCGGGCCGGCCGTGTCACCCAGCTGCGGGATCCCGGCTTCGGTCATGCCCGAGCGCAGGAATGCGGAGTTCGGGTCGGACGCCGCGCCCAGGATGACCGCGTAGTTGCCCGACGGTGCCAGCTTCTTCAGGGTCTCCGCCATCAGCGTTCCGACCTTCTTGTTGTCGAACGTGATGTAGAAGGTGCTCGGGTCCTCGATCAGGCGGTCATACGCGATAACGGGGATGCCCGCGGTGTTGGCCTTGGCGATGGCCGGCAGGATGGCCTTGTCATCCTTGGCGAGGACGATCAGGACCTTGGCGCCCTGGTTGATCAGGGTGTCGATGTCGGTGAGCTGCTGCTCGGCCTTGTCATTGGCGTCGGCGCGGATGTAACTCCCGCCGGCGGCCGCGATGGCCTTCTGCATGGCCGGCTCGTCGGCCTTCTTCCAGCGCTCCTGCGAGTAGTTGTTCCACGACACGCCGACCTTGCAGCCCGCGCCCGCGGCGGATGCGCCGGCGCTTGCGCCCGGGGCCGTGGTGCTGCCCGTGCTGCTACAAGCAGCCAGGACGATCATCGCGCCTGCGACGACAGCAAGCAGTTTTCGAGTGACCATTCGTTCCTTCTCCTCCTTGGTGGATGTCCCACATGATATCTCTTGGTCCGCGCTAGGCTACCACCCTCCTCAAGCTCATCTTGGCGCTGCGCGACATGTCGATGTCGCGCGGACGCATCCACATGGCCGGGTCGGCCAGTAATGGTTCGAAGGCGAGCTCGGCTGCGCCACGGATCGGCGCCTCGGCGCCGAGCGTTCCGGCTACGACCCGGACCAACCGGCGGGGCGCCGGAAGGACACGCCGGTCGAGCTCGGCATCGACGATCGTAGCGGTGAATGGGTGGATCCGCCCGAACAGCCCGCCGAGCACGACGAGCCGTGGGTTCAGGACGTTGATCAGACCGGCCAGTCCGAGGCCGAGCCAGCGCCCGGTCTCCTCGAGCGCCCGGAGCGCGGTCGGCGAGCCAGCGGCGGCGTCGCGCAGGAGCGCATCCATCTCGGCCCGACCCCCGTTCGGCGGACGTCCCGCCCGGCGTAACAGGCTGACGGCGCCGACCTCGGTCTCCCAGCAGCCGACCGCACCGCACCGACAGGTCGACCCGGCCGGATTGACCGGGATGTGCCCGACCTCGCCGCCGTAGCCGGCGACACCGGTGAACGGCTGGCCGTCGACGATCAGGCCGCCGCCGACGCCGACCTCCCCGGAGATGAACAGGATGTGATCCTCGCCGACAGCGATGCCGCGGCGGACCTCGGCGACCGCGCCCAGATCGGCCTCGTTGGCCAGAAACAACGGGATGTCGTCACCGAGCACGTGGGCGAGGCACTCACCGAGCGGGACGTCCGTCCAGCCGAGGTTGGGGGCCATCGACACGAGTCCGTCGGCGCGCCGAACGACGCCGACCACGGCCACGCCGATCCCGATCTCGGGCCGCTCGGCGGATCGGCTCGCTCGGACGACAGTGACGAGCCCGGCCAGGTCGTCGACGACCTGCTCGACGGACGAGTGCCCACGCGGTAGGTCGATCCGGACCTGATCGAGGACCTCGCCGCCGAGTCCGACCACCGCCGCGGCCATCGAGTCGACCTCGATGTCGAGGGCGAGGACGACCGCTCCTTCCGGATCGGGACAGACCAGCGGCGACGGGCGGCCGGGCGTCCCGAGTGACGCCGCGCGACCCTCTGTTACCAGGCCGGCCGCAACCAGCTCACCGATCAGCCCGCGGATGGCACTCCGGGTCAGTCCGGTCCGCGACACGAGCTCGGATCGCGACAACGCGCCGCGTCCGTGAAGCTCACGAAGGATCGCGCTCAGGTTCCCCCGGCGGACCGTCTCGCTGCGCTGGCCGATCTCGTCGCGCCCGATCGTCAATGGTTTGTGTTCCTCTTGCTCAAATGATCGGCACAGACTGGTACATTGGCCCCGCGGTGTCAACAATCCCTGGGACGTCGGACCCGCCGTATGCCACTGGGAGACCGGACCTGGACATGACTGGATCGCCGCCTCCTCCGTCCCTCCGCTGGGGCATCCTGGGGCCCGGCCGGATCGCTCCACGGCTGGTCCGTTCGGTCGCCGCCTGCGAGCGCGGCGACCTCGTGGCCGTCGCCAGCCGTGACGAGGGCCGGGCGACCGCCTTCGCGGCGAGCCACGCCATCCCGACGGCCTATGGGTCGTACCAGGCGCTGCTCGATTCGCCGGACGTCGACGTCGTCTACGTCTCGCTGCCGAACCACCTCCACGCTGAGTGGACGATCCGGGCGCTCGAGGCTGGCAAGCACGTCATGTGCGAGAAGCCGCTCGCCCTCACGGTCGACGAAGTCGACGCGGTGATCGCCGCTGCGAAGCGGACCGGCCGGATCGCCGTCGAGGCGTTGATGTACCTCCATCACCCGCAGATCCTGCGGGCGATCGAGCTCGCCCGCGGCGGCGCGCTCGGCCGGCTCGAGCTGGTCAGCGGCTCGTTCTCGTTCTTCCTGGCCTACCCGGACGACCCCGCGTCGACCTGGCCAAGGGTGGCGGCTCGCTGTGGGACGTCGGCTGCTATCCGGTGTCCTTCGCCCGACGGGTCGCCGGCGAGGAGCCGGACCGGGTGACCGCCTTCGCCCGATTTGACGAACGCGGCGTGGACCGGACGTTCATCGGTCAGCTTCACTTCCCGGGCGGTTTGCTGGCCCAGTTCGACAGCGGCTTCGCGGCACCGGATCGCGAGCGACTGGAGATCGTCGGCAACGACGGGACACTCGTCCTGGATCGTCCATTTCTCCCCGAACCTGAGGGTCTCCCGCCCTCGCTGACGATGTGGCGCGGGCGCCAAGCGACCCCGATCGCCGTTCGATCGGTGGACCAGTACGCGATCCAGGTCGACGATCTGACGGCGGCGATCCTGGACGGGACACCGCCCCGGGTGGACCTTCGCTTCAGTCGCGGTACCATCTCAGCACTCGTCGATCTGGACCGAGCCGCTCGCTCGAACGCTGGCTTGACCGGCGACTGACGGGACCGCTCCGACCGGGCCGTTGGTCGACCGCGACTTCCGAGGAGGCATGGTGACGCGCCGCTCCAAGCTGATCGCAGGCGTCGCCGGGCTGCTGGGTGTCGTCGTGGTCGCGACTGGGCTGGTCGCGACCCAGCCGTGGAACCAGGCGCCGAGGTGCCCGCCCGCGGCGAATCATCCGGAGTGGTCGGTGGCTCGCCGCTGGGACGAAGCCACGCTCGACGCGATCCGGCGCGCCCTTCCTGCGCCGACGGTCCACGCCCGCAACCTGTTCCACACGTCTGCCGCGATGTGGGATGCCTGGGCGGCCTACGATCCGACGGCGAGTGGCTACTTCGTCAAGGAGAAGCAGACCGCCTCGAACGTGGCCGCGGCGCGCAACGAGGCAATCAGCTATGCGGCCTACCGAGTTCTGAACTCTCGATACCTCAAGTCGGCGGGCGCTTCCGAGTCCTTGTCGGAGTTCGACGATGTCATGGATTCGCTGTGCTATCCGATCGCGGTCACCACGACCGAGGGTGACACGCCAGCCGCGCTCGGTAATCGGATCGCCGCCACCGTCATCGCGCGTAGCCTCGCCGACGGATCGAACCAGGCCGACGGCTATGCGGCGCCGCACTACAAACCGGTCAACCCGCCGCTGGTCGTCGCCGGGTCGGGAACGACGATGGTCGACCCGAACCGCTGGCAGCCGCTCCAGATCGAGCACATGATCTCGCAGAATGGGATCCCGGTGACCAACGGCGTCCAGCAGGCGATCGGACCACACTGGGGCTACGTCAGGGCTTTCGCCCTGCCGCCGGCAGGCAGCGATGGGGTGCCCATCGATCCGGGCCCTCCGCCCCGACTCGGGGGCGTTCCGGCCTCGGATCAGGCCTACAAGGACCAGGCTGTCGAGGTCATCCGCCTGAGCAGCCAGCTGGATCCTTCGGACGGCGCCACGATCGACATCTCACCCGCTGCCCGGGGCGGTAACTCGCTGGGATCGAACGACGGGCAAGGTCACGCCGTCGATCCGGCGACGGGTCAGCCGTATGCGCCCGACGTGGTCCTGCGCGGCGACTTCGGGCGGGTGATGGCCGAATTCTGGGCCGACGGTCCCAGGTCCGAGACCCCGCCCGGGCACTGGAACGTCCTGGCCAATCTCGTGTCCGATGAGTCGTCGCCCGACTTGCGGATCGGCGGCAGCGGGCCATCGGTCGACCGGCTGGAATGGGATGTCAAGCTGTACTTCGCGCTGAACGGAGCGGTCCACGACGCCGCCATCGCGGCCTGGGGCCTGAAGGGCCACTACGACTCGGTCCGGCCGATCTCGATGATCCGCTACATGGGTGGCATGGGCCAATCGAGCGACCCGACGCTGCCTGCCTACGACAAGGAAGGGCTCCCCCTGGTACCCGGCCTGGTCGAGCTGATCACCAGCCAGAGCAGCGCGCCCGGCGAGCGACAGGCCGCGTTGGCCGGCCACGAGGGCGAGATCGCGATCAAGGCCTGGGCCGGCAACCCGGCCGATCCCAAGACCGACATCGGCGGCGTGAAGTGGATCCTCGCAGTCGATTGGGTCCCTTACCAGCTACCGACCTTCGTGACCCCGTCGTTTCCGAGCTTCGCCTCCGGCCACAGCACGTTCAGTCGGGCGGCTGCCGAGGTCCTGACCGCTTTCACCGGAAGCGAATACTTCCCCGGCGGGCTCAGCGGATACACGATCAAGGCCGGGTCGCTCAAGTTTGAGAAGGGCCCGACGACCGACATCCGGCTGGAGTGGGCGACGTACGACGACGCGGCCGATCAGGCCGGCCAGTCGCGCCTGTGGGGCGGCATCCACATCCAGGCAGACGACTTCGCTGGCCGGATGCTGGGCGCCGAGTGCGGCAAGCAGGCGTGGACCCAGGCGCAGCGCTACTACCTCGGACAGGTCGCCGAATGAGGAGCCCCTCCTCGGTCGGTAAGATCCGAGGGTCCCTCGGGCGTTGAGACGGCGGGTCGCGCTGGTCGGGGGCATCGCGACCGCGATCGGGATCGCGCTGGTCGGCAGCGGCCTCGTCGTGACCGGGCTCCGGGGGACGACGCCGACGACGGCACTCGGGCCACCGCACCTCGTGGAGGAGGCGGCCGTCGCCGGGATCGACCACACGTATGGCGGCGGCTTCGACTACGCGGTCGGCGGCGGGGTCGCCGCCTTCGACTGCAACAGCGACGGGAAGCAGGACCTGTACATCGCCGGAGGAGCCAACCCCGCGGCTCTGTATCGGAACGACAGCCCGGTCGGCGGCGCACTGCGGTTCACCGCCCTGCCCGATCCGGTCACCGACCTGACCGCCGTCAACGGCGCCTATCCGGTCGACATCGACGGCGACGGCAACGTCGACCTGGCGGTCCTGCGGATCGGCCAGAGCGAGCTGCTCCGGGGCCTCGGCGACTGCCGGTTCGAGCGGGCCAACGAGACGTGGGGCTTCGCCGGTGGTCCAGCCTTCGCCTCCGCGTTCAGCGCCAAGTGGCAGGGCTCCGCTGCGCTGCCGACCCTGGCGGTCGGACATTACAGGAAGCTCGACGCGTCGGGCGTCCCGACCCTCGACTGCGACGATAACGCGGTCGTCGAGCCGGCCACCAGCGGGACCGGCTATGCGCCGGCCGTGCGCCTGCAGCCCGGGTACTGCACCCTGTCGATGCTGTTCAGCGACTGGGACCGCTCGGGTCGGCGCGACCTGCGGATCAGCAACGACCGGCACTACTACGACCAGGTCAATGGCGAGGAGCAACTCTGGCGGATCGCCGCCGGACAGCTCCCGAGCCGGTACACCGACGCCGATGGCTGGATCCCGACCCAGATCTGGGGGATGGGGATCGCCAGCTACGACCTCACCGGTGACGGCTATCCCGAGGTGTTCCTGACCAACCAGGGCGAGAACAAGCTCCAGACGCTGACCAGCGGACCCGACAAGCCGACCTACCGGGACATCGGGCTCAAGCGCAATGCCAATGCGGCCGAACCGTACGCCGGCGGTGACACCCTGCCCTCGACCGGCTGGCACGCCGAGTTCCAGGACGCCAACAACGACGGGTTCATGGACCTGTACATCGCCAAGGGCAACGTCAAGGACCTGCCCGACTACGCCCTGAAAGATCCCAGCAACCTCCTCATGGGCCAGGCCGACGGGACCTTCAAGGAAGGCGGCGTGGGAGCCGGCATCGTCGACTTCGGCCTCGGCCGCGGTGGCGCCCTGGTCGATCTCAACCTGGACGGGATGCTCGACCTCGTCGAGGTCGACTACGGCAGTCCGGTCAAGGTCTGGCGCAACGTCGGCAGCGGCGACGCCGCCGCGCCTGCCCAGATGGGCGGTTGGCTGGCACTCGACATCTCCCAGCCCGGGCCGAACCGCGACGCGATCGGCTCGTGGGTCGAGGTCCAGACTGGCGATCTCACCCAGCGCCGTGAGATCACGATCGGCGGCGGCCATCTCGGGGGCCAGCTCGGCTGGACCCACTTCGGGCTTGGACCGGCCGCTGCGGCCAGGGTCCGGGTGCAGTGGCCCGACGGCCAATGGGGGCCCTGGCAGGACGTCAAGGCCAACGGCTTCTACGAGGTCGAACGCGGCGCGGCGCAGGCGACACCGTGGCAGCCCCGCTGACGCCTCGGCTGGCCGCGATCGGCTTGCCCGACTTCGGCATGCCCGGGTCGATGCCGACGATCCCGTCCGCCACGTACGCTGCCCGCCTCGAGGCGCTTCGGGAGCGGGCGGATCGGCGTGGCTACGACCGGCTTGTGGTGTATGCCGACCGCGAGCACAGCGCGAACATGTCCTTCCTGAGCGGGTTCGACCCGCGCTTCGAGGAGGCGATCCTCATCATCGGACCGACCCGGCAGCCACTGATCCTGGTCGGGAACGAGTGCTTCGGGATGGCCGGCACGGCCCCGCTCCCGATGCGCCGGGAGCTGTCCCAGGACCTCAGCCTGCCCAGCCAGCCGCGCGATCGCTCAAGGTCGCTGGTCGAGATCCTGGCCGGCGAGGGGATCGGGTCGGGCAGCCGGGTCGGGCTCGTCGGCTGGAAGACGTATGCCCAGCGGTCGACGATCGAGCTTCCGGCGTTCATCGTCGACGAGCTGCGCGGACTGGTCGCACCGGGCGGCACGGTCGAGAATGCGGGCGACCTGCTGATCGCCGCGGCAGATGGCCTGCGCATCGTCAACGACGTCGACCAGCTGGCCGCCTTCGAATACGCGTCATGCCAGACGTCGCACGGTGTCGGAAACCTGCTGGCCGGGCTCCGCCCGGGAATGCGCGAGGACGAGGCGGTCAGGCTGCTCGAGTGGACCGGCGCGCCGTTGTCGTGCCACCTGATGCTGAGCTCGGGACCGCGGGCCTCGGTCGGCCTGCTCGGTCCGAGCGACCGCCGGATCGAGCGTGGCGACCGGTTCACCACCGCCTTCGGTATCTGGGGCGCGCTGACCTGCCGGGCGGGGTTCGTGGTCGAGGATGCAGCCGAGCTGCCCGCCGGGATCGGCGACTACGTCGACCGCCTGGTCGGGCCGTACTTCGGGGCGGTCGCGGAGTGGTACGGCGCGCTCCGGATCGGTCAGACCGGCGGCGCCCTGCAGGAGATCGTGGACCGCCGCCTCGGCGACCCGTTCTTCGGGATCTTCCTCAACGCGGGGCACCAGCTCCACCTCGACGAGTGGGCCAACTCGCCGATCTCCCCGGGCTCACCGACCGAGCTCCGGTCCGGGATGGTCTTCCAGGTCGACATCATCCCGGCGACCGGAGGCGACTACTTCACGACGAACATCGAGGACGGAGTAGCCCTGGCCGACCAGACCCTCCGCGATGCGCTCGCTGATCGCTACCCGGAGGCATGGGGCCGGATCCAGGCCCGACGCCGGTTCATGGCGGAGGCCCTCGGCATCGTCCTCCATCCGGATGTCCTGCCGTTCTCGAACATCCCTGCCTACTTGCCACCGTTTGTGCTCCGTCCCGATCGGGTGATGACCCTGGCCGGCTGACTCCGTCATCGGATCGTCATCGGGTCGGGTCAGGCTCCGGGTCGTCGAGCACCGAATCACGGAGTGATCACCGATGGATCGAACGAACCTGCCCCGCGGCGTACCTGCCTTGCTACTCGGGCTGGCCGGCGGCCTGCTGATAGCCGCCTGTTCCGGCAGTGGCGCGGCCACGGTCGCGCCGAGCGCATCGGCGATGATGGAGCACAGCCCGGTTCCGAGCGCCTCGGCGATGATCGACCAGAGCGCCGCCCCCAGCGCGGCTCCGAGCGTGGCCGCACCGGTCAGCAGCGGGACGTTCCATGCCGTCGATGGGACCGCGGCCGGGACCGTTGCCCTGTTCCACAAGCCCGACGGGAGCTTCGCCATCACGTTCGAGGACTTCTCGGTGGCGAGCAACGCCCACACCAACGTCATCTTCGTGATGAACAAGGACGTGACCAAGACCGGCGACGTCGACAAGACGGCGTTCGTCGACCTGGGACCGTTGAAGGGCACGACCGGGATGCAGGACTTCGCCGTCCCCGCAGCCGCCGACGCCATGACCTTCCACACCGTGGTGCTATGGGACACCGAGATGCAGCACGCCGTCGCGGCGGCGCCGCTCAAGTAGCCGATGGCCGCGGCGCGGGTCGGCCCGACTCAGCCGATCGGCGCGTGGGCGCTACCATCCGGGGCGATGGCGATCGACGGAGTCCGCCCGATCCTGGCCGTCGATGACGACCCCAAGATCGTCCGGCTCGTCCGGGCCTACCTCGAGCGTGAGGGCTACTCGGTCATCGAGGCGTTCGACGGCCGGGCTGCCCTGGCGGCGATCGACGAGCATCGCCCGGCGCTGGTGATCCTCGACCTGATGCTGCCCGAGATCGACGGGCTGGCCGTCGTGCGCGCCGTGCGGGCGCACTCGGACACCCCGATCATCATCCTGTCGGCCCGGGGCACGACCGCCGATCGGATCGCCGGACTCGGGCTCGGAGCCGACGACTACCTGCCCAAGCCGTTCTCGCCGGCCGAGCTCGTGCTCCGGGTCGGGCGCGTCCTGGCCAGGGCGGACGGTGGGCGGCCGACCGCCGACCGACCCGTCCTCCGGCACGGCGCGCTGACCGTCGACCGCGATCGTCACACCGCCTCGGTCGACGACCAGCCCGTGTCGATCACCGCCGTCGAGTTCCGCCTCCTCGTCGCCCTGCTCGAGGCGGACGGCCGCGTGCTGAGCCGCGACCAGCTCCTCGACGCCGCCTACGGCACCGACGCCGACGAGATCCTCGATCGGACGATCGATGTCCACATCGGTCGGCTCCGGGATAAGCTGATCGACCCGGCGGGTGCTCCTCGATTCATCGCCACGGTCCGCGGCGCGGGGTATCGCGCCGCGCCACTTCCAGACGGTGCGTCGTGAGTCCGTCCCTGACCGTCCCGCGGCCCGGCTGGAGTCGTGGGATCGGCTTCCGGATCGCCCTCGCCGCGATCGGCACGACGGCGCTGGCGGTCGGGATCGTCACCCTCGGCGTAGTGGTCGTCGGCGCCGACACGTTCGCCCAATTGATGGTCGAGCACGGCTCGAGTGCCGAGGCCGCCCACGCCATGTTCGATGAGTCGATCACGGTCGTCCTGGCGGTGGCGGTCGTCGCGGCGATCATCGCCGCGATCGCCCTGGCGGTGGCCCTCGGGCGGCGGCTGGGCCGGCCGATCGACGAGATCGGCGCTGCTGCGCAGGCGATCGCGGCGGGCGACTATGCGGCACGGGTCCCCCGGTCGGGCCCGGACGAGCTGGCCGGGCTGGCCAACTCGTTCAACCAGATGGCCGCCAGCCTCGAGGTGGGCGAGCGCGTCCGGCGCGAATTCATCGCGAACGCCGCGCACGAGCTGCGCACGCCGCTGACCAACCTCAAGGGCTACCTCGAGGGCTTGCGCGACGGCGTCGTGCCGGCCGACGAGGCCACCTATCGGTCCCTGTCCGAGGAGGTCGAGCGGCTCGTCCGCCTGGCGGCCTCGCTCGATACGCTGGCAGAGGGGGACGCTCGAACCGCGCCGACCCGGGTCATCGCGGTCGATCTGGCGGTGGCGGTCCGGGCGGCGGCCGACCTGGCCGCTCCCGGTCTCGAGCGGTCCGGGATCGCGCTGGACCTTGACCTGCCGGCGGACGTCGCCGTCCGGACCGACCCGGATGGGTTGGCCCAGATCCTGGGCAACCTGCTCCAGAACGCGGAGCGCTACACGCCGGCCGGCGGACGAGTCTCCGTCCGGGTCGAGCGCCTTGCAGGAGACGCCCTGGTCGGCGTCACGAACACCGGGACCGAGATCCCCGCCGAGGACCAGCCGCACGTCTTCGAGCGCTTCTACCGGGTCGACAAGTCGCGGGACACGGCGCACGGGGGCGCAGGGATCGGGCTGGCCATCGTCCAGCAGCTGGTCGAGGCGGCCGGAGGCCAGGTCGGCGTGGAGTCCGGCAGCGGTTCGACCCGGTTCTGGTTCAGCCTCCCGGCCTGACCGGGCCGGCTCGCGCGTCGCGGCCGTCGGCCGTCGTCATCGGTCCGTCATCGAACCCAGCCAGCCTACACGGATGATCGTCGTCGTCGCCTTCGCCTTCATCGGCGGCATGCTCACCATCCTTGCCCCGTGCACCCTGCCCATCGTGCCGCTGGTGCTGGGGGCGTCGTCGACCGGCGGACGGCGGCGGACCCTCGGGATCCTGTTCGGGTTCGCGCTGACGTTCGTTGCCGTGACGGTCCTCCTGGCGTCCGCCCTGGCGGCGGCCGGGCTGACGACCGACCGGTTGCGGATCGCCAGCGGACTTCTCCTCGGCGTCGCCGGACTCCTCCTCGTGGCGCCCTCCCTCGGTGCCTGGCTGGAGCAGCGACTTGCACCGGTGGCAGGTCTCGGAACTCGCCTGGCGGACCGGCGGTCGGGCGACGGGCTGGCCGGCGGGATCGTCCTGGGCGGAGCGATCGGGCTGATCTGGGCGCCGTGCGTGGGACCGATCATGGCCGGGGTGATCGGCGCGGCGGCGGTCCGCGGCCCAAGCCTCGAGGCGCTCCTCATCTCGCTCGCCTACGTGCTCGGTGCCGCCGTCCCGCTGGCGGTCATCGCCGGGTGGGGTCAGGCCGCCGGTCGGAGGATGGGCGGGATCGCCCGCCGCGGACGGCTCCAGCGGATCCTCGGGGCGGCCATGCTTGCGTCGGCGGTCCTGGTCACGACCGGACTCGACCTTCGCGTCCAGGACGCGGTCACCTGGGTGCTGCCATCGGGCTGGGGCAGTGCGCTCAGCTCGATCGAACAACGACCGGCGATCCAGGCGGAGCTCGACCTGCTGCGCACCGACCGATCCGGGGCGAGCGGTCTGCCCGACGGAGCCCCTGTGACAGGCGCGGCGGCAGGGAAGGCACAGACAGAGTCGGGACTGCCCGCCCCGGTGGCGACTTCACTGCCCGGGCAGGTCGCCCTGGAAGACCGCGGCCCGGCGCCCGAGTTCGCTGGGATCGAGGCGTGGATCGGGTCGGACCCCCTGACCATCGCCTCACTCCGGGGCAAGGTCGTGCTGGTCGAGTTCTGGACGTTCGGCTGTATCAACTGCATCCACATTCAGCCCTACGTCACAGCCTGGTCCGAGCGCTACGCCGGCTCCGGCCTTGTCGTCGTCGGCGTCCATACCCCGGAGCTGTCGTTCGAGCGAGACCTCGGCAATGTCCGCGCCGCGGTCGCCACGGCGGACATCCGCTATCCCGTGGCCTTCGATCCGGGCTTCGCCACGTGGGACGCCTATCGGAACAGCTACTGGCCGGCCCTCTACTTCATCGATCGAGCCGGCCGCATCCGCCACGTCCACTTCGGCGAAGGCGACTACGACGGCTCCGAGCGGGTCATCCGGCAGCTCCTGGCGGCTCCTGGTCGAGCCTAGCCCGAGGCGGCAGCTCCGGCGGGCCCGCCTTCGCCTTCGGCCTCGGAGATCGCCCGCCCGATCACGATGTTCAGCATGATCGGGGCGGCGATGGTCGTGAGGACGACCGCGACGAGCACGACGCTGAACAGCGCCTGCGACAGGAGCCCGAGAGAGAGGCCGAGGCCCACGACGACGATCCCGACCTCGCCGCGCGGCGCCATGCCGACCCCGACCGTGAGCGCGCTCCAGCGCCCGGCGCCCCAGGCGCCGATCACCCCCGCGAGGACCTTCGTGACGATGCCGAGGACCGCGAGGGCAAGCGCGCTGATCGCGAGCGTGGGGTCGAGGAGCGCCTGGAGGTCGAGCTGGGCGCCCGTCACGGCGAAGAAGAACGGTGTGATGATCTGCCCGAGCGGCCTGATGTCGTGCTCGATCTCGTCCTGCGCCTCGGTCTCCGCGATGATCAGCCCCGCCACGAATGCCCCGATGATCGCCGCGAGCCCGATGAGGGTGGCCAGGATCGCGAGGGCCAGCATGATCAGGAACACCGGTACGAGCGGCGTGTCGGCGAAGAGTGGCCACGTGAACACCTCGAGCCTCAGCCCCCGGGCCCTGCGGGCGATGGCGAAGCCGAGCACGACGAACCCGATGGCCCCGACGATGAGGCCGAGCGTGGCCAGCCCGATGTCGCCCGTGGCCGCTCCCGACACGACGCCGATGAGGATGAGCGCGAGGACGTCGTCGATGACCGCGGCTCCGATGATGATCCTGCTGAACCGTCGGTCGAGGACGCCGAGGTCGGCCAGCACCCGGCTGGTGATGCCGATGCTCGTCGCGGCGAGGGCGAGGCCGACGAACGCGGCCGTCGTCGGCGCCTCCCCGGCCAGAAGGGCATAGCCGACACCCACCGCAATGGGAAACAGGACGCCCAGGACCGCCGTGACGAGCGCCGGGCGGCCCACCTGGAGGAGCTCGTCGGTCTTCGTCTCGAGCCCGACGGAGAACAGCAGGATGACGACACCGATCTCGGCGAGGACCCCCGCGGTCCCCCCGGGCTCGAGGAGTCCCGCGGAGACCAAACCGAGTGCGAACGGCCCGACGATGAACCCGCCGAGCAGCTCCCCGATGACGGCCGGCTGACCGAGGCGCCGGAAGATCTCGTCCCCGAGCTTCGCCCCGAGGAGCAGGATGAAGAGGCCGATCAGGACCCCGAGCGTCTCGGAGGAGCCGGCGCCTGGCGGCCCGGGCTCGATCGTGCGGGCGGGGTCGAGGGCGAGGGCGAAGGACGGCATCGTCTACGGAAGGATACCGAAGCCAGACGTGGACGCTCGAGATCATGAGCGACATCAGGGCCACGAGGCCGCCGATGCGCAGAAACTGGCCGAACGTGAGCGCGGAGGCGATCCCGCTCACCCAGAGGTGCCCGAGCACGGTGACGGTCTCGTCCCCGCCGGTGATGTCGGCCAGCCAGGTCCCGAGGCCCGCGATCACGCCGGTGGCGACGAGTCCCTCGACGACGATGAGCCCCACGAAGAAGAGGAGCGTCGACCAGTCGATCTCCCGGAAGAGCTCCTCCGGCTCCAGGCGCGCCAGGAGCAGCAGCGCCGCGGCGCCGAGGAGCGCGATCGTCGCCTGCTGCTGGTGGATGACGGCAGCCCCGACGAAGCCCAGCCCAGCGACCGAGCGTGCTCCGCTCGGTCGATCGCCGTGACTGATCTCGACGGCTACCCACCATACGGTCGTTGGTCAGCCGATCGAGCCCGGATGGGAGGGATCTGGCGCCTGATCGCGCGTGATTCATACCACCGTAGGCGTGGCCCGGGCGATCTCCGGCTCGACCGTTGCTCGGTCGGCTGACGAGTGCTCGCCTGGTGGTCAGGTGGCAGGAACGCCAGGCCGCTCCTCGGTCGGCACGGATCCGTCGAATCGCATCGGCGTCGTGTGCGGATGGTGCCGGACCGAGTCTCTCAGTGCGATGACGACCGCCGGCCGGATCCGGATCCGCACCCGGACCACCGGACAGACCCGGCTGACCCGTTCGACGGCTGGCGGCACCGGCGCGGAGGGGGCACACTGGGCCGGATGCGTCTGTCGCGCCGCGCCCTTCCGCGCCTGTCCCTGTCGCTCGTCGTGGTCGTCCTCGTCGGCCTGGGCAGCGCCGCCCCGGCGGCCGCCAGCGAGTTCCCCAAGGGCTGGGAGGGCTACCACAGCTACACCGAGCTGACCACCGAGGTCGCCCAGGTCGCTGCGGCGCATCCGGACATCGTGTCGCTGTTCTCGATCGGCCAGAGCTACAAGGGTCGCCAGCTGTGGGCGGTCAAGGTCTCCGACAACGTGACCGTAGATGAGAACGAGCCGGAGCTCCTGTTCGACGGCACCCACCACTCGGACGAGCACATGGGCGTCGAGATGACCCTCCACATCTTCCACTGGCTGGTGGACGGCTACGGCAAGGACACGCGGATCACCAACATCGTGAACACCCGCGAGGTCTACATCGTCTTCCTGGTCAACCCGGACGGGGCCGAATACGACATCCACGGCGGCCGCTACTGGTACTGGCGGAAGAACCGCCAGCCCAACCCCGGGACATCGGCGATCGGGACGGACCTCAACCGGAACTACGGCTATCGCTGGGGCCTCGGTGGCCGGACGAGTGCCAACCCGCTCGCGATCACCTATCACGGGCCGCGTCCGTTCTCCGCGCCGGAGACCAGGGCGATGCGCGACTTCCTCGCCAGCCGCGTCGTGAATGGCCGGCAGCAGATCCGAGCGGCGATCTCGTTCCATGAGCTCGGTCGCCTGGTGATGTGGCCGTATGGCTACACCAAGGCGAACGTCCCGATCGACATGACCGCCGAGGATCAGGCCGCCCTGGCTCGGATCGGGCGGCACATGGCGACGACGAACGGGTACCGGGCCGAGCAGGCGAGCGACCTGTACGTCACCCGAGGCACGACCAAGGACTACATGTACGGCACCTATCGGATCTTCGCCTACACCTTCGAGCTGTCGGTCAAGGACTACCCGGACGACTCCAGGATCGCCGCGGAGACGGGCCGCAACAAAGAAGCCGTCCTCTACCTGATGGAGCGGGCCGGCTGTCCCTACGCCGTCCTCGGGGCCGCCCTGAGGATCGCCCGCTGCGGTGCCTACGACGACGACCTCGAGGTCGGCCGCGGCTGGACCGTCGATCCGGACGGGACCGATACCGCCCCGGCGACCGGACGGTTCGCCCGCGCCGACCCGGCGGCGACCAGCCGGTTCGGTCCGAAGCAGCTCGGCAGCGCGACCTCGGGGCGCGACGTCCTGGTGACCGGCAGCCGGGCCGGCGCCCAGCCGACCTCGGCGGACCTCGACGGGCGCTCGACCGTCCGTTCGGCGGCGGTCGATCTGCCCGCCTCGACCGGCCAGCATCTGACCTTCCGTTACGTCTTCGCCCACGATGCGGCGTCGACCGCGGCTGACACGTTCAAGGCCATCGTCGAAGCCCAGGACGGGACCCTGACCGAGGTGTTCGGCGTGGCCGGGTCGCCGGTCGATACGGATGGCCGATGGCGGTCCGCGTCGATCTCGATGGATCCGTGGGCCGGCCAGACCGTCCACCTTCGGTTCGAGGCCGTCGACGGCGGGGTCGGTAACCTGGTCGAGGTGGAGATCGACGACATCCGGGTGACCCAGCCGACCTGATCGGGCCCCCACGCCAGTGCCGCAGCGGCTCCTCGATTCCCGGCGGGCTACGATAGCGCCCATGGACGAGACGACGTCGCTCATCGAGGCGATCCGCGCCGACGTCATCGGCGATGACGCGGCCGTGGTCGGGCCGTTCGGGCTGCGCCGGGTCACCTACGCCGATTACACCGCGTCCGGACGGTCCCTCGGCTTCATCGAGGACTTCATCCGCGAGGCCGTCCTGCCGCTGTACGCCAACACCCACACCGAATCGTCAGGCACGGGCCTCCAGACCACACGCTTCCGCGAGGACGCCCGACGGATCATCCGCGAATCGGTCGGCGGCACGGTCGCCGACCACGTCGTCCTGTTCGCGGGATCGGGCTCGACCGGCGCGATCGACCGGCTGATCGACTGTCTCGAGATCAGGCTCCCGGCCGACCTCGCCGACCGCTACGACCTGACGGCGCAAGTGCCGCCGATCGAGCGGCCGGTCGTGTTCATCGGCCCGTACGAGCACCACAGCAACGAGCTGCCCTGGCGGGAGTCGCTGGCCGATGTGGTGGTCATCCCCGAGGATCACGACGGCCGGATCGACCTGGCCGCCCTCGAAGCCGACCTCGTCGCCCACGCCGATCGGCCGCTCAAGATCGGATCCTTCTCGGCGGCCTCGAACGTGACCGGGGTGATCAGCGATGTCCGGGCGATCTCGATCCTGCTCCACCGCCATGGAGCGCTGTCGTTCTGGGACTTCGCCGCGGCGGCGCCTTACGTCGCGATCGAGATGGGCCCGTTCGCCCACGGCGAGACCGACCCGCTGGCCTACAAGGACGCGATCTTCATCTCGCCCCACAAATTCATCGGAGGACCCGGCACGCCCGGTGTCCTGGTGGCCAGGCGCGAGCTGTTCCGCAACCGCGTCCCGTCGGTCCCCGGCGGTGGGACGGTCGTCTACGTCAATCCGACCGAGCACCGCTACCTGGCCGACATCGAGCATCGCGAGGAAGGCGGCACCCCGGCCATCGTCGAGTCCATCCGGGCCGGGCTCGTGTTCGGCCTCAAGGAGGCGGTCGGGACCGACGTCATCCGCGAGCGCGAGGAGTCGTTCATCCGGCGGGCGATCGAGCGCTGGTCGCGCCACCCCAACATCGACATCCTGGGCAACCCGGCCCTCGACCGGCTGTCGATCGTGTCGTTCGTCGTGCGTCACCCGGGACCGACCGGCTCGCCGCGCTACCTCCACCACAACTTCGTGGTCGCCCTGCTCAACGACCTGCTGGGCATCCAGTCCCGGGGCGGCTGCTCGTGCGCCGGACCGTACGGCCACCGGCTGCTCGGGATCGACCTCGAGCGCTCGCACGAGTTCGAGCGGGAGATCGCCCGCGGGTCCGAGGGCATCAAGCCCGGCTGGGTCCGGGTGAACTTCAACTACTTCATCAGCGAGACCGTGTTCGAGTTCATCCTCGCTGCCGTCGAGCTGGTCGCCAGCGACGGGTGGCGACTCCTCCCTCACTACCGGTTCGAGCCGGACACCGGGCTGTGGCGTCACTCGGGCGGCATGGCCGAACCGCCGATGAGCCTGACCGACATCGCCTACGTCGACGGTCGGATGACCTTCCCGCTCCACCACCGGACCGAGCCCGAGTCCGCCCTGGCCGGCTATCTCGAGGCAGCCCGCGTGATCCTGGCCGACCCACCCGAGCCCGCGACCGCCCCCGAGCACGCCGAGGTCGACGCCGACTTCGAGACGCTGCGCTGGTTCCCGCTCCCAGACGACGTTCCGGTCGGGTAGCGCATCAGCCGAGCTGTGGACGCCCCATCCGGGCCCGCCACTGCTCGTTGAACCAGAACAGGAAGCGGTCCTGGCGCGGGTAGATGCCGCGGGTGAAGGCGCGCGACGACACGCCGGTCTGGGCGCGCTGACAGACCTCCCAGTCCTGCTTGCTGATGAGATCCCACAGTTCGACGACGGCCGTCGGGTCGAACGCCGGATCGGCGATCGTCTCCGGCCGGAAGAGGTACTCGGACACGACGGTGGTGTGCGCGGGACCCTTCGGATAGAGGATGTAGTACATCGCACTGTCCGGGTGGAGGTTGAGCAACAGGTTGGGGAACTGGAAGGTCCCGTAGTACATATGCTCGTCCTCGGGCGCCAGACCGGGGAACCGCGGCAGGTTCGAGCTGCCGCTCGGTGTGAAGCTGGTCGCGCCGTCGACCATCCGGTTGCCGTCGTCGGGCGACTCCTCGTCCCACACCTCGCCAAAGCGGAACAGCGGGACGAGCTGGACCAGCTCGGGATGGATCGTCGGGCAATGGAGGCACTCGTTGTAGTTCTCGACCACGATCTTCCAGTTGGCCGCGACCTCGTAGGACATCCGGACGCCGATCCGCAGCTCGTCCATCCGGTAGCGCTCGAAGTGGGTGATCGTCTCGGCCCCGTCGGTCAGCGACTCGAGCAACGGCCGCGGCTCGTCGCGGGTCAGGTTGATGAACAGGAACCCGGCGTATTCGTCGACCACGATGCCGTAGAGCGGGTAGCGGTCACGCTCGAAGCACTCATCTTCGTGGACGTTGGGCGTCCCGATCAGCTGCCCGTCGAGGTCGAATGACCAGGAGTGGTACGGGCACTTGAACGCCTTGCGGACGCGACCGCCGCCGTCCTCCGGCTCGTCGAGGAAGCGGGTCCCGCGGTGGCTGCACACGTTGTAGAACGCGCGCAGACGACCCTCGAGGTTGCGGGTGACGAAGACCGACTCGCCGGCGATGTCGCGGACGACGTACTGGCCGGGCTCGCCGACCTCCTCGGACCGACCGACACAGATCCAGTCCCCGAACCAGATCCGCTCGCGCTCCTCCTCGAGGACCGCCGGGCTGGCGTAGTCCGCACTGCCGAGGGTCGCCCGCGGGACCCATGTCCCCTCGGCGCGGCGGGCGAACCGTGTGCCCTGGCTCATCGTGTTGACCTCTTCGACGCCGCTGGATCGGCCAAGGATAGGGCCAGCCGAGCGTCAGGGGTCAGCGCGTCCCCTTGGGCGGGACCCGCCGACCAGGCCGGCTGGTGTACCGTTCGAGCCAGTGCGGTACGACGGCGACATCGAAGCTCGGCAGTCCATGGTCAGCCGTCGGACCGTCGGCCGGTGAAGCTCCTCCACTTCTCGGACCTGCACCTTGACGCGCAGTTCGCCTGGGCGACGCCGGCGGCGGCCCGCATCCGACGCGAGAACCTTCGAGCGACCATGCTCCGGATCGTGGAGCTGGCGCGCGCTGAGAACATCGACGCCGTGCTCAGCGGCGGCGACCTGTACGAGCACGAGCGGATCACCCCGGACACGGCCGAGTTCCTGCGCACGGCGTTCGCCCGACTCGACCCGATCCCCGTCTACCTCGCCCCGGGCAATCACGACTGGTTCGGACCGGCCAGCGCCTACGAGCGGGTCGACTGGACGCCCAACGTCCACGTCTTCCGGGATGACCGACTGGCTCCCGTCACGCTCGGCGAAGGGGTCACGTTGTGGGGCGGCGCCCACCGCGCCCCGGCCAACACCGACGACTTCCTGGCCGGCTTCCGGGCCGATCGGCCGGGCGTCAACCTGGCCCTGTTCCATGCCGCCGAGCGTGGCGGGCTGGCATTCCAGGAGACGGGCAAGGCGCCCCACGCAGCGTTCGACGCCTGGGAGGTCGAGGCCAGCGGCCTGGACCACGCGTTCCTGGGCCACTTCCATGCTCCCCGGGACGCGCCGCGGCATACCTACCCGGGCAACCCCGATCCGCTGACCTTCGGCGAAGACGGTGAGCGCGCGGCCGTCATCGCGACCGTCGGGCCGGACGGCTCGGTCGACCGGCGGCGGGTCTCGGTCGCGACCAGCCGGGTCCACGACGTGGCAGTCGACGTCGGCGGGGCGGCGACCCGCCAGGAGATCAAGGATGCGGTCGCGCTGGCGCTGGTCGGGGTCGACGGCACCGTGCGGCTGACCCTGTCGGGCGAGATCGGAGCCGATGTCGAACTGTCGCCGGCCGACCTCGAACCGCTGTTCGGCGGCCTCGACGGGACCGTCGTTCGCCTCGGCGGGGTCCGGCCGGCCTACGACCTCGACGCCCTGGCCGAGGAGGCCACGGTCCGTGGCCAGTTCGTGAGGGACGTCCAGGCCGCCGACCTCGATCCGGAGCTGGCCGGCCGGGTCCTGGTCACGGGGCTCCGCGCACTCGACGGGCGCGACGACCTCGAGGTCGCCTGATCGTGTGGATCGAGCAGGTGACTGCGTACGCATTCGGTCCGCTGACCGACGAGACGCTCAAGCTCGGTCCGGGCATGACCGTGGTCCACGGGCCGAACGAGGCCGGCAAGTCGAGCTGGCACGCCGCCCTGTACGCCGGCCTGTGCGGGGTGCGCCGCAGCCGCGGTGCGGGGACCGCCGAGGACCGCGAGTTCCGCGAACTGCACAAGCCCTGGGACGACGACCGCTGGGAGGTGGAGCTCCTCGTCCGCCTGGCCGACGGTCGACGGATCGAGATCCGCCAGGATCTGGCGGGCAAGGTCGCCTGCCGGGCGACCGACGTCGCGCTTGGGCTCGACGTGTCCAACGAGATCATGTTCGATGGCAGCCCGGACGGTTCGGTCTGGCTCGGCCTCGATCGGCGGGCGTTCCTGGCGACCGCCTGCATCGGCCAGGCCGAGTTGCTCGCCATCGCTCGCGATCCCGATCTCCTCCAGGAGCACATCCAGCGGGCGGCCGCGACGCGCGGCACCGATGCGACCGCGGCGGCCGCGATCGAGCGCCTCGACGAGTTCCGTCGAGCCCAGGTCGGCGAAGACCGGGCCAACAGCACGAAGCCGCTCCGACGGGCACGCCTCGCGGTGGAAGCTGCTACCGACGAGCTGACGGCCACGCGCGATCGCCACGCCGCCTATCTCGAGCTCGTCGCCGACGCCGACGAGGCGCGCGACCGAGCCGATCGGGCCGAGGCCGCGCTCCGACCGCTCGTTGCCGCGCTGGCCGCCAGGCGAGCCGAGACGGCCCGCCGCAATGCCGAGCGAGCCGCCGAACTGAGCGCGCGCTACCGCGACGTCACCCCGACCGGGATCGCTGCGCGCGACGACCTGAGCGACCGGGTGGCCGCCGCCGTCGATGCCTGGGACCGGCGCCCACAGCCCGTGGTCCTCGACGGCGAGGGCGCCGAGAACCTCGCCCTGCGCCTCGGTCGTCTGCCGGCCGAGCCGACTGGTGACCGGTCTCCGGCCGACGAGGTGATCCGGGCCAGGACGGCCTACGACCGCCGGCTCGAGGCGCTCCAGCTCGTCGGCGAGCGGCCGGCGGCGGCCGTCGCGCTTCCGGCCGGACCCAAGGCGCCGGCGTCGGATCGAGTCCGGGCCGGCGCCGGCGAGCAGCGCCGGCGACTGGCGCTCGTGGCCGGAGCGGCCGTCATCGCGATCGTCGGGCTGTTCCTGGCCGCGGCGGGTCAACCGATCGTCGGCCTCGGCCTGCTGGTCGGCTCGGGCGCGCTGGGAGCAGCTGCGCTGGTCGGGTCGCGTCGGTCACCCGCCGGGGGTGCCCCGCCCGACTCGGCGACCGCCCAGGTGCCGGTCGATCCGGCAGCCGACCCGGCCGCGCAGTGGGAACGACTGCTGGGCGAGCGTGAGGCCGCGCTGACAGACGCCGAGGGCGCACTCCGGGCGCTGCTCGAGGCGCACGGCACTGCCGTCTCCGGTGATCCGCTCGATCGCGCCTATGACCGCTACCTGGCCGATTGCCGGACCCGGGCGACCCTCGCGGCAGAAGCCGGTAACGCGACCACGCTCCAGGCGGCGATCGCCGCCCGGCGGGACCTCGAGCGGACCGCGGACCAGGTCGACGAGCGCCTGGCGAGGATCGAGGCCGACCTGCGTCGGGTCGCCGCGGCTGCCGCCGTGTCGGGCGACCCAGCGACCGAGATCGACGCTCCGTCCGCGTCCGTGGCCGACGGCCTGCGTGCGTGGCAGGCGCGTCGGTCCGCCGCGAACGCGGCCGATGAGACCGCCCTGCGCGAGTGGCAGGAGCTCGAGACGCTCCTCGACGGGCGCCCCCTCGACGAAGTGAGCGACGACGCGGAGCGGCTGGCGGGTCGCGCGGCGTCGTCCGCCGGTGGCCTGGACCCGGCCACCGTGGCCGGCGTCGATCCCGGTCCCGACCCGGAGGCGCGGATCGCTCGCCTCGAGGCGGAGGTGAGCACCGCCCGCACCGAAGCGGACCAGGTCACGGGGCAGCTGGCCGAGGTCGAGCGTGGATTGCCGAGCGTAGCCGAGTCCGAGGAGCGGCTGGCGGCCGCCGATGTCGAGCTTGCCCGAGTCCTCGGCCTCGACCAGGTCCTGCAGACCACGCTCGGCCTGCTTCGCGAAGCGGAGACCCGCATCCACCGCGATCTCGCGCCGGTCCTCGGCGCCGCGATCGCGGCCGAGCTGCCCCGGATCAGCGCCGGCCGGTACGTCGAAGCGGCCGTCAACCCGGCCGACCTGGCCGTCCGGGTCAAGGCCGCCGACGGCGGCCGATGGCGGGACGCCCGGCGCCTGTCCCACGGCACACGAGAGCAGATCTACCTGCTTCTCCGGCTGGCCATGACCGAGCAGCTGGTGACGCCCGGCGAGGTCGCGCCGCTGATCTGCGACGAGGTCACGGTCCAGTCCGACCAGGTCCGCGCGTTCGAGCTGCTCGACCTGCTCCACGAGACCAGCCGGGCGCGTCAGGTGGTGGTGTTCACCCACGATGAGCGGGCGCTCGCCTGGGCCGAGGCGAACCTGGCCGGCGCCGACGATCGCCTCATCCGGCTCGGCCCCGCGATGGCGACCGTCTGACCGATCCGCCTCATCAGTAGTGCAAACGCCGCACCCGGACATGACCCACGGGTGGTGGCCGCAGGCACCGCCTGAGCGTGACACTCCGACCCATGTCGACGATGGCCGTGGGCTCTGCCAAGCGCGCGCCGAGCTTGGATCCGTGGCGCAGGCTACGACGGGCCGCCCGGCGGGCGACCCACGATCCGCACGTCCTGGTGGCGATCGGCCTGACCGTCCCGACGGTCCTCGTCCACCTCGCCGAGCCCGGGACCAGCTCGGCGGGGGTCGTCGTCCTGTGCCTGCTCTACCTCGTGGTCCAGACGATCCTGTCGACGGCGCAGATACTCGGCGCCCGGATCGGCCAGCTGGCCCGACCCGTGGTTCGGCTCGTGCTCGCGGCCGTGTTCGTAACTGTCGTTTCGAGCCAGACCGGAGACGCGGGGGGGTTCCGGCCGCTCGTCGCCCTCTACATTCCGATCGTCACGATGGCGGCGGCCTATGGCGGGCGCGAGGCGCTGATCGTGCTGCCGGTCGCCGCCGTTGGGTACCTCGGGCCTGCCCTGCTGTCGGGTGAGGTTCTCGACAACGCCATCCAGCGTGGCCTGGTCCTGACATCGGTCTGCATCATGCTGGTGGTCGGGACCCGCCAGACCGTCTCGAAACTCGAGGACTCGCTCCATCGCCTGCGCCAGACGATGGGCGATGCTCGCCGACGCAACCGCCAGGTCGAGGCGGTCGAGGCGGTCGGTCGGACGCTGGCGGCACACGGTCCCGAGTCCGGCACGCTCGAGCAGGTCATGGATCTCCTCCACGAGATCCTTGGCTTCAGCCACGTCTCGATCTACCTGGTCGATGGCGACAGGCTCCGGCTGGGCGCCCAGCGGGGCTACGAGCGACCGATCGAGACGTTCGACGGGACGGTCGGGATCATCGGTCGAGTCATCCGTAACCGGCGACCGGAGCTGGTGAGCGATCTCGCCCATGACCCAGACTTCATCGACGCGGCGGGTGATGTCACGAGTGAGATCTGTGCACCGCTCCTGTCGGACGACGAGCTGCTCGGAGTGGTGAATATCGAATCGAACGGCAAGCTGCTCGACGAGACCGATCTCGGCTCGGTCCTGCTCGTCGCCGACCGGCTTGCCTCGGCGCTGGCGCTCGCCCGTGAGCGACGGTCGCTGGCCGATCGAGTGGAGCTCTTCCAGCGCCTGACCGACTTCGGCGCATCGGTCACTGGAAGCCTTGACAGCGCGACCCTGTACCCGGCGATCGTCGACGGGGTTCGCCGGGTGCTCGATTCCGACCTCGCGGTCCTGTCGGTCCTCGACCGGGCGACCGGCCGCTACTACATGCGGGCGATGAGCGGTACGACCGACATGAGCTTCATCGGTACCGAGATCCGCCCCGGCGAAGGGATGGCCGGGCGGGCGATCCGGGAGCGGGCCATCGTCGTCGACGATCGCTTCACGCGGGATCGATTCGCTGAGGGTGTCCGCGCCCTGACCGCCGTCAAGCCGATGGTGGCCATCGCCGTGCCGCTCATCCGGGACGGTGTCGTCGTCGGTGCCCTGAGCGTGACCCGATCCGACCTGGCCAGACCGTTCGGCCGGGTCGAGCGCGAGGCCGGGGAGGTCCTCGGCCACCAGATCGCCCTGGCCGTGACCAACACGTTCCTGTACAGCGACGTGACCGAGGCGTCGATCCGCGACCCGCTGACCGGCCTGTTCAACCGACGCCATCTGGATGCCTCGCTGGACCGATTCCTCGCGGCTCGGCGGCGGCGTGAGCCGGCCGAATGCCCGCCCGCGGCAGTCATCCTGTTCGACCTCGATCACTTCGGAGCGTTCAACAAGCGCCACGGCCACCGCGTCGGCGACATGGTCCTGCGTGGCTTCGGCGAGCTCCTCCTCGAACGCTTCCGGGCGAGCGACCTGGTCGCCCGCTACGGCGGCGAGGAGTTCGTGGTGATCCTCGATGGGGCCGACCTCGACGACGCCGTCCGGATCGCCAACGAGGTCCGCCTCGCCTGGGCCGGCCGGACCTTCAGCGGCGCCGACGGCGCCCCGCTCCACGCCACGGTGTCGGCCGGTTGTGCCCGGGTCGAGGATACGGCGATGACCGTGGAGGACCTGTTCACCGCGGCGGATGTCGGCCTGGCCATGGCCAAGGCGGCCGGTCGCGACCTGGTCGTGGCCGCCTGACGGTCAGGCCGGGCCGGCGGTCGGCAGCCGGACGATGAAGCGCGATCCCCCGCCGGGTCGCTCGGTCGCAGCGATCGTCCCGCGGTGCTGCTCGACGATCCAGGCGCCGATCGCCAATCCCAGACCGGTCCCGCCCGGGCGCGCATCCGGGGCGCGCCAGAATCGGTCGAACACCCGCTCCCGGTCGGCGGGTGGGATCCCCGGCCCGTCGTCATCGACGGTCAGCGTCGCCTCGCGCGGGTCGCTCCGGATGGTGACTGCCACGGTTCCGCCGAGCGGGCCGTGGCGGATGGCGTTGTCGACCAGGATCGTCACCAGCTGACGCAGCCGGCCGGCGTCACCGATGACCTCGGCGGGTGTCGGATCGACGCTGATCGTGACCTGCGACGCGGCCGCCAGCGGCACCAGTGCCTCGCTCGCGTCGGTCGCCACGTCGGCAAGGTCGACCGGCTCGCGGCCGAGATCGACCGCGCCGGAGTCGCTCCGGGCCAGCAGCAGCAGGTCCTCGACGAGGGCGGTCAGCTGGTCGACCTCGGCGGTGATGTCGTCGACAGCCGAACCGACCTCGCCGACCGGGCGTTCCGAGTTCCGCCGAAGATGCTCGGCGCTGGCTCGGACGACCGCCAGCGGCGTGCGCAGCTCGTGGCTCGCATCGGCCGCGAACTCGCGCTGGCGACGGAGTGCGTCCCGGATCGGCACGAGGGCCCGGCGTGCGTTCATCGAGCCCGCCCCGAGGGCAGCCATGATCGCCACGAGACCGCCCACGGCGAGGACCGTGATCAGGGTCGTCATCGTCTTGCGCTCGGCGGTGATGTCCTGGCCGACCTGCAGGACGTACACGATCTGGCCGCGTTCGACCGGCTCGCTGAGGACCCGGACCGGGGTGCCGCCGACCTCCACCGTCCGGATATCGACGCCTCCGCTCGAGCGCGTCACGGCGATGGCGGCGGCGTCGGGCAGCCCCGCCGGCAGGTCGAGCCCGTTGGGGGCGATGATCGCGCCGTTGGGCGGGACGACGAAGGCGAACGTCCCCGAGGAGGGACCACCGAAGGCGATCCCGACCGGCGGACGACCGGGGCCCGGGCCGCCATCGGGGTCGTTGCCGATGATCCGGGCCAGCGTGTTGGCACGCTCGACGAGCTGAGCTGTGCCCGTCGCCTCGAGTGAGCGCGCGACCGCCACGCTGAGGATGATGCCGAGCGCCAGCAGGACGACCAGGACGATCCCACCGCTCCAGGCGATGAGCTGCCAGCGAACCCGGGCAAGGAGGCGCGCGTCGCCCGTCTGCGCGGCGCTCACGCGCCGTCCTCGAGCCGATAGCCGATGCCGCGCAGCGTCCGGATCCGGTCGCCGGCGGGGCCGAGCTTCGCGCGCAGGTAGTGGACGTAGGCATCCACGGCGTTCGGGGTGACCGCGATGCCTGACGGCCAGACGTGGTCGAGCAGGCGATCGCGGGTGAGTGCCTCGCCGGGATGGCGCAGGAAGTACTCGAGCAGCGAGAACTCGCGCGGACTGAGCTCGACCCGCTTGCCGTCCGCGGTGACCTCGCGGCGCGCCTCGTCGAGAACGATCGAGCCGACCTCGAGACGAAGCCCTGAGCGAAGCGCTTCGTGGCCGCCGGCGCGCCGGGCGAGCGCCCGGAGGCGGGCGGCCAGTTCCTCGAACGCGAACGGCTTGACCAGGTAGTCGTCGGCGCCGGCATCGAGGCCGGTCACCCGGTCGACCACGGTGTCGCGGGCAGTCAGGATAAGGATTGGGATGGTCGAACCGGTCGCGCGGAGGCGGCGAGCGACGTCCAGCCCGGAGCCGTCCGGCAGCCCGAGGTCGAGCACGATCGCCTCGAGACCACCGACCTCCTCAGCCAGCTCGAGCGCCGAGTGGACGTCGGTGGCCCGCTCGACGACGTGCCGATCCTCCTCGAGCAGGCGACGGAGCAGCCGCCCGAGGCGCGGATCGTCCTCGACGACGAGCACATGCATGACGAGAACGCTACCCGGACGCGCCGGGATCTGCTCGGCTGGCCGAGTCCGACCGAGCAGATGACCGACTCATTTCGGGACGACCGTCACGCTGGACGCATCGCCGAGCTGCGGGACCCCCGCGTTGCCGTTGCCGCCGCCGGTGCCGGCGCCGCCGCGGGTGACTTGGACCTGGACGGTGCTCCCGGTCCTGACGTCGGCTGCCGTGGCCGGAGCCTGGGTGTGATACGTCGTCGTGCCGCTGAGACCGATCTGGATCGACTGCCCGGAGGCAAGCTTGAGGGTCAGATGGTCGGCCGACACGTCGGTGACCTCGCCACTCAGGGTGAGCCCGAGTCCGCGGCCGAAGCCGCCGGCGCCGCCCTGACCACTGGCACCCTGGCCGCCGTTGGGGAACTGGCCGCCGTTCGGGAACTGGCCGCCGTTCGGGAACTGGCCGCCGAACTGGCCGGTGCCATTCTGGGTGATCCGGCCGCTCGCCACGGCCGCCACGCTGGGGGCCGTCGCGCGACCGAGGGCGAACCCGATCCCGCCGACCGCGAAGATCGCGGCGATGACCAGGACGACATCGACGACGCCCCGCCGGCGCGGTACGGTCCGCGCGGCCGGAGTCGGGGTGACCGGGACCGCCGGAGGTGCCTGGAAGGTCGGCTGGGGCGGCTCGAAGGTCGGTGTCGCCGACGGCATCGTGGCCGCCGGCGTCGCCATCGGATCCGGGGGTTGTGGTGCCCGGAAGGTCGGCAGCGACGGGTCGGTCGTGGGGTCCGCGGTCGTCGGCTGCTCGGGGAGCCGTGGGTTTGTCATCGGATCGATCTCCTATCCATAGCGAAGGGCGGCGATGGGGTCGAGGCGAGCAGCCTGGCGGGCAGGCCACACGCCGAAGATCACGCCGACGGCGAGGCTGAACGCCAGCGCCACGACGAGTGTCGCCGGGCTGAACACGAAGCCCCAGCCGGCGATGGCTCCGATGGCCGCGGTCGCGCCGAGGCCGACGAGGATCCCGGTGAACCCGCCGACGAGCGACAGGACGAGGGCCTCGATGAGGAATTGGAGGAGGATGTCTCGGCTCTTGGCGCCGATCGCCTTGCGGATGCCGATCTCGCGGGTCCGCTCGCGGACCGAGACCAGCATGATGTTCATGATTCCGATCCCGCCGACGATCAACGAGATCGACGCGATCCCGGCCAGGAGCACGGTGAGCAGCCCGGTGACCGAGCTGACCGTGGTCAGGAGCTGGGCCTGGTCGAAGACGTTGAAGTCGGGGGCGTCGGCCGCGCCCAGCCCGTGGCGGGACTTGAGCTCCGTGGTGATGGCGGCCTTGACTCGGTCCATCTGGGCGGCGGTGGCCACGCTCAGGGCGATCGACCGGACCGAATCCCCGGACACGAAGTGACTCTTCACCGCCCCGAGCGGGACGATGATCATGTCGTCCTGGTTGAACGGCCCCGAGCCACCCTTCGACTGGAGGATCCCGATCACCCGGAACGGGATCCCGCCGATCGAGATATCGGTCCCGACGGCCTCGGCGCCCAGCCCGAGGTCCGATGCGGTCGTCGCACCGAGGACCGCCGTCCGCAGGGCCAGGTCGGCCGCCGGCCGGGTCAGGAACGAGCCCTGCCAGATCGTCTGGTTGTGGACCCTGCTGTAGTCGGCCGAGGACCCGACGATCGACGTGGTCGTGTTCTTCGTCCCGGCCACGACCAGCTCCTGGGTCGTCAGCTCGGGCGCGACCGCGGCCACGCCCTCGATCCTCGCCAGGGCGATCGCGTCGTCGATCGTGAGGTTCGTCGCGGATCCAGCCGCCCCACGCGTGCCAGAGCTGATGAAGCTGCCGGGGTTGACCGTCAGGAGGTTGGTGCCGAGCCCTTCGAGCTGACTCGTGATTCCCCGGGTGGCACCCTGGCCGACGGCGACCAGGGCCACGACGGAGCCGACCCCGATGATCACCCCGAGCATGGTCAAGGCCGCCCGCACCCGGCTCGCGCGGAGACGGGCGAACGCGAGGCGGACGAGGTCGAGCGGGCTCACGCGACAAGCCGCCCGTCGCGCACGTGGACCTGGCGATCGGCCCGTGCGGCGACATCGGCGTCGTGGGTGATCAGGATCACGGTGCGGCCACTGGCGTGGAGGTCGCGCAGGATCCCCATCACGTCGTCCCCGCTGGCGGTATCGAGGTTGCCGGTGGGTTCGTCCGCCAGCAGGAGTGCTGGCTCGGTGACCAGCGCACGGGCGATGGCCACCCGCTGCTGCTGGCCGCCCGACAGCTCGGTCGGCTCATGGTCCATCCGGTCACCCAACCCGAGGCGCTCGAGCGAGGCGCTCGCCCGCGCCAGGCGCTCCCTGCGCCCGACGCCCTGGTAGGCGAGCGCCATGGCAACGTTGTCGAGCGCGCTCGTGCGGGGCAGCAGGTTGTACGACTGGAAGACGAACCCGATCGACCGGCTTCGAACGCCAGCCAGGCCGTTGTCGTCGAGCTCCTCGACTGCGGTCCCGTCGAGCAGGTAGCGCCCCGCGGTCGGTCGATCGAGGCAGCCGACGATGTGCATCAGGGTCGACTTGCCGGACCCCGACGGTCCGACGACCGCCAGGAACTCGCCGCGCTCGACGGTCAGGTCGATCCCGTCCAGTGCGCGGACCTCGAACCGTCCGGTCTGGTAGATCCGGCTGACGCGTTCGAGGGTGATCAGCGGCTCGGTCATGGGATGCGCCCACCGTTCCCGCCGCCGTTTCCGCCGCCGCCGCCTCCCCTGAAGGTGCCGCCACCGCCGGGCAGACCGAATCCGCCGCCGGTGGTCGTGGCGTTCTGGGCCGCGGTCGTCCCGATGACGACCGCCTCCCCCGGCTGCAGCCCGTTCTGGATCTCGGCCTGGCTGGAGGTGACCAGTCCGACCGTCACGTCCCGCGCCTGGACGGACCCGTCCGGGGCCATCACGAGGACGGTGTAGGTCGGGGCGGACCCGTTGAGGGCGACCGCCGGCACGGAGAGCACCCCGGTGGCCCTGGCCGTCGTCACCGCGGCTTTGGCGCTCATCCCGGGTCGGGCCGCGGCGGGCGGCTCGTCGAGCTGGATGGTCACGGCGTAGGTGACCACGCTGTTGCCGGAGGAACTGGCCGAGGACGGGGCGATCGCAACGACCTTGCCTGGGACGTCCGCGCCGACGGCGTCGATGGTGACGGTCGCCGGCTGCTCGAGCTTGAGCGATGGCAGATCCGTCTCGGTGAAGTCGGCCGTCACCTGGAGCGGCCCGCTGGCCAGGGTGATCGCCGGTCCGCCGCTCAGGTCGGTGCCGGTCACCGCGCCGACCGCCGTGACGGTCCCATCGGCCGGAGCGACGATCGTCATGTGCGCGACCTGATCGGCCAGATCCGACACGTTGCCCTCCGCCTGGAGGACCTGCGAGACAGCATTGTCGTAGCCGATCAATGCCTGGCGCCGGGCGTCGGTCCCGACCGCGTTGTCGTAGTTCTTCTTGGCGGTCGTCTTCTGACTCTTGGCCGACTTGAGGGTCAGGCGCGCCGCCGCGAGGTTGCGCTCGAGGGTGGTCGCGTCGGCCTTGGCCAGGACCTGGCCCTTCTTGACTGAGTCGCCGACGGCGACCTTGACCTCGGCCACCGACCAGGTCCCGGAACCGCTTCCACCCGCGCCGCTCGCGTCGAGGACCGCCGGGGCGACGCCGAAGTTCAGGCCGAAGGTCGTCGCGCGGGCGAGGCTACCGGTCGCATCGACCGTCCGGGCGACGTCGCCGCTGCTGGCCGTCGCGGTCAGGTACTGCGGCCCGCTCGCCCGTCCGCCGCCGGGTCCGCCGGTGATCGCGAACACGACCGCGCCGACGCCGACGGCCAGCAGCAGGATCGCCACCGGAACCTTCCATCTCATCCGGATCGCCTCGCGCTAGGGTGCTGGATTCCTGGGGATCGTGCCCAGTACAGCCATCCGCGCTGAGACCGTCATGAGAGCGCCCTGCGAGCCAGATGAAGAAACCTTCACCGATCCTTGTCCCCGGCCCGGACCGGTTCTCAGAGACATCTCACATCGCCGGGGCATCCTGACGGCATGACTCACAGTCGAGCAGGGTCTGCCGTGCCCGGGAACGTCCGGCGAGGCCTCGTCCGTCCGCAGGCGTGGTCGCTGCGCGCGTCGGATGTCGTCGCGCTACTGATCGGCAATGCCGTGCTCATCGCGGCGATGTGGGTGCGCCACGGCGGCGCCGGCGACCTCGGGTCTGCCGCCGGCCTGGCCACCGGAGCGGGACAGCTCTTCGCGTTGTATGGGACATACCTCGTCCTGATCGAGTTGGTTCTCATGTCGCGCAGCCCGTGGCTCGAGCAGTCGTTCGGGATGGATCGCCTCGCCGCAGCCCACCGCTGGGTGGGGTTCGCCTGCGTCTGGCTGCTCGTGGCGCACGGCGTCCTGACCCCGGTCGGCTACGCGCTCGGGGCGGGTCGGTCGCTCCCTGTCGAAGCCTGGAAGCTGCTGACGACCTACCCGTTCGTGCTGTGGGCCACGGCCGGGATGACCCTGTTCGTGGCGGTCGCGGTCAGCTCGATGCGGGCCGCACGTCGGCGGCTGTCGTATGAGACGTGGCACGGTATCCACGTGTACGCCTACCTGGCCGTCGCGCTCACCTTCGCCCACCAGCTCGTCGTCGGGGCGGATTTCGCCGATGACCCGATGGCCCGCCTGTACTGGATCGGGCTGTACGCGCTGACGGTCGCCGCGATCCTCGTCTTCCGCTTCGGGCAGCCCATCCGGACCTCGCTCCGCCATCGGCTGCGGGTCGCCAACGTGGTCCACGAGGGCCCCGGAGTCGTCTCCATCTACCTCGCCGGACGCGACCTCGACCAGCTCGCCATCCGGTCCGGCCAGTACCTCGTCTGCCGCTTCCTGGCCCGAGACGGCTGGTGGCGCGCGCATCCGTTTTCGATCTCGGCGGCGCCCAACGGTGAGTGGCTGCGCCTGACGGTCAAGGACCTGGGCGACGACTCGGCTCGACTCCAGGATGTCGCGCTCGGGACGGCGGTCTACATCGAAGGACCCTACGGCGCCCTGACCGGCGCTCGCCGGACGATGGAACGCGTCCTGCTGGTCGCGGGCGGGATCGGGATCACGCCGCTCCGCGCGCTGCTCGAGGAGCTGCCCGGGCGCCCGGGCGACCTGACCCTGATCTACCGGGCACGTCGTGAGGCTGACCTCGTCTTCCGATCCGAGATCGACGCGATCGCTCGCCTGCGCGGGGCGACCGTCCACTACCTCGTCGGGCCGCGCGGCAGCTGGGACCTCCCGGCCGAGCCGCTCGGAGCCGATTCCCTGTCCACCCTCGTGCCCGACGTCGCCGAGCGCGACGTCTACCTGTGCGGACCAAGGCCGATGATGGATGCCGTCCGGCGCTCGCTGCGCCTGCTCGGGGTCTCCGGCGAGCAGGTCCATTCCGAACGCTTCGTGTACTGATCCGAGGACCCTGCCATGCCGAAACGCGCGATCATCGCTATCTCCGCCACGGCCCTCGCGCTGGCCCTCCTGTTCAGCTTCAAGACGCCGGACGTCCAGGTCCGCTCGTCGATCGGTGTCTCGAACAAGGCTGTCGGCGTCGTCTCCGGGGCGACCGCCGCCCCGACCAGGACGGCGACCGCGCAGAATGACGGGGCGACGGCGACCCGGGCCCCGGCTGCGACCAGGGCGCCCGCGGTGACCCCGGCGCCGGCGGCCACGGCCGCTCCGGCATCCGGGAAGCTCAAGAACGGGACGGTGACGGGACCGGTCGTCCAGACCCGCTTCGGGCCGGTCCAGGTAGAGGTGACGATCTCGGGCGGGAAGGTCGCCGACGTGACCGCGGTCGAGCTGCCGTTCGACCATCCGCGGTCGCAGGAGATCAGCGACTACGCGGAGCCGATCCTGCGCAGCGAAGCCGTCCAGGCTCAGAGCGCGGAGATCGACCTCGTATCGGGCGCGACCTACACGAGCATCGCCTACGGTCGCTCGCTCCAGGCCGCCCTCGACCAGGCCCGTGGCTGAGACGGGCGGCGCGGTCCACGAAGCCGAGCTGACCGCCGCCGCGCGCGCGGCCAAGCGGCTCGCGGCGTCGGACGCGCCTGAGCGAGTCCACCGAGTCGAGCGGCTGATGGGCACGGTCTTCGTGTTCGATGTCCGCGGCTCGGGCGTGGCGCCGTCGGCGGTCGACCGGGCCATCGCGGTGCTGCACGAGGTCGAGGCCCGCTACAGCCCTTACCTGGCGGACAGCGAGATCAGCGCGCTGATCCGGGGCGAGGTCGACGAGGCTGACTGTGCCCCGGACGTCCGAGCGGTCCTTGGTCTGTGCGAGGACCTGCGCCGGACCAGCGATGGCGCGTTCGACATCCGGCGGCACCGCCCGGACGGCCGGCCCGACCCGACCGGCCTGGTCAAGGGCTGGGCAGTGGAGGAGGCGGCCCTCCTGCTCGACGCGGCCGGCGCCACGGACTATGCGATCAACGCCGGCGGCGACATCATCGCCCGTGGCGAGCCCGAACCTGGCCGAGCCTGGCGTGTCGGGATCCGCCACCCGGCGATCGAGGACAAGCTGGCGGCGGTCCTCGAGGTCCGCGAGCTGGCGGTCGCCACGTCGGGCGCCTACGAGCGCGGCGAGCACATCGTCGATCCGCGGACCGGCCGACCGCCGGGCGACCTGGCCAGCGTCACGGTGACCGGGCCGAGCCCGACCTATGCCGACGCCTACGCCACGATCGCCTTCGTGATGGGCCTCCAGGGACCGGCCTGGGTGGCCCGCCATCCCGGCTACGGCGCCTATGCCATCACGACCGACGAGCAGGCGATCTGGACCGACGCGATCGAGCCGTTGCTGGCCTGATCGGGATAGGTCAACGGTCGGGCAGGACCTTGCCCGGGTTGAGGATCCCGAGCGGGTCGAGCGCGTCCTTGATCGCTCGCATCATCGCCACCGCCCCTGCGCCGCGCTGGGGCTCGAGGAAGTCACGGCGCGACAGGCCGATGCCGTGCTCGGCGGTGACCGTCCCGCCGAGCGCGATCGCCGCCAGGCAGAGTGCATCGGTGGCGCGCTTGAGCCGGGCCTCGCCGTCGGGGTCGTCGCGGTCGAGGATGATGTTCGGATGGAGGTTACCGTCGCCGACGTGACCGAACGTGGCGATGGTCAGCTCCTGCTCCTTGGCGACACGCTCGATCGCGGTCAGCAGTTCCAGGACCCGGCCGCGCGGGACGCCGACGTCCTCCATCCGGGCCACGCCCAGCTGCTCCATCGCGTTGAACGCCATCCGGCGGCCCTGGCGCAGCCAGTCGGCCTCCTGGGCGTCGGCGGCGATGAGGGTCGCGTCGGCCCCGGACGCCTCGCAGGCCCGAGCCGCGGTCTCGAGCGCGATCCCGGCGGCGACACCGGGCAGGTCCGACTCGATCAGGAGCATCGCCGCCGCGTCCCGGTCGAGACCCAGGTGCTGGAGGTCGTCGACCGCGCGGATCGTCGTCCGGTCCATGAGCTCGAGCGTGCACGGCTCGACGCCGGCCTCGATCATCGCCGAGACCGCCCGGCCCGAGGCGTCGAGGCTGGGGAAGAAGGCGATCAGGGTGGCCTTGGGCGGAGGGGTCGGTCGGAGGCGGAGGGTCGCCTCGGTGATGATCGCCAGGGTCCCCTGACTGCCCACGATGAGCGGGATCAGGCCGTAGCCGGCGACGTCCTTGACCGTCCGCCCACCGAGCCGGACGATCGAGCCGTCAGCGGTCACGATCTCCAGCCCCACGACGGAGTCGCGGGTCACTCCGTACTTCAGGCAGCACAGGCCACCGGCATTCGTGCCCAGGTTGCCCCCGATCGTGCATGTCTCGTAGCTAGCCGGATCGGGTGGGTAGAACAATCCTTCCGCGGCGACCGCCTTCTTGAGGTCAGCGTTGATCACCCCGGGCTGGGTCACCACGACGAGATCGTCGCGGTCGATGTCCAGGATCCGGTCCATCTTCGTGAACGCGACGGTCAGACCCCCGGCGACGCCAGCGGCGCCACCGCTCAGGCCGGTCCCCGCACCGCGCGGCACGACCGGCACCCGGTGGAGCGCGGCGAGCCGCACCAGCTCCGCCACCTGAGCCGTGGCCGTCGGGAGGGCGACCGCGATCGGCAGCGGCGGCTCCAGGTAGGCGGTCTCGTCGCGACGATACGACTCGCGATCGACCTCGTCGGTCAGCAGCCGGAGCTCCGGCAGAGAGGCCCGGACAGCCGCCAGAAAGACGCTCTGGACCTCAGGAGTCGGGCCGTGCTGAGCGGATGCGTCGATGGCAGACACCGCGGTCAGGATACCGACATCATCAGGACGACGGCGACGCCAGCCGGAGGAACGAGCAGATGACCGACCAGACGGTCTGGCTCGCCGTCCCGGCGGTCGCGGCGGTCGGCTTCGGGGTCTGGGGTCGGCGCAACGTCGGGCGCGGCGCTCCGGCAACCGGCCGACCGCAGCCTGACGTGGACTGACCGCGCGCTCAGTCGGACTGGAACGATGCTCGGTGGCCCTGAAGCAGACCCAGTCCGCCGCTGACCTCGGTAGCGACGCCGATGATCTTGCGCCGCTGGATCAGCGCGAACGGGAACCGGCCGGCCAGCCGCCGGTCGGCGAGCCAGCGGACGCGCACATTGGTCATCGGCATGAACTGCGGGTCGGTCGAGTCGATGAACGCGGTCAGCGATGCCTGCTCGTGCATGTACGCATAGCCATAGATGAGGTGCGCGCCCGTTGTCACCACCAGGCGCCGGCGCTGCATCGGCACCATCCGATCGTCGGAGTGGGGATCGAGGTCGAACGACTGGCCGACGATCTCGATGTCGTCGAGGCGGACACGAAGGTCGGGGAAGGTGACCCTGGTCGGCTCGCCGAGTCGCGAAAGAAGGACGACGTCGCTGATCGTGAAGAACCCGTCCAGCAGGTTGACGTAGTCGGACAGCCGGAGGAAGTTGCCCAGGTCCACCGAACCGTCGGCCCGGAGGTGGGTCCCCATCAGCTGGACCCGGGTCGTCGTCTCGCGCGGCTCCGGTGGCGTCTCGAGCTCAGCGGTCGTGGCGTACTCGGGCACGACGAGTGCGGCGGGCGCGAACGGTCGGCCGGCGGGTCTCGGGCCTTCGAGGACGGCGGCGGCGGGCGCGAACGGTCGGCCGGCGGGTCTCGGGCCTTCGAGGACCTCGACCGACGAGCTGGGGCGGTTTCGCGCCTTCCAGACCATGGAACCAGCCTGTCCATGCCATCGACGCCGGTCTATCGCCCGTTCGTACTCCAGCCGAGGTACGGGGGTCGGCGGGCGACGTCGCGACGATGATCGATCAGGCGCCGGGCATCGGCTGGCTGGCCAGCCAGCGGCCGCCGTCGCCGGGCTGGAGTATCCGGTGTCGGCCGGTGGCCAGATCCCATTCGTTGCGGGTGAACAGCGTCTGGTCGTCGCCGGTCATGATCAGGACGTGGGCGGGCAGGCCGTGCCCGGCCAGGTGGCCGTGGTCGTGGATGTCGTCCGGTGGCAGCAGCGTCGCGACCTGGGATGGCTTCAGTGAGAGCGTCTCGACGACCTCGGGGCGGGCCGCCGCCCCCTCACCCACGATGCGATACCGCCGGTGCGTCTCGAGACCGACGATCGGGCTGATGGCGACCCACGTCGTGTGATCGTGGACGGCGCCCATCCGGTCCTCGGGTCGGTGGACCATGAACAGGCGAGGCCCGCGCGCCGGGGTGTGGATCGGCAGACCGCCGCCTTCGAGGCCCATCCGCTCGACCCAGCGCGACATGTAGTCGAGGTCCGCCGCCAGGTCGACGAGCGCACTCCCGATCGCGGCCAGGTCCGGGCTCCCGGCCGCCGCCACCGGGCCCGCGATCCGCTCGAACAGCGTCCTGACCGGCCCGTCGAGCCCGGTCAGGTCCTCCCTGCCGGCACCGACCTGCGTCCCGACGGTCATCGCGCGGCGCCGCCGGGGATCGGTCCCTCGCGTAGCCCGAACACGTTGCCGTCGGGGTCCTTGAACCATGCCCCGCGGGCCGGGCCGATCTGGGCGACCGAGTCCACGGTCTTCGGGGTCTCATATTCTTCGAACGTGACACCGCGACCGCGGAGGTCCCGCATCACTGCGTCCAAATCGCTGACCTCGAAGTGAGCGACGGTCTGATCGACGTTCGGCTTGCCCCGACGCACCGACAGCTGACCTCCGCCACAGCCGAAGCGGAGCGCGAACGGCGTCGTCTCGAGCACCGGCAGGCCGAGTCGGTCCTCGAAGAAGGTCCTTGAGATCTCGAGATCGGTGACCGCCACCGTGGGCACGACCATCGCATCACTGAGCATGGCCCAAGCCTCCGTCGGAACCGCGTTCGACCGGCTGACGCGGCCTCACTCGAAGGATACGCGTCGGAGCGGGGCGCGACGGCAGGCCATCGTTCCCGCAACGCGGCGACGACTTGCTTGGTGGGACTCGTCTCACCGCCGGAGCCCCGCCTCACCTACGCGAACCGCACCACGGCAAGTGCCCCGACGATGAGGCTGTAGATCGCGAAGGGCATCAGGGTGCCGGTCGCGAAGTAGCGGGTCAGGAAGCGGACCGACAGGTAGGCGGTGATCCCGGCGGCCAGGCTGCCGACGAGGACCTGCGGTCGGACGCCGTCGCCGTTCGGGCCGAGCAAGTCGGGCAGCTTGTACACGCCGGCCGCCAGGATGATCGGCGTCGCGAGGAGGAACGAGAAGCGGGCCGAATCCTCGTGGTCGAGCCCGCGCGCGAGCCCGGCCACCATCGTGATCCCAGACCGGCTGATCCCCGGCACGAGGGCGAAGACCTGGGCGACCCCGATCGCGCCGGCCTCGCGGACCTCGAGCGTGTCGAGTCGGCGACCGCCGTGCGCGGTCGTCTCGTGCTCGGCGACGACCCGGCGGACCTCCGCGCGGCGGCGCAGCCACTCGCCGAACAGGAGGATGAGGCCGTTGAGGAACAGGAACCCGGCGGCCGCCAGCGGCCTGGCGAAGATCACCCGGAGCGAATGCTCGAGCAGAAGGCCGATCAGGCCCGCCGGGATGGTCGCGACGACAAGCAGCCAGCCGAGCCGTGCGTCGGACGTCTCGATCCGCCGCGTCCGTACGGACGCCACCACGCCGCGGACGATCCGTGCCCAGGTCGCGCGATAAAAGAACAGCAGCGCCAGCGCGGTCGCGACGTGGAGGCCGACGAGCAGGGCCAGGAAGTACGACTCGGCGGCGGACTGGGCGGCGGTGACGTCGGTCCAGCCGAGGAGCTGGGGCAGGATGACGGAATGGCCCAGGCTCGAGATCGGAAACAGCTCGGTGATCCCCTGGAGGACGCCAAGCACGATCGCTTGCGCGAACGTCAGCACGCGCGAAGCCTACTCGACGACGGGACGGCGGGCGACGCGGGCGACGTCCACGCGGCCGACGATGCGGCCGCCGGCGGCCGGACCGACGCTCATCGCTCCCGCAGCGCGGCGACGACGCTCAGCCTCGACAGGCCTCGATCGGCGACGACGAGCGCGGCGCCGAGCGCGGCGACCACGACGGCGGTCACCGCTGCCAGCAGCCCGAGCGGGATCGCCGGAACGTCGGCCGGCGGGTCGAACACGCCGGCCAGGATCTGGAGCAGCGCCACCCCGACGAGCGTCCCCGTGACGAGCCCGATGGCGATCCCGGCGACGCCCACGAACAGCGCCTCGCCGACGATCGATGCCCGAAGCTGGCGCGGCTCGGCGCCGATCGCCACGAGCGTGGCGAACTCGCGTCGCCGCTCGGCCAGCCCGGCCAGCAGGAACAGGGCGACCCCGACCGCCGCGATGATCACAGCGAAGCCGACGTCGAGCAGGACGAGGCTGGTCAGGTCGACCGAGGTGATGCTGTTGGCCAGCCGCGCCGACGTCGTCCGCAAGTCGCTGACCTGCCAGCCCGCGCCAAGGCGCCGGATCAGATCGGCCGATGCCCTGCCGACGTCGCCGTCCGCGCGCGCCAGGACGAACGAGATCCGGTCGTCACCGGACTGCGCCGCGACGTATGCCCGGTTGGCGACGAGGAACGCATCCTTCGGCGCGGTCGGGAACTCGAGGGCCACCCCGGCCATCGTGAAGTCGACCGTCTTGAGGTTGCCGTTGGCGTCGGGCACCCGGATCCGGATACGGTCACCTGGGATGATGCTGTAGTCCTTGGCCGTCTCGGCCGAGACCAGGATCGCGTCGGGTCGTGCCCGCAGCGCATCGAGCGCGCCGGCCGCGGTCGTGCCCTGGAAGAACCCGTCGGCGAGCGGCGCGACGCGCGGCAGGGTCGCCACGTCGATCGCCAGCAGGTCCTGCGCCTCCGGCCCGACATAGACGACCCGATCGACGAACGGCGTGCTCGCCGCGATGCCCCGGCCGGCCAGATGGCCGACGACCCCGACGTTGGCCGACGCCGGCGGCACCGCTCTGAGGTCCGCCCCGAGGGTCAGCTCGGCGTCGACCCGCTGCTGCTGGCGATACGTTGCGTCGAACACGAGGACGCTGCTGGCGAAGCCAACGGCCAGCGCCAGGACGACGATGATCCGCGACGCCGCGGCCGCCCGCGCGGTGAGCGATCGACCGGCCAGCCCGCCGCCCGGGCCGAGCAGCCGCCCGAGGACGCGCTCGATGCGACCGCCCCGCCGCAGGAACGCGCCGGCCAGGCGCAGGAGCAGGAGCGTCCCGCCGAGCCAGAACAGGAGCGGCGCGATGAACGAGGTCAGGGCGAGGGTGACCGTCGGGTTGCCTTCGGCGTTGAGCACCGGATGGATCCCCGAGCCACCGGCCACGACATAGACGACCGCGCCGAGGACGAGCGCCAGGACGTCGAGGTACAGCCGCTGCCAGCGCGGCGGTCGGTTCCGCTGCAGCTCCTGGCGTCCGGCGGCGATCTCCTCGCGCAGCTGGTCGCGCAGCGGGATGACGGCCGACAGCGTCGCCAGCGCCGTGGTCAGGACGATCGCGATGAGCCCGGCCCGCACGAGCGCCTCCTGGACGCCGGCTGACAACAGCTCGCGGCCGAACAGGACGAACCCGATCGACACGCCCAGCAAGACACCGAGCACCGATCCGATGATCGCGGTCAGGACGATCGCGCCGACGAACACCCCCCGCAGCCGGCGGCGGGTCGCCCCGCGGGCACGCAGCAGCGCGGCATGACGACGGGTCGCGTCGGCGGTCGCGTCGGCGGCGAGACGCGACAGCGCGAGCGCAAGGAGGATTCCGGGCAGGGCCAGGAAGATGAACAGGATCTGGCCCCAGGCGAGGTCCGCGGCGAGCGGCTCGAGCGAGGCGCTGGCGTCGTCGACCCAGGTGAACGTGCCCGCGGCCTGCCGCTCGACGCGGTGGCGGACGCTATCCAGCCAGGTCTGAGCAGCGATCGGGTCGCCGGGCAGCTGGGCGTGATCGAGCTGGACGTGGAGCTCGCGGCGGGCCGCCGGATCCGAGGCGAACACCGGCGACGCGTTGGCCGCGCCGCCGCCCGCAGCCGTGGCCGGGTCGGCCGCCGTCGCCGTCGCCGGGATCTTCGCCAGGACCGCCGACTCGAGGTCCGATCGGCCCATCACCGCGACGTTGGTCGGCGGGTTCGTGCCGGCCGCCCGATGGGCGGCGTCGATCGGTCCGAGGACGAGGTCCGCCCCGTCGATCGAAACGATCCCCGAGATGCGCAGGGTCGCCGTGCCGCCGCCGGGCAGCGTGAACGTGATCGAGTCACCCGGGACGACGCCGAGGTTCGAGGCCAGGTCGCGACTGATCCCGATCTCGCCGGGGGCGATCGTGCCGGACGATGGCTGGAACAGCCCGGTCCTCGTCGAATAGGACGGGTCGATCCCGACGAGGACACCGACGCTGGTCTGGGTCGTCGACCCGGACGTGCTCGCCGCGGCGCTGTCGAAGTGGGCGAGCTCGAACGGCGACACGGTCCGGACCGACGGATCGGCCGCGGCGATCGCTTGCGCGGCCGCCACGTCCGACCCGGGGGTGACCACGACCTGGGCGTCGACCGGCAGGCCGACCAGCGCGCGCCGGGTGACGGTCGCACCCGAGGCGACCCCGAACAACAGGACGCTCGTGATGAGCGCCGCGGCGATGGTCACCCCGACCAGGGTGGCCAGCGACCGGCGCGGCTCGCGGACGACGAGCCGGATGACGTGCCTCGCCAGCGTCATGCCGGAACCCCCGCGGTCAGCCGGCCGTCGAGCATCCGGTAGCGGTGATCGGCCAACGCGGCGCTGGCCGGATCGTGGGTCACCAGGACGAGGCTCGCGCCCCGCCGACGGACCGCGTCGGCCAGCAGCCGCAGGACGCCGGCGGCGTTCTCCTCATCGAGGCTGCCGGTCGGCTCATCGGCGAGGATGAGCGCGGGCTCGATCACGAGCGCTCGGGCCACGCCCACGCGCTGCCGCTCGCCGCCCGACAGCTCGTCGATCCGCGCCCCGAACGCGGACCCGAGCCCGACCTCCTCGAGGACCGCCAGAGATCGGCTCTCGCGGGCTGCCTCCGGCACTCCGGCAAGGGCCAGAGGCAGCCCCACGTTGTCGGCCACGCGAAGACTCGCGATCAGGCCGAACGATTGGAACACGATCCCGACGCGCCGCTGGCGGAGGCGGGCGCGCTCGATCCGCGACAGGCGCGACAGGTCGTGGCCGAGGACCATGATCGATCCCCCATCGGGCTCCTCGAGGCCGGCGAGCAGACCGAGCAGGGTCGTCTTGCCCGACCCCGACGGACCTTCGATGGCCACGAAGCTCCCGGCCTCGACCTCGAGGTCGACCGAGTCCACAGCGGTGACCGGCTCGATCCCGGGCTCGACGTAGCGGCGGGTGAGCGCCTGGCAGCAGACGACCGTCACGAGCGTGTCCGCTCCGCGACGCGGACCATGACGTCGCCGACGCCCCCGACATCCCCGCCGACGATCCGGTCGCCGACGACCCGGCCGTCACGCAGCTCGACGATGCGATCGGCCCGGCCGGCCACCTCGGGATCGTGGGTCGCCAGGACGAGGGTCATGGCCTCCGCGAGGTGGATCTCCTCGAGCAGGTCGAGGAGCAGGGCGGCGCTGGCCGAGTCGAGCTCGCCGGTGATCTCGTCGGCCAGAACGATCGGCGGGCGGGTCACCAGTACGACCGCCAGCGCGGCCCGCTGCTGTTCGCCCCCGGACAGCTGGGCCGGGCGATGGTCGGCGCGATCGTCAAGACCGACCCGGGTCAGGATCGCGACCACGGTCCCGTCGTCGACCGGTCGGCCGGCGAGCAGCGCGGCCAAGACAACATTCTCGCGGAGGCTGAGGAACGGGACGAGGTTCTGGCTCTGGAAGACCAGGCCGACGTGGCGCCCGCGGAGGCCGGCCCGCACGTCTTCCTCGGCCCGCGAAAGGTCGACGCCGTCGACGACGACGCGACCCGCCGTCGGGCGGTCGGACCCAGCGAGGAGCTGGAGCAGGGTCGACTTGCCGGACCCGGAGCGACCCATGATCGCGACGAACTCGCCGGGCGCGATCGACAGGTCGATGCCGCGCAGGGCGATGGTCTCAACGTCCGACTCGCGATAGACCCGGATGACGTCCGACAGCTCGATGATCGAGGCGGCACTCACGACCACTTGAAGCTCTCGATCATCTGGCGGAAGGCGTCGACGTTGTCGACCCCGTCGGGCGTCGACAGGCTGACGATCGCCAGGCCGTTCGGGCCCGGGACGTAGTAGCGGTCGACGGTCGAGGGGACCTGCTTGCCGGTGACCGGATCCGGCGGCGCCGGCAGGTGATAGCTGAGGTGGACGTAGCGGGTCGAGCCGACCTTGACGCTGTCCTGCTTGATCAGCTTGAACCCGGCCAGCGCTCGAAGCGCGGGCAGGTCGGTCGCGGCGACGTAGCCCGGCACGTCCGCCTGGGGCGGCACGATCGCCACGGTCTCGCTGCTGTCCTTGTCGCGGATGATCACGCCATCGGGCTGGTTGGCGACCTGCCAGCCTTGGACGTACTGGATCGAGAAGGCCGCCGGGGCGGCGCCGCCCTTGAAGGTCAGGAAGATGGCGTTGTCGGGGACGTCGCCCGACGTCGTCCCACCGCCGCCGGTGTCCGGTGGCTGCGACGCGCTCGCGTCGGGCCCGGTCGAGGGCAGGTCGGTCGGTCCGCTCGGGGCTGGCACCGACGCGGCGGCCGAGGATCCCGCATTGGCCGCGGTCGGCGCCGGGACCACGGAGATGACCGGGCTCGACTTCGTCGAGCTGCTGCTGACGATGCTGCAGGCCGTGACCGTCAGCCCGATCGCCACCACGGCGACCAACCGGGCGGGCCACCGAACGAGGGTCGAGGATCGCATCGCCGGCGGCGCGGTTAGTGGCACTTGCCGTACCCGGCGTCGGTGAAGGTGCTCCCAGGCACCCCCAGGAACTGCCAGTGATAGCTGCCCGGCGCGAGGGTGAGCGCCAGGACGCCATAGGTCGAAGCGGTGCGAGCCTTGGAGTTGGCGATCGGCCGGCCCGGGAAGGGGCGGAGCTGGCGACCGCCGGTCCCGACCACGAACTCACGGATCCCGCGCACGCGATCCGCCACCCCGTGCGGCGTCTGCTGGGCGAAGCGCTCGTAGTCGTGGTCGTGGCCGTTGATCACGATCTCCGCGCCCGCGTGATACAGCGCATCCCAGAACGGGATGAACTTCGGGTCGCTCCGGTGGACGCCCGAGGTGAACCGCGGCTGGTGCCAGATCGCGAGCGTACAACCGCCCGGATGCGCCGCGAGATCCCTCTGGAGCCAGCGCAGCTGGGCCGAGCCCCGGCCACAACCGACGAACGAGCAGTTCCCGTTGAGCACGACGACATGCCACGTCCCCGCCTGGTACGAGTACCAGGCCCGGCCCGGCGTCCCGGCGGTCGGCCCGAAGTAGGCGAAGTACGGTGCCCCCTGGGGGGTCTTCATCTCGTGATTGCCGATGACCGGGTACGTCCGCGAGCGGAACTGCCCCCAGGTCGGTCCGTAGCACCGCTCGAACTGGAGGGCGGTCCCCTTCTGGTAAGCGTCGTCGCCGGCAGTGAACACGATCGCATCGGGCAGCGCCTCGACGAGCCTGGCGGTCTGGCTGTCCATCGCCGAGTTGCAGCCGGCGATGTCGCCTGCCCCGACCAGGGTGACCGTGCCGCCCAGCCTGGGGTCGGTGACCCAGCTCTGGGGCAGCGGCGCGTCCAGCGGGGAGGGCGATCGGCTGGTGATCGACAGCCGGCTACCGATCGGCGAGCTCGATGGCGACGACGTGGACCCTCCTCCGCTCGCGAGCGAGGATCCGGTGAGGATCGCCGCAACGGCGACTCCCACGATCGCGGTCAGGACCCAGCGTCCGCCATTCGTCATCTGTTCGGGTCGCCTCCTGATCGGCGCGGTCGATCGCGTCCGGACGAAACGGTGGCGACCCAGGATGAACCTCAGGTGAACCCGAGGTTCCATCCCTTCAACCTCGCCTGGATCGACGTCACCCGGATCGGGGCAGTGAAAGGCGGAAGGTCGTCGACGATCCGGGCTGGCTGATCGCGACGAGGCGACCGCGGTTCCTCCGCGCCAGGCTTCGGGCGATCGCCAGGCCGAGGCCGCTCCCCTCCGGGGCCTGGGCATCCGCTCGCACGCGGTAGAACGGCTCGAAGATCCGCTCGAGGTCGGCCGCGGCGACGCCTGGTCCGGTGTCGGTCACCTCGACCGTCGCCTCGCGCTCGGAGATCGCGGTCGTGACGCTCGGTGAGGCGGTCGGCTCGCCGTGGCGATAGGCATTGTCGATGAGGTTCGAGACGATCCGCTCCACCTCGCTCGGGTCGGCGCGCACCAGGATGTCGGTGCCGAGCGTCATCCGGACCCTCGGCAGCTCGGGCTGGGCGGCCGCCAGCCGGTCGACGGTCTCGGCGACCAGGACCGACAGGTCGATCGGGTCGTGCGCGATCAGTGGTAGTTCCTCGTTCCGGGCCAGCAGCAGCAGGTCGTTGGTGATGCGGGTGAGCCGTTCCGCCGATGACACCGCGACCGCCAGCGCGGCCGCCAGGTCCTCGGGCGGCACCGGGCCGGCAAGGGCGCCCTCGGCCGACGCCCGGATCGCCGCGAGCGGGGTCCGCATCTCGTGCGAGGCGTCCGCCACGAACCGTCGCTGGCGTTCGTGTGCTTCTCTGATCGGCCGAAGCGTACGAGCGGCGAGGATCCACGCCATCGCGGCGACCAAGGCGATGACGAGGAGGTTGGCAAGGAGCAGAGCGAGTCCGATCCGATCCACCGCGGATTGGTAGGCGACCTCCGCGGCCTGTTCGTTGGTGAGCTCCGACGCCAGGTCGAAGGTCGGGGCCAGGGCCGTCGCGAATCCGATGTAGAAGACGGCACTGAACACGCCGAGGACGAGAGTGAACATGCCCACATAGAGCACCGTCAGACGAACCCGGGCGCGCCTGAACATCAGGCGGCTTCGGCGGTCCGGAGTCGGTAGCCCGAACCCCGGACGGTCTCGATGAGTCCGTCGCGTCGACCCTCGTCCACTTTGCGTCGCAGGCTACGGATGTAGACCTCGACGATGTTCGACTCCGCGGCGAAATCGGCGCCCCACAGCGACTCGATGAGCCTGTCGCGGGTGAAGACCTGGCCCGGATGCCGCGCCAGGAGTTCAAGCAGGGCGAACTCGCGGGCGGTCAAGCGGATCGGCCGGCCCGCTCGCAGGACCCCGAGCGTCGACGGATCGAGCTCAAGGTCACCGACTCGGACAAGCGGCGTCCGATCCTCCATCCGACGCCTGCCAAGCGCCCGCACGCGGGCACGCAGCTCGCCCATGCTGAACGGCTTGGCCAGGTAGTCGTCGGCGCCTCGATCGAGGCCGGCGATCCGGTCCTGCACGTCGTCGAGCGCGGTCAGCATGAGGATCGCGCCGGAGTACCCACTGGTCCGCACGGCGGAGCACAGGGCGAACCCGTCGAGACCCGGCAACACGACATCGAGAAGCAGGATGTCGTACGGGTAGGCGTCGACCCAATCGAGTGCCTCACGGCCATCGCCGACGACATCCGCCGCGTGGCCGTCCGCGAGCAGGGCTGCCTTCACCGCATCGGCGATCGCGCGCTCGTCTTCGACGATCAAGATCCGCAGGGGTCGTCCTCCAGGCAGGGTCCGAGGCTCAGCACGTAACCGGCATGACGATCGTATGCCCACTCCCACGCAGACGATGGCCGCCGGCCACCGCCGCCCGGGTCGGGGGGCGAGCCGGGCGCACGGTGGCCGACGGCACCCGACGGGTATCGCCCCTGAACCTGAATCCACGATGAATCGCGGTCTGTATGGCCTCCAGCCTTCATCTGGGATTCATGCTGGTCTGCGATGATGCGGGCGTGCCCTCCTTGAACCTGCTCGATACGCTTCGACTCCTCAGATCCCGTGGGCTGCTCGCGCTGCTCTTCGCCCTCGTGCTCGTCGGCGGGTCGATCTCGACCGTCAGCGCCGCCACGGTCACGAAGAGCATTGTCGCCCCGATCGGCATCGGGGGCGGCAACGGCGCCGCCAGCCTGCGACTGATGTCGAACGGAACGGCCAGCGTCTACACCCACGGCCACGGACTCGTCCACAGCGCGGTGTACCGCCAGACGTTGTACAAGGGCTCGTGCGCGAGCAACGGCGCGCGGATCGTCACGCTTTCGTCGATGAGGACCTCGTTCCGGGGGATCGTGTCGCACACCGCCCGGCTGACGTCGGCCGGGGCGGCCAAGGTCCGCGCCGCGCTCCGTCATGGCGGCAAGGTCTCGATCCGGATCTCGACCGGCTCTGCAGTGCGCTGCGGCACGTTCAAGACGGGCAGCGCCGGCTCGGGCGGGTCCGGTGGCGGTGGCGGCGGCACGGGCGGCGTACCCGCCTTCAGCCATGCCTACGTGATCATCATGGAGAACCACGAGTACGGCCAGATCGTCGGCAGCTCCAGCGCGCCGTACATCAACGGGCTCATCGCGAAGTACGGGCTGGCCACGAACTACGATGCGGTCAGCCATCCGTCCGAACCGAACTACCTGGCCCTGTTCAGCGGCTCGACCCAGGGTGTGACCAACGACGGCCGCTACGACCTGGCCGGGACGAACCTGGCCGATCAGCTCGCGGCGCATAGCAAGTCGTGGCGGGTCTACGCCCAGAACGTGCCGCTCGGCTGCTCGACCGTGATGTCGGCCAGCGGCGGTCCCGACGGCGCGGGCACCTACGAGCGCAAGCACGAGCCGGCGATCAGCTTCACCGACATCAGCGGCAACGCCGCGCGCTGCGCCAATATCGCGAACTTCAGCGCGTTCGACCCGGCCGCCGCGCACTTCGAGCTGATCGTGCCCAACATGTGCAACGACATGCACGACTGTTCGGTCGCCACCGGCGACACGTTTCTGTCCAACTTCGTGCCGACGATCACCGGGAGCGCCGCGTTCAAGAGCGGCGGCGTCCTGTTCATCACCTGGGACGAGGGCACGTCCAACCTCGGCGGCGGCGGCCACGTCGCGACGCTGATCATCGGTCCGGGCGTGAAGACCGGCTTCACCTCCTCGACCGCGCACGACCACTACTCGCTGCTGCGCACGATCGAGAACGCCTGGGGCCTCGGCTGCCTGAACCATACCTGCGCCGCGAACGACCTGCGCGAATTCTTCCAGTAGGACCGGGGCCTACCGGCACCAGCCCTCGTCGGATCATCGGACCATGGGGATCAGCGGATCGTGGCGATCACAGAGCGGAGGCTGGCCGCGCCGGTCGGGCCGCCGACGCAGCCGAGGAAGTCGACGCCCCTGATCTCGATCGAGTAGGCGATGCCGCCGAGCGCCCGGCACTGCGGCTGCCGTGCCCGTAGGAGAGCCGGCGAGCTGGACGGCCCAGGGAACACTGCCTTGCCGTACGCGCCGACGATCAGCAGGACAGCGTCGGCTGGTAGCCGGCCGCCCGGGAGACACGACCGAGCCATGAGCACGCCTCGGGCGAGGCACTCCCCGGTCATCGGGATCGAGGCCGCCGAGGTGACCGGACCCGGGCGAGAGTCCGTCTGACGAACGACCTGCCACGCGGCTGGTCGGAGGAAGGTGACACCGGCCACGGACTCCTCGACCAGGTCGCCCGATGCCGAGGGGCTCGGCGCGGGCGAGGCCGACGGGATCGGGGCAGGCGAGGCCGACGGGATCGGGGCAGGCGAGGCCGGTGGTTCTGGACTCGGAGAACCCGTCGGGCGAGTCGCGGCCGGGGCTGGGGCAGGCGATGATGGGACAGGCGTCGCGCACCCACCGACGACGAGCCCGAGTGCGAGGAGCAAGGCACGACCATTCACACTCTGGAGGCTAGCACTCGCCCGTCGGCGAACCAGGCCAGGGCATCGAGGCGATCCAGGGGACGGATCGACAAAGGAAGAGCGCGATGGGGAAGCTGATCTACTCGATGAACGTTTCGCTCGACGGCTTCGTCGAGACGCCGGAGCACAGCCTCGACTGGATCATGATCGACGAG
>JBBQJL010000014.1:0-56481 GCA_038325875.1 Candidatus Limnocylindrales bacterium
GCGGATCTCACGGATGAACGCATCGGTGCCGCCCGGGATCGGTGGCAGGATCCCCACGAGGTCGTCCAACGCATCCGTCGGCACCATCTTGCGACCGATGAGGCGGCCATCGGCCTCCTCGAAGTCCAGGATGGTGCCGGGACGCAGGCCCAATCGATCACGCAGCCGCTTGGGGATCGTGATCTGGCCCTTCTCGGAGACAGTGGTTTTCATACCGCGATGGTATGACTCTCGTACCTGCCGGTCAATCGCCGTGAGTCGGCCAGGGAAACCCGCAATGCCGCCCTCGACGTCAGCCGTTGAAGATCCGCTGGACCTCGATGAGACCGGCCGCCAGGGCATCGATGTCGGCGGTCGTGGTGAACACGCTGAACGAGGCGCGCGCGGTGGCCGCCAGGTCCAGGCGCTCGTGCAGCGGCATGGTGCAGTGGTGGCCGGCACGGACCGCGATGCCGGAACGGTCCAGCACCTGGGCCACGTCATGCGGGTGGATATCCGGCAGGTTGAACGGGATGACCCCACCGCGCAGATCGGGATCCAGCGGCCCATACAGCTCGATGCCGGGGACCTGCCGCGGCAGCATGTCAAGTGCGTAGGCGACGAGCTCGCGCTCGTGAGCGCGCACGGCGTCCATGCCGATCGCCTCGAGATATTCGGCGGCGACACCGAGCCCGACGGCGTCGGCCACGGCCGGGGTGCCCGCCTCGAACTTGTAGGGGATCTCGTTGAATTCGCTGCGGCGCAGGTGGACCTCGCGGATCATGTCGCCACCGGCCAGGAACGGGGGCATCGCCTCCAGCAGTTCGCGGCGCGCCCAGAGTGCCCCGGAGCCCATCGGCCCGAGCATCTTGTGGCCGCTGAACGCGTAGAAGTCGCAATCCAGGGCCTGCACGTCAACCGGGACGTGGGGCACGGCCTGCGCCCCGTCGACGAGCACGAGCGCACCCGCCGCGTGGGCCATGTCGACCATCTCGCGGACCGGGTTGATCGTCCCGAGCGTGTTCGAGACGTGGGTGAACGCCACGAGCTTCGGCTTCAGCCGGAGCAGCACCTCGAAGACATCGAGCCTGAGGATGCCGTCATCGGTGATCGGGATGAACTCGAGATCGCCATCGACCTCCTGGACGAGGAGTTGCCAGGGCACGAGGTTCGCGTGGTGCTCCATCTCGGTCAGGATGATCTGATCGCCGCGGCCGACGTTCCGGCGGCCCCACGAGTAGGCGACGAGGTTGATGGCCTCGGTCGCGTTGCGGGTGAACACGAGCTCGTGGCTGTCCGGCGCGTTGATGAACCGAGCCGCGGCGACCCGGGCACCCTCGTACGCGGCGGTCGCCTCTTCGGCGATGGTGTAGATGCCGCGGTGGACGTTGGCGTTGTGGCGCTCGTAGTACTCGGTCATCGAATTGATGACGACCTGCGGCTTCTGGCTGCTCGACGCCGAGTCGAGGTAGACCAGCGGATGGCCGTTGATCTCGCGGCGCAGGATCGGGAAGTCACGCCGGAGCGCGGCGGCATCCAGGGTCGGTCGGTCGGTCGCCTCGATCGCCATATCAGGTGCCCGCGGTCAGCGGGCGGCCTCCACCGGCTCCAGCTCCAGCTCCGGGCCCTTGGGTACGAGGAGCGCCTCATCGGGGAGGTCAGGCGAGAGCCCGGCCTCGCGCAGGATCGGGCCGTAGCCCTCTTCCTCGAGGCGCAGGGCGAGGTCCTTGCCGCCGCTCTTCACGATGCGGCCTTGGGCGAGAACGTGCACGAAGTCCGGCTGGATGTAGTTGAGCAGGCGCTGATAGTGGGTGATGAGGAGCACGCCGAGCTCCGGGTTGAGCATCGCGTTGACGCCCTCGGCGACGATGCGCAGGGCATCGATGTCGAGTCCCGAGTCGGTCTCGTCGAGGATCGCCATCTCCGGCTGGAGGACGGCCATCTGGAGCATCTCCAGGCGCTTCTTCTCGCCGCCCGAGAAGCCCTCGTTGACGTAGCGGCTGGCGAAGCCCGGGTCCATCCGAAGGAGGGCCATCTTCTCGCGCATCAAGTTCCGGAAGTCGCGCATGTTGATGCCGCCCTTGATGGCATCGGTCGGGTCGATGTCCGGGTCCTTGTCGATGCCCTGGAGCTTGGCATTGAGAGCACTCCGGATGAAGCTCGCGACCGACAGGCCGGGGATCGCGGTCGGGTACTGGAAGGCCAGGAACATCCCCAGGCGCGAGCGCTTGTCGGGCGACAGGGCGAGGATGTCACGGCCCTTCCAGAGGACCTCGCCGCCCTTGATCGTGTAGGCCGGATGACCCATCAGGGCGTAGGCGAGGGTGGTCTTGCCCGAGCCGTTGGGCCCCATGATCGCGTGGACCTCGCCCTTGCCGACGGTCAGGTCGATGCCTTGCAGGATCTCCCGATCCGGGGCGGCGACCGGGGCGACGCGCAGGCCGCGGATGACGAGATGCTGGTCGGTGGCGGTGTCGGTCACGAGGTGAGGGCTCCTTCGAGGTCGGGGGTCGGGGTCTTTCGGTCGGTCAGTCGAGCGTGACGAGGCGCTGTGGCGCCAGGTCGGCGAGGGTCATCGAATCGAGCGCGCCGGTGATCGCGTCGCGGACGCGGACCCACAGCACGTTCACGGTGCAGCGGCTGGAGCGGTCGCACGCGGTCGCGTGTTCGGGATCGTCGCTGGCACAGATCATCGGGGCGATCGGGCCTTCCAACGCTCGCAGGACCTCGCTCATGGCGATCGTCTCCGGCGGGCGGGCGAGCTCGTAGCCGCCGTGCGCTCCGCGGGTGCTCGTCACCAGCCCGGCCTCGCGCAGGCTCACGACCAGCTGCTCCAGATAGGCGCGCGGGAGGTCTTCCTCGGCAGCGATGCCGGCCAGGCTGGCCGGGCCCGTCCCGAAATGCCGCGCAAGCTGGACCATCAGGCGCACGCCGTACTCGCCCTTGGTCGAGAAGGATACGGCGCCGCTGCCATGGAACTGGGTCCGGGTGCTCAGGGGATGGCCTCGAATTCCGACTGATTCCGTCGGGATTAGTCTACGCGTCTGCGGCCGAGGGCGTCAACGAACGCCGGCCGGGCGACGGTCGACTCAGCGAACGCTGACCGCCGAGTAGATCGAGCCGAGGAAGCGGCTCGGGACGGACGTGAGGCGGCGGGTCTCGCGAAACCCGGCTGCCTCCGCAGTCAGACGCCAGGTCTCGAAGGTCATCGGATACGGCACCCAGGGGTTGCCGCGATCCGAGTCGTACTCGACCAGGACGAGACGCCCGCCGTCTCGCAGGGAACCCCGGACCGCTGCAAGGACTGCCGTCTTGTCGCGGATGAAGTGGAGCGAGTTAGCCATGACGACGCCATCGAGCGGGTCGAGGCCGAGCGGCTGGCTGAAGTCGGCGACGCGCTGCTCGATCTGGACGGTCGGGAAGCGGTGCCGGAGCTCGGCGGCCTGAGCTCGCAGAGTGCCTGCGTCGCGGTCGATCGAGAAGATGCTGCCCTCGGGCCCCAGCAAGTCGGCCAGGGCAAGGGTGAACGCCCCCCGACCCGAGCCGAGGTCGGCCCACCTCGAGCCTCCCCCTTCGACGCCCGCGCGGATCAGGCGAACGTGGTCGGCGTGGTCCATCGCGCCGATTCTAGGCGTCGACCGGAGGTGGGACGTTGGCCGGGCGCTTCCAGACGTCGCACCACGGGCCTCGTGGGCCTCGTGGGCCTCGACTCGGTCATAGGAACGCGGATGGTGCGTAAGCGCCTGTAGCGGGACCGATCGAAGCGCCGTCGCCTCGAGTCTGGACCGTCCGGGGGCATCACTTGGTCCCGAGGGCCGATCCCCCGAGCCCCCTGACGCACGGTTGTCACATTCCCGGGGTTTAATGCGGGCATGACCACCGATACTGCCGGTCGGCTCGACGACGATCGCGCGACCGACTCGACGACCGCACCCAGCCGTGTCCGCTGGCCGTTCTTCGTGGCCGGTGCGGTGGCGGTCATGGTCGCCATCGCCGTCGGTGAGATCGTCGCCGGGCTGGTCGTCGGGGCACCGTCACTGGTGGTCTCGATCGGGACGCTGGTCATCGATCAGCAGCCTCCCGGCGCCAAGGACGTCGTCGTGTCCCTGTTCGGGACGAACGACAAGCTCTTCCTCAACGTCCTGATCCTGGTCGTGGCGCTGGGGGTCGGCGGGCTGCTCGGCCTGCTGGCCAGAACCCGCTTCCCGACGACCGTGGCGATGTTCGTCGCATTCGGCGCGCTCGCTCTCTTCTCGGCGCTCCGGATGGCGACCGCCTCGTCGGGCCTGTCCGTCGTCACGGTCGTGCTCGCCGTGGGGGCGGCGCTCGGTACCCTCAGGCTGCTGGTCGACCTGGCGTCAGAGCGCGCGCCCGCCGTCGTGACGCGAGCGTGGTCCCGATCGCAACTTGCGACGGCCACCGCCCGGACCGCCGCGGCCGTGTCGACCGTCGCGACCACCGGCCCGGCCTCCGGTACCGTCGCGATGCCCGACTGGGATCGACGCCGGTTCCTGATCGCATCGGGCGGCATCGCCGTCGGGTCGGTGGTCGTCGGCTCGATCGGACGATCGCTGCTCCAGGGCACACATTCGCAGGAGCCGGCAGCAGACTCGCTGCCCGGTGCGGCGCTGTCGCCGGCCCCGCTCACAGCGGACACGACCCTGGCGGTCCCCGGGATCACCCCGCTGGTCGTCGCCAACGACGACTTCTACCGGATCGATACCGCGCTCATCGTCCCGCGGCTCGACCTCGCCAAATGGACGGTGAAGGTCACCGGGATGGTCGACCACCCGATCAGCCTCACCTACGCCCAGCTCAGATCGATGCCGATCTTCGAGCAGTATGTGACCATCGCCTGCGTCTCGAACGAGGTCGGCGGCGGGCTGGTCGGCAACGCCCTGTGGCGCGGCGTCCACCTTCGCGAGGTGCTCAAGATGGCCGGCGTCCAGGCCGGAGCCACCCAGATCGTCGGGCGGTCGGTCGACGGCTTCACGGTCGGCTTCCCGACCGAGTGGGCGATGGACCCGTCGCGCGAGCCGATGATCGCCGTCGGGATGAACGGGGAGCCCCTCCCGGTCCAGCACGGGTTCCCGGCCCGCCTGATCATCCCCGGCCTGTACGGCTACGTGTCCGCCACGAAGTGGCTGGCCGAGATCGAGCTGACCACGCTCGAAGCCTTCGACGCCTACTGGATCCCGCTCGGCTGGGCCAAGGAGGCTCCGATCCTGACCCAGTCTCGGATCGACGTGCCGCATGACGGCGCGAGCGTCAAGCCCGGGCCGGGCGCCATCGCCGGCGTCGCCTGGGCGCCGGACCGCGGCGTATCCAGGGTCGAGGTCAGGATCGACCAGGGCGACTGGCAGCCGGCGACCATCTCGAGCGCCATCTCGAAGGCGACCTGGGTCCAGTGGAAGCTGGCCTGGGACGCGCCCGCCGGCGACCACCGGATCGAGGTCAGGGCGACCGATGGGACGGGCCAGGTCCAGACCGATGAGAAGTCGCCGCCGGCCCCCGACGGCGCCCGCGGCCACCACACCGTCAGCGTCCGGGTCGGCTGACCTCGTCGTTCGAAGCCCGGCCGAGCACATCGTTCGGACTAGGACTGTCGGGCCATCGCGGCGGCGAGCGTGCGCGGCTACGGTCTCATATGGCAGCTCCCGACGATCCACGCTCGGGTGACGCCCCGTCATGCGCCCGAAGCTCTCAGGTCTGGAGGTCTGTCCACCAGGTGGCCGTCACCTACCGACGCGATCGCGACCGCGGCGCCCGAGCCAAGCGGAAGCGCGCCATCGCAGGTACCGGCGGCAGCCCGCCCCCGGTCGACGTCACCAGGGATGTCGCACTCCGCCGGATCGCGGCGGCGGTGTCCGGCCGGACCGACCTGGCGACCCTGTTCGACGACGTCATCGCGTTCACGATCGCGCTCTTCTCGGTCGAGCGCGCCGCCCTGTGGCTCATCGAGGACGGTGCCCAGCACCCGTTCCGGCTGGCCGCCCATCGCGGCCTCAGCCCGGGACTGCGCGAGGCGGTCGGAGACCTGACCCTGGACTCGCCGGCCATCGGCGTCCAGGTGACCAGGGATCGCGAGCTGCGAGTCCTCCAGGGGGCTCGCCACCAGGCCACCACCCCGGAGCTGCGGGCGGCGTATGCCGACGATGGGATCGAGACGGTGTGCTTCGTCCCGATCGCCTTCCAGGACAGGGTGCTCGGCCTGCTCGTGCTCTACCACGAGACTCGTCGGGAGTGGCCGGCCGAGGAGCTGGAGCTGGCCGCCGCATTCGGGAACCAGATGGCATCGGCCATCGAGAACACCCGACTCCACGAGGCGACCCTCGACCTGGCTGCCCGCCTGCGGGCCATCCAGGACCTGAGCGCCCGGCTGAATCGGATCCAGGACGTGCAGGGCATCGCCGAGGCGATCGTGGCCGAGGCTCGCAGCCTGATCGACTACGACAACATCCGCGTCTACCGAGTCGATCATGCGACTGGGATGTGCGAGCCGATCGCCTTCAGCGGGGTGTTCATGGGCGTTGCCGACCCGAGCATCGAGATGCTCCGCTGTCGAGTCGGCCAGGGCCTGACCGGCTGGGTCGCCGAGCGTGGCGAGTCGCTCGTCCTGGGCGACGCCGAGAAGGACGATCGGCGCGTCCTCATCGGACCGGTCGACGGGCCGGAGTCGATGCTCCTCGTGCCGATGGTCTACGACGATCGGGTCGAAGGGGTGATCGTCCTGGCCAAGCTCGGCCGAAACCGCTTCACCGCCGATCATGAATCGACGCTGTCGATCTTCGCCGGCCATGCCGCGCAGGCGTTCATCAACGCCGATAGCGCCGTGCGCGTCCGTCGTCAGCAGGCTGAGCTGGAGCGGCAGCTGGCCAGCCAGCGCCGCCTGCTGGAGGTCAACGAGACGCTCTTGTCGACACTCGACCCGCAGACCGTCCTCGAGATGATCGCCGACTCGCTGAAGGCCGTCGTCGCCTACGACTCACTGACCATCTACCGGGTCGACAAGGAGGCCGGGGTCCGCCGCCCGGTCGTCGCCAGGGACCGCTTCGCCGACGTGATCATGGATTACGTCGGGCCGCTCGGGATCGGCCTGACCGGGTGGGTCATCGAGCGGAACGAAGCCGTCCTCGCCAACGACGCACATCTCGACCTGCGCTCGATCCAGATCCCGGGTACGCCCGAAGAGCCGGAATCGATGATCGTCGTCCCCCTCGGCGTGCAGGGCGAGGTCATCGGGACGCTCAATATCGGGCGGATGGGCGGCGACGAGTCCCACTTCGACGAGAACGAGTTCGAGCTCACCCAGCTGTTCGCGGGCCAGGCCTCGATCGCGCTCCAAAACGCCGAGACCCATCGCGCCGTGGAAGTCCGGGCCGAGCTCGACTCGCTGACCGGCCTGCGCAACCACGGCGCCTTCCAGCGCGAGCTCGGTGAGGCCGTCGCCGAGGCCGATGGCTCCGGCTTCGCGGTCCTGATGATGGACCTCGACGGGTTCAAGGCGTTCAACGACTCACTCGGCCACCCGGCCGGCGATTCTCTGCTGCGGACCGTCGGCGCGGCGATCGTCGGGGCCATCCGCGACGTGGACCGTGCCTACCGCTACGGTGGGGACGAGTTCGCGGTCCTGCTGCCCGGCCTGGGTCGCCAGCAGGCCCAGGGGATCGCCGAGCGGATCCGGGTCGCAGTCGCCGAGGCGGCCGTCGTCGAGACTGCGGGCGGCGGGCCAGTCGTCACGATCAGCGTCGGGATCGCCACCTTCCCGGGCGATGGCCGGTCCAAGGACGCACTCGTCCGGGCTGCCGACACGGACCTCTACCTGGTCAAGCCGACCCATCACGGGGCCGGTCGCGCGACCGGCATGCCTGGCGACGCATACCTGGCCGCACTGAACGAGACGGCCGTCGCGTTGATGGATCGGCTCGATCCGACCGAGCTGCTCCGAACGATCGTCCAGCGTGCAGCGGACCTCGTCGGTACAGCGCACGGCTTCGTCTACCTGGTCGATCCGAACACCGACGAGTTGGTCATGCGCGTCGGGACCGGCCTGTACGCGGACTACGTCGACTACCGGGTCGGGCGAGGGAATGGTGTCGCGGGCACCGTCTGGGCGACCGGGCAGCCGGTCGCGATCGACGACTACGACGCCCTGGCTACCCGTGACCCGATCGTGCCCATCGGCCTGATCGGTGCGGCGGTGGGCATCCCGCTCATCACGGACGGCATGGTCATGGGCGTTCTCGGGCTTGCCTCCGGATCCGCCACGGCGACCTTCGGTGAGCCTCAGGTCGAGGTCCTCAAGCGCTTCGCCGAGCTCGCCTCGCTGGCCCTCGACAACGCCCACCTGCACGAGCGCGCCAGGCACGAGGTCCACGAGCGGTCACGTGCCGAGGACGCCCTGCGCGCATCGGAGGAACGCTACCGGCGGCTGTCCGACGCGACGTCGGAGGCGCTGGCCATCCACCGCGACGGGGTCCTCCTCGAGGTCAACGCAGCGTTCTGCCGCCTGCTGGGATACGCGGCCGAGGACTGCATCGGGCGGCCCGTCCTCGACTTCGCTGCACCCGAGACGGCGGCGGCGATGCGCGCCGGGGACTTCAGCGCGGCATCCACGGCACCGCTCGAGGTCACCGCGCGGGCGAGCGACGGGACGCTCTTCCCGGTCGAAGTGGCCTGGCGCCCGATCCCTTACCCGGACGGTGAGCCCGCCGATGTCGTATCGGTCCACGACCTGCGCGAACGGCGTCGGCTCGAGGCCGAGCTCAGCCGATCCGCCTTCTACGACGGGCTGACGGGGCTGCCCAACCGGGCTCTCCTGCTCGACCGGATGACCCACGCCCTGTCCTTCACCCGGCCCGACGTCGAGGGTCCGATCGGGTTCATCCTGCTCGACCTGGATCGGTTCAAGGTCATCAACGAGAGCCTCGGTCACGCGGCCGGGGATCGCCTGCTCGAACAGGTCGGGCAGCGCCTGTTCGAGTGTCTTCGGCCGGGTGACACGGTGGCGCGCTTCGGCGGCGACGAGTTCGCGGTCCTGCTCGATGCGGTCCGCGACCCGGAGGACGCCCTGCGGGTCGCCGAGCGGATCGAGGCCGAGCTGCGCGCACCGTTCGACCTCGACGGTCGGGATACCTTCGTGGCCGCCAGCATGGGCATCGTCCTCGGCCGGGCCGGGGAGGTCGCGCCGGGCGATCTGCTGCGCGATGCCGAGATCGCGCTGTACCGGGCGAAGGCCGACCCGACCAACCGGCACGCGTTCTACAAGCCGGGGATGAACCTTGCGGCGACCGAGCGTCTGGACCTTGAGAACGATCTCCGCCGCGCGGTCGAGCGGGACGAGCTCATCCTCCACTATCAGCCGCTGGTCGACCTGGCGACCGACCGGATCGTCGGCCTCGAAGCGCTCGTCCGCTGGCAGCATCCGGACCGGGGCCTGGTCCCGCCGCTCGCATTCATCCCGCTGGCCGAGGAGACCGGCCTCATCCAGGGCATCGGGCGATGGGTCCTCGAGACCGCTTGTCGCCAGGCGTTCGCGTGGCAGCAGGAGTTCCCACACGAGCCGGCCATCCTGATGAGCGTCAACCTGTCCGCCAAGCAGTTCGCCCAGCCGGACCTGGTCGACCAGATCGCCGCGATCCTGGCCACGACGGGTCTCGACGCTTCGTGCCTGGAGCTGGAGATCACCGAATCCGTTCTGATGGACGAATCCGAGGCCGGGATCGAGTCCCTCCTGGCGCTGCGGACCCTGGGCGTCAAGCTGGTCCTGGACGACTTCGGGACCGGCTACTCGTCGCTGTCGTACCTCAAGCACCTGCCTCTCGACACGATCAAGATCGACCGCTCGTTCGTGGCCGAGCTGGCCGGTGACGATGCCAACCTGCCGATCGTGCGGGCCGTCATCGCGCTCGCCCACGGGCTGGGCATCGACGTCGTCGCCGAGGGGATCGAGACTGGGGAGCAGCTGACCTGGCTGCGTGAACTCGAGTGTGACCGCGGACAGGGCGACCTCTATGCTCGGCCGCTGCCCGCGGATCGGCTGGCCAAGCTGCTCAAGACCGACCGACCGCTGGCCGTCACGCGAACGCTGCCGACGCCGGTCGCTCGCCGCACGGCGGGCTAAGCCGGACCCGGTCGGGCGCCCGCCCGATCAGGCCGGCAGCGGGTTGGTCGCACTCCACCGCTCGACGACCCGATCGAGCCGGTCGAATACGACCCCGTCGAGCGACCTGGCCACGGCGATGAACCGCTCGAGCATGAGCAGCCGATGGCCTCGCCCGATCGCCTCGGGATGCATCGTGACGGTCAGGACGCCGCCGGGCTCGCGCTCCCAGGCGTAGCGCAGCTCGCCCACCCAGATCTCCTCGACCTTCGACGGGGCGCTCATCGGACCGACGCCCTTGCTGCCCGGCTCGAAATGCGGCCAGTCGTCCAGCGCCCAGCTGATCGGGACCTCGACGAGTGGGCCGGGCGGCCCGAGGGTCGATCCGGAGCGCGCGTCGTGGACGTCGCCGCGGCGGACCCGGTGGAGCCGGACGTCGTCGGCCATCAGGCTGGAGTCGTAGCGCAGGCCGAGCTCGATCGCCAGGTCGAGGGTCTGTTCGGACAACGCCCAGTAGGGCGCCCGGAACCCGCGCGGGACGCGGCCGGACACCCGGGTGACGGCTTCGACGCTGCGCTCCATCACGTCCCGCTCGGCGGCCGGTTCGAGACTCGCCAGCTCCTCGTGGGCCCACCCGTGACAGCCGATCTCGTGGCCGCCTGCGACCACGGCCGCGACGCTGTCAGGGAAGGTCACGATCGTGTGGCCCGGCACGAACCAGGTGCTCGGGATGGCCTCGCGTTCGAGCAGGTCGAGGATGCGCGGCGCCCCGACCCGCGGCCCGAACTCGCCACGCGAGCGGAGGACGGGTCCGTCAGCCCGGTCGACCTCGGACGAGATCGCGTCGTGATCGAAGGTCAGCGCGACGGTCAGTCGCGCCTCGGCCATGAGCCGACCGTCAGTGCGCTGCTAGTTGCGGCCGCCGAAGATCCGGAGCATGAACAGGAAGATGTTGATGAAGTCGAGATAGAGCGACAGCGCGCCGATGACGGCGCCCTTCTCCATCGAGCCAGTGGCCACCGCAAGATCCCCACGCGAGATCCTCTGGACATCCCAGGCGGTCAGCCCCACGAAGATCCCGACGCCGAGGAACGAGATGACGTAGCCCAGCGTGTCGCTGTGGATGAACAGGTTGACCACCATCGCGATGACCAGGCCGATCAGGCCCATGAACAGGTAGCCACCCATCGACGCCAGCGAGCGCTTGGTGACCGCCCCGTAGACGGCCGCGGCGCCGAACATCCCGGCGGCGCTGACGAACGCGGCGCCGATCGACGGCAGGCTGTAGGCGATGAAGATGAACGACATCGTCACGCCCATCGTCGCGGCGTAGACCAGGAACAGGCCGAGCGCGGCCGTCGCGCTCATCTTCCGGATGCCGGCCGAGATCCCGATCACCAGGGCGAACTGGAGGAGGATCACCAGGAAGAACCACTGCCCGGCCAACCGGACCAGCGTCGGGCTGCCCTGGACCGCCGAGGCGACGATCGCCGTCAGCAGCAGGCCGACGAACATCCAGCCGAATGCCTGGCTCAGGAAGCCGACGGACAGGGCCGTGACCGGACGGACGCCAAGCTGCGACGGCGTGGCAGGGGTCGGGTTCTGGATCATCGGGTCTGCGCTCCTCCCGGTTCGGTTTGATCGACGCTGGCTGATGCCGGTCGGGTCCTCCGACGTGCGTCGGTGCGGGCCGGCGTGCTCGTGCGTGCCTCCGCCTGCTCGGCGGCGCGGGCGAGGACCCAGACGACGTCCGCCAGACGGTTCAGATACGGTAGCAGGTGATCTCCGGCGATCGAGCCGTCGCGTCCGAGGGTGACCGCTCGACGCTCGGCCCGCCGGACGATCGTGCGGGCCAGCTCGAGGGCGGCACTCGTCCGAGTCTCACCCGGGATGACGAACTCACGGGGCATCTCGATCCGACGCTCGAGGTCCTCGAGCAGGATGGTCATCTCGGCGACCATCGCCGCGGACACCCGGGTCCGGCCGTCCTCGAGTCGATCCCACGCCTCGGGCGTGGTGGCCATCTCGGCACCGACCACGAACAGCTCGCGCTGGATCCGCAGGATGACCTCGGCCAGGCTGGCCAGGGCGGGGTTGAGGACGCCGTACTGGCGCTTGGTCCCGAGCTCCGCGCGAGCCAGGCCAAGCGCGGCTACGGCCTCGTCGACGGTGCCGTAGGCCTCGGTCCGCGGGTCGTCCTTGGCGATCCGGGGGCCGCCGTACAGGAGGCCGGTCGTCCCATCATCGCCCCTGCCGGTGGCGACCAACGAGTCGATCGACGGCGTGGATGAGGCGGTCGGGTCGGCGCGGGTCATGGTGCGCGGTCGGATCCGATCACCACATCAGGCCTGCGTCGCGCGGATCCCAGCGCTCGGCCAGCAGGGTGACCTTGACGTCGTGATCGACGACCGATTCGGCCTGCTCCTTGACCTGCTGGATCATCGATCCGGCGTACGGGCAGAACGGGGTCGTGAGGATCATCTTCACCTCGGTCGAACCCGGACCGAGGACGATCTGCTTGATCAGGGCGAGCTCGACGACGTTCATCCCGATCTCGGGGTCGACGACCGAGCGGAGCGCGTCGAGGATCGCCAACTCGGTGGCGCGGCGCTCCGGGTCGAATGCGGGCGCACCCTCAGGAGCTGGAGCGGTGGTCGTGACTGCTTCGTCGGTCATGGCTAAATCCTACCACCGAGGTCGGAATAGCCGAGATGCGCAGCTCAGACCGTGACGGCCGCCCGCTCGACGACGACGCCGGGGACCCGGAGGTGGGCTGGCAGGATCGCCGCTTCCGTCAGGTCGAACCCGGGACCGGCCAGCGATCCGTCGGCTCCGATGAACTCGCGGTAGCGATCCGGATGCTCGGCGGCGTAGGCCCAGGCGGTCGCCACGCCGAGCCGTTTCAGCTCCGGATGGTCGGCCAGGATCCGGGTCAGGTCGTGCCCGTGTCGACGCTCCTCGAGCAGCTGCTGAACGGTCATCCGGCTGCCGTAGCAGAACGGCTCCCCGTTCATCACCAACGGATCCGACTTGACCCACTTGATGGTCACCGTCAGGCGCCCTTGTAGATGAACTGGAGGATCCGGTTCCGTCGGCGCGCGTCGCCGGCGATCCGCCGGTACTTCCGGAACACGACGACGGCCTCATCGAGCGCCTCCTCGATTGGGCCGCGTTCGCCGGGGGCGAGCACGCTCTTGGTCGCCAGGCGGAGACCTTCGGCCAGGCCGATCAGGTCGTCCATCGGCACTCGGCCGCGGCGGTAGAGTGGAGCGACCTGGTCGGCCCACTCTCGGACGAAGCCCGGATCGGCGCTGGCGAGCGACCTGGCCAGGCGCTCGATGAACCCGCCGCTGTCACGGAGGAGCTTCTGGAGGCCGACGTCGCCATGACGCTCGCGCATCGTGGGATCCGCCGCGACGGCGATCTCGAGGGCGCGCGCGCTGATCCGATCGGCAGCGCCCAGGAGCCGCGCGGCCGCTGCGGGGAACCCGGCGGTCATGTCGGTCGGCGGCAGGCCCAGCGAGGGATGGCTCACGGTCGAGAGTCTAGCGCACGCGGCGACTGCCGCACCCCAGCGCTACGATGACCCGATGACCGAGCCGATCAGGCCCGCAGCCGGCCAGGACCGCGCCGGCACGCCCGGTGAGACCGCCCCGCCGACGACCCGGCGCCAGCTGGATCGGCCGCCCTCGGAGCGGTTCTCGCGAGGACGCCGTAGACGGCCCGAGGAGGACCTGCCCGGGGGTGCAGGCAGCCCGAAGCGGGCGGTCGCGATGGGCATCCTCGGAGCCTCGATCGGGACGCTGATCTTCCTCATCCTGGCCGTCGGCTTCGACTTCAGCGCCGGGCTCCTCATCGTGGCGGTCTTCACCGGGCGGTTCATCGGACTGTTCGTCCGGGCGGGAGCTGCTGGCACCCTGTCGTCCCCGGCTCGAGTGGCCGTGGCCGTGGCCATCTTCCTCGTGGCGATGACCGTGGCGATCGTGGTCACCTGGCTGGCGGCCGGGCTCGAGGGCGGGGTCCTGTCCCTGGGCGACTACCTCGACCAGGCGTATGGGACGCCGCTGATCTCGCTCGAGTTCATGCTCGGGACGCTCATGGCGTGGTGGTCGGCCCGATGACGACGATCCTCGGGATCCAGCTCCGCCGACCGGTCGAGGCGGACTATCCCGCGGTCGTGGCGGTCGTCGACGAGTGGTGGAGCGGGCGACGACTGCAGCACCTCCTGCCGCGGCTGTGGTTCCAGCATTTCACCGGTACGTCCTGGATCGCGGAGACGGAGGAGGGCCGACTGGCCGGCTTTCTGGTCGGCTTCATCGCCCCGGACGACCCGGCGATCGCCTACGTCCACATGGTCGCGACCAACCCGAATCTGCGCCTGCATGGGCTCGGCCGAGGGCTGTATGAAGCGTTCATCGCCGACGTCGCGCGACGCAGCGCGCGAACGGTCAAGGCCGTCAGCTGGCCCGGCAACCGGGTCTCGATCGGCTTCCATCGAGCGCTCGGGTTCCGGATCGACGACGGTCCGGCGACCCAGCGGCTGTACGGCACGCCTGCCTACCCGTCCTACGACGGCGAGGGCGAGGACCGGGTCGTATTCAGCCTCGCCCTCGGACTGCGAGATGAGGGCGACACCCGTTAGGTCCGTCCGGTGTCTCGACCTCCGGCGTCGGGATCGCACCTGCGACCCTGACGCCGACCGCGCCCAGGCCGATGGGCATGCCGCAGTGGGAGGTATGCGATGAGCGACGGCCAGCTTTTCGCGGCCGACGGCTCCGGCATGGCCTGGTCCGCCTATCAGCCGCTCGAGAAGGCCCGGAGCAGCGGCGACCGGGAGGTCACCTGCTTCCTGGGGGAGCGGGGCCTGACCAAGGTGACGGGCTCGGCCAAGGGCAGCAAACGCTGACGAGTCAGGTCGCGTCGACCTCGCGGGCGATCCCCGATGGGGTGACGGGCTCGACCAGGAGTCGTCGGAAGCGAGCGGCCTGGTCGCCCGGCGGGACCATCGCCAGCCAGCGCTCGAGGAGCGCGGCGCCCCCGTCGTAGACGAACACGTACGTCCGCCAGAGCGGATGCTCGAGGAACTCGAGTCGCTTGGCCGCCCGATCGGGCGACATCGCCGCGACCCGCCCGAGCCAGAAGCCGACGTCTGCCCGAGCGAGGCCGTCCACGTGGAGCATCAGCGCGGCGTTGGTCGACGCCGGGCCGAGCGCCGAGCGCGCGTCGCGGATCCGGATCGCGCGCTCGACGGTCGTACGACGGGCGGCTGGATCGTCACCGGACCGGACGCCGGCGCGTTCGAGTAGCTCGGCGAGGACGGTCGGCTCGGCCTCCAGCGGCACGGCGAACCGCCGCCCGACCTCGGCCAGGCCCTCGCTGATGAAGCACTCGGGGGCGTTGATCAGGAGGACGCTCGCCTCGAGCTCGCCGTCCCGGTCAACCCGGAGCGCCTCGTGCCAGGAGTGTTCGAGGTGATGCCCCGGGTAGGTCTCGTGAGCCACCAGGCCGATCAGGTCGGGAGCCCGGACCGGGAGGTCTGTGTTGATGTCGAACCGCGAGCGCAGGCCACCGTCGTACCAGTTGTAGCCCGACCAGGGCTGGCCCGCGACGAGCGACACCTGCAGGGAGTCGCCGGCCGGTGACCCGAACAGCCCGACCGACCGCTCGCGGGCGACCGAGACCAGCCAGCCGAGGACCGCCTTCAGCCGATCGACCGGAACGACCATCCGGGCATCCCAGTCGGCCAGCCGGTCGGCCAGGCTGCCGGGCCCAGGCACGAGCTCGTCGAGCTCGGCCGTGGCCGCCCGGAAGACCGCCTCGTCACGACGTTCGGGCACGGCATCGAAGCAGCGTCCGACGTGCTCGAGGTACGGCAGCGACTCACCGGCCAGGGCTCGCGCGTGCGTCTCGAGGGCGACCAGCTGAACCCGCAGCCACTCGGCTCGGACGGGATCGTCCACCTCGCGGACGAGGCGGGCCAGAAGCGCTGTCGCGTCGGCGACCAGCCGGGACGGCGACGGGAGCTGCTCGATATCGACCTGCGCCTTGAGCGCCGCCGGACCGAAGTAGCCGTCGACGAGGCCGGGCAGCCGTTGATCGAGCCGAAGCGCCAGCAACACGTAGTCGCGCGCGATCGCGTCCGGAGCGGGGACTCGCCGATCCCCGCCGACCGCCGGCTCGGTCGGGCGGGCGGTCACGATCGAGCCAGGCCGCCAGCCGGCGGGACGGACCCGCCGACGCCACCGTCTTCGCCCACGAACGGCATGCCCTGACGTTCGACGGCGTCGAGGCTCATCCGCAGTGCCGCGGTCTTCTGCTCGGCCACCTCGCGGACGTAGACGGCCTCCTCGCCCGGTGTCATCGGCCGGCCGCGCACGACCTGCTTCGGCTTGCCGACCATCAACCAGGCCAGGTGATAGCGATCCATCGTGCCCCAGGCGACGCTGAGCAGCTCATCCGACAGCTGGAGCCACGTCTGGAGCGCTCGGAGCGATGGGTTGGCGACGAGCCGGTCGCCCTCGTCGATGAGCTGTCGCGTGCGGGTGACGAGCTCGACCCGGGTCACGGCGTCGCCTTCGCACGACTCGCGCCGTCGATCCACGCTTCGCGGGCCGCCCGGATCGCCTGGGCCCACGGGCCGGGGCGACCAGCGCCGATCGGCTGCCCGTCGTAGCCGGTCAACGGGACGATCCCGGCGACGCTCGATGACAGCATCGCCTCGTCGGCGGCCAGCAGGTCGCGCGGCTCGAGGTCGCCCTCGATCGGCTCGAGGTCGAGTGTGGCGGCGTGCTGGAGCAGCCACGTCCGGGTCGTCCCGGGCAGGATCGCGGCGGATCGCGGCGGGGTCGTCAGGCGACGGCCGCTGACGATCCACAGGTTGGCCGTGGTCCCCTCGCTGAGCGCTCCATCGGTGGTCAGGAACAGCGCGTCGTCGACACCCGCCCGAGCGGCTTCGAGCCTGGCGTAGACATAGTCGGCCCGCGAGGTCGACTTGATCCCGGCCAGGGGCGACCGCGGATCGCGCCGGACGGCGCTCGGGACGGCCCGGACGCCGCGCTCCAGAAGGTCCTGCGGCGGCGGCGCGTATGGCCAGGCCTGGATGACGACGGTCGGCTCGATCGCCTCGACGCCGAGCGGCATGAGTCCGCGCTTCTCGATCGGACCGCGGCTGATCGTGATCCGAAGGGCGGCATCGCCGGGCTGTCCATCAGCGGTCCCATCCCCGGCCAGGCCCTCGGCGGCGAGCAGCATGCGGATCCCGTCGACCAGGGCCTCGTCATCGACTGGCAGGTGGATCGCCAGCGCAGCGGCACTCTCTCGGAGCCGCTGAAGGTGCTCGTCGAGCTCGATGACGACGCCACGGCGGGCGCGAGCCGTCTCGAAGATCCCGTCTCCGAGCTGGAACCCGCGGTCGGTGACGTTGAGGTGCGGCTCCGCCGCGTCGACCAGTCGTCCGTCGAGCCAGATCCAGCGGCCCACGATCAGTCGACCTCCCACCCGCCGATGGCCTGGAGCGGACCGCGCGCCTTCGTCTCGGTCTCCGCCCACTCCGCCTCGGGGTCGCTCCGCCAGGTGATCCCAGCACCGACGTGGAGGGTGAGCCGAGCCCCATCGGCGACCAGCGTCCGGATGAGGATCGATGACGCCATCGCGCCGTCAGGTCCAAGCCACAGGGCCGCCCCCGTGTACGGCCCACGACGGACCGGCTCGAGCTCCTCGAGGATCTCCATCGCCCGGATCTTCGGCGCCCCGGTGATGCTCCCGCCGGGGAAGCTTGCGGCCAGCAGGTCGAACGCGTTGCGGTCGGCTGCGAGCCGACCGGTGACCGTCGAGACAAGATGCTGGACGGCTGCGGTGCGCTCGAGCCGGCACAGCCGCGGCACCCGGACGGTCCCCGGCCGGCATACGCGTCCGAGGTCGTTCCGCAGGACATCTACGATCATCACGTTCTCGGCTCGGTCCTTGGCGCTCGACAGGAGCTCGCCGGCCAGCGCGCGATCCTCCTCCAGCGTACGACCGCGCGGACGGGTGCCCTTGATCGGGTCGGTCGTCACGAAGCCGAGCCGATCGACCGACAGGAACGGCTCCGGTGACGCCGATATGATCGCCCGAGGGCGCGGGGCTCCGTCACCCGCTCCCGGCGGGCCGCCGGGTCCGACGTCGAGATACGCCGCGAACAGCGACGGATCGCCGGTCCTCAGCGCTCGGTAGAGCGGCCATGGATCGCCGCTGAACGGCGTCGACAGGCGGCGGGTCAGGTTGGCCTGGTAGATGTCGCCACTGGCGATCCGCTCCCTGACTGCCTCGACGCGGGCGATGTAGGTGGGCCGGTCCACGCTCGACCGGAACGGGAAGCCACTCGCTGGGAGCAGGGCGGCGGAGCGGGCCCGCCCGACCGCGGCAAGCCGCTCACGTACGCCCGCGAGGCGACTCCGAAGGCGAGGGCCGTCTCCGTCGATGGCGCGGCCCGCCAGCCAGGCGCGCGCGTCGCGTCGGTCCCACGCGACGACCCAGTCGTACAGCCCCAGGCGCAGCTGCGGGAGGCCCTGATCGTCGGGGGCGATGGTCGGCAGGCGCTCCAGGGCGTGGCCAAGGTCATACCCGAGGTAGCCGACGAGGCCGCCCGCGAACGGCGGCGGGACCGCTCCGGGCCCGACGCCCTGGACCGGTCCGCCCACGCTGACGCGGGCGATCGCTCGACGAGCTGCGGCGAATGGATCCGGCCCGGCGCTCGGCCGCTCGAGGACGGCGACGGGGTCGGCGCACAGGTACGACCAGCGGGCCTTCCGCCCGGCCCGGGCACTCTCCAGGACCGTCAGCCCCGGCAGGTCGCGGAACAGCTCGGCCACGTCCATCGGGGCGAGCCGATCCAACTCGGGCCGGCGCTCGAGGACGACCGGCGCCGGTCCGGCCTTGGGCGGAGCCGACCGCCGTTGCGCGGTGGCGGACCGAAGGGTCGAGGTCACCCGCCGATGATAGGCGAGCGGTTCCGGATCGGGCATCAGGCGAACGGGCCGGGCCCATCGGACCCGACCCGCGCGCCGGGTCGCGATCGCTCGCCGAGGCTAGCCGGCGGCCACCGGTGTCGGCTTCTCGATCGGCACACCGATCAGGCTGCCCCACTCGGTCCACGAGCCGTCGTAATTGCGAACGCGCTGGTAGCCGAGCAACTCGCGCAGGACGAACCATGAGTGGCTCGAGCGCTCACCGATCCGGCAATACGCGATGACGTCCTTGTCCGGCGTGATGCCCTTGGCCTCGTACAGCGCCCGGAGCTCGTCGGCGCCCTTGAACGTCCCATCCTCGCGAACGGTCTGGCCCCACGGGATCGACGCCGCGCCGGGGATCCGGCCGGCTCGCTGGGCGGTCTCGCTCATGCCCGGAGGCGCGATGATCTCGCCGTTGTATTCGGCCGGGGAGCGCACGTCGACCAGGGCGAGCTCGCTGTCGCCGAGACGCGGCAGGATATCGTCCCGGAAGGCGCGCAGGGTGAAGTCGGGTTCGGGCAGCTGGTAGCCCGTCGGCGGATAGGTCACCTCGTCGACCGAGATCGGCAGCCCGCTGTCGAGCCAGAACCTGCGGCCGCCGTTGAGGATCCGAACATCCTCGTGGCCGAACAGCTTGAGCTGCCAGTACGCGAACGCGGCGAACCAGTTGTTGTTGTCGCCGTACAGGACGATCGTCGTAGCCGGGCCGATCCCGCTGGCCGACATCAGCGCGGAGAAGTCCTCGCGGCCGGCGAGGTCGCGCCGAACCTCGTCGGACAGCTGGCTCGTCCAGTCCCAGCCGACAGCGCCGGGGATATGGCCCTGGCTGTATGCGGTGGTATCGACGTCGACCTCGACGAACCGGACGGCAGGATCGTTCAGATGGGCGACGGCCCAGTCGGCGTCGACGAGAACGCGGTCATTGGCATAGCCGGGAACGGACATCGTGGAACTCCTGGGTCGTTGCGCTGGATGGGCGATGGGTGCGTCGGGAGCGCGGCGGGTGGCCGACCGTCAGGGCCGGGCCCGCCGAAGACACATGCATCGGCCCGTCACTCCGATCCCAGGGATGGGCAGACGATCAGTCATCGAAGCCCGCGGCGTCGCGCCGGCTGAAGTCGGCCAGGACGTCCTCGCACGCGTTCAGTTGACGCGCGACCTGGCGGACGATCCACGGATCGACCCGGCTCGAGTCCTCGATCGTGACCGACGGTCCGTACAAGCCGTCGTCGATGACGATCCCAGACCCGTTCCGGTAGTCGGCCATCCAGTTGGCCTGGAGCTGCACCAGTGCGTCGGTGACGACCATGGTCGTAAACGCCCAGTCGAGGTGACGGGCGTTAAGGCTGGCGCTGAGGTCCGCGATGCGCGTCGGCCGACCGCGCTCGATTCGAGCGACCAGCTGGAGGATCCGAACCGTCGCGAACGGATCGCCGGCGACGGCGATCGTGGGCGGTCGCGGCTGCGCGTCGGACAGGCCGGTGGGGGCCGGGCGCAGCAGCAGCGAGCCAGGAGCGGCGGGTGGGCTGGCGGTCACGGTCGATGGCACCTTTGCGGCCAATCCCGACAAAAGAGGTAGGGATTGAACGCGGAGGATAGCACGCGATCCGCGGACCGGACCAGGGCGCTTCCCGATCTGCGCCCCCGGGCGGATCTGGCCTCGGTCCGCTGGCGTCGCCGGAGTCAAGCGTAAATGACGCCGGTGCGTCAGCGCACCGGCCCACTTGTCCGCTCGGAACGCCCCAGATGGTCCGGGTTACGTCGTCTTCATCGTTCCGACACCCAGGCTGAGCGGTCTTGCCGCACACTGAGCGGGCTGCTCCACCCAGACAGGCGACCGATGACCACCGAACAACCGCCTCACGACCCGAACGCGCTGCTCTGGCCGTCCGCCGTGCCCGCGACCCCGACCGTGCCGACCACGGCCCCGGCCGCGCCGACGACGCCGGTCCCGCCCACGACGCAGGCCGTCGATGCGTTCACGGTCGTCGACCCGTATGCGCCGCTCTGGTCGTCCCCCCCGGCAGCCGCATCGCTGGCCGACCAGGGGACGACCTGGTCGCAACCGCGCGTCGAGCGTCGCGGCGGCGGCCTGCCGTCGGTCGCCAAGGTGCTCGCGGTCGTCATCCTCAGCGTGGCTGTCTTCGCCGGTGGCATCTTCGTCGGCAAGGCCGACAGCAGTGCCGCCGCCGGTGCCGCCTCGGCGACCGTGCCGGCCGGCCTGCCGCCGCAGTTCGCGACCTTTGTGCAGGCCTGGCAGGTCCTCCACGACAACTTCGTCGACCCGAGCGCGCTCGATCCCACGAAGCTGGTGTACGGCTCGGTCAACGGACTGGTCGAGGCCATCGGCGACACGGGTCATACGCGCTTCCTGACCCCCGATCAGGTCAAGGAGCAGCACACTGCGCTGAGCGGCTCGATCGTCGGCATCGGCGCCCTGATGAACACGGACCAGGCCACGCCGATCATCCAGTCGGTCATCCCGGGCGGTCCGGCCGACCGCGCCGGGCTCCGCTCGGGCGACAAGATCCTCGAGATCGATGGGGTCCCGACCGACGGGCAGGACATCGACAGCGTGGTCAGGCGCATCCGTGGCGACGCCGGGACCACGGTCAAGCTGTCGGTCCTGCATGAAGGCGAGTCGGCCCCGGTCTCGTACAGCATCGTCCGCGAGCAGGTCATCGTGCCCGCGGTCGCCTGGGCGATGATCCCGGGCACGACCATCGCCGACCTCCGGCTCGAGGAGTTCTCGAGTGGCTCGGCCAAGGAGGTCGAGGACGCGATCATCGCGGCCAAGAAGGCCGGCGCGACGGGGATGGTCCTCGATCTGCGCGGTAACCCGGGGGGCTACGTCGGCGAAGCGGTCGACATCGCCAGCCAGTTCATCAAGGACGGGATCGTCTTCCAGCAGCGCGACAAGACCGGCAAGGTCACACCGTCCCCGGTCAAGCCGGGCGGTGAGGCGCTCGATCTCCCGCTCGCCGTCCTGGTCGACCTCGGCACGGCCAGCTCGGGCGAGATCGTCGCCGGCGCCATTCAGGACTCGAAGCGCGCGCAGCTCATCGGGCACAAGACGTTCGGCACCGGGACGGTCCTCAACGAGTTCACCCTCAAGGACGGGTCTGCCCTCCTGGTCGGGACCGTCGAATGGCTCACCCGCGACGGGCGTCAGATCTGGAAGCAGGGCATCGAGCCGGATATCGCGCTCGAGTCAGACCCGGCCGGCAAGATCGTCCCGCCGAGCGATCTGACCAAGCTCGGCGCGTCCGGCCTGGCAAACTCCGGCGACGCCCCGCTGCTCAAGGCCATCGAGCTGCTCAAGGCGAAGTAGCGCACCGACGCGGCGGTTCGTATGGCGTCGTCGCGGCAGCCGACCCGAGGTCGCCCGGCCGCTGCCCTGGCTGTGATTCACAACCACGTTTTCGACGGGCGGGTTCAGCGCGTCGCGAGGCGCCGACCGGCGATCCAGCGGCCAGCTCGATCATGACTCGGCCACCCAGGGTGGTCGATCTGCCATCGAACACGCTCGGCGCGCCGCCGGGAGGGTTGATCTGGTGGGCTCACCACGCCTGGTCCAGGCGGGATCAGCCACTGCTCGTGGTGTCGGCCCGTGTCCGACCCGCGGCGCCCGCGGCGCCCGCGGCGATCGACCCGCGGCGGGATCCCGCAGGAACCCGGCCCGACCCAGGGGCCGGCTAGAGCAGCTCGCCGTGGGCCGACGCCGTCGGCTCACCCTCGCGCGGCCGCGGTTCCTCGCCGGGTAGGTAGGCCGGGGTCGGCGCCTCGGCGTCCCCATCCGAGGCGGTCACGCCCGGCTCGAGAGCGGTCAGCGGTCCGATGGCCTGACCTTCGATCGCTCCGACGCCGTAGGGCACCCATTTGCTCGGGTCCTGGAGTCGATGAGCCTCGGTATTGCCGCGGCTGTGGATCTCGCTGAAGCCGTTCGGCTCGATCCACATCCGCTCGCCTTCGAGCAGGCCGAGGACGCCGGACTGACCCGGCTCCGGACGCTCGTGCTGGCAATAGGCGCAGGTGGAGCTGTCATGACGCTGGTACGTCTGAGGCTCCTCATACGTCGTGATGTAGCCCTCGTAATTGCGCAGGACCACCTTGTGGTCCGAGTAGCTGATCAGGTAGTTGGGCATCACCGGGATCTTGCCGCCGCCGCCAGGGGCGTCGATGACGTAGGTCGGAACGGCGTACCCGCTGGTGTGGCCGCGCAGCCCTTCCATGATCTCGAGACCCTTGCCGACCGGTGTCCGAAAGTGTCCGGAACCCTCGACCAGATCGCACTGGTAGAGGTAGTAGGGCCGGATCCGGTTCTCGACCAGCTTGTGGACCAGTGAGCGCTGGATGTGGACGCAGTCGTTGACCCCAGCCAGCAGGACCGACTGGTTGCCGACCGGCAGCCCTGCCTTGGTCAGCCTGTCGACCGCACGGCTGACCTCGGGGGTGATCTCGTTCGGGTGATTGAAGTGGAGGTTGATCCAGAGCGGGTGATACTTCTCGAGCATCGCGCACAGCTCGTCGTCGATCCGCTGGGGCAGGAAGACGGGGACCCGCGAGCCGATCCGGATGATCTCGATGTGGGGGATGTCACGCAGCCCGCGCAGGATCGACTCGAACAGCTTCGGGGCGAGAGTCAGCCCGTCGCCACCCGAGATGAGCACGTCCCGGACCTGCGGGGTCCGGCGCAGGTAGTCGAGCTGCGCTTCATGATCCTTGCGGTTGAAGTTCTGGGTCGGATCGCCCACGATCCGCGACCGCGTGCAGTAGCGGCAATAGCTGGCGCACTGGGTGGTGACCAGCATCAGGACCCGGTCGGGGTAGCGATGGACGAGGCCCGGCACCGGGGAGTGGCGGTCCTCGGCCAGCGAGTCCTCCATCATCGCGGTGAACGCCTGCTGCTCGCGTCCGAGCGGGATGACCTGGCGCCGGATCGGATCGTCGGCATCCTTCGGGTCGATCAGGCTGATGAAGTACGGGGTGATGTCGACCCGGAACTTGTCCGGGGCGCTGAGGCCGGCTCGCTCCTCGTCGGTCAGCTCGAGGACCTGCTCGATCTCCTCAAGGTCGTTGACCCGGTGGCTGAGCTGCCAGCGCCAGTCGTTCCACTGTTCGTCCGGTACGTCGGCCCACAGTGGTGCGCGTCGGCTGACCGCCGGGCGACCGTCGGCGCCGAGCGCCAGGGCAGGGTCGCGTCGATTGACGAACGGGATCTCGTCGGCCGCCTTGAGGGCAGCCTGGTGGGCGACCGCGGCCTTGATCTCCTGGGCGTCCACGCTGGCCTCCTTCGCTCCCGTTCCCACCCCTGACGCATAAAGTCTATGCAGTCTGCAAGTCCCTGCATCATACCTTCCCGAGATCCGGACGGTCCACGACCGCGGGGCGGCCGAGGCGCGACGCCCCGGTCAGCCGTCGGTGCTACAGTCGATGTGAGGGCCCGTCGGGCGCCAGATCCGGGGACGTTTGCTCGTGTTGCCACGACTGATCCAGGGCGGGATGGGGGCAGGCGTGTCCGGCTGGGTCCTGGCCCGGGAGGTCTCGAGGCTCGGGCAGCTCGGGGTCGTGTCGGGAACGGCTCTCGACTCGATCCTCGTGCGCAAGCTGTGGGACGGCGACCCTGGTGGGCACGTGCGCCGAGCGATCGCCGCCTTTCCCTCGCAGGACATCGCTCGGGCGGTGCTTGATCGCTGGTTCCGGGCCGGCGGCTCGAGTCCGTCGACAGCCTCGACCGCCCAGGATCGGCCCCCCGATGAGGATGACAACGCGGCCGCTGACGCCGCCCAGGGCCGGCGCTACAAGCTCGCCCCGCTGCTCCGGGCGCCACTGAAGCCGGATCGCGAGCGCCTGCTGGTCCTGGCGAACTTCGTCGAGGTGTTCCTGGCCAAGGAGGGCCACGCCGGGGTCGTCGGCATCAACTACCTCGAGAAGATCCAGCTCCCCACGCTGCCCAGCCTGTATGGGGCGATGCTGGCCGACGTCGACGTGATCCTGATGGGCGCCGGCATCCCGGCCGAGATCCCGGCCGTCCTCGATCGGCTCAGCCGACACTTCGCTGTGTCGATCAGCCTGGACGTGCTCGAAGCGGGCGAGCGCAAGTTCGCCCTGACCTTCGATCCGCGGTCGATCGGGCTCGGAACGGGCATGGCCGACCTCCGCCGCCCGAAGTTCCTGCCGATCGTCTCGGCGGCAACGCTGGCCAAGGCGCTCCTGCGCAAGTCTCCCGGCGGCATCGACGGCTTCGTGGTCGAGGGTCCGATCGCCGGCGGGCACAACGCTCCGCCGCGCGGGCCGCTCCACCTGTCCGAGCGCGGCGAGCCGGTCTACGGCGATCGCGACGTCGTGGACCTGGATCAGATGAAGGCGCTCGGCGTGCCGTTCTGGCTGGCCGGCGCATATGCCAGCCGTGAGAAGTTCGACGCTGCCCTGGCCGCCGGAGCGCACGGCGTCCAGGTCGGGACCGCGTTCGCCTTCTGCGAGGAATCCGGGCTCGATCCAGACCTGCGGCGACGGTTCCTGGCCAACTTGGTCCAGGGCGACGGCGACGTGTTCACCGATCCGGTGGCCTCGCCGACCGGGTTCCCGTTCAAGGTGGTCGAGCTGGAGGACACGCTGTCCGGCGCGACCGAGTACGAGGAGCGGCCGCGTCTGTGCGACCTGGGCTACCTCCGTCGAGCCTATGTCAGGGCGGACGGGACCCTCGACTACCGCTGCCCCAGCGAGCCCGTCGACGATTACGTTCGCAAGGGCGGTCGAGTCGAGGAGACGGTCGGTCGCAAGTGCCTGTGCAACGCACTCGTCACGAACATCGGGATGGGTCAGCGCCGGGCCGACGGCTACGAGGAGCTCCCGATGCTGACGGCCGGCGACGACATCGCCTGCGTCAGAGCGTATATCACGCCAGATCGACTGTCCTATCGAGCCCGCGACGTGATCGAGTCACTGCTGCCGACCAGCTGAGCTTCCAGCCGGCCCTCCTGGGCGGCGGGGTCAGCCGAGCCGGATCATTCCCCGATGACGGCCCATAGGAAGCCCATCATGATGAAGAACCCGCTGAACATCGCGATCAGGGCGAGGGCGCCGTAGGGCGAGCTGGCACCCTCGTGGGGGACGATCAACAGGGCGCCGCCGAAGACCACGGCCCAGCCGACGAACAGGATCGCGAACAGGATCTTCGTGTTCGGCTGGGTGAGGAACCGGCGGAGCAGCGATGGTCGGCCCTCGGCCGACGCGGCAGCACGCAGGAAGATGAAGACCATCAGGCCGGCGATACCGATCGCCACGGCGAAGGCGACCAGCGACTCGGGCATCTTGCTGAACGGCGCCAGGAGCAGCTGCAAGCGACGGGCCTCCGCGATGACCGGGCGATGACCGGGCGACGACCGCGGAATCCTAGCAGACGGCGCGCTCGAAAGGTCGCTGATCAAACCAGCCAGGGCTCGATCAGCCGGAGTGTCTTCGCCTCGACCTCGAGCTCGGCCCTCACCCCGAGCGGGAGGACCCACTGCGGGTCCGTGTGGCCGAATGCCAGGTTGGCCACGATCGGCAGGTCGGGGCGACCGAACTCCTCGGCGATGACGTCACGGACCGTCCGCTCGAGGGCGACCTTCTCTTCGCCCGACTGGTCGCGGGCCCGGCCGACGAGCACCCCGGACACCCGGTCGAAGATGCCCTCGACACCGAACGAGCGGAGGATCCGGCGGACCTGTTCGGGTGTGGGTCGCTCCTCCGACGGCTCGAAGAAGAGGAGCCGTCCCGACCACTCGTCGGCGACCGGCCAGGCGGACGAGCCACGCAGCCAGTCGAGCACCTCGAGGCAGCCGCCGAACAGCTCGCCGCTGACCCGACCCGATCCCTGCACCACGTGCCAGCCGTCGTCGTCCTGGCGCGGGTTCGCGCGGCCGACGTTGGCCGGATCCCTCCAGTCCGGATACCCCTCCGTGTAGACGCCGTACGAGCGGTAGGTGTGCGTCTGGCCGGGCGTGAACACGAGGTCGTGGACGTCGGCCTCGAACGCCGGCGGCAGGTCACCCATCTGCGAGAAGCCGGCCATGATCGACGGCCCGTGGAAGGTCACCATCCCAAGGCGGCGAACCGCCAGCAGGAGCGTCGTCGTATCGGAGAAGCCCATCAGGATCTTCGGATCGGCGGCGATGACCGCCGCGTCGAGGTAGGGCAACAGCCGGATCGAGTCATCGCCGCCGATCGAGGCCACGATCGCCCGGATGGCGGGATCCGCGAACGCCGCGTTGACGTCCGCCGCCCGAAACCGCGGATCGTGGGCGAGGCGCTCGGCCGGCGCCCTCGTCGAGGGGTACTCCCTGACCTCCAGATCCCATCCTCGAAGGACGGCCAGCCCATGCTCGAACACGTGTGGGAAGCTGCCCGGACCAGCCCACGACGGCGACAGCACGGCGACCGCGTCGCCGGGGACGAGGCGGCGCGGCCGGACGACGGATGGGGCAGCCATCGGGGCAGCGTACACGCCGTGATCGTCGAGCCAGGCGACCGCCCGATGGTCGATGCCGGCTGCTGCGGCGGGCCGATCCGACGACCGGCGATACGATGACGCCATGCCCCTGACGCCCCGACCTCGTCGACCCGCGCTGCCCTGCGCCATCCACGCTGTGTCGGGCGTCGAATCGCCAGCGTGACCACGTTCGAGCGGCTCGGCGGATTCGTCCATCGGCGGCGGCGCTGGGTGATCGGCGCATGGGCGATCCTGCTTCTCCTGGCCCTGCCGCTCGCGCCCAGGGCGGCGTCGACGCTGCGCGCCGGCGGGTTCACCCTCGACCGGCTCGAGTCGGCCCAGGCGCGGTCCGTGCTCGAGCGGGAGCTCGGGCTCCCGCCATCGGCGCTCGTCCTGGTCTACTCGGGCAGCCCGGGGTCGGCCGGGTCGGAGACCTTCGAGGCGGTGGCCGCCGCTGCCGCCAGCTCGATCGCCGGTGCGCCGCACGTGACCGGCGTCCTGTCTCACGCCCTTGCCCCTGCCCAGGTCTCGGCGGATGGCAGCACGGCCTACGATGTCGTGCTGCTGGACCTGGCGCCGGACGTTTCCCCGGACGCGTTGCCGGGGGTGCGCGACCGACTGGCCGCGATCCCGGCCGGCCCGGTCAAGGTGACCGTTGCCGGCGGACCGGCCTTCTACGGGGATATCCAGTCGGTGTCCGAGGCGGACCTCCGGCGGAGCGAGATCGTGTCGTTGCCGCTGGCCGCCCTGGCCCTGCTGGTCGTGTTCGGCTCGGTCGTGGCGGCGGGCCTGCCCCTGGCGGTCGGAGGCGGAGCCGTGGTCGTGTCACTGGCGATCATCTGGGCCGTTGCGAGCGTGACCCAGATGAGCATCTTCGTGCTCAACCTGGCGACCCTGCTTGGGCTCGGTTTGGGTGTCGACTACTCGCTCCTGATGACCAGCCGCTTCCGCGAGGAGCTGCGCCGACGCGGTTCCGTCGAGGCCGCGGTCCGGGTCACGGTCGCCACGGCCGGTCGGGCCGTGTTCTTCTCCGGGCTCACGGTCCTGCTGGGGCTGTCCGGCCTGATCCTGTTCGAGTTCCCCATCCTGCGCTCGGTCGGGATCGCCGGGGCCATCGTCGTCGGGCTGGCCGTTGCGTCGGCGCTGACCCTCCTCCCGGCGGTCCTCGGCGTACTCGGCGAACGGGTGGACTCGATCCGCGTTCGGCGAGTCGGTGAGGCGGACAGCGTCGACGGGCCGTGGGCCCGCCTCGCTCGACGGGTGATGGCGCACCCGGTCGCGGTGTTCATCCCGACGCTGGCCTTCCTGCTCCTGCTCGGCGCGCCGTTCCTCCACGTCCGGTTCAATGCGCCGGACGCCACGATCCTGCCGCCGGGGGTCCCGTCCAGGGCGGCCTTCGACATCCTCGACGAGCAGTTCGGAGCCGGCCGCTTCGCTCCGCTCTACCTGGCCATCCGGACGACTGGCCCGGCGACGTCGGCCGCCAACGTGAGTTCCCTGTTCGACTACTCGCGCCGGCTTGCCGGTGATCCGCGGATCGGACGGGTCGACGGCGTTGTTGATGTCGACCCGCGCCTGACCCGGGACCAGTACCTGCTCTTGTACGGCGCCGCGAGCGGACCGCCCGATCGCTACACGGCCACGGCGCTGCAGGCCACGACCCGGGGTGACCTGACGACCTTCACCCTGACCACACCATACGGTCCCAACGCCGACGAGGCTCGGGCCCTGGTCGGAGCCCTGCGATCGACCGACGGGTCGCTGGCGCCGCCGCCGGGCATGACCGTCCTGGTCGGGGGCGGTGCAGCCGACGTGGTCGACGTCGTCGACGGGGTCGCGGCCGGCTTTCCCCGGATCGCCCTGTTCATCTTCGTATCGACCTATGTCGTCCTGTTCATGCTGCTGCGCTCGGTCGTCCTGCCGGCCAAGGCGCTGGTCATGAACACCCTGTCGATCGTGGCCGCGTTCGGGGCGCTCGTCTGGATCTTCCAGGACGGCAACCTGTCCGCTCTGCTCGGGTTCCGGCCGCTCGGCTACGTCGAGACGACCCAGCCGGTCATCCTGTTCTGCGTCCTGTTCGGTCTGTCGATGGACTACGAGGTCTTCCTCCTGTCCCGGATGAAGGAGGTCTGGGACCGGACCGGCGACAACACCGAGGCGGTCGCCCGGGGTCTCGAGCGAAGCGGTCGGATCGTGACCTCGGCGGCGCTGATCGTCGTCGTCGTGGCCGGGTCGTTCGCGTTCGCGGACATCGTCCTGATCAAGGCCATCGGCCTGGGCGTGGCCATCTCGGTGGCGCTCGACGCGACCGTCGTTCGGGCGCTCCTCGTGCCGGCCACGATGCGCCTGCTCGGCGACTGGAACTGGTGGATGCCCGCCCGACTCGAACGGTGGATCGCCGGTCGACTGCCGGCCAGCGAGGCCGAGGCCGAGGCGGCGATCCGATGACGCGTGGGATCCAGATCCTGGTCATCGCGGCCGCCGTGATCGTCAGCGGCTGCTCCGGGCCGGTCTTCGCCCAGCCGGCAGCCAGCCGAGGTCCGGCACCGTCAGGAGTTCCAACGCGCGCGCCGGCGAACGACCCCCAGCCGGTCCGGCTGCCGGCCGACGACGCTCCCCACGACCGGATGACCGAGTGGTGGTATTACACCGGGCACCTGGTCGATCAGGCCGGCGGGCGGTATGGCTTCGAGTACGTCATCTTCCGCGCCGAGCGGGGCGGTCTACCGGTCAGCTGGGCGTCGCACCTGGCCATCACGGACGAAGGCCGGGATGCCTTCCATTACGCTCAGCGCAGCGAGATCGGCCCGCAGGTGGACCGGGCCGCGGTCGTCAGGCCGGCAGGCGGCGAGCCTCCTGCCGGCTTCGACCTCGCCCTGCGTGGCTCGGGCCTCGGCACCGGCTCGGGAACAGGCACGTCGGCGGGTAGCGGCGCCGGCCAGCCCGCGACCGGGTCGGACGCATCAGCGGACGCCTTGTGGCGGATGCAGGGTGCCGACGGTCACGATCGGCTGTCCGCCGTCACCACACCGGTAGAGGCCGCTGCCGCCGGCTCGTCCGGCGGGATGGGGCTCGAGCTGACGCTGACGTCGACGAAGGCACCGGCGCTCCATCAGGGCGACGGCTGGATCGACTTCGGGCCGGCAGGCGGCTCCTATTACTACTCGAGGACGTCGATGACCGCGGCCGGCAGTCTGACGGTCGAGGGCCGGACCTTCACGGTCGACGGCAAGGCCTGGTTCGATCATCAGTGGGGGGACTTCATCTCGGTCGGAGGCGGGGGCTGGGACTGGTTCGCGATCGACCTTGCCGATGGGACCGACCTGACCCTGTCGCTGGTGCGAGCCGCCGATGGGACCTACCCGCTTGCGTACGGCACGCTGGTCGATGTCGAGGGCCGAGCCCGGAACCTCGATGCCTCGGCGTTCACGGTGATGCCCACCGGCTTGTGGCGATCCGCCCGGACCGGGGCCCGATATCCGTCGGGCTGGGTCGTGGAGCTCCCCGGCGAGGGCCTTCGGATCGGGCTCACGCCGACGGTCGCCGACCAGGAGCTCGACACCCGCCCGACGACGGGGGTCGTCTACTGGGAAGGGTCGCAGGTCGTCCGGGCGACGCGCGACGGCGCGAGCCTCGGCGGTGAGGGCTACGTCGAGCTGACGGGCTACGGTCCGTAGGGTCGACCCGACGCTCGGGGCCGGGCGCCTTGAGACCGAGGTCGGGCGGCCTAGGGTGCGGACGCAGCCGGGATGGTCAGGCCGTTCGCCGCGGCCAGGGCGTCGATCGCCTTGCGCGTCGCGCCGACCGACCCGAGCAGCTGGACCATCCTCTTGGCCGAGAGCCGGTACTTGGCGTTGTTGTTGATCGACACGCCCAGGGCGTCGTGGGCGGCGGCCCGCAGCGCCGTGTACGCATCCGACAGTTGAGCCCGGAGTGGTGCCCCAGCGGGCCAGCCGCCGAGCCGACCCACGATGTCGCTGCCCCAGGCCGCATCGGCGGCGATCGCCCTGATCGTGGCCGCCGCGGTGACCGCGCTGAACGACTTGCCCTTGAGCTGCTTCTTCAGGGTGGCCGCCGAATCCGCTAGGCGGTCCTCGACGGTGGCGGTCAGACGCAGGGCCGTGGCGGCGGTCGGTGGAACGGGCCCACTGACCAGCGCCGGGTCGGCCGACGGATCGAGGCTGGCGACGGCGGCCGCGCTGGCTGCCGGGCCGGCACCGGCCGCAGCCTGGGACGACCCCTGGATGACCGCCAATCCGATGGCCAGGACCGTGCCCAGGACGAGCCCGGTTGCGCACCCGACGACCACCAGCAGCGCCCCGCGCTTGAGCGGGACACCGGCCAGGACACGCAAGCCGCAGCCGGGGCAGAGCGTCTGAACGAGGCCCAGCTGATGACCGCAGGCCGGGCAGGCGACCCGGGGGCCGCGCGGCGGGGCATCGGCCGCCGGGCGGTCGTAGTCGTCGTACACTTCGACCGCCCCGATCGACGCGGTCGGATCGACCGATCCGGTCGGTGCCCCGGCGGTCCTGTTGCGAAGTCCTCGGAGGACGTTGATCGCCATCGTCCGACTGTAGGCCTCCGACCGGCGCCGGGCGACCGGACGATGGTCCCATCGCCAGGGGTACCCGTTCCGGGCCGACGCAAGAAGGGGCCGAATGGAACGGGTCCGGGCGACGACTCCTGGGTCAATATCACACTAAATCAGTATGCATTTGGAGAGCCACGATGAACCGCCGATCCGGCAGACGCATCATCCGCGCCGGTCTCGCCCTTGGGCTCGCACTCGTCCTGGCGGGCTGCGCGGCCAACACGCATCCCACCTGGACCTATGCGCCGGCGGCTGCGGCATCGCCGGCGGCTGCGGCATCGCCGGCGGCCAGCGCCGCGGGCGTCCCGGTTTCGAGCACGGTCCCGGTCGCCAGCGCGGCTCCTGGGTCGACCGGCAGCCCGGCGGCAGGCACCGACACGATCGCGATCGAGGCGTTCGACCTCGGGTTCAAGCCGGCCGCGATCACGGTCGCCGCGGCCGGCACCTACGCCGTGACCTTCAAGAATACGGGTGCGATCGCCCATGACCTGACCTTCGCCGACGGGACCAAGCTCGCGGCGGAGGCCGGCGCGGGCGCCAGCGGCTCGGTCAACGTCCCCGCCGCCGGGATCACCTTCATCTGCTCCATCCCTGGTCATGCCGACGCCGGGATGAAGGGCTCGATCAGCGTGTCCGGTCAGGCTGCGGCCGGCGGGGATAGCCATGGCGGACCCGCCCCGGTGACGGATGTCGCGGCCGACCCGAACGCCCCGAAGTACACGCTCTACGACGCGACCGCGCCGAAGGTCCTGCCGGGCAAGATCCATGACATCGACCTGGTCGTCCAGGAGAAGGAGATGACCGTCGCCGATGGCTTCGTGCAGGCTGTCTGGACGTTCAACGGGACCGTCCCGGGGCCGGTCATCCGGGTCCACCTCGGCGACACCATTCGGGTCCACCTCAAGAACCCGGCCACGAACACCCTCTCCCACAGCGTCGACTTCCATGCCAGTCAGGTCGCCTGGAACGACGAGATGACCTCGATCAAGCCAGGCGAGGAGAAGCTCTACGAGTGGCGGGCCGACTATGCCGGCGTGTGGATGTACCACTGCGGGACCGCGCCGACGCTCCACCATATCGCCAACGGGATGTACGGGATGGTCATCGTCGAGCCCAAGGACGGGTTCAAGCCCGTCGACCGCGAGTTCGCCCTCGTCCAGAGCGAGTGGTACCTCGGCCCGCAGGGCAAGCCGGTCGACCTGGCCAAGGCGTCGACGGGCAACCCGGCCCCAGACTACGTGGTCTTCAACGGCGTCGCCAACCAGTACAAGGACAACCCACTGGCCGTGCCGACCGGCGGCACCGTCCGCCTGTTCGTCCTTGATGCGGGTCCGAACATCGACAGCTCGTTCCACATCGTCGGGACCATCTTCAACACGGTCACGAAGGAGGGCATCCAGCTGACCCCGAACAATCCGGGCCACTACGGCTCTCAGGCGGTCGACCTGTCCCCAGCCCAGGCCGCGATCATCGAGTTGACCACGCCTGAAGACGGCCTCTACCCGATCGTGACCCACGCGTTCAACTTCGTCGGGCGCGGCGCCCTCGGCCTGCTTCAGGCCGGTGACGGCGACCCGAAGAACTGAGCGTGGGGCGATGCGACCGGAGCTGACCAAGCGGGCCGACTATGCGATCCGGGCGATGCTCTCGCTCGCCCGGACCGATGGATCCGGCCCACGCAGCGCTCGGCGGATCGCGGTGGAGATGGGCATCCCGGTCCGCTTCCTGCCGCAGGTCATGGCCGACCTCGGGCGAGCCGGCCTGGTCCGCTCGGAGGCCGGCCGGAACGGCGGCCACCGGCTGGCTCGGGCCGCGATGGACATCGACCTGCTCCAGGTCATCGACGCCGTGGAGGGCGACAGCCGACGACGGTCGTGCGTCCTCCGCGGGGCTCCGTGCGACCCAAGCGGGGAATGTGCCGTCCATGCGGTGTTCATGACCGCCCAAGCGTCGCTTCGCGAGACGCTGGCCCAGGCAGACCTGGCGACGATCGCGGCGCGCGGGCGCGCCAACGGTCAGCTGGGCGATCGACCCGAGCGGACCGCGACGAGCGCCACGAGCCAGCCGGCGACGACGCTCACCCCGTAACCGACGCACCACACGCACACGGCGTGGATCACGAACAACTCGAGGTAGGTGAGGTAGGCCACGAACAGCAGGCCGAACAACCCGAGACCGTAGGCGCCGAGCAGTGCTCGTCGGTCTTCCCGGAAGGCCCAGACCAGGCCGAGGATGGCGATCGCGGTCGAGAACAGCGCACCGAGGATCGCCACCGGGATGCCCAGGATCGCGCTGTAGTCACTCCGGGCGACATCCTCGCAGCCCTTCACCGGGCCGCACACCGGCAGGCCGCCGGATAGCTTGGTGGCGGTCAGGTACAGGGCGATGGCCAGCCCGACCAGCGCGATCCCGGCGATCGCCAGGCCGGTCCGTCGAGCGGTCACGGCGTGGTCGAGGACGGGCTCGCGGGCGAACCGGACGATCCACCGGCCGCGATCGTCGTGTCGAGCAGGGTGAACAGGTCGGTCCATGAGCTGAACTGATCGAGTGGCACGAGCTGGCCGTTCAAGGCGAGCGTCGGGGTGGACGACACGCCAGCCTTCTGGCCGACCTGGGTCGCATCTTTCACCGCCTGGCGCTGGCCACCGCCGTCATAGCAGGTGACCCAGGCTGCGCTGTCGACCCCCGCCGCGGCCGCGAACGCCTCAAGTCGCGCGCGGCTGAACCAGCCCTCGTTCTCGCCCTTCTGATTGGCATAGATGAGCGTCTGGTACTCCCAGAACTTGCCCTGCTGTCCGGCACAACGGGCAGCCGACGCGGCGTCCTGCGACTCCTGGCCGAGGAATGCGAAGTCGTGGAAGGTCAGCCGGATCTTGCCCGGGGCGACATAGCGCTCGATGAGGATCGGCTCGACGGCACGGCTGAAGTTGGCGCATGCGGGGCACTGGAAGTCCGCCCAGACGTCCAGCGCGACCGGCGCCGTCGCCGCCCCGAGCGTCTGTCCGTCTCGTGGGATCGAGGCCGGGATCGGCGGCGTCGGAACGGTCACCGACGGGAGCGGGGCGACCGGTCCGGCGCTGGAGGTCGGCCCGGCGCTGGTGCTCGGTCCGGCGCTGGCGACGCTCGCGCCGGGGCTGGGGGTCAGCGAGCCTGTCCCGCCGCTCGATCCGCGCGGGAGGTTGAGGGCGATGATGGCCACCAGCGCGACGACGACCGCGCCGATCGAGACCAGGACGGTCGGAGAACGCCAGGCCGGCTGGCCCACCTTGCGGTTCGAGCCCGACCCGGCCCGCTCGGCGCGGAATGCCTCCCGGCGTTGTCGGCGTGTGGTCGGAACGGGCGCCTGGTTGCGCCCCGGCTTCTTGGCGGACGTGGTCGGACTCCTCGATCAGTGGGCGAGTCCGTAGCCTACCGCAAAGGTCGAAGCGAGCCGTCGTGCCATCCGGACCGACGAGCACGGTCCGTTCGGCCCTTCGCGGCGGCCCGGGTGCTTGCGTGGCTACCTGAGACTTCGTATCATCTGGCCGTGACCGACGCCAGCTCCCTGATCGATGCGCTCGACCGTGCGGGCTACCGCCTGACCGAGCCCCGCCGGGCGATGGCCGGGCTGATCTCGGACCAGGTCGGCCACTTCACGGCGGCGGACCTCGTCGGCGATGCGCGCACGAAACGAGTCGGCATCGGGCGGGCCACGATCTTCCGCGCGCTCGACCTGTTCGAAGGTCTGGGTGTGGTCGAGCGGCTCGATCTGCCGTCCGGTGAGCACGCCTACGTGCCCTGCGAGCCGGTCCACCACCATCACGTGATCTGCTCGAGCTGCGGCCGAACCGAAGACGTGGACGATCCCGGGATCGAGGCGGTCACCCGGTCGATCGGTCGGACGACGGGCTTTCGGATCGACTCGCACCGGCTCGAGCTGTTCGGCCTGTGTCCCGCCTGTGCCGGGTCGGCTGCGTCGGGGTGACGCGGCCTTCGTTCCGGAGGCGGGTCGGCGCCGCCTTCGGACTCCTGTGCCTGTCCTTCGCGCTTGCGGCGTGCGCCGGTTCGCCGCCGTCCACGTCGTCGGCCGGGCTCAAGGTCGTGGCCAGCACGACCGTGTTCGCCGACATCGTCAGGAACATCGGCGGCGATCGGATCACGGTCGACTCGATCGTGCCGGCCGGGGTCGGACCGGAGGACTACGAGCCGAGGCCCGAGGACGCAAGGAAGCTGGCCGGCGCCGGGCTCGTCGTCAAGAACGGAGTCGGGCTCGACGACTTCCTCGACCGGCTGCTCGAGGCGAACGCGAACGGGACGCCGCTTCTCGTGCTGGGCAACGGCATCCCCAGTCTGACCGTCGACGGCCAGCCGAACCCGCATTTCTGGCTCGATCCGACCCTCGTCCGCGATCACTATCTGCCGGCGATCACGGCCGAGTTGAGTCGGCTCGATCCGGCCGGCCGGCCGACCTTCGCGGCGAATGCCGCCACGTATGCCGGGCAGCTCGACGCGCTCGATAGCGCCCTTGCCGCCAAGGTCGCCACGATCCCTGCGGCGAGCCGCAAGCTGGTGACCTCGCATGATGCGTTCCCATACTTCGCCCGGCGCTACGGCTTCGAGCTGGTCGGCGTGGTCCTGGCAAACGTCGGCCAGGAGCCGACCGCCGCCGAGCTGGCCGCCCTGGTCGACACGGTCAAGGCGGCGGGGGTGAAGGCCGTCTTCAGCGAGGCGCAGTTCAATCCCAAGCTGACCCGGACCCTGGCCGACGAGGCCGGGATCAGCCGGGTCGTGACCGATCTGTACAACGACGCGCTCGGCCCGCCGCCGGCAGACACCTATCTTGGGATGATGACCTGGAATGCCGACCGGATCGTTGAGGCGTTGAAATAGATGTCGGGTCGACCCCCGGGGGACGGATGATCGAAGCCACTATTCCGGCGGTCCCCGGAACCGCCGCGCCGAATGTGGGCCCGGGTGGCGGAACGCCTGCCATCCGGGTGCGCGGGATGACTGCCGGCTACGGTGACCGGATCGCCCTCGAGTCGGTCGACCTGGAGATCGAGGCGGGATCCCTGCTCGCCGTCATCGGTCCGAACGGAGCCGGCAAGAGCACCCTGCTCAAGGTCATCGGCGGGCTCCTGGAGCCGCGCGCCGGGACGGTCGAGGTGCTCGGCGGGCCGCCCGGGGCTGAGGCACGCCGGGTCGCGTACGTCCCGCAGGCCGAGGCGGTCGACTGGCAGTTCCCGGTCACGGTCGAAGAGGTCGTGATGATGGGGCGCGTCCCACGGATCGGCATCCTGCGCCGGCCGGCGGCCGCAGACCATGCAGCGGTCGCCGCGGCGCTCGAGACCGTCAACATGACCGAGGCACGGCAGCGCCAGATAGGCGCTCTGTCGGGCGGTCAGCGACGGCGAGTCTTCCTCGCCCGAGCGATCGCCTCGGACCCGGACGTGTACCTCCTCGACGAGCCGGTGACGGGTGTCGATGCGACCACCCAGGAAGACCTCATGGACGTCCTCGAAGCCGAGGCGCGCAGCGGGAAGACGGTCGTGGCCACGACCCACGACCTCGCCTGCGCGGCGCAGCGCTTCCAGCAGGCGGTCCTGATCAATCGGCGGATCGTCGCCGCCGGGCCGGCCAACCTCATCCTCGACCAGCGCCTCCTGGCCGAGACGTACGGTGGACATGCGCTGGTCGTGCCGGGGCTGGCCAGCGGGACGATGCTCCTCGACGACGCCCACCACCACGATGAATCAAGCGACGAGTCCCACTTCCACGAGGAGCTCGGCCGATGACCGTCGTCGACCTGTTCGTCGACCCTCTCGCCTACGGGTTCATGCAGCGCGGCCTGATCGCAGCGGTCATGGTCGGGACGGTCTGTGCGGTCATGGGCAGCTACGTCGTGCTCAAGGGGCTGGCCTTCATCGGCGATGCGGTCAGCCACGCCGCGTTCCCGGGCCTGGTCATCGCTTACCTGATCGGGATCCCGCTGTATATCGGGGGCGCCGTCGCAGCGGTCCTGACCGCACTGGCGATCGGTCTGGTCTCGCGGCGAGGCAACCTGCGCTTCGACACGGCGGTCGGAGTCCTGTTCGCCGGGATGTTCGCCTTCGGGATCCTGCTCTTCTCGACCATCAAGAACTACGTGGCCGACCTGTTCAGCTACCTGCTCGGCAACGTGCTCGGCATCTCGGCCGCCGACCTCGTCCAGATCGGGGTCCTCGGCCTCGTCGTCCTCGGTGTCATCGTCGTGTTCCGCAAGGAGCTGCTCTACGCGACGTTCGATCCGGCCGGCGCGGCCGCCTCCGGACTGCCGGTCACCGCGCTCGAGTACCTGCTCCTGGCCCTCCTGGGGATCACCATCGTGGTCAGCATCCAGGCGGTCGGGATCATCATGGTCGTGGCGATGCTGGTCACTCCCGCGGCCACCGCTCAGCTGATCGTCGTCCGGTTCAGCCGGATGACGATGCTGGCCGTCGTCATCGCCGTCGTCTCGGCCGTCCTCGGCTTGTACCTGAGCTTCTATCTCAACGTGGCCTCGGGCGCCTCGATCGTGCTGGTCGAGACCGTCTTGTTCATCGCCGCGCTGGTCCTGTCGCCACGCAACGGGCTGCTCGTTCGCTGGTCGTCCCGAGCGGCCTGACCGGAACGTCAGAACCGAACGTACGGGGCAGCCTGAGAAGGATTCATCAGCCCACGACGAAACCTTCGGCGGGATACTCGTCTCGGACCAGGTGACAGCACCTGCCACCGGGAGCCCCCAATGACCCACCTCCATCGACCCGTTCGCAGCCGGCCCGCCCGATGCGCCTGAGTGGCCAGAACTTCATGATCCTGCTGGGCCTGCTCGGGCTCGGGGTGGTCCTCGCCACGAACCAGATCGTGCCGGCCACCTCGGAGCACCAGGCCCAGTACCGGTTGTGGCTGGCCGCACGCGCGACCGGGATCGTGACCTACCTGCTGCTGACGATGCAGCTCGTGTTCGGGATGATCCTCAGCCACCCGACCAACCAGACGACCTGGAAGCTGTCCAAGCGACTGTTCCCATGGCACGAGAACCTGTGGGTCTTCGTCCTGGCCTTCCTGGGCGTCCACATCGTCAGCCTCATCCTCGACCCGTACGCCGGCGTCGGGATCGCCGGTGCCTTCATCCCGACGCTGTCGAGCTACCGAAGCTCGCCGGTCGCCCTCGGGACGCTGGCGATGTACGCCCTGATCCTGACCGGCGTGACCGCCCGCTATACGAAGCTCCTGCCGCCCGGGTTCTGGCTCAAGATCCACCGCCTGAGCATCGGCGTGTTCGTCCTGGCCTGGCTGCACGGGATCCTGTCGGGCACCGACACGCCAGACCTGCGCTTCATGTACATCGGCTCCGGGCTCGCGGTCCTGGCGGCCGCGGCCTACCGCTACTGGGTCGCCCGCAAGGCGCGTCCCACCTTCTCGACGTCGCTCCCGGACCGGTCGGTCACGCCCCGAAGCGCGCCGCTGGCGACACCGGACGCCCCGCTCGCAACCGTGGCTGTCGACCTTGCCGGGACTGAGGTGGCCTCATGAGATCGTCACTCCGACTCTTCTTCCGTCGCCTGGTGATCCTCGTGTCGGTCCTCCTCAGCCTGACCGTCGGGGCGATGGCCGTCGAGGCCGCCGCCGTATGGACGGAATCGTCTGCACCGCTGACCGTCGCGCCGGTCTCGGCCGCGAGCCTGGTCCAGCGACTGACCGACGAGCAATCACGGGCGGCGGCGCTCGACGCCCAGATCAACGCCCTGACCGATCAGACGGCTCAGCTGACCGCAGCGCTCAAGGACGCCAACACCCGGATCGCCCAGGACGCCAGGACCGCCAGGACCCTGCGCGACAAGCTGGCGGCGGCCAAGAAGAAGCTGTCCGCCCTGACCGGAGGCGGACGATGACCGAGCCACGCCGACCCGTTCACCTGGCGGTCGTCGTCGGCCTGTCGGCCGGCGCCTATGCCGTGTCGCTCGCCGGCGTGACCGCCCTCCAGTCGACCAGCGACCAGCAGCTGATGGCGGCCAACGGCCCGGCCGCGGATGCCGTCCTGACCCTCCAGTCTGAGCACGACCGACTGGACGACCGACTGGTCGCGGCCGCGTCCACCTACGACGCCGCGACGGTCTCCTACGCCGACATCTCCGTCCAGCTGGCCGCGATGGAGAAGAAGCTGGGCACGCTGGCGACGGAGGTCCGCAGGGTCCAGGGCAGCGCATCATGGACGCCGCCGCCGCCGCCGGCCGCTGCAGCAGCCAGGCTGCCGACCGTCACCCGGAGCGGAGGGTCCGCGACAAAGCCTGCAGGCCCGAAGCCGACCCCGCACGCGACGACCGGCGCATCCGGCCATTGACCGCCGGTGCACCGGCCGCCGTCGCGACCTTCGAGCGTCGGGCGATGGGCTCGGCGCTCCGATTGACCGTGGTCGGCCGGTCGGTCGCCGATGCCGAGCGGGCATGGACACTCGTGTCTGGCGAGTTCGAGGCGGCCGAGCAGGCACTCTCCCGGTTCCGTGAGTCGAGCGACCTGACCGCCGTCGATCGTGCGGCCGGAAGTGGAGCACTCATCCGGGTGGATCGCCGACTCGCGGCCGCCCTCGCCGCGGCCGACCGCGCCGGGCGCCTGACCGACGGTCGGTTCGACGCCCGGATCCTGTCTGACCTCGAGCGACTGGGGTATCCCGGCGCGGCCCTGGCGCCGGCCGTGGCCGACCACGACCGTTCCACCGTGCGCCGGGCTGGCCGGACGCCGGGACGCTGGCTGACGATCGATCCGGCGGCCGATGCCGTCACGGTCGCCACCCCGGTTGACCTCGGCGGGATCGGCAAGGGGCTCGCGCTGCGCTGGGCCTGGCGGCGGGTCGTCCGGGCCGGGCTGATCGATACCGGCGGGGGCGCCCTGCTCGAGGCTGGCGGTGACCTCGTGGCCGGCGGCCCGGCACCGCAGCCTGGTCCGTGGATCGTCGGGGTCGAGGACCCGACCGGGCACGACGGGCCGTTGGCGGCGATCGCCGTGGAGAGCGGAGCGGTGGCCACTTCGTCGACCCTGGTCCACCGCTGGACGGCCACCGACGGACGTCCCGTCCATCACCTGATCGACCCACGGACTGGCGAACCGGGCGGCATCGGCCTGCTGTCGGTGACCGTCGCCGGTCCGGATCCCGCCTGGGCCGAGGTCTGGTCGAAGAGCCTGTTCCTGTCCGGCGCCGACGGGATCGCCGCGCTGGCGCGCGCCCGCGGGCTCGCCGCCTGGTGGGTGGACGAAGACAGCCGGCTCGAGATGACCGCGGCGGCTCGAGCCCGGACCAGCTGGGTGGCGGCCGAGGCCTGAGGGTCGGTCAGCTGCCGGGGGACGCCTGGCTGCCGGTCGCCCACTGTTCGGCGAGGGCCGTCTCGAGCTCGTCGGCGGTCGGCATCCCCTCGCGCGCCCCGGCCCTGGTGGTGGCCAGCGCACCGGCCAGCGTGGCCCGGCGAACGGCGCCCTCGATCGGGATCCCGTCGGCCAGGGCGGCGGCGAGCGCCCCGTTGAACGCGTCGCCCGCCCCCGTCGAATCGACCGCGACGACGGGGAATGGCTCGATATCGACCGTTGCGTCGAGGGTGACGAGGAGCACGCCGCCGGCCCCCAGCGTGACCACGACCGCCAGGTCGACGCCGGACCCTGCCGCCGACGGCTCGAGCAGGCCACGAGCGGCCCGGGCCACGTCGGCGGCCGCCGCCGGGCCGGAGGTCGATGCCCGGCCGGAGCGACGCGCGTCGGTCGCGGCGAGGGTCAGCAGCTCGCCCTGGTTCGGGCTGATCACATCGGCCTCGGCGAGCAGGGTCCGGTCGATCCCGTCCGCCGGCGCGGGGTTGAGCACCGTCCGAGCGCCCATCGTCCGACCGAGACGGAGCGCCTCCCGCACGGTCGTCGTGGGGACCTCGTGGCAGACCAGGACCACGTCTCCGGGACCCACCCCGATCCGGTCGAAGGCCGGTCCGATCGCCGCCGGCGAGAGGGCGAGGTTCGCTCCCGACGCGACCGAGATGATGTTCTCGCCACGACGGTCGACGAGGATCAGGGCGATCCCGGTGGCCGTCCCCTCGATCGTGACGACGGCGGAGACGTCGACGCCGGCCTCGATCAACGCCTGCCGCGCGTCCGTGCCGTAGGCGTCGTCGCCGACCGCACCGACCAGCCACGCTGCACGGCCCAGTCGTGCGGCGGCGACCGCCTGGTTGCCGCCCTTCCCACCGTGGTGGCGCTGGAAGGTCCCACCGCTGACGGTCTCGCCCGGCGCCGGCAGGCGGTCACCCAGGATGACCAGATCGACGTTGACCGACCCGACGACGACGACCCGCCCGCTCACTACGCGCCGGTGACGAACTCGCCGCCGTCGACGCCGATGATCTCGCCGTTGATGAAGTCGACCCCTTCGCCGCTGAGCGCCACGATCGTGGCCGCGACGTCCTGCGGGGTGGTCATCCGGCCGGTCGGATTGCGGCGCTTGGTGACCGCGATCATCTCGTCGGCCTCGGGGATCTTGAGCAGGGCGGGCGTGACCGTCACACCGGCTCGGATCGCGTTGGCGGTGATGCCTCTGCCGGTCCGGGCGAGCTCCATCGCCAGCTGGCGGGTGTGCGACTCGAGGGCAGCCTTGGCCGAGGACACGACCCCGTACGACGGGACGACACGGCTCGAGCCTTCCGAGGTCATCGAGTAGATCTTCGAGCCCTGCTCGAGGAAGCCGCCGCGATACAGGTCCTGGACCCAGTAGACCAGGCTGTTGGCCATGACGTCCTGGGTCATCTCCATCTTCTTGCGGTCGACGCCGGCCTTCGGATCGTCGGTGATGAACGGGACGAGCGACCCAAAAGCCAGGGAGTGCATCACGACCCGGACGTACGGATGCCGGCCGGCCGCCTCCGACCGCGCGAACCGCTCCCGGAGGGTCGCCAGGGCGGCGGCTCGCTTCTCGTCATCGGCCGCGTTCATGTTGATGAACAGGGCCTCGGAGCCGATGGCGTCGATGGCCGCCTTGACCTCCTCCACGTGGGTCAGCCCGGCCCGGAAGTCGAGGTGGATCCCGAAGATCCGATAGCCGGCGGCGGCCAGCGCCTTGCCGGTCGCCTCGCCCATCCCCGAGGATGCGCCGAGGATGACGGCCCAGCGCTCGCGTTCGTCGGTCATCGGTGTGGTTCCTCCGTGGATGGGACGACCGCAGCGGGTCGATCCCCCCGGGACTCGGTCGGCCGAGTCTAGCAGCGGGCCGGGCGGGCCGACCCTCGAAGTCCGTGAGGACCTGCATGGATCGCTCCGGCGCCCAGGATCCACGACCGGCCGCATCGGTATCCTGCCGATGACGGGATCGTCGACGTCCCGAACCGCCACCGGTGTGTGAGGCCGCATGAACGGCGTCGAACCGCAACTGCTCATCCTGCTCGCCCCGATCGTCCTGGTCGAGCTGGGGCTGGCCTTCTGGGCGCTGTACGACCTGACCCGGCCGGGCCGCCAGGTCCGTGGTGATAGCCGCCTGATGTGGGGGCTGATCGTCCTCCTCGTCTCGCTCATCGGCCCGATCCTGTACTTCGTCGTCGGCCGCCAGGAGGGCGGCGGCGAACCCGAGTCGCCCGCTGCGTGGCCGACCGCCGATGGGCCGACGCCGGCCGACACGGCCGTGCTCAGTGCGCCCGCCACCCCGGCGAACTCGTCGGTCACCTGGTCGCCGGTCGCGTCTGCGCCGATCGTCGCGGCGCCGACCGGTCCGGCCGCGATCGTCTGTCGTGGCCTCAGCAAGCACTATCCAGGCGGCATCGTCGCCCTCGACCGGCTCGATCTGGACGTGCCGACCGGTTCCGTGTTCGGCCTGCTCGGCCCGAATGGCGCGGGCAAGACGACCACCCTGCGGCTGCTCGTGGGGCTGGCCCGGCCGACCGGGGGCAGCGCGACGGTCGCCGGGATCCCCCTGGGGCAGGACGGGCTCACGAGCCGGATCGGGTTCCTCGACCAGGATCCTCGTTACTACGGCTGGTCGAGCGGACGCGAGCTGGTCGAGCTCGTCGGGCGTCTCCACGGCATGGACGGGACGGGGCTCCGGGCGCGAGTGCACGAGGTGCTCGTGCTGGTCGGCCTGGCCGACGCCGCCGACCGGCGGATCGCCACGTACTCGGGCGGGATGCGCCAGCGCCTCGGGATCGCCCAGGCCCTGGTCAACCGTCCGCCGGTGCTCATCCTCGACGAGCCGGTCAGCTCGCTCGACCCGGAAGGACGGCGGGACCTGCTCGCGCTCATCGGACGGTTACGGGACCACGCGACCGTCCTGTTCTCGACCCACGTCCTGGCCGATGTCGAGCGCGTCTGCGACCGGGTCGCGATCCTCGACCGCGGGCACCTGGTGGTCGTCGGGCCGCTCCAGGCCTTGCTCGACCGGTACGCCCTGCCGATCTACCGGATCGACCCTGAACCGGATCAGGTCGAGGCGGTCGGCAGGCTGGTGGACGTGCTCCGCGCAACGGACTGGACGACCGACGTCGCGCTCGAGCTGGGGCGCCTGCGGATCACCGTCAGCGACCCGGTTCGGGCAAGCCGCGAGCTGCTCCCGGCGATCGTCGCAGCCGGGGTCGCCGTCGCCGGCGTGGAGCGCGCTCGACCGTCACTCGAGGATGTCTTCCTCCAACTGACCGGGACGGCCGGATCGGCCGGTGCGGCATGAGCGCAGCCGCCGTCCTGGTCCGCAAGGAGCTCCTCGAGTCGTGGCGAACGCGGCGCCTGCCCGCGGTGCTGATCATGTTCATCACGATCGGGTTGCTCTCACCGCTGACCGCGAAGTACCTGCCCGAGATCATCAAGGCCGCCCTCGGTGATCAGATCACCGTCCCGCTCCCGACACCGGCGGCTGCCGACTCTGTCCTCCAGCTCCAGAAGAACCTCGGGCAGCTCGGAGCGTTCGCGGCGATCGTCCTGGCGATGAACGCCGTGGCCGGCGAGAAGGAGCATGGGACCGCCGCCTTCCTGCTGACCAAGCCGGTCCGACGGGGCGCCTTCATCGGCTCCAAGCTCGTCGCGTTGGGCGCGGTCCTCGCCCTGGCCGTCGTCGGGGCGATCGTGGTCGGCTGGGTCTACACCGCGATCCTGTTCGAGCCGCAGCCCCTCGCGGGGTGGGTCGCGCTGGGGGTCCTGAGCTGGCTCGCGCTCGCGGTCTGGGCCGCCATCACCTTCCTCGCCTCGACGGTGACCGGCTCGGCCGCGGCCGCGGCTGGGGTCGGCATCGTCGCGCTGATCGTCCTGTCGCTGGTATCGGCCATCCCACCGGTGGCCAGGTTCCTGCCGCCGGCGCTCGACGGGCCGGCCCTCGCCCTGGCGACCGGCAACGTCGGGTCACTCGCCGGGGACACCCTGCTCAGCGCGCTCGGCGGCAGCATCGTCCTGCTGCTCGCCAGCGCAGCCGGCTCGTGGCTGGCCTTCCGGCGCCAGGAGCTCTGACGCCGGTCAGGCCACGGGCCGAGCCTCAGATCGTGCCGTCGGCGCGCAGGCGGGCGATGGCAGCGGCGTCGTATCCGAGCTCGGCCAGGACCTCGTCGGCGTGCTCGCCGAGGAGTGGCGGAGCGGTCCGGATCGAGGCCGGCGTCCCGGCCAGCTTGAACGGGATGCCGACCTGCCGGACCGGACCGAGTCGCGGATGCTCGATCTCGACGACCATGTCGCGGGCGCGTGCCTGGTCGGAGGTAAGCGCCGTCAGGACGTCGTTGATCGGCCCACACGGGACCTCGGCCACGTCGAGCCGCTCGAGCCAGTCGACCGACGAGGCCGCCAGGAAGCGCTCGGCGAGGATCGGCCGGAGCGCGTCGCGGTGCTCGACCCGCGCCGCGTTCGTGGCGAAGCGCGGATCCGTCTCGAGCGCATCGAGGCCGAGTGCCTGGCACAACCGCGCCCACTGGCGCTCCGAGCCGACGGCGAGCGCGATCTCGCCGTCGGCGGTGGTGAACGTCTCGTACGGGACGATGTTCGGGTGGGCGTTCCCACGCCGACCCGGGGCGATGCCCGTCGCAAACGCGTTCTGGGCCTGGTTGACCAGGATCGCCAGGCTCGATTCGAGGATCGACACGTCGATCCGCTGGCCGCGACCCGCCGCCGCCGACCCCGCCCGCTCCCGCCCGGCCAGGGCCGCCAGGACGGCCACGGCCCCCTGCAACCCGGTGACCACGTCGGCGATGGCCAGGCCGACCTTGGTCGGCTCACCGCCGGCCTGGTCAGGCTGCCCCGTGATCGACATCAGGCCCGAGGCGGCCTGGACCACGAAGTCGTAGCCCGGCTTGTCGGCGTCGGGGCCGGTCGGCCCGTAGCCGCTGATCGCCAGGTGGATGAGCCCGGCGTTGAGCTCGGCCAGGACCGCATCCGAAAAGCCGAGACGGGCGAACCCGCCGACCCGGAAGTTCTCGACGAGGACGTCCGAGCGGACGATCAGCCGCTGCAGGACCTCGCGCCCCGGAGCGGCCTTGAGGTCGAGCCGGATCGAGCGCTTGTTCCGGTTGACTGCCAGGTAGTACGCCGCGACGCCCGGATCGTCGGGAGTGAGCCGCCCGACGCCGACCCACGGCGGACCCCAGGCCCGGGTGCCGTCGCCTTCGGGCGGCTCGACCTTGACCACGTCTGCGCCGAGATCGGCCAGGAGCATCGTGCAGTACGGTCCGGCCAGCACGGTCGAGCAGTCGGCGACCAGGATCCCGGCGAGCGGACCGGTCGGCGGCTCGGTCGCGAGGTGCGCCCCGCAGCGGGAGCAGAGCAGGGCGCCGGCCAGGTTCGCGCTAGCGCAACTCGGGCAGATCAACCGGAACCTCGCTGCCGTGTCGATGCAGCACGCAGCGTAGCCGGGTGCACGGACGCGCGTCGAGGCCTCGGGTCGCACCTCCGCTACCATGCGCCCATGTTCGAACCGCGCCGTCTCACGCTGATGACAGTTCACGCCCATCCCGACGACGAGACGATCGGGACCGGCGGCGCCATGGCCGCGGCCGTCGCCGCCGGTCACCGGGTCGTCCTCGTGACCTGCACCCGGGGTGAGCTCGGTGAGATCGTCGTGCCGGACATGGACACCCCGGACAACCACCGCCGGCTCGGTGAGATCAGGGCCGCGGAGCTCGAGCGGGCGATGGGCGTCCTCGGCGTGACCGAGTGGGAGAACCTCGGCTATCGCGACTCCGGGATGATGGGCACAGCCGGGAACCACGATCCACGCTCGTTGTGGCAGGCCGACATCGACGAGGCCGCCGGCCGGCTGACCTGGCTGGTCCGTCGTTACCAACCCGACGTTGTCACCACCTACAACGCGTTCGGCGGCTACGGCCATCCTGACCACATCCGGACCCACGACGTCGCGATCCGCGCGTTCGAGCGCGCCGGCGACCCGACCTGGTACCCGGAACAGCTCGCCCCGGAGCATGGCGGCACCGGCGCGCCCGAGGGCGAGGGCGGACTCGCCCCGTGGACGCCCTCGAAGCTGTACGAGCAGGCCATCCCGGCGTCGGTCCGGGAGCAGATGGCCGAGCAGATGAAGGCGAGCGGGCAACCAAGCTTCTGGGAAGCGCCGGACGACGCGACACCCGAGCAGGTCGCCGAGTTCGAGGCGTTCGCCGCCAGGATGCTCGTCCCGGACGAGACCATCACCACCTGGCTGGACGTGTCCGGTCGCCCGATCGAGCAGAAATGGTCGGCGATCCACGAGCACGTGACCCAGATCAGCGATCGGAGCCCGTTCATGCTGCTCGGGCTCGACGGCTGGCGGACGTACTGGGCGAAGGAGGCCTACATCCTGCGCGAGTCGCGGGTCGCGGGCGACCTCCCCGAGACCGACCTGTTCGCCGGACTCGGCGGCTAGGTCGCCCGGCCCGGACGAGGGCTAGCGGGCCTTCAGCGCGTCGCGGATCTCGGTCAGCAGGACGACCTCGTCGCTCGGGCCGGCCGCCTCCTCGTCCTTGATCATGACCTTGCTGATCCCGTACACGACGAAGGCCACGATCACGAACGTGATGCACGCGTTGATGAACGAGCCGTAGCGGATCGCGACCTCCGTCTTGGGATCCCCGTTGACGGCAGCCAGCAGGATGATCTTCATGCTCGCGAAGTCGACGCCCCCGAGGATCCGCCCGATCGGCGGCATCAGGATGTCGTTGACCAGCGAGTTGACGACGTTGCCCAGGGCGACGCCGATGATCACGCCGATGGCCAGGGCCAGGGCGTTGGTCTTCAGCAGGAATTCCTTGAAGCCGCTCATCGGTCCGTTCCTCCTCTTGAACGACTCCCTACCAGGGCAGCAGCTTCCGTGAAGCGTCGAACAGCTGGCCCATGACCACCCGGCCCGTCCCCGCCGGATCCATGAAGTTCGGCTGCGACTTGTCAAGGATGACATGCGGCCGGATCCGGACCTGGGCGAGGTCGCTCCCGCGGAAGGTCAGCTCGAGAGTGATGCCCTCCATGGTCGGCTCGGACCAATCCTGGTCGAACACGAGATTGCCGAGCGCATACCAGATCGGCTTGCCCTTGTAGACCTCCATCGCGCCGACCCAGTGGGCATGGTTGCCGATGACCATGTCGGCGCCCGCGTCGATGACCGCTCGGGCCAGGGCCTGCTGGGCCGCGAACGGCTTCGGGCTGTACTCGGTGCCCCAGTGCGGGTAGACGATGACCACCTCGGCGCCGGCGGTGCGGGCCTTCTTGATGTCGGCCTTGACGACGGACTTGCTGAGCTGGGCGCTGCCGGCGCTTGATGGGCCGGCGGCATACGACTTGGCGATCGTGTCGTAGCCGAGAATCGCCACTTTGACCCCGTTCACGGTGACCACCGCAGGGGTCCTCGCCGCGCGAAGGTTCGCCCCGGCCCCGGTCGACTTGATCTTGTACTTCTTGAGGTTCCTGATCGTGTCGATGATCCCCTGGGCTCCGGCGTCACGGATGTGGTTGTTGCCGATCGACACGACGTCGATGCCCGCCCTGGCCAGGCCGGCAATAAGCTTTGGGTCGGCCGAGAAGGTCGTCCCCTCGGTGTGGTAACGGAAGGCGTTCGGAGCCGGGTTCTCGAAGTTGGCGACGGCCAGGTCGGCCGCCTTGAGCAGGTCGCGGACCGCCCCGGCGTTGCCCGTCCGGCGCGTCGTCGGGACCGGGTTGGCGAGGGCCGAGCAGCAGGTCCGCCCGGTGATCGTGGCGGTCCCGCCGTTGAACGGGTAGTCCGCGCCCTTGCCCTGGACCTTGACCACCTTGGCCACGCCCCGGTCGAGCATGATGTCGCCGCCGGCGACGATGGTCCAGGTCGACCCCGGGTCGAACGCGGGCGCGGTCCCGGCGACGAGCTGGGCGTTGAGCGGCCAGGCGGCCGCGTCGGTCACCCGGTCGACCCCGAACAGGCCCTTCGTGCCCCAGGCCAGGGCACGCACGGCCGGCGTGACCTGGTCGGCCCGCAGGAAGGCCAGCCGATCGCGATGCTTGGCCAGGTCCTTGATCAGGGTCGCCGCGTCCTTGACCCGGATGATCGCTGCTGCTGCCGCCGGCTTCGGATCGCCGAGCGCGGCAAGGATCGCGTCGGCGTCGGCGCCGACCAGCTCGAGCGCGGCGTAGCCGCCCTTCTTGCCGGACACTGCCTCGTCGACCGACGCCGCCCGAACGCTCATCTCGGTCGACCGGAAATCGACCACCGGGACGATCGCCACCGTGCCCACGGCGCCGGCCGACGGCGCAGGCGAGCCTGCCCCGGGAGATGGGGAGGCGCTTGTCGTCCCACCGCTGCCGACCGGCGATGCCGAGCCGTCGCCGGAGGTCGCCCCACCTGCCAGGCTCGAGGCGCTCGGCCCGGGCGTCCCCGACGGGCCGGTCCCCGGCCCCGCCAACAGGATGACCCCGACGGCCAGGACCGCGACGATCCCGACCGCGATCGCGACCGGCCCGACCGCCGGTCCGCGGCGGCCTCCGTCGATCCGATGAGCGTGGCTGCGTCGCCGGCGCGGTTCGGTCACTGGTGGAGTCTGCCAGATGGAACGCCGCTGCATAGGGAACGCCCCGTCCGGGCGGGAGGACGGGGCGTAGGAAAAAGCGTCGATGGCGGACCCGACCGGATTCGAACCGGCGATCTCCAGCGTGACAGGCTGGCATGTTGGGCCGCTACACCACGGGTCCGTTGCAGCGAATGGGGAGGATAGCAGGTGCCGGTCGGCTTGTCGCACGTGGGAGAGTCCCGCTGCGCCTCCGTATACTTGGCCGGATGCGCCCGATCGACCTCCGTTCCGACACCGTCACGGTCCCGACCGACGAGATGCGACGGGCGATGGCTGCCGCCGAGGTCGGCGACGACGTGTTCGGTGACGACCCGACGGTCCGCGCCCTCGAAGAGCGGGCTGCGGAGCTCCTGGGCAAGGAAGCCGGCCTGTTCGTGACGAGCGGCACGCAGGGCAACCTCGTCTCTCAGCTGGCCCACCTGGGGCGCGGCCAGGAGACGATCGCCGCCGAGAGCAGCCACATCGTGATGGACGAGGCGGCCGGCCACGCCGTCATCGTCGGGACCAGCGTGCGGACCCTGCGCGAGCGGCCGGACGGGACGATCGACCCGGCCGAGATCGACGCCTCGTTCCGCGACGCGAGCGACCCGCACGAGCCGATCAGCGGGCTCGTCACCATCGAGAACACCCACGCCCACTCGATGGGCCGACCGCTGTCGGTGGAGTACACGGCCGAGGTCGCCGCCGTCGCCCATCGGCACGCTGTGCCGCTCCACGTGGATGGTGCTCGATTCTTCAATGCCGTGGTCGCGCTGGGCGTCTCGCCGGCTGCCCTGGCTGCCCCGGCTGACAGCCTGACGTTCTGTCTGAGCAAGGGCCTGGCCTGCCCGGTCGGCTCGGTCGTCGTCGGGTCGCGCGACTTCATCTGGCGCGCGCGGCGCGGACGCAAGCTCGTGGGCGGTGGGCTGCGCCAGGTCGGGGTCCTGGCCGCGCCCGGTCTGCTCGCCCTGCGCGACGGCCCCAGCGGGATGATCGAGCGACTGGCCGACGACCACGCCAACGCGCGACGGCTGGCCGAGGGCCTGGCCGAGATGGTCGGGATCGTGTCACCCGGCGGGATCGCTCAGCCGGATCTGGGGCCGCTCGACCCGGATCGGGTCCTGACCGACTTCGTGATCTTCAAGGTCGAGCGGTCGCGAGCGGCATTCCTCGACGCGCTCCGTGCGCGGAACGTCCTGATGATGGAATATCCGCACGGTCAGGTCCGTGCCGTGACCCACCACGGGATCGAACCGGCCGATATCGAACATACCCTGGCCGCCGTCTCGGCCGTCATGCACGAGACGGCTCCCGCGTCCGCCGGGACGCACTGACGATCGACCGCCGGACCGGTCGCCTCGGAGGACCCACGTGAGCCACGACGCACTCGACGACCTGGCGCTTCCCCGGCCGGCACCGGCCGCCGAGCGCGGCCCGCTGGACGACGCGTTCTACGACCTCGTCGAGGACCGCTTCCGACGGATCGTGCACGACCACCCCGACTTCGCCACGTTCGTCGGGATCCACACCGAGGATCACCGTCTGGCCAGCGGCGAGCGCGACGCCGTCCTCGGCGAGATCGCGGCCGAGCGTGCCCACCTGGCGGCCGTCGAAGGCCTCGACGTCGCCGGCCTGTCGGCCGAGGTCCGTTTCGAGCGCGACCTCGAGATCCACAACCTTCGGCGCGATCTATTCGATTCTGAGGTCCATCGGCTGTGGGAGCATCGGTCGACCGCGATGGACGGGATCGGCGACCCGCTGTTCGCCCTGTTCGCCCGGGACTTCGCCCCGCTCGCCGAGCGGCTCGACGCCATCGCCAGCCGACTCGAGGCGGCGCCCGGGTTCCTCGAGCAGAGCAAGACGCGGGCCGTCGTTCCGCAGGTCCGCCTGTGGCAGACCATCGAGATCGAGACGGCCGGCGAGATCCCGACCCTGTTCGACGAGATCGCCGCAGCCGGTGTCGGCGTCCTCGATCCGGCCGAGACGCGCCGGCTCGATGCAGCGATCCGGGCGACCAGGACCGCCGTGGCCGACTATCGGACGTGGCTCGCCGGGACGCTCGCCGGCGGGACCGACGAATGGGCCCTCGGGCGCGAACGGTACGACCAGCTGGTGAGTCTGCGCGGCTTCGACGGCCTCGACGCCGACGCCATCCTGGCCATCGGCGAGGAGCAGCTCGAGCTGAACCGGGCCGGTCGGGTGGCCGCGGCCCGTGAGATCGACCCGACGGTCGACGAGGCGACGGTCGTCGGTCGGATCAAGAGCGACCATCCGGCCACGTTCGCGGCCGCGCTCGACGCCTATCGGGACGTCATGTTCCGCGCCCGCCGGCACCTCATCGAGCGGGACATCGTGAGCGTACCCGACGACGAGCGGATCGAGGTCATCGCCACGCCCGAGTACATCCGCAACGTGATCCCGTTCGCCGCCTACTTCGATCCGCCCAAGTTCGACACGGACCCGAACGGGATCTACATCGTGACCCCGTCCGTCGGCAACGACCCGCGGGCGATGCGTGAGCACAACTACAGCTCGATCAGCAACACCAGCATCCACGAGGCGTACCCCGGTCACCACCTCCAGCTGTCGGTGGCGGGCAAGCATCCGAGCCTGACCCGGACGCTGACCAACGCGCCGGAGTTCGTCGAGGGTTGGGGGATGTACTCCGAGCAGATGATGCGCGAGCAGGGCTTCGACGACGCCCCGAACTTCCGCCTGAACATGTACACCGACGCGATCTGGCGAGCCTGCCGGATCATCCTCGACGTGCGCATGCACCGGGGCGAGATCGGCGTCGACGACGCGGTCCGGTTCATGGTCGAGCAGACGAGCTTCGAGGAGGCGAACGCCCGAGCCGAAGTCCTGCGCTACACCTACACGCCGACCTATCAGCTGAGCTACCTGCTCGGCAAGGTCCTCCTCCTCCAGCTGCGGGCCGATGAGCAGGCCCGACTCGGCGACCGTTTCTCGCTCAAGGACTTCCACGACACGCTGCTGCGCAACGGCAGCCTGCCCGTCAGCTTCCATCGCCGCCTGCTGACTGGCGAGCGCGGCCAGTCGGCCCACGGCGGCGGCCCCGGCTCCGACCGGCTCGCGGCGCGCTAGCGGGTCGTGCAGGTCATCCCCGCCATCGATCTCGAGAGCGGCCGGTCACGGATCGTCTACTGGCCCGGTGCCTCGACCGGCGAGGGAGCTCCCACGGACCGCCCGGATCGGATCGTGGCCCGCTTCGTCGAGCAAGGTGCCAGGGTGGTCCACCTCGTCGACTTCGACGGGGCGCGGGCAGGGTCCCCGGTCAATCTCGAGACGATCGGAGCTGTCGCGGCTCGCGTGGCGGTCCCCCTCCAGGTGGCCGGCGGGATGGAGAGCGCGGACGCGATCCGGCTGGCCTTCGCCGCCGGAGCGACCCGGGTCGTCCTGGCGATGTCGGTCGTCGACGATCCGGTCGCGCTGGCCGACTGCCTGTCGGTGGCCGGCGACTGGTTGGCGATCGGGCTCGATCCGCGTCCCGAGCGGCTGGCCGCGTTCCCCTGGCGGCGCACTGCCGTGCCGACCGTCGACGCGCTCGTCGCGGAGTTGGTCGGTCTCGGGGTGCGGCGGTTCGTCCTGACCCACGGCCGGTCCGACCCGGACCACGCCCTGGTGACGCGATTGGTTCGATCGTACGATGCCGACTTCCTCGTCGCCGGTGGGGCGACGGACCCTGCCTCGATCTCACGCATCCGCGATGCCGGCGTGACCGGCCTCATCCTCGGCGAGGCGCTCCTGTCCGGCGCCATCGACTTCTCCGCTGCCCTGGAGGCTGCCGCATGATCCTGTCCCGTCTTCGTCCGTCGATCGCGTCGCTGGCAGCGCTCGTCGTCACCGGCTCGGTCCTCGCCGGGTGTATGGGCGGCCTCGGCGGCCAGACCACGACGATCATCTCGTCGGTCGGCAACGAGATCACGCCACCGACCTCGGTCGCCGCATCGGGGCCGGCGGCGTCGACCGCCGCGGGCGCCTGCCCGACCTCGCAGCCCGCCACCCTCCCGGCTGGCGAGAAGCGGACTGTCACGATCGATACCCCGAAGGGCGCGATCACGATGGAGATCGACGCCGACTTGTCGCCGATCGCCGCCGGCAACGTCGTCGCGCTGGCCGAGTGCGGCTACTACGACGGGGTCGTCTTCCACCGGCTTGTGCCGGGCTTCGTCATCCAGGGTGGCGACGGTCAGTTCGGACGGGTCGGAGCGGATGGCAAGCTCCCGAACCTCGACCGCGCCGGGACCGGCGGCCCGGGCTACACGATCAAGGATGAGAAGGTCTCCACGCCATACGCTCGGGGCACCGTGGCGATGGCCCGGACCAGCGCGCCCGACTCGGTCGGATCGCAGTTCTTCATCGTCCTGGACGACAAGGCCGGCGACGTGCTGGGCTCGTACAACACCTACCAGATCATCGGCAAGGTGACCGCCGGGATGGACGTGGTCGACAAGATCGCCGCGATGCCCAATGCCGGCGATAGCCGCGGCAACGCCGCCCTGGACCCGGTCCCGATGACCAATGTCAGCGTCAGCAACTAGGAGGCACCATGACCCGCGCGACCATCGCCACCGAGATCGGTGACATCGACGTCGAGCTGTTCACCGAGAGCGCGCCCAAGGCCACCCAGAACTTCGTCGACCTGGCCACCAAGGGTTTCTACGACGACGTCATCTTCCACCGGGTCATCCCCGGCTTCGTCATCCAGGGCGGAGACGGCGAATTCGGCAAGAAGACGACCCTCAACGCGGGCCGGGTCGGGACCGGCGGACCCGGTTACAAGTTCGCCGACGAGCCGATCAAGGGCAACTACGTCAAGGGCGCCCTGGCCATGGCCAACTCCGGACCGAACACCAACGGCAGCCAGTTCTTCATCTGCACCGACGACCTGACCGGGCGGCTGCCGAAGAACTACACCCTGTTCGGCCAGGTGACTCGGGGCCTCGACGTGGTCGACCGGATCGTGTCCGCCCCGCGCAACTCGCGCGACCTGCCGGACGCCCCGGTGGCGATGACCAAGGTGACGATCCTCGAGGATTGACCGGCTCGAGCGCCCGGGGCGGCGTGGCGCCGAGGGTCTCGCGAGTCGACGAGGGTCTCGCGAGTCGCCGGATAGCAACCGCTGTGCTGCTAAGCGACCGAATCGGCCGTGGAGAGGCGGGCGCGGACGCGAGCCCGACCCGATCCGAGCGTCAACCGGCCTTGTTTCGCCTGCGAGAGCCCGCGGCCGCCCCGGATCGATCACATACGAGCACGACCATTGCTATCCCGGCGAAAACGAGTCAGCGGTCGACCTACTTCGAGTCGGGCCGTCGTCGCCCAGCCGGCACGACCCGCCACGACCGATCATCGTTTCGAGCCCACGCCTCCGGCCGGGATATCCGAGTGTGATGCCCGAAAGGTTAAGGAATTTTCACCACAGAACCTGACAAAACCCTTGGATTCAGGGCCTCCGGCAAGTACAGTATGGGAGCTGCGAAAGCAGCCGCTGCCCCAGCTTCAAGGTCATGGGTAGGTAGGGTCAGGGTAGTCGGTGCAGCCGACGTGATAGATGCCTTTGTGGCGTGGCAGAAGAGTCCGTTTCGGCGGACACCTTCACCGGGACAGCATCGGAGCGGTTCTCTTCGGAGGACCGCTCCGAACTTGTTTTCCGGCGTTCGGCGGGCCACGGCTCGGCCCTCATCCCAGCCACCGGGTCCGGTCGCCGCTCGGTCGATCGACGTCTCCATGCTGGCTCCCGCGATGCTCTTGCCGTCGGCCATCGGGATCTGCAGGTGCTCCAGGACCTCGAACGCGATGCTCGCGTAGATCGGCATCCCGGGCCTGGTGGCCACCCAGCGCGGGCCTGCGGAACCCTTCGGCCCGGGCCGGTGTAGCGCTTGTCGCGGTCGGCCCACCCGCCGCAGGCGACGAACTCGCCGTCGAGGTCGACCACGAAGTACGTTCCGTCCTCGATCAGTGACCGATCCACGGACGCGATGAACGCACCGACGCCTCGGTCTGTGGCGTCGTAGACGGTCGAGAAGATGTCTCGGGTCGGCGCCGTCATCAGCTCGTCGAGCGTGGCGGCCTCGTCAAGAACGCGCCGTACGAAGGTTCGGGATCGGCGTCATCGACCGCGTGTAGGTGCGTCCAGTCCTCCCAAGGTTCACGACCGTCGGGGCGGGGTATCATGTCCGCCCGGCGACGCCCCGGCGTCGACGCGGGTCCGCCGCCATTCGAGCAAGGACCCATCGCGCGCCTGTAGCTCAGTGGATAGAGCGTCGGCCTCCGGAGCCGAAGGTCGCAGGTTCGAATCCTGTCGGGCGCGCCAGTACCCACTCTTGCGCTGGACGTACGTG